>CAZHIQ010000049.1:0-19056 GCA_964532595.1 uncultured Roseivirgaceae bacterium
TGCCTATCACCTTCCACTTCGCCGAGCTGCCACGCAATTCCTGCTCAAACCATCCCAGCTGCTCGCGGCCAAGCATTTCACGGTCTTCATCGGCGTAACGGGGATCGGTTACCCCTTTGGCGGGTTCGGTCTTACCCTCGAGTCTTTCGTCAAGCATGATAACATCGGCGAGCGGACCGAAGCTAAAAGAGCGGTAGTGCTTTTCGTTCTCGCGAATAGGAATCCATTCGTAGTAGGCTTGCCTTGCTGCGCGTTTCCGCTCTTCGTAATCGCCCTCATCTTCCTGGTGGTTCTGAGCACCTTCGGTGTACGAGTTGTTGGCTACTTCGTGGTCGTCCCAAATCGTAATCAAGGGGTGCCGCATACGCATGTTTCGCAACGCCGGGTCGAGGTGGTACTGCGCATAGCGCATCCGGTAATCCGACAAGGTGATGATTTCATGTTCGGGCAAGTGGCGGCGGTCAACATTACGCGCGTTGCCGATACCGTATTCATAGATATAATCTCCGAGGTGAAGAACGGCGTCAAGCTCCTTCTCGGCTATGCGATCGTAGGCGTTGAAATAGCCATGTTGCCAATTGCTACAGCTAACGACAGCGAATTTGAGGCTGTCCACTGATTCACGTGGAAGGGTCTTGGTACGACCCACCGGAGAAGTTGCTCCCAACGCATGGAATACGTAATAGTACTGGCGTCCCGGAGTCAGTCCGTCGACATCAACTTTGACCGTAAAATCCCGCTCGGCACCCGTTTTTACAGTGCCGGATTTTATAACAGGCTCGAACTGGTCGTTCTCGGCAATCGCCCACTTCACTTCCACCGGCGCGTCAGTCGTCTCAGGGGTGACGCGTGTCCATATGATAACCCGATCATCAAGGGGGTCACCTGAGGCAACACCATGATAGAATGGCTTGTAATCAGGCGAATACAACGATGCCAAAGGGTCGTCTTGTGCGGAATTACTTTCTTTGCTCGCCTGACAGGCCCCAAGTATAACGAGGACAACGACGAGCATTTGACGTGGGATAATGGGTAGATTTTTCACAGGCGTTGGGATTTAGAATCGGTAATAATAGCAAAGTTCCGTTCAACGAGGCAACAGATTTGTTTGAACATGCCATTATCGCCCGCTCAGCGCAGGAACACAGAAATGTGCGGAGTCAGTCTGCTGTTACCGATCTTTCCATTTGATACCACAGCCTATCGCCCGTGTTTTCGTCACGGGAACGGGCTCTCCGGCAAGCAATGCGTTAACCGCATCTTCTACATACTTCTTGTCGGCGTCGGCGGCGTTGCGCGAATTGTTGTCGATGGCTCCTATGTAAGCCACCTCAAAAGAATTCGGCGTCTTGTGAAGAACAAAAACGTGAGGCGTGTTGGTGGCACCAAACCGCTTTGCGACCTCCTGTGTTTCGTCTTGCAGGTAGACGAATTCGTACTGCTTACTCTTTGCACGAGCCACGTTGTCATCAAATGAATCGCCAGGTCCTGCGTTAGCGTTTATGGCGATCACCGGGAAGCCTTTCGGTGAAAGCTTTTTGTGAAGGTCGATGATGCGTTCGTTGTACGCTTTGGAATAGGGACACGTGTTGCAATCAAAGATGACAATAACTCCTTTCTGGTCGCTGTAATCCGACAAGCTGACCATGTTGCCATCTACGTTGCGAAGAGTGAAATCCGCGACCTGATCTCCCGGCGCATAGCCAGTGTTGGGTCGCCAGGCCATGACTATAAGGCCAGTGGTAAGAATGAGTAAGAAACGTTTCATGTCAAGTACAGTTAAGGGATGGAAGGCAGATATTGCTCGAGCTCGCCCTCCTGAAGAGCTCGTTCAATGAAGGTCCTCTGTCCCGTCTTGTGATTCAAAATCAACGTGGCCGGTAGCGCACCCGACCAGGTTGAGTCGATTCGCAGTATCCAAGCGTCGGGATCGGCTTCATCAAGAAGAAGTACCCGTGACTGGATTCCGCGTGCCTCGACAAATCTGCGCACTCGCTCCGGGTCGGGGTTCAAGTCAAGATCCATAGAAACCAACGTGACCTGGACCCGCCGGTCGCGGCGATTGGTAATCGCATCAAAGTACGGCAATTCTTTGACACACGGACCGCACCATGTAGCCCAGAAGTTGACGATATGTACCTCGGCATCTTTCTGATTCAGGTGCTCCTCCAGCGTCAAAAGGTCAACTACTGGTGCTCGCTGACCATACAAGGTAAGTGAACTGAGCAGCATCCCGATACAGAAAAATGTTTTCGACATAACTGGTAAAACGATCAGTATTCATGTTTGTTTCGCTGCCTGTTTGGCTCCGTTTTTACACGGCTTCAGCCCATATCAGAGCAAGCTTATTTTTCCAATATCTTTTCGAAAAAGATATCCACAAAATGCAAAAGTTATCCACACAACCATGCGGGGTCGGCTTAACACGGTGATAACCAGAATATTATAGCTGCTTTTCTCAATCAATTCTTTGTGGACAACTTCACAACGGGATTTCGAAGTGCCGGATCCGTCGGTCTTTTCTTAAGTTTATGCTTCCACAAACGAAAGGTTTATGTCTCTTGAAAACAACCGTGTAGCCAGGTTATTAGGTGTAAGGTTTCCGATCGTCCAGGCGGGGATGGTCTGGTGCAGCGGATGGCGTCTGGCGTCGGCCGTTAGTGAAGCCGGCGGCTTGGGGCTTTTAGGGGCCGGGTCGATGTACCCGGAAGTGTTGCGGCATCATATTCGTTCCTGTCGTGCTGCGACGGAAAAGCCTTTCGGCGTTAACGTTCCGCTGCTTTATCCGGAGATCGATAAACTAATGCGCGTGATTATGGAAGAAGGTGTCCCCATAGTCTTCACGTCGGCGGGCAACCCGGCAACATGGACTCCCGTGTTGAAAGAACACGGGATAAAGGTAGTTCACGTGGTATCAAGTGTAAAGTTTGCCTTAAAGGCTGAAGCGGCGGGCGTGGATGCGGTGGTAGCCGAAGGATTTGAGGCAGGAGGCCACAACGGTAGGGAGGAAACGACTACGCTGGTGCTTGTTCCGCTAGCCGCTACTGCTGTTTCGATTCCCGTGATCGCGGCGGGAGGTATTGCCACGGGCCGGGCGGTTCTCGCTGCCGAGGTACTGGGCGCTGAAGGGGTGCAGATCGGGAGCCGTTTTGCCGTGAGTGCTGAGTCTTCTGCCCATATTAACTTCAAAATGCGTGTAACTCAAGCGAACGAAGGGGATACGGTACTAACGCTTAAAAAGTTAACACCGGTAAGACTTATAAAGAATTCGTTCTTTGACAGGGTTTCGGCGGCTGAGGCGCGAGGTGCGAGCGTGGAGGAGTTACGAGAATTGCTGGGCAGCCGTCGGGCTCGCCGGGGAATTTTTGAAGGTGATCTCGACGAAGGAGAGCTGGAGATAGGCCAGGTTTCGGCGGCGATCAGGGCGATACAGCCCGCCGGCGACATTCTAAAAGAGATTTGGGAAGAGTATGTTCAGGTCCGCAATACTGTATGTAATGGAATTCGTCAGGATTAAAGAAACTTGCCTGTATATTAAAGATCTTGGTCGGGCGCTCGACTTTTATCACCAAACGCTGGGCCTTCCTGTGATACACTATTTGGAGGAGAGACACCTCTTTCTGAGAGTAGGTCAATCGGTTCTCCTTCTTTTCAATCCTGAAGATTCGCGAAGAAAGCAGTCACCCCCTGCGCATTACGGGGGAGGCAAACAGCATTTCGCGTTCGAGACTTCTGCCGATCGCTATGATGAAGCCAGAGAAGAAATTCTCGACAAAGGCATACCCATCATTGACGAAATCGAGTGGAAGAGTGGAAGGAAGTCGTTCTACTTTCACGACCCCGAGGGCAATGTGCTGGAAGTGCTTCCTGACGAAGGAATCTGGGATTAAGCCTTGTTTAGGGTCAATTTGGTTGGCCGGTCAACGCTCGACACGGGTGAAGGCTCGGATTTTCCGGTGAGGAGTTTGGTGTATTCCAGGTACCAGGACAGGTAATGCTTGTACTGGAGGCATCCGCTGACGATTTTGCCGTCAATGAGAATCTTGATGTAGAGATCGGGGTTTAGCGCTTGCACGAGAGCTTGGCGCTGGTCGTCGGGCAGATCACTCAGCTGCACGTACTCAATCCCTTTATAGACTTTGCAATCGACCTTCATAATCCTTGACACCTGTATCCACTTCTCCGGAGCAATAGTAACCAGACAGGGCACCAAAAATAGTACATTTTCATGTTTTTGTATGCGGAAGTAATGAAATTTTGAATATTGCCCGCCGAGTAGCTATGCCGGGATTCTTTGATACACCGATTGAATACTTGAAGGGCGTAGGTCCGCAACGCGCAGCTTTACTCAACAAAGAGCTGAACGTTTTCACCTATGGTGACCTGATTCAGCACTATCCTTTCCGATACGAGGATCGGACGCGATTTTATACCATCCAGGAAATAGACGAGGAAATGCCTGGTGTTCAACTGCGCGGGCACGTCGTGCGAAAGGAAATCGTGGGTGCTGGGCCGAAAAAGCGACTGGTTTGCCATTTTCAGGATGAAACGGGCCAGATCGAACTGGTCTGGTTTCAGGGAATCAACTGGGTCACCGAGAGAATCAAGCCTGGCGTGGAGTACATCGTCTTTGGGAAACCAGCACGCTTTGGACGCCATTTCAGCATCGCTCATCCGGAAATTGATGTTGTTACCGCGGCATCGGAGAAGGCGGGGGTCTTGCAGCCCGTTTACCCGATGACCGAGCGCCTGCGTTCGCGCCGTGTTGACAATAAGGTGTTATCACGCCTCATCCAGCAACTCCTTGTGCTCGCTGTTGACAAAATCCGTGAAACTTTGCCTGCCTCCCTTCTGGAAAGTGAGGCCCTCATTCCAAAAAAGGAGGCCATAATCGGAATACATTTCCCTTCCAGTCACGAGGTCCTGCGGCGGGCGCAACATCGGCTGAAGTTTGAAGAACTTTTCTACGTACAGCTTCGCCTTATCCGGATGAAACTGGTTAGGCGCCACAAATACCGCGGAATTCTCTTTAACGATGCGGCACTCGTTACCGAGTTCTATCAGCAACACCTACCCTTTCCGTTGACAGAAGCACAAAAGAGAGTTATCCGGGAAATTTACGCCGACATGCGCTCGGGACAGCAGATGAACAGGCTCTTACAGGGAGACGTGGGAAGTGGCAAGACGATCGTTGCCTTCATTTGCATGTTGCTGGTAGTAGGTAGCGAGGCACAATGTGCGCTTATGGCGCCTACGGAAATACTAGCGCAACAACACTACCAAAACCTGAAGCGCTATGCGGATAAGATGCGCATAACCATTGGGTTGTTAACAGGCTCAACACGCAAGAAGGAACGTCAGGAACTTCATGAAGGATTGCGGAGCGGAAACCTCAAGATTCTGATCGGAACGCATGCGCTGCTGGAAGAGGAGGTTCAGTTCAAGCGCCTTGGTCTTGCGGTTATCGATGAGCAACACCGGTTCGGCGTGTCACAGCGTTCCAAGTTGTGGCAGAAGAATGACGACCTGTATCCTCATGTACTGGTTATGACCGCCACACCAATCCCCCGGACGCTTGCGATGACCCTTTACGGAGACCTCGATGTTTCCGTTATTGACGAGCTCCCGGCAGGACGCAAGCCTATCAAGACAATTCATAAATACGATTCGCACCGACTCGAGGTCAATCAGTTCATCCGCGACCAGATTGCTCAGGGACGCCAGGTGTACATGGTCTACCCGTTGATCGAAGAGTCGGAAAAAATGGATCTCAAGGATTTGATGGACGGGTATGAAAGCGCGTCGCGGGCCTTCCCCGATGTCGCGTTGAGTATTCTCCATGGCAAGATGCGCCCTGAAGACAAAGACTATGAAATGGATCGTTTTGCGAGAGGCGAGACCAAAATCATGGTGGCCACGACGGTCATTGAAGTCGGGGTTGATGTGCCTAACGCATCAGTAATGGTGATAGAAAACGCGGAGCGCTTTGGTCTTTCTCAGTTGCACCAGCTGCGCGGACGGGTAGGTCGTGGCGCCGAGCAGTCGTACTGTATTCTGATGACCGACTACAAAATCAGTCGCGACTCCCGAATTCGGATCGACACCATGGTACGAACGAACAATGGATTTGAGATCGCTGAAACGGACTTAAAACTTAGGGGCCCCGGTGATTTGATGGGTACGCAGCAAAGCGGCGTGCTTGATCTCTTGATAGCCGATCTGGGCAAAGACGGGCCACTGCTTCAGCGCGCACGTGATCGCGCCATTGAAATACTTGAAGCAGACCCCGAGTTGAGTGCGCCGGAACATGCAATGGTGAAGACACAGATTGCGTCGATGCGCAAGAGTGCCGTCAACTGGAGCCGGATCAGCTGAGAGCATCGCATGAACAGAGCGCTTTTTTTCTGAACAAAAGCGTTACCTTTATTTTCCGCATGAAACGGTTCCTCATCAGCATCCTCCTCTCCTGTGCCTGGCCTGCGGTTGCGCAGCAGGGCAGCTACTTCCTTTCCCATCATGCGCCTTCAGAAGAGAGCTTTTACAACGTGTGCTTCGACATGGTGCAGGATCATTACGGCATCATGTACTTTGCCGTTAAGGCAGGAGTGCTGGAGTTCGACGGCCACGGCTGGGACCTCATCCCCGCTGAGGGTGCCGTATACGGGTTGAGTCGCAACGAGGCAGGTGAAGTTTTCTGGGCGGGTGCAAGGGGCTTCGGCAAAATCCTTACCGCAGCGAACGGTCGAAAACAACTGCACGTTCTCTCGGATTCGACCGTTACCAATGTGTTTCAAACCCTGAGCACGGGCGGCCAAACTTACTTCCTGTCGGAGAATAAAATTTTCCTTTACCGCGGCGGTAAGGCATCGCCCTCCTTGGTCGTGGCGGCTAACGCTCAGAATGGGTTTACCGGAATGTTTGAATTGTTCGGGGTTGTTTATGTTCAGACGGAACGCAATGCGACATTCAAAGTAAACGAGAACAAGCTGGTGTTCGCGGATCTCAATTTCACGGGTCATGTATTGTTTCAGGACGAAAGAGAAGGTGTGTATATCCTTGGAACGGATGATAACCGGTTGTACAAGATCGGGGCAAACCTGAAGGCGGAGGAGCTTCCGATTAAGGACCAGCCATACGCTGATGCCAATATTGTGGTTGCCGGATCGTGGATCAACGACAACCTGTTCGCGTTGGGCACATTACGTGGAGGGGTTATGCTCATTAATCCTGCAACGGGAGAGCGCGATCAGATCATTGACTATTCTACCGGGCTCCCCGATAACGAGGTGTTCGACCTGATGACAGACGCCAACCAGAACGTCTGGATCGCCCACGACTACGGCTTTACTCAAGTCGCCCCGGGCTTGCCCTTCCGTTCGTTTAGCTACTATGCAGGCCTGGAGGGTAACTTGTTGTGCGCTTATTCACTGGGAAATGATGTCTACGTCGGAACTTCGCTGGGCCTTTATAAACTGGGTAAACACGAGGTCTATGACGAAATAATTTCTTTCATCGACACGCCAACCAATGCACCCGAACCGGTCGCCCAACCCGAGGATGCGTCATCACGGCGGGGTGTGCTTGGGTTCCTTCGGCGAAAGCGAAACAATGAGGGAGAAGAGCCCGGGGAATCGGAGAGCCGCGGGACGAGGATGAAACGGGAGATGCGGATTGACCGCGTGCTGCGTTCGTCGGAAGATGTGTTCAGAAAGGTGGAAGGAATAAATGCCAAAGTTACCCACCTCGTCAATGCCAACGGGCGACTTGTTGCGGCCGGATTGGAGGGAGTGTTCGAGGTCGAGGACATGACCGCTTCCCCCATCATGTACGGACCCGTGCGGCATATTCAGGCTTCGGCCGACCAGGCAATAATGCTCGTGGCCACCTACCGTGATGAAGTGTCGATGTTACACTATGAAAAGGGGTGGCAACAGGTGCAGCTCCTGAAGAGCCTGGGAGATCAGATAGATTATATGTTCGAAGGCCCGATGAACGAATGGTGGCTGTGCGGACTCGACCAGGTTCACCGCATCGAACTTGCGAATGAAGAGGTGACTCGCCTTCAACGGTTCGATATGCCCAATGCCAACTTTGAAAGAACCGTGGGGCTCTATGCAAACGACCGCGTGATTCTCGTCAACAGTAATGGCTTTTTTGCGTTGTCGACTGACGGCAAGACGCTGACCCGTATCGACTCACTACCCAAGCCGTACCAATACTTCGCTGTCAATGGTCAGGTCTTGTATCGCGACGATCACCGGTGGAACAAGATCGGAGGGTCCGGCGGGCCCTTCGAGCGGCTCCAGTTTCTTAACCTCTTTCCCAATCTTCGGTACATTACGACCGATGAAGACCCGGCCGACTTGTGGATTATCAGCGGAGGGAATGACCTTCTCAAATTCGGCGGTAGCGGAGTTCCGGCGGCACAGTCGCGATTTCCCATTTTCTTGAAATCGGTTTACAGTAGCAGCGCCACTATTACCGACTTTCGCGAAATAGCTATTGATCAATCGAGCAGCGCGGTCACCTTCGAGGTGGTCCAACCGGATTTTATTAATCCAAAAGGTATAGAGTTCCGCTATTTCCTGGAGGGGATGCATCAGCATTGGTCGGACTGGTCGAGTCTCAATAACAAAATCAGCTTTCCTTACCTTCCCCCTGGCGAGTACAAGCTGCGCGTTCAGGCACGCAATATCTTCGGTCGCACGAGCGAACTGTCACCCATACCGTTTGAAGTTATTCCACCCTATTGGAAGCAGCCGTGGTTCTACGCGATGGAGTTTATGGTATTTGCTTCGCTTGTCGTGCTCTCCTTCCGCTTGAGCACCCGCTACCGGATCGTAAGTCGCTTCCTCTCGCTGGTCACGATCATTCTGTTGATCGAGTTTATTCAGACGGCTATCGGTGCAAGCATTGTAAACGACGATAGCCCGGTGGTTGAATTTCTCATCCAATTTGCCGTTGCAATTCTGATTTTCCCGGTTGAAGGGTTTTTGCGCAACCTCATGTTGCGGTCACTGGAGTCGTCTGGGGGTAGTTTTTACCGCTTGATGACAGGCTTGGGAGATCAAAAGAAGGGTAAGAAACCGCGCCGTAAGCGTGCGGTGAAAGAAACGATTTAGGCTGGGTGTCGATTCCGCTTTCTGCGTGTAGACATTAAGTTACAGTGCCGGCAAAAAAAAAAGAGACAAGATAACTTGTCTCCTGGAGTGGTGATGGACGGAATCGAACCGCCGACACAAGGATTTTCAGTCCTTTGCTCTACCAACTGAGCTACATCACCAAAAAAGCCCGCCACGGGTTGGCAGGGGCACAAAAGTAGATAAATTTACATTTCATGCAAAAAAAACAAGGATTAATGACAGCGAGGCGCTGCAGGTCCTTGTTTACAGCAAAATCACCGCATACCTTGTTAGTGCTTCAAATTGGGAATTGAATGATTGAACAGATCGCTTTCGTGCTGGTTCTGCTGGTGGCTGGCTACTTTCTGGCCCGGCGCATAGCCTTTATCCGCAACAATATCCGCCTTGGAAAGCCTGCCCGGATCAATGACTACCCGGAGAGAAGATGGCGCAATCTCCTTCTTATTGCTTTCGGCCAGAAAAAGATGTTTAAGCGGCCGTTTCCGGCGCTGCTTCACCTTTTTGTCTATGTCGGGTTCCTGGTCATCAATATCGAGGTGCTGGAATTCATCATTGATGGTGTGACCGGAAATCACCGGACATTCGCGCCTTTTTTGGGTGGATTCTATACTGTCCTCATGAACATTTTCGAGGCACTGGCCGTGGCTGTTCTCGTTTCCTGTGTGATTTTTCTAATGCGGCGGAACTTAGCGAAAGTGCGGAGGTTCTGGACGTATGAAATGACCCGGTGGCCACGGTTGGACGCCAACATCATCCTGGTTACCGAGATTGTCCTCATGGTTGCGATCCTGACGATGAACGCTGCTGACCAGTTGTTGCAAGACCAGCACGCCGCCTATCCGGCAACAGGCCATCTCTTTTTTAGTTCGTTGCTTATGCCTTTGTTCTCGGGGCTGTCCATCGAGGCGTTGGTGGTCGTTGAGCGCGTAGCCTGGTGGTTCCACATCCTTGGCATATTGGGATTTGCGATCTATATAACCTGGTCGAAGCACCTCCATATTTTTATGGCATTTCCTAATACCTGGTATGCGCGTGTTGATCCTGTGGGAAAAATGAACAACATGCCGGCGATTACCAACGAAGTGAAAATGATGCTGGGAATGCCCGTTGACGAGCCGATGCCGCAGCAGGAACCAGGTCGCTTCGGCGCCCGAGATGTCAATGACTTGCCCTGGAACCTCCTTATGGCTGCGTACACCTGTACAGAATGTGGACGCTGCACAGCGGAGTGCCCCGCTCATCAAACCGGGAAAAAGTTGTCGCCCCGGAAAATCGTGATGGACACCCGCGATCGGATGGAAGAAGTGGGCAGAAGCCTCCGAAGCGGTGGCCCGGGGTTGGAAGACGGAAAGGGCCTGTTGAATGACTATATTACAAAAGAGGAAATCAACGCCTGTACCAGTTGTCACGCTTGTGTAGAGGCCTGTCCGGTGATGATCAGTCCTCTTGATATCATTGTAGAGCTCAAGCGCTACGTGACGATGGAAGAGTCTGGTGCGCCGCCTGCCTGGAACAATATGTACCAGAACATTGAAACGAATTTTGCACCCTGGAAATTTTCACCTTCCGACCGCTTCAACTGGGCGCGGGAAGCCGGGGATTGATAACTGTAAAGACTACTGCTGATGAATACTCCAACCATGGCCGAATTTGCGGCAAAGGGAGAAAGTCCTGACATACTCTTTTGGGTAGGATGCGCCGGATCGTTTGACGATCGATACAAGCGTGTCACGCAGGCATTCGTGAAGATACTCAACGCTGTGGGGATCAAATTTGCCGTGCTTGGCACCGAAGAAGGATGCACGGGCGATCCTGCGAGACGCGCCGGAAATGAGTTTCTGTTCCAGATGCAGGCGATGAACAATATTCAGGTGCTCAATGGTTACGGCGTCAAGAAAATTGTTACCGCGTGCCCTCATTGCTTTAACACTCTTCGCAATGAGTATGGAGAACTTGGTGGAAACTACGAAGTGGTTCACCACTCCCAGTTCCTCCAGCAACTCATTGACGATGGAGTCATTAAGATAAAGGAAGGGGGGTCGTTCCAGGGCAGAAAAATTACCTATCACGACTCCTGTTTTCTCGGGCGCGCCAACAATGTGTACGAGGCTCCCCGTCAGGTGCTTGCTCAGCTGGACGCTGATCTCGTCGAAATGAAGCGCTCAAGAAAACGCGGTCTTTGCTGCGGAGCAGGCGGAGGGCAGATGTTCAAGGAACCCGAGCCCGGGCGGAAGGATATCAACATCGAGAGAACCGAAGAGGCGTTGGCAACCGGAGCCAATACCATCGCGGTGGCATGCCCTTTTTGTATGACTATGATCGCCGACGGAGTGAAGAACAAGGAGCGCGAAGGGGATGTAAAGGTGAAGGATATCGCAGAACTAATTGCCGAAGCGCAGGGTTTAACCTCATAGTCAGATTAATCCTAAGATATGTTTGTACCGTTTTCGCAGCTGCCCGATAGCGCCCGGGTGTGGATCTTCCAGGCCGACCGCCCCTTCACTCCGGAAGACACCAGGAAAATCAGCGATACCCTGAGAAGTTTCACCGACGAATGGTCCGTACATGGTGTGCCGATGAATACTTCGTTCCAAATTTTGCACGGTTATTTTATCGTCCTTGCGGCCGACGAAAGTCACCAGGCGGCAAGCGGCTGTTCCATTGACAGCTCCGTCCGCGTTTTGAAGCAGATCGAGCAGGAGTGCAAAGTCAATTTGTTTGATCGAAACAATATCGCTTTCCGTTTGGGTAACGAGGTGGTCCTCTTCCCTATGCAGGAACTGAAAGAAAAGTTCGCAAACGGTGTGCTAACGGAAGCGTCGCTGACGTTTAACAACTTGGTGAGTAGCAAAGCGGATCTCGCTTCGCGGTGGATCGTTCCGGCAGGGGAAACATGGCTGAAGCGCTATCTGCCCAAATCTTTGGAAAACGCTTAATCAGTTTCTAGTTTTAGCGACTATGAACAGACTCGGATCGCTGATTTGTCTTGTGATAGTACTGGCCGCATGCAGCGCCGAGAAAAAGGCAAGCAAAGCCTTCAGGTTGGGAAAATACCAGACGGCAATCGACCTCTACAAAAGTCAGCTCGAGCGGAACCCGGAGGATGGCCTGGCTAACTACCTGGTTGCGGAAGCGTATCGATTGTCGAATCGCATCAAGGAGGCAGAGGCCTATTACGCAAAAGCAAAAGGCCCGGGGGTCCCCGTTGACTCCGTGCTTTTCCATTATGGTCAGGCGCTGAAAGTTAATCAGAAGTATACGGAGGCACGTCAGGTGTGGGAACGGCTGGCTGCGCAAACCGAGATCGAGCCCCTTCGCGAGCACACGGAACGGCAGATCGAGGCGATTGACAAATTGAACGCGCTGCGCGAGAAGCCCAGCTATTACCGGGTCCGAAACCTGGAGGTTCTCAATACTCCCGCAGCTGAATACGCACCTTTTCACCTCAACGACGAGTTGTATTTCACTTCATCCCGCGGTAGCGGAAGGGTGTATGAGGCAACCGGAACTCCCTTCACAAAGATTTTCAAGATCACTTCCAGGGGCGCTATTGTTGATCTTGCCACGCTGGCTCCTCTACCCGATGTCATCAATACGGAGAACGTCAACAACGGCTGTATTACGTTTACCCCGGATGGTCGCACCATGGTGTTCGCCAAGGGCAACTCTGGAAAACGGCGGGGGGCAAGCGACGTTGATTTGTATATGTCGAGGTTCCGCAACGGCGAATGGTCGGAGCCCGTTCCCCTTAACATAAATGATCCTAACGCGTGGGACTCGTCGCCCGCTTTCAGCCAGGACGGACGCACCTTGTATTTCGCTTCGAATCGCCAGGGTCGCGGCCGCAACATGCGAGGCTATGGTGGCATTGATATCTATGCGGCCCAGATGGATTCTCGTGGCCGCTTTTCCCGTGTTCGAAATCTCGGGCCGGAAATCAACACACCGGGCAACGAGCTGTTCCCCTATGTAGCGGATGATGCCAAGTTCTATTTTGCCTCCGATGGTCACCCGGGTTTCGGAGGATTGGATCTGTTTGTCGTTAAGCGCGAAGGAGGCAAGACGGTCGTGGAGAACCTGGGCGAACCCATGAACTCGGCAGGGGATGACTTTGGAATATTTCTCTTCAGGGCTGATCGCGGATTCTTTACGTCTAACCGCGAGGGGGGAAAAGGCGACGACGATATTTACACGTTTGTTAATGAGGATCCCAATCTCAAGGTCGTTAACTACTACCTCCAGGGGATTACTTACACGACAGACAGTACGGGCCTGAAGGTTCTGCCCAACACCCGCGTCTCCCTACTCGACGGAGAAGGAGAGCTTATGCAGGACTTTGTAACCGGCAACGACGGCAAATTCATTTTCCGTGTCTATGAAGACGAAGATTACGAGCTTGTTGGTGAGACCAGCGGCTACCTTGTAAAACGCCAGCCCTATACGACGCGGGGTAAGTCGGTAGATCCCAACACGCTGCGTCAGCTTGTTACTAATATCACGCTCGACACGATCGTAGTGCTCGACAAGATGGAACTGAACAGGACGTTCGTTCTGGAAAACATTTACTACGATTTTGATAAGGCCGATATCCGCCCCGATGCCGCACGGGAGCTCGACAAGCTCGTTCAACTGCTGATCGACAATCCGGAAATCAAGATAGAGCTTAGTTCACATACTGACAGCGTGGCTTCGGTTGAGTATAACAACGAGCTTTCACAACGCCGGGCCGAGTCGGCGGTTAACTATCTTATACAACGGGGTATATCGCCCGATCGGCTTGTCGCCAAGGGCTATGGCGAGCTCAGGCCCATTGCTCGTAACACTAATCCAGACGGCACCGACAACCCCGCCGGCCGGGCTAAGAACCGTCGTACCGAATTCAAGATCCTCGAGATAAACGCTATTCCCAGATCTCTCGGCGATGATGAATTTGAGACGGAGTTTGAAGAAGACAAGTACTTCAGGGAAAACTAGAACCGCTATTTGAAAGTGCCCCCCACCCGGGGCATTTTCTTTTCCGCATTTTGCGATTTGTTGTTTAATTGCAGGCATTATGAGTTACCGCATCGAAAAAGATACAATGGGCGAGGTGCAAGTTCCCGCCGACAAATACTGGGGCGCTCAAACCGAACGCTCGCGAAACAACTTTAAGATTGGCCCTGAGGCAAGCATGCCGATGGAGATCATATACGCTTTTGCCTATCTGAAAAAAGCAGCCGCGATGGCAAACCATGAACTCGGCGTGCTTGACAAAGAGAAATGTGACTTGATTGGACAGGTCTGCGACGAAATTCTGGCGGGCAAGCTCGATGGTGAGTTCCCCCTTGTCATCTGGCAGACGGGCTCGGGCACTCAAAGCAACATGAACGTGAACGAGGTGGTGGCATATCGCGGTCATGTCTTAAAGGGAGGGAAGCTCACCGATGAGAAGAAGTTTCTGCACCCGAATGATGATGTTAACAAATCGCAGTCGTCCAATGATACTTTCCCGACGGCTATGCACATCGCTGCGTACAAGCAGGTTGTAGAGATTACGCTGCCGGGTATGCAACGCCTTAGGAATACCCTCGCCAAGAAGAGTGAGGCGTTCCGCAATATTGTAAAGACCGGACGGACCCACTTCATGGATGCGACTCCGCTTACCTTGGGTCAGGAGTTTTCAGGGTATGTGCAGCAAATAGACAACAGCATGAAGGCCCTCCGTTCCGCGCTTGAGGCAGTGCGCGAACTGGCTCTTGGTGGAACAGCCGTCGGCACCGGACTGAACACACCGAAAGGATACGATGTGCTCGTCGCCAGCAAGATTGCTGAACTGACGGGCTATCCGTTTGTCACCGCTCCTAATAAATTCGAAGCGTTGGCGGCACACGATGCTATGGTGGAATTGTCAGGAGCGCTGAAACGCGCGGCAGTGTCTCTCATGAAAATCGGAAATGATATCCGCATGCTGAGCTCAGGCCCCCGCTGCGGTATCGGTGAGATCATTATTCCGGATAATGAACCGGGATCTTCCATCATGCCGGGCAAGGTTAACCCTACGCAGCCTGAAGCACTCACAATGGTATGCGCCCAGGTAATAGGCAACGACGTCGCGGTTAGCGTCGGCGGTGCGACCGGTCACTTTGAACTCAACGTATTTAAGCCTGTAATGGCGGCCAACGTACTTCAGTCAGCTCGCCTGATCGGTGATGCCTGTGTGTCGTTCACTGAAAAGTGTGCCGAGGGAATCGTACCAAATGAGCCGGTGATACGTCAGCACCTGGAAAATTCACTGATGCTGGTGACGGCTTTGAACCCGCATATCGGATACGAAAATGCCGCAAAGATTGCGAAGAAGGCGCATAAGGAAAACAAAACGTTGAGAGAAGCTGCCGTGGAACTGGGCCTGCTAACTTCCGAGCAATTTGACGAATGGGTTAAACCCGAAAAGATGGTGGGAAGCCTTGGAAGTTGATCGTTAGTGATATTCCAAAATTATTTAGTACTTTTATTTTGATTTAAGGCCCTGTGAAGCAGGAGGTTCAGCGTCGCGCAGTCGGAGCGCGTCTCCGACCCGGAGGTGAAACCCAATTTTTAATCATATGAATAACAGACTTGTTCTATTTTTTTGTCTGGCTTTGATTCTTTCCTCCACCCATAGCTTTGCCCAGCTTTCCAAGCAGGAAAAGAAAGAATGGAAAAAGAAGGCCAAGGAGTTTTCCAAGAATCCGGCCAACCTCAAGCAGTTGACCGAAGACAAGGAAGCTGCGGAAGGCCAACTTAATGCCCTGAATGACAGACTGACGCAACTTCAGCGTCAGATGGCCAGCAAAGATTCTCGTATTGCTGAACTGGAAAGCCAGCTCGCCGATGCCCGTGCTCAGGTAACGAGTGCTCGCGCTGAACTGGCTCAAATGAATGCAGCCCCCGTCCAAAACGAGATGGATTACTCGAAGGGAGTAGTCTTTAAGGTGCAGGTGGGTGCGTTCCGCAACAAAGACTTGCAGAAGTATTT
Source organism: uncultured Roseivirgaceae bacterium (assembly GCA_964532595.1). Lineage (GTDB taxonomy): Bacteria > Bacteroidota > Bacteroidia > Cytophagales > Cyclobacteriaceae > Chryseosolibacter. The sequence goes on from CAZHIQ010000049.1 coordinate 16,138, forward strand.
TGACAACAACCCAAACCTGGGCGGTGAGGTTAAGGAAGGAGAACCCCAACGTATTACCATCGGTATTTTCCGCGACTATTGGGAGGCGGATGAATTCAAGAAGTATATGCGTGAGATGGGCGTGAAAGATGCCTGGATTGTTCCCTATCGCGATGGACAACGAGTTGAAATCAAGGATGTCCTGGAGGGCGTAGTGTCGGACGGCGCAGCAACAGGCGCAGGACAGTAAAGCCACACCTTCGATATTGAAAAAGCAGCATGATTTCCATGCTGCTTTTTTTTTGCGAAGGTCAGGAATTCCTTACAGGGTAAAGTTTCGTTTTGGTTTGTCTGCTGACTGAGACGGGTTATTTTTGTAGAATGACCCGGATACTAACTGCCATCATTTTATTGTGCTGCGCCTCTGCAGGCTTTGCCCAGGTCCGGGTCAGCAAGCTCGTTGTGGGCCCCCATCAGACTTTCAAATTGGATTCTACGGACATCCTTGTCGCAGACTCCCTTATTATGATGGACTCCTCGCGAATTATTCTCAACACTCGCGTGCCGGAAAACATTATCCGAGCCGAAGTGGCAGTGTTTGGCAATAACTGCTGGATCGAAGGCCGCGGCGTCAATGGCGGAAAAGGCAGCGATGGCGCCCATGGAAGTTCTCCTATAGGCCCGTGTCGCAACGGCACCCCTGGTCGCAATGGCTTGCGCGGGCTGGCAGGTGCGCCGGGGGTGAATCTCGTTCTTTATATCGACAAAATTCAGGTGACGGGTAAGGTTCATATCGACCTTTCAGGAGGCAACGGTGGCGATGGGGGCAACGGTGGAGATGGTGGTGGCGGCGGTCCCGGAACCATGCATTGCAACGGGGGTAATGGTGGCGATGGAGGTAACGGCGGGCAGGGCGGCGACGGCGGTCGCGGCGGTGCCCTTACAATAGGTGGGGACGATGCCGTTATCACGCATGCTCTCGTGGGTAACCTCATCATGGTTAAAAATGGTGGTGGTTCCTTTGGCTATGGCGGTCTGCGCGGAGCAGGAGGGCCTGCGGGCCTCGGTCCCAACCGGAAGCACGGACGGGCGGGTCAGCAGGGCTCAGATGGAGGTTACGGCGAACCGGGCGACACCGGAGTAGTGATTCTCGATGAGTGATGGTATGGAAAAGAGATGGGTATTCAAGGAACAGCCGGCTGCGGAAGCAGTAAAGAGCCTGTCCCAGGCGATTAATACCAATCCAATCCTTTCTACGATTCTTCTTCAACGGGGTATCTCCGACTTTGAGTCGGCGAAGAATTTTTTCCGCCCCGAGCTTTCCCACCTCCATGACCCCTTTCTCATGAAGGATATGGACAAGGCAGTGGCCCGACTTCACAAAGCTGTAGCGACTAACGAGCGCATTCTAATCTATGGTGATTACGACGTTGATGGAACAACGGCGGTGGCCCTCGTGTACTCCTACCTTCGCACTTTCTATGATGCTTGCGCCGTTTATATTCCCGACCGCTATAAGGAGGGATATGGAGTTTCGCTCGCGGGTATAGAGTACGCAGAAGCAAACGGATATAGCCTGATCATTGCCCTTGATTGCGGGATAAAATCGTCGGAGTTGGTGAGAGTAGCCCGCTCAAAAGGGATTGACTTCATTATCTGTGATCACCATTTGCCCGGCGATGTAATCCCCGATGCGGTGGCTGTGCTCGACCCCAAGCGCGAAGATTGTGACTACCCTTGTGCTGACTTGAGCGGCTGTGCGCTGGGATTCAAGCTACTGCAGGGCTATTCGAAAACGCACCGTCGAGAGGAGGAACTTTACCAATATATCGATCTGGTAGCTGTCAGTATCGCCTCCGATATCGTTCCGATTGTCGATGAAAACAGGGTGCTGACCTACCATGGTCTGAGGAAACTGAACGCAGATCCAATGCCGGGATTAAAGGCCTTGAAGGAAATCGCAGGGGTGAAGAACGACCTCGACGTGTCCGGTGTTGTTTTTACACTTAGCCCCCGGATCAATGCCGCCGGACGTATTGCTCATGCCCGGGCTGCAGTTGACCTGCTCGTAGCGGAAACGGCCGAAGAGTCGCTAACTCTGGCGAACAAGCTCGATCTCAATAACCAGGCGCGTAAGGAAGTTGACTCGTCAATTACAGAGGAAGCCCTCGCGATGATTGAGATGAGCGACCGCATTCGCCCGCGAAGGTCGACGGTGCTTTTCAAGGAAGACTGGCATAAAGGTGTAATTGGCATAGTTGCTGCTCGGTGTATCGAAAAATTTTACAGGCCGACAGTCATACTGACGGCTTCGGAAGATAAAATCACGGGTTCGGCCCGAAGCGTCAACGGGTTCGATCTTTATCAAGCTATAAAGGAGTGTGGCGATCTTCTCGAAAAGTTTGGCGGCCATAAATATGCCGCCGGCCTGACGATGGATAAACAAAATCTCGACGCCTTTAAAGAAAGGTTTGAAGAGGTGGTCGCGGCAAGACTGACAAGTGAAATGCTGACTCCGGCCGTGGAGGTGGATACGATGTTACCACTTGATGCGGTGAACGGAAAGTTTGTGAATGTGTTGAAGCAAATGGGTCCTTTTGGGCCAGGAAATCCGTGTCCGGTTTTTGCGGCCGATAACCTGTTTGTTCAAAATTCACTGACGGTGCTGAGAGACCGGCATGTGCGATTCCTCGTTGGTCAGCAAGGGAGCGACAGGGTTTTGCAGGCGATAGGTTTTGATATGGCGCATCACTATGAGGCGATTGCTTCGGGAAGAAGCTTTAGCATGGCATTTACTGTCGAGGAAAACGTCTACAACGGGAATACTTCAATACAATTACGAATCAAAGATTTCAAATTCGATCGGGAATGACATTACGCGCCGAGCATTTGCACAAGAAATATAAATCACGAATGGTGGTTAACGACGTTTCCGTTCGC
>CAZHIQ010000050.1:0-1647 GCA_964532595.1 uncultured Roseivirgaceae bacterium
AGTTTGATTGATTTTGAGGTTTCGAAAAGACGACAATTCTATAAGGGTTATTTTTAGAACGTCAATTAAACGCCCGCTTGTTTTCCATGTGTTACGGCAGAATTATGTTTAATTCGCCACATTGCACCTTTAGAAATTTACCAACAAGAACAGACTCTTTATACGCATTTTGCGTACACCTACACGGTCTTTGCGTATTCTGCCCTCCCGAACACCCCTCGAACTTAACCGTTCGCAACCCTGCGCCCATCACCCGACAACGACACCTCACTATCCGTTCTCACCAGCGCCGCCGCACCTAATAGCGTGATATTTTCATTTACCGACTGAAAAATCTTCAGTCTTCTGATCGACTCGGGAAACGTGAAATCCTTAAGCGACTCATACATCGCCGCCTCAAAAAAGGCATAGGCCTTGGCCAGCGATCCCCCAATCACCACAGCCTCGGGATCGTAACAATACACGATGGTCTTTAGGGCTTCCCCCATATGGCTACCAAATTCCTCCCACCACCCCAATGCATTCTTGTCGCCCGCCAGCGCTAACTGGTGCGCTGCCATCGCCGACATCCCGTAACGGACCTTGAAAAAATTTCCACTCGCGTAATACTCAATGTTCTGATCCAGGTAGTGTAAAAGACCAATTTCTCCGGCGCCACAGTTGACACCGTGAAAAAGCTCCCCGTTAATGATGATCCCCGATCCCAGTCCGGTACCCGAGGTGATTCCCACAACGTTCCGCATATCCTTCACCACTCCATAACGATGCTCGCCGAGGATAAAACAATTCACGTCATTGTTAATCGCAACCGGAACGTTAAACTCCTTCTCCAGAATATCTCTAAGAAACACCTTCTCCCACGACGGGATGTTCACGACGTTATAAACGATGCCGTTCTCCACATCGATAACGGAAGGAACACCCAACCCTATACCCTGAACGTCAGGAGAAATCAACGGACGAATCAGATCGATTAGCTGACCGAGTGTCTCCTCCTGTGTTCCCTTGCTGTTGAACAACTGCTGCTCCTGACTATGTATTCTTCCGTCTACCGCGATACCTGCCCGCACCTTTGTTCCACCCAGATCAACTCCGATGATCATCTATATTTTCGTTAAGCGTTTCTTATCCAATTTATCAAGACTCAGCGCCAGGTGCCGTAGAGTTTTGCGTTTAAAAAACGTCAATTTGCGTCACGCCATACATCACCGGCATCAAGAGACTAGACCGCCCCGATGAGTCAAATGCCTTGAGATTAACATTGCCTGCAACTTTCAGCGGACTTGTATAAACCGGTGAGTTTTCATCGGGCTCACTACCATCCGTTGTATAGCGTATGGTCAGGCCAGGAAACGCAACGTTAGCATATAATACGCCGTCACGAATCTCCCCGCCGGGAGGCGGTACACGGTAGTTATAACCACTGTTGAATCGCGCTAATCGCGGCAGCTCTTTCTGTCCGAGACTGTTGGCAAAAACATTCCAGTCCTTCGTGATTGCCCGCTGCCGTTGTGAAGGATTCGAAATTGTCTCCCACGCCCGCTCAGCAGCCCACGCACTCTCCGCAAACCCGATGAGTTTAGGCAACATATAATACTCAATCATATCACCGCCCTTGATCGTTTCACCCCACAGCTGCGCCTGAAT
>CAZHIQ010000050.1:1747-12633 GCA_964532595.1 uncultured Roseivirgaceae bacterium
TCGGTAACCGAGATCCGGATAATCGAACAAGTTGTTCCAGATATAGGGGACGACATTCTGACCAACGAACTCCGGATTGGGGTCATACCCCCCTTCCGGGTTCTTCAGCAATGCCACTTCTTCCCAGCCATTAACCCGCAGGTTGCGCTTCTTCAACCGCTTCAACAACTCACGAAAAAAATAAGCCTGAAGATTCTTGGGATCACCTATTTCCGGATGTGTCTTCATCAGCTCTGCGGCTTGTGGTGATTTCGTCCACGCGCCGTCCGGTACCTCGTCACCCCCAGCATGAATCTCTCCCATTTCCAAACCCGCCTCGCGATACATCGCTGCAAGCTCGTCAACTACCTTCTCATAAAACCGGTACGTCGATTCCCGGGCAACACTGACCACGTTGTCCTTAAAAGATTGCGCTGACAAATACTCCGAGCGATCATCAGGATCAATCAACCGGTACTCGTTCGCTTCCTCCTCTTTACCTTCCGCCATCAGTCGCTGATACCGCGCTTCCATCGATTTTATCGCCGCCCGCGCATGCCCGGGGAAATTCAGTTCGGGAATCACCTTTATGTGTCTCGCTTTGGCATACCGAAGGATATCAATAAACTCGTCACGCGTGTAGTATCCACTGCCATGATTGTTATCCCGTTCGGGAAAAGGCCCTGATCCATACGCAGGATGAACCACCGGGGCTTCCATTCCGTCAGCGTGTCTGCGGAAAGCGCCGACCTCGGTCAGTTCGGGAAGACCAGGGATCTCTACACGCCAACCTTCATCTTCGGTTGTGTAGAAGAGAAAGCGATTCAACTTGTAGAACGACATTATATCGAGTATCCGCTTGATCGTCTCAGCACTCTGAAAATTTCGGGCAACGTCAACGTGGAGGCCACGATATTCGAACCGCGGAGCATCTTCGATCGTAACAACCGGAAGGACCACTTCCTTTGAAGGTTCCCGCCACGCCTCCAGCGGGATGAGCGATCGCAGACTTTGGATTCCGTAGAAGACTCCCGCCGCATCACCTCCTGTGATAACAACTTGCTCGGGTGTAATCTGCAACTTATACGCCTCTGTCCTTTTGCCTGACACTTGGACGTCGCCGAGTTGCAACACAATTCCGTACGACTTCGGCGCGTCAAATACCACTGTGACTTTTGCCTCTGACACCGCCTTCAACGCATCCGCCAGATAACGCGCTTCACTCTCGAGTTCAGGTGAAGCAAAAATGGTCAAATCACCCGCCAGCACTGCATGTCCCGATCCTTCAACGTACTTGACAGGTGTGGGAATAACCCTCTTAAGCTGGTCAGCGGGAAGAAGATCGACCGATTCATACTCCTGATAAAGCTGCTGTGCGGTAGGAACAGGCTCCTCGTCCTGCTCACCCCTGTTAATTTGCTCGGGCCGCACAAACGGTACATAGCTCACGTCATCAACTTCCGCGATACTCTCCTGATTACCATAGGCATCATAGAAAACGAAATAGAGCCCCATCGGACGATCGCTCTCCTTGATCACTCCTTCATTTCCCCAATACCTGACCTCAATCGAATCACCCGGCTCTAACGCGAAGCCTGATTGCGGCAACATTTTGTACCAATCTCCGTTGATGTGCTCAAGCCGTGCGGGCTGGTGTGTCTTGTTCTCCTTGATCGGTCGCGGCGACATACTGAAGAACAGAGCCCAACCCTTATCGTTAAGTGTAGCCGTTCCATTGTTTCTCAGCACAAACCGCGCTTCAAATTCATTTGGAGTCCCCGTGAAGTTGCTAACCAGTTCCCACTTCACCGAAATACCATGGTTTACCTGACGTTCTCTCTCCGACTTAACGCAAGCCGAACACATGAACACCAGTAGCAGCATCGATAGGCAGTTGCATAAAGACTTCATCGCGTGTGATTCGTTTCAACCTTATAAAAAAACAGAGGCGATGGATCGCCTCTGCGTTACTATTTCTGTCTCAATTCACCGGTTCGCTGATCAACCCCAGATAACGCCCCATCCAGTAGGGCAGCAACCAGATATCACCGGCGCTGTACTCCGACCGGCCGTGACCGCCATCGAGTCTGAACCGATTAGCGTTGTGTCGAGAGATCGGTAATTCATCCGGCGGCAATACCTCGGTGATGGTTTGTCCCCGGAAATTCTCCTCAATCATATCGATATCTTTTCTATGACTGTTTTCGACACGCCAGTGGATAAGGTCGAGGGGATACTCCTGGAGATACCAGATAGCTTCCTCCAGATCGATATCTTCCTTTCCGGTGATACCAGTAAAGATATTCCAGAGTCCTTCTTTCTCCGGCCGCTCAGCCTCCCAGTGATCGATGATAGCATCGTAGTACGCTTGTTTCAGCGTGTCATTGAATGCATACCGATAGAGTCCCCAGTACCCCAGGAAGTACATCTCGTCATCCGAATGATTCCATCCTGATGACAACATCTTCGCCCAGTCGCTAGCGTCTTCGGGTGCACGGCCAATCTCACTCATAGGCCTCATCAGGTTTTCAAAATACCCATGATCTCTGAAGAGTTCGAATGCCTTCTCCTTATAAGCTTCCTTTCGCGTAAAGTGATAGGCCGTCTGAAGCATTGCCGTCAGGTTCGACGCGTTGATTTTCCTGTCGCCAACCATCGCGGGAAACTGGTTGACGTAGTCGGGATGCCAACGACCCCACAGGGTGGGCTTCCCGTCCCAGTCGACCAGATAAAGATCGTTATCGAGAACGTGTTGCATCAACGAATCCATCATGACAATAGCGCGATTGCGCAGATCTTCGTCATCGATAATCTCGGCCATCACTCCAAAGATAAACATATGACCGATCGCCTCGTCGCTGCTGGTGGTCGACTTCCAATCCCACTCCGGATGATCCGCACGTCTCCACGGTTCGTCATGGTATTTGTAACCGCGACGCTCGAACGACCTTGAAGGGAATCCTTTCACGCCGTTGATGGTATAAAGGCGTTCCATCGCTTCCATCGATTCACGCAGATTTTGCAGAGCATCTTCCGAACCAGTTACGGCATACCGGAACGCTTCCGCGCCCATGTACATCGTTGTCCACAGTCCATCGTTATCCGAATCCTCCATCGACCCAGTCGAGAGATCACCATCTTCGAGATAGGCAAGAGTTGCGTTAAATCCATGGCGAATATGTCGGCTGCGAACCTGCTTCTGGAAAAAATCGGCCTTGTCATGAAGCGTCATCTCCTCAAACATGATTTGCGCAAGGCCTTTGTCGGTCAAAATGAGTACGGTGTTATCTGGTCCCTTCGCGATGTCAATGACACGGTCGGAAGGCAACCATCTTTTCGAGGCATAATAGCTGAACTTACCGTCGTCGTTGAGACGGAAAGCACCACGCGTAGAGCCAAACCACAATTTTCCGTCAATCTCTTCTATCGTGGTCAACACGGGCCAGGGCATCCGTCGCTGTACATCTCCCTGCATTTTAAAGTTGCTATCAAGAAAAAAATACCCATCGCGTGTACCCACCACAATAGCATTCTTTTGCTCCGATACTGCGAACGCAGTGAGATCGCTTCCTTCGAAGGCTGTAGTTAAAGTATTCGTTGTCGGGTCAAATGTGGAGATTCGACTGGTGCTTAGAACAAGGAATTTGCCCGACTTCTTGTCGAATGCCAGGTCCATGACGGGCTGGGGATGCGTTCCCGTCCAGGCAATGGTAGAATCCTTCAGGTATTGAAGCGATTTTCCATCGGAAATCAGGAAGTCAAAATCCTCTCCCCCTGCGAGCAGCTCGGCAGAAGGCAATGTATGTTTCGCATAAAGCCATCCAGCCCATGCGTTGCTCAACACCGCCTTGTCATCGATATAAACGAGATGGTCCTTATAGCGGATGACATTTGCGATCTTCTTATCCGCAATAGGCCGGTAATAGCGTTCTCTGACCAGTTTACCAGGATAGAGTAACTCCCCTGCAAAAGGTTTAAAAAGATTCTCAGACGACGAAACCTGGATAACACCGTTCCGGTCGGACGCAACCCGGCGAAGAATAACGCTGTCGACCCGTTGATACTTCTTGCTGTAATCCTGAATAAAACGAACGTCGCGGTGAATGGGAAGTTGGGAGTCGGTATTGCTGTCGTTGCAAGCAGCGAACGCCATCAATATGACTCCGGACAAAAACAAAGAAACCAGTCTGGTCATAACTGCTAATCGGGTTTAAAAAGTTAATCACATGATATAACAAGAATACCGATTTCTGCAGAATAGCCGGGACTGGAATCACGTCTATGAAGTCGTTTTTTGCGCAGCCAACACGGGCCGCAGGCATCCCCCATTCACCGGAAGTCGACCGAACTATCAAATCCGGGACGGACCTGGTGTGACGGACGCGGTCCTACCTGGAAAACGCGGTGGTAATGCGTTCACCGATTCTCGGGTCGCTCTTATAATCGACACCAATAAACGCCGCAGCGGTTTTCGCAACCTGGTTTTGATACAACTGTCCCGGCATCCGCACTTCCCCCAGGGCAGGTGTATCCGGTCCAAGCACAGCGATCCATATCTCACCCGCGCCTGCAATCTTGCCACCATGGTTTCGCCACGTCTCAATAGGTTGGGTTCCCCTGCCATGGTCAGTGGTTATAATAAAGGTGGTCTTGTCGCGATATTTCTTCTGCGACTGCACCCACTCCCACAAGTCTCCAATATATTTATCCGTTCGCTGCGCTGAAGTCAGGTATTGATCGTATCGACCATCATGTGCAAAGTCGTCGGTCTCCCCATAAGCGATATAGACAACATTGGGCTGATGCTTTTTCAGATACTCGAGCGCGAAGTAATGTGTGAATGCATCCAATCGGACACCGCCCCACGGGCCCGGAATTTCGTCCTGAAGTGCGTTAAGAAATTTCTCCCGATCGGTAAGCTTCTCCCCAGTCGCCTTTGCAAAACCCGCATTAACCGGCAAACCGCTGCGCTCCTGGTTAATGATAAAAGGGAATACATTCCAGGACCCGAAGGCTGCCACTTTACCTTTGAAAGACGGAAGGTTGTTCAGGTACTCAAGAACTGTAACATTCGGATTATTGTTTTTTGCATTGCTGTTCACCCGCTCGTCGTCGGCGTACCCGCAGAGAATTTCGTTGTATCCGGGATAGGAAAACCACATCGTGTTTGAGCAATCTACTTTGTTGTCATGAAGACGATTGCCATACAACTGTCCCTTCTTCGCGATGGTGTTCCAGAAGAACGGCATAAGAATCTCGCGTCGCTCCTCGGGAGTGTCGGCCCAAAAGCGTTGTTTCAAGGCCTCAGGATTCTTTACGAAGTCCTTGTTCTCAATCAGGTTCGGATCCGCCCCGGTAAACAACTCCTGCCATCGGTAACCGTCGAGCGTAATGATAAAGATGTTCTCGGTGTTCTGTTTCTGTCCGAAGGCAGGAACAGTCAGAGCAAAGAAGAAAAAGAGAAGGCGTGCCAAAGTGGTAAAGTATTAAAGTGTTAGTGTGTTAAAGGTCGCCTCCCAAAGCAACGGAAGGCGTTAGAGTGCTATTTATTTTTTCAATTTGTATTCGTCTTTCTTTTCACCATCATGTCCGTAAGTAACGGAGGTTAACACATCCCCGTCGATGGTAACGTATTGATAGTAGTAACCATCGGCGAAGCGAACGACCGCGTAGGACTCATCGGCCATAGGTCTGTCACGGGCGGGGATGCTGATCGAAATATGATAAATCGTTCCATCCTTTTCGGAAGCCACCACCTGCCCTGCGCGCATCGGATTTGAACGCATATAATAATGAATGTGCCCGCCGATTACAAGATCGACGTGATATTTATCGAAAAGTGGAATCCATTTTTCCTGAAGTTCGGGGTAAGGATCCTCATAGTTGTACGGCGGGAAGTGGAAGTTAGCAATTTTCCATTTTGCCTTCGTACGCTTCAGTTGCTCCTCAATCCACGGAGTGTGGGCATCCCAGTCAGACGTGGCATCGATCATAAGGAATAACGCATCTCCATACTCGAACGCGTAAGTCGATTCCGGATCGACACCCTTCGGCCCATTCTGCGGCAAGCTGAACAAGTCGTAATACAATTTTGCCCCGAGACCATCTTGCCGGTCGTGGTTACCGGGCACCGGCATCAGCGGCTTTTCGGAGAATATACCGCGCGAGTGTTCGAAGAACCGATCCCAGTCATCACGATATAATCCCGTACTGACGATGTCTCCGGCAATGGTATAAAACGCAGCATCCTTATGGCGGCGCGTCAGTGTAGCCAACCGGCCCGAATCAGGGAAGGTATGCGTGTCACCGAACCAAACAAAAGAAAACTTATTCGCATCATCCGGGGATGTTTTGAATGTCTGCGGTCCCGACCAGGCGCCATCGGCCGTACCGACGCTATAACCGTAAGTAGTCCCCGGCTCAAGATTGCGCAGCAAAGCCGTATGACGCATAAAGTAGCGATCGTTCACAAGCATCCGGTCCTGCAGCAAAACGGAGCTGGCATTCACACTGGCAGTATCGGTACCGTTGATTTTCCAGAAGCGTACTTCACCCGACTGAACGGTTGTATCAGTACGCCATTGTATATCCATTGTCGTCACCGGCGACTCACTCCATGTCAGCAGAATTTGATCCGGGGCAGATGATGAAGGATAGGGCGTTGTGCGAAATCCAGAGACTACGTGAGCTTCACGCGCACGGCCGCGCACCGTAGTAAACATCTTTTGCCCCTTCAACGCATCGGGTACTTCCACAATAAGAAGATCGGACCAGTCGTGATAGGTGAACGCACCCTCTTCAAGTGTAGCGATTTCATATTGAGCCGGATAGAAATCCGAAATTTCGAGCTTATCGTCAGTATTCTTCGGCGCTACGGAAACAAAGTAGACGGGACGGTGTTTGTCAAATCCGTTAATACCCAACGACACTTTGCCGGCAGGAAAATCTTTCTGCCATACCTCATAAGTATACGACTCATTCCGTACAATGAGATCGGTCTTTTTAAAACCTGCCTCCCCGATCCAGAACGGAACAACCTTTTGGTCAACATGTCGCATCAGTGATACAACAACGGGTACATTGACAGTAAAATATTGGTAGCGCGTAGCCAACACTTCCTTTTCCGACGCGGTGAGAAAACCGAGCAGAAACTTATCCGATAGCGTGTCATAGTGTTGAGCCGGCACTTCCCGGTACAGACGTGTAATCACGTCGTCCATCACATCGGAAACCGTAAATGCAGTTGGTGACGGTTTAGGAGAACAGCCCCACACGAAGAGACTCACGAGAAGAGGAATAGAAAATGTTTTCATAAACAGATACGGTACTAGAGACAAAAGAAAGGGGTCGTCACACAAAGTAAGCGACCCCCGACTGATTTACTTAACCCAAACCAGTATTATTTAGTCAAAAATAGTCAGGACGAAGAAAATGTTCGGTCGATTTTGCGCATACCAGGTAACAAATCACGTCAATTAAAAAACGATTGCCCCTCCCTGTTTGCATCCATAAGAATTCCGATTCATTTTTGATTAAATTCACTACACACTTATTCGCCTATCCGATGAAACCCGTTGTTCAGATTTCTCTTGACCTTACGAACATTGACGAAGCGCTGGAAACCGCAGCGATGGCTCTGCGGGCAGGCGTGGATTGGCTCGAGGCCGGTACTCCGCTTATTCTGGCAGAGGGCCTACACGGCGTCCGAAAGTTGCGTGAAGCGTTCCCGACCATTCCGATTGTAGCCGATCTCAAGACAATGGACGGCGGCTATCTCGAGGCGGAGATGATGGCAAAGGCTGGAGCCACCCACGTTGTGGTGATGGCGCGGGCACATGAGGAAACAATCAAATGCGTAGTCCAGGCAGGCAAAGACTACGGCGTCGCGGTTATGGGTGACAATCTCGGTTGTCCGGACATGGTCGAAGGTGCGCGCATGCTTGAAGACCTGGGATGTGACTATGTGATTCATCATATCGGTTACGACGAGCGTCGGGGTATTGCCGCGCAGGGTAAGCGCATGCCCTCGCCCCTCGATCAGCTCCGTGAAGTAGTGGAAGCGGTCAGCATTCCCGTGCAGGCAGTGGGAGGACTTTCCCTGGAACAGGCTATTCGCTGCCCGGAGTACGGTGCTCCCCTGGTAGTCCTTGGCGCACCGCTAACCATTGATGCCGATGCTTTTAAAACCGCCAGTGGAAATCTCGAAGATTCACTTCGACTAATATGCGAAAAGATTCACGCCTACGGTGAAGTAAAACGCTAGGAGCGCATTGAATATACCCGCATCATACTGTTAAGAAAAAACAGCGAATGGAAAGCACAACAAAAACGTCGTTGGCTGTCGTCAACTACGCCCCTGAAAAAGGATCTGTCGAACTTAGGGAAATTCCTACACCCGAAATCGGCGACGAAGACGTCTTGCTTGAAGTAGCGAACGTTGGCGTCTGCGGAAGTGATTTGCACCAATGGACAGCGGACCACAGCTGGCATGTAAATTACCCGGTAGTCCTGGGACATGAATTTGGTGGACACATTGTCGACACCGGGAGTCGCGTCAGAGGTTGGAAAGCGGGTGATCGCGTCGTCAGCGAAACCGCAGCCGTCATCGATCCCGACAACTGCATGACCCGCATGGGTTTGTATAACCTTGACCCTACCCGTAGAGGATTCGGATACGGAGTAAACGGCGCCATGACCCGCTACGTACGGGTACCCGCCCGTTGTCTCCATCGCGTTCCGGACAACCTGCCCTTTGAGGAAGCTTGTCTTACGGAACCCTGTTCAGTGGCCTTCAACGCCGTTGTTGTCAACGGCGTTATTCGCCCCGGCGACCGGGTCGTTGTGATCGGCCCGGGCACCATCGGTATCCTCTGCGCGGCCGTTGCCCGTCTCTGCGGAGCGGAAGTTGCCTTGGTCGGACTTGAGCACGACCGCACTCGTCTGGCCGCGGCGCCGCAATATGGTTGCGAAGCCATTATCGGCGACGCTTCGGATTGGGCGCGACAACGCGACGGCCTCGGCGCTGATTGTGTAATCGATGCCTCCGGAGTAAGTGCCACCCTGCGTATCGCCCTCGACCTCGTAAGGCCCAACGGTCAGATCACCAAGGTCGGCTGGGGTCCACAACCCTTGAACTTTTCACTGGATTCTCTCGTGCAAAAAAATGTACGACTACAGGGCAGCTTTAGCCACAATTGGCCCGTATGGGAACGCGTCATCGCATTACTGGCAAGTGGACAACTAAACGTCAAACCTATTATCGGTGGCGTGTGGCCGGTAACGGAATGGCACGATGCCTTTGAAAAAATGCACCGCGGCGAAGTAATTAAGAGTGTCCTGAGACCTGTATAATATGCGACTTAAAGACAAAGTGATTATCGTCACCGGAAGCACCCTGGGTATCGGAAAAGCTATCGCCCTGCGATGCGTGCGCGAAGGGGCTTCGGTGGTCATTCACGGTCTGGAACGGGATTCCGGTGAACAAGTATGTCAGTTAATCGGTCAGGACAATTGTACGTTGCACATTCAGGACCTGAGTGAGGACGGCGCGGCCAAAGCTCTTGTCAACGCAGCCGTTACCCGCTTCGGAAAGATTGACGCGATTGTGAACAACGCCGCGAAGGTAGTCTCATCCAATATCCAGGATACCTCCCCGGATTTTCTCCGGTCAGTCATAGAAATTAACACCATCGCTCCTTACACCCTTATCCGCGAAGCATTGCCTGAACTCTCACAAACCAGAGGAACTGTTCTTAATATCGGGTCCGTAAACGCCTGGAGCGGAGAGCCCAACCTCCTCGCGTACAGTATCTCGAAAGGCGCGCTCCTGACGTTGACGCGCAATCTGGGCGACACACTCTTCCGGGAACATCGTATTCGTGTAAATCAGATCAACCCCGGCTGGGTACTTACCGAAAAAGAAATCAGCCGTAAACAAGAACAGGGACTTCGCTCCGATTGGTACAAAGATCTTTCTCCCTTTCACGCTCCCGCAGGTCGTCTGTTGGCACCGGAAGAAATTGCAGCCGCTGCCGTCTACTGGCTGTCGGACGAAGCAGGACCTGTAAGTGGCCAGGTTGTTGATCTTGAGCAATATCCGCTACTAGGAAGGAATCTCCCGAAGAATTAAGTCGAACAAGAACAATCTACACTATGCCCAAACTGGCCGCATTCCCTAAAGCATTCATGCACGCCCTATGTAAAGACGGCTCAATGACGCTATCGGAGTGGATGGACCTGGCCTGCGAACTCGACATCGATGGCCTCGAGTGGTACGCCGGCTTTCTCGAAATGCAGGATGAGTCAAACTGGCCTCGTTTTCGCCAGAGCGTAGAGTCACGGGGAAAAGTGATACCAATGATGTGCTGCTCACCCGACTTCACCCACCCCGATAAAGATTTCCGTCAAAAAGAAATCAAAAAGCAAAAACGATGGATTGACATGACCTATGCATTAGGCGGCTCCTATTGCCGCGTACTGTCCGGTCAACGTCGTCCCGAACTCTCAATCAGTGAGGGCATTCGCTTAGCGGCCGACTGTATTGAAGCCTGCTTACCTTACGCGGCAGACCATGGCATCACCCTCATCATTGAAAATCACTATAAAGACGATTTTTGGGAATACCCCGAGTTTGCCCAGAAGATGGATGTCTTTTGTCAACTAGTAGACCGCATTCATCATCCAAACTTCGGCGTCAACTATGATCCCAGCAATACATACCTGGCGGGAGAAGACCCACTTGAATTGCTTCGCCGCGTTTCCCATCGCGTTGTAACAATGCATGCGAGCGACCGATATCTGAAGGAGGGGACTCTTGATGACCTGCGACGCGAAGAAGCCGGCGCGGCCGGATATGCCCAACGTCTCAGCCACGGGGAAATCGGCAAAGGCCTCAATGACTACGACGC
>CAZHIQ010000050.1:12733-18959 GCA_964532595.1 uncultured Roseivirgaceae bacterium
TGAACGTTTCCGCTTTTCATGGCAACCTCTTGCAGGGAGTTGTCAGGGATGCCGCAACCGGCGAACGCCTGGTCGGCGCCACTGTCTCGCTCGCTCCGGGCAATCAGATGGCGCAAACTTCCGTGCTCGGGAATTTCAGATTCGATAACCTCCATGATGGAGAGTACAAACTCACAGTTTCTTATATCGGTTACGTTACACAAACGGTTGACGTCTCTGTGAGAGACAACGAAACAAAAACCGTCGAGATTGCCCTCCAGACATCGACGCTCCAGCTTGATGAAATTGTTGTGGGCGATTACACTACGCCCGATCAGGCAATGACGGTTATCAGCAAAATCGATACAGAACTCCGTCCCATCAAGACCTCCCAGGATATACTTCGGATGATCCCCGGCCTGGTAACAGCGCAACACGCCGGTGGTGGCAAGGCTGAACAAATTTTCTTGCGCGGCTTCGATATCGACCACGGAACCGACATCACCCTTTCGGTTGATGGTATGCCGGTAAATATGGTTTCCCACGCACACGGGCAGGGATATGCGGATCTTCACTTTGTTATTCCGGAAACCGTAGGTCAGGTAGCCTTTAACAAAGGTCCCTACTATGCCGAAATCGGCGACTTCAATACGGCAGGATACGCAACCTTCCAGACGCGAAATTCGCTGGACAAAAGTATGATCAAACTGGAGGCTGGACGGTTCGACACCTGGCGGGCTGTTACGATGCTTAAACTTCTTAACAACGACAAAAAAAACCAACAGGCATACGCAGCTGCCGAGTATAGCTTCACCAACGGACCGTTTGAAAGTCCGCAGAACTTCAACCGAATAAACTTGTTTGCCAAGTACCGCGGTGCAGTGGGCGACAACAAACTTCTCGAATTTTCCCTATCGACCTTCAGCAGCGAATGGGACGCGTCGGGCCAAATTCCCGAACGCGCCGTGCGAAACGGACTAATTGGACGCTTCGGCGCGATAGATGACACCGAAGGAGGTTACACCGGTCGGACTAACGGAAATCTTATTTACACGCAGATTTTCGACGATGGTTCCACGCTGCGACATCAGATGTACTTATCCCGCTATCATTTCGACCTCTATTCGAATTTCACTTTCTTTCTTAATGATCCCGTTAACGGAGACGGCATACGCCAACAGGAAGACCGAAAAATCTATGGTTACCGAACTACTTACGACCGGCCTTTAAGTTTTCTGGGTAAGCCCGCTCATTTACAAACCGGGCTAGGTGTGCGCTATGACAAAGTAGACGGCATTGAACTCTCGAGGGTCCAGGCGCGTCACAATTACCTCGGAGACATTGCTCTTGGCGACGTAGACCAAATCAACGCCGACCTCTTCGCCGATGTCAATTGGCACCTCACAGCGCGCTTAACTCTTAACGCCGGAGCGCGGTTCGACGCATTCTCGTTTCAATATGCCGACAAGCTCGTCAATGCTTACGAAAGAAAGACGGCCAGCGCCCAGCGTATAAGCCCGAAACTAAATCTCTACTACAACGCAACGCCGCAACTGCAGGTCTATTTAAAGAATGGGATTGGCTTCCACTCCAATGACACGCGCGTGGCCGTGGCCGAGAATACCTCTGAAACACTACCAGCAGCTTATGGAACAGATCTGGGTGTATTCGCAAAGCCGTTCCCTAACCTGCTTGTGAATGTTGCTGTGTGGAGATTGCATCTCGACCAGGAGTTCGTTTACGTCGGTGATGAATCGGTTATCGAGCAAGGCGGTGAAACGGAACGCAAAGGAATAGACTTATCCATCCGATATCAGCTCCGCAATTGGTTGTACCTCGATCTGGACGGAAACTATGCGCACGCGCGGAGTAAGGACGCACCGGAGGGGGAGAATTACATCCCGCTCGCACCGAAATGGACAAGTATCGGAGGATTAACGGCAACGCTATCGGGTGGCGTCGAAGCTGCAGTTCGTTATCGCTATGTCGCGGACAGACCTGCCAATGAAGACAACACGGTTACTGCTCATGGCTACTTTCTCCTCGACGCTGGCATTACTTACACACGCCCTCGTTTCCAACTGGCGTTAAATGCTACAAACATTCTCAATAAGGAATGGAACGAGGCGCAGTTCGATACGGAGACCCTATTACCGGGGGAAGTCTCCAGTGTTTCGGAGCTGACTTTCACACCGGGAGACCCGTTCTTCCTAAAGGCGGGAATTTCATTCTTCTTTTAAGACTAGAGGATCGATACATCACCTCGGTCGGAGTAGAGGATCTCCCCTCCTACTATTGTGGTAGAGACGCGGATATCGCTGTCGAACAAAACCAAGTCAGCATCCTTTCCGGGAACGAGCGCCCCCTTGGTTTCCGAAACACCCGCGATCCGCGCCGGCGTACTCGTCATCATGCGAACGGCATCGACCAGCGATACATCGGCAAGACGAACCATGTTCCGTACCAGGCGATCGGCTGTTGCGACACTACCGGCAAATGCAGTGCGATCAGGAAGCTTCGCTACATCATCTTCAACAATAACACGCAAGCCATTCTTGAGATTTCCAAGTATGCTTTCGCCCGGAGGCATTCCAGCCGCCCGCATTGCATCGGTAATCAACGCTATGCGATCGGCTCCCTTGATCTTGTAAATCAGCTTCAGCAACGGTGCGGGAAGATGAACTCCATCGGCGATAACCTCTACGTCCATTTCATCGATAAGGAAAGCGCTTTCGACAACACCGGCGTAGCGAAAAGCATTGCGTCGGGTAACACCCGACATTCCTGAATATAGATGCGTCGCAAGAGTATAGCCATTATCAAACGCTTCCACTACTTCCTCGTAAATGGCATCAGTATGCGCAAGTGCAGCGATAATGCCGTGCTGACGCAAATATCGCCCGAACGCAAGCGCCCCGTCCCTTTCAGGCGCAGCGCTCCACCGACGGATCGAAGACGAATGAGCAATGACCGCCTGATATTCGGCGGGATCAGGGTCGCGTATATAACGGGGATCCTGAGCGCCGCGTTGATTCATCGCAAAGTACGGTCCCTCAAGATGGACGCCCAGAAACGAGGCACCGCGCTTATTCCTGGCTTTTACGCGATCATACACCGTTAGTGTATCCAGGAGTCCCTGCGTATCACTCGTCAGGGTAGTGGGCATCATCGAGGTCGTTCCAAATCGAACGTGCGTCTCGGCAATCTTCAGAAATGCCTCGTCCGTTCCGTCCATGAAGTCATGACCTCCTCCACCGTGAACATGTATATCGATGAAACCAGGCGATAGATACTGACCTCGCGCGTCAAGTATATCCGCCTCTGCATCAATCGTCCGCTCCCCGACTCCAACAATCTTTCCATTGTCAACCAGCACCGATCCATTAGGAATAATACGATAGGGCGTGATCAGTTTAGCATTGACTATCTTTAATCGGCGCGACATCACAATTTCACTTTAGGAATAGTATGTATCCAGCATCACTGCGTCACGGTTCTTAAACGCCATTGTCTGACCGTATGACCATGTACCGCGTAGTAAATGAGATACAAATAGCACGGGAACAAGACCCAGTAGGCAGTCCGAACATCGAACACATCAGCGAAATATCCGTATACCAAAGGAAGCAAAGCATTTCCGCAAAGCCCCATGATGAGCACCGATGCTCCGAGCTTCGTAAAGCGTCCGAGGCCATCAAGTGCTAACGGCCATATGCCGGCCCACACGAGCGAGTTTGCCAGTCCGAGCAGTACAACAAACCAGATTGAGAGATCAGCCTCATGTCCCAGCAGTCTAACCGTCCCTTCGCCAAACACAATTCCCAGCGTAAATAGGGCCCCGAGTACAGTACAAAGGCGCAGCATGTTGGCCTGACTGATGAAGCGGGGAATCAATGATATTCCGCAGAGGTAGCCAATGATTGTTGCCGCCAGCGTGTAAGATGGAAAGACTTTTGCATCCATCAAATCGATATTCATTGACTGCGCGTAGGGAATAATGGTATCGATAGCGATTACCTGTGTTCCAACGTGGATAAAGATTGCTATCGCTCCAAGGATAAGATGAGGGAACTGGAGAATGGTACTCTTTTGTGAATTCGCCAGCGCAACCTCCGGAGATTCCTGTTCGGTGTTTATCTCAGGAAGGGGTGAAAACCGGACGTAAAGTCCCAAGCCGAAGAGTACGGTTCCGAGGCAAGCATAGGGTACTATTACGCGGCGGATTAATCCATCAAGTGCTGCGTCTTTTTCCGCTTCCGACATCGTAGCCAACTCATTAAACATTGCGCTGTCTGACGCTTTGAGGATCACAGCTGCAAACAGGATGGGCGCGAGAATCCCCGCACCCTTATTGCAAATACCCATGATACTGATTCGCTGCGCGGCTCGCTCTTTCGGCCCCAACACGGTGATATAGGGATTTGCCGCCGTCTGCAGCACGGTGAGTCCTGCGCCCAGGATAAACAGCCCCAGCAGGAAAACTTCGTAGACTCGCACGTAGGCTGCCGGCACAAAAACAAAAGCACCGACGGCCATAATCCAGAAACCATACATTATACCTCGCTTGAAACCGACACGCTTAAGCAAATAGCCGGACGGTACCGACATAACGAAGTAGGATATGTAGAAAGCAAAGGCAACAAGGTACGCCTGAAAATTTGTCTCAAGTTCGCAGGCAATTTTAAAGTACGGGATCAAAATCGCGTTGATCCATGAGACGAATCCGAAGATGAAAAAGAGCATCGCGATGATCAGAATCGAGATGATCGTCTTTCGCTTGCTCAGGGAACCGACGTCAACCGATTCGTCGGACCGATTTTTTCCATTCGCGCCAATCGTTGTAGAGCTCATAAGAGATAAGTTCAGGATCAATTAGGGAGTGTCAGACTTTAGGCTCCCATCCCGGTTCATACTCCCGGGTCCAATACTTCATGGCTTCCTTGTTATTCAGGATATGACCGTTCTTCGGATCGATATTCAAGCTTTGACCGCACCGCTGTGCAATATTCCCCAGCTGAACCAGAAGCGTACTCTGATGCCCGCCAACAATATCGGCGTTCTGTTTTTCACCCCTGCGAATTCCTTCGAGGAAGTTCACCATGTGGAAGGCATCGAGCTGTGACGAAGGGTTGACGGGGTTTCGCGCGTCGATTGTGATATCGTTAGCCACCTCCTTGACCACCTTGCCATTCAGATCAAAAACGGTGTAGGCATTTCCGGCCCCGATAAACAACGATCCTGATTCACCATAGAAGATAACACCTACGGAGCTACCTTCGACTGGCGTACCATTACAGCTCCGACCCTCCCACGAGATAGTTGTGTTGTTCTCGAAGTCGAGCGTGATTACCTGAGTGTCGGGGGTCTCCCAATCGTCTTGATAGCGATACCGTCCACCCGCCGAAGTTACCCGGGTCGGATACTCAACCTGCAGCCCCCAACGTGCCAGGTCGACCATGTGCGTCCCGTTGTTGAGTGCCTCGCCGGTTCCCCAATGCCAGAACCAGTGCCAGTTGTAATGAATGACGTTGTCTTTATAAGGTCGCCGTGGAGCGGGACCTTGCCAGAGCTCGTAATCCAACCAATCCGGGACAGCTACTTCCTTTCCGACACCAATAGGCCCCCGGTTATTCGAATACCACGTCTTAGCGAAATAAGGTCTGCCAATGGCGCCACTATGAACTTCCTGAATTCCCTTAACGACGTTCGGCCATGAACGACGCTGATTACCCATCTGGATAACACGGTTGTATTTTTTTGCGGCCTGTAGGACCAGCTCTCCCTCATGAGGATTATGACTGGCGGGTTTCTCAAGATATACGTGTTTTCCGGCGCTGCACGCAAGAATGGCGGCAGGCGCGTGCCAATGGTCGGGAGCTGTTACAATGAGTGCGTCAAGCTGCTTGTCATCAAGTGCCTTGCGAAAGTCGCGTGTGTCCTTCGGTCGTTTGCCCTGAATCTTTTCAACCGAATCAATAGATTTCTGACTGGCGCGGAAGTCGACATCACAAACGTGGGTTACGCGACAGTTTTCCTGGCGTGCAAAGTTGTTCGCTACGGCAAAGCCTCGGGCATTTACCCCCATAGCGGCGACATTAATTCTGTCGTTCGAACCGATAATATCACCATAGCTCTTCGCCGAAAAGCCGGGCAACACCCCTCCGACAGATAAGGCAGTTGCACCGATGGCCGCCTTCTTGATGAAGTCTCTTCTCTCTTTGTTCATGTGACTAGTAATGATGGTAAG
>CAZHIQ010000051.1:0-18826 GCA_964532595.1 uncultured Roseivirgaceae bacterium
TCGGCTGTCGGATTCGCATAAGAGTCGATGTTTTGCGAATTGAACTGATGTATAACAGGGTAACGGATGATACCGGCAGTTGCTAAAAAAACCGTGCCTGCCGTCGCTTCACAAACAAAGCTCACCTCAATAGTCGGCGTGGCACATTTTCTACACTCGTGCGTTCTTTTGACGTTGTCGCTTCAACGTGTATTATTGTATCCAAAATAAGCTATATGACCAGCTACGACGAGATTTTCGAGAATAACAAGAAGTGGATTGAGCAACGCATGCGTGAAAACAAGGACTTCTTCCACGAACTCGCGCGGGATCAAAAGCCCGATTATCTCTATATCGGTTGCAGCGACAGTCGGGTTACTGCTGAAGAAATCATGGGGTTACGGCCGGGCGAGGCGTTTATCCATCGAAATGTGGCTAATCTCGTCAACAATGTCGACCTCAACGTGATGGCGGTCATTAATTATGCGATCCGCCATCTTCACGTCAAGCACATTATCGTATGCGGTCACTATAACTGCGGCGGAGTGAAGGCGGCCATGGTCCCTAAGGATCTCGGCATTTTGAATCCCTGGTTAAGGGTTATCCGTGACGTATACCGCATCCATAAAAACGAGCTTGACGGCATCGCAGATGAACAAAAGCGGTACGACCGTTTAGTTGAACTGAATGTACAGGAGCAGTGCATTAATATCATCAAGACGGCTGCTCTGCAATTAAGTTTTGCCCAGTCGGGGTTCCCGAGAGTTCACGGTTGGGTTTTCGATATCCATACGGGAAAGATCATCGATCTTAACATTGACATGGACGCCATATTGGCTAATATTCGTGAGATCTACGATCTTACATCAGGATAGGTTGCCGTTACTTTTTCATGTGCTCGAGATACGCGTTCAGGTAGTACGTGTCGAGCGAGTCTGAATCTCCATAAAACGATCGCAATTCGTCAAGTCGCTTGTGAAGTTCTGCACGGACGGTGTCATAGGCAGGATCGTTGTATACATTCCTCAGTTCGTTTGGGTCCCTCTCGAGATCGTATAATTCCCACTCATCAATGTCATAGTAGAAGTGCATGAGCTTGTAGCGTTCAGTAGCAATTCCGTAGTGACGTTTGACCATATGGACGGAAGGATATTCGTAGTATGTATAATATACCGCGTCGCGCCAGTTCGTGGAATCACCGTTCAGGAGTGGGCGAAACGACAATCCCTGCATTTCAGAGGGAATGGGTTGTTTGGCGAAGTCAAGCAGCGTAGGTGCGTAATCGAGATTTTGAACGAGCTGCCGTACCGTAGTTCCTGGTTTAATTTCGGCTGGATACCGTATGAGAAGGGGAGTGCGAAATGACTCTTCATACATGAAACGTTTGTCGAACCATCCATGCTCTCCCAGGTAGAAGCCTTGATCTGAAGTATAGACTACTACCGTGTTCTCCGTCAGTCCTGCCTCATCGAGGTAGTCAAGTACTTCGCCGACTCCATCATCAATAGACTGTACGGTTCGCAGGTAGTCCTTCAAATAGCGGTTGTATTTCCAGATGGCTATTTCCCGGGCTTCTTTATTCGAGAAGGGTTTCTCGCCCCGGCGACTGAATCGTTCGAGGAAGGCTTCATTCTTTGGACCATAGGCTGCTTCCCATTCAGCGCGTTGTTCGGGAGTCATTCTTTTTAGTTCATTGTCGAATCCGGTTGAGTCGCCATAGGGGTCTACGACGAGTTTGAAGTCATGTCCCCATTGTGCGTGGCCGTCTATTTCCATTTCCTGCTCACGGGCTGCCCGACCGCGACCCGCGTAATTGGTTTCCTGGTCAAAGAAGGAAGCCGGTGGCATAAAGGTGGTGTCGTCGAACAGTGTAAGATATTTGGAAGCTGGTTTCCAGTTTCTGTGAGGGGCTTTCTGATTGTAGATCAGCAGGAAGGGTTTGCTTTTGTCGCGATCTTCCTTCAGCCAGCGAAGTGCTGATGCGGTTGTAATTTCGCTTACGTGACCGTTGAATCGCTTCCGTTCCCCATTAACAAGAAAGTCCGGATTGTAGTAGTGTCCTTGTCCCGGTAGTACCATTGAGTAGTCAAACCCTTGAGGTAATCCATCGAGATGGATTTTTCCGATCATCGCTGTTGTGTAGCCTGCGCGCTGAAGAAGTTTTGCGAAGTTCTCCTGCTCCCAGTCGAATGCCTGAACGTTGTCGACCTTTCCGTTGATAAAGCTATGCTTACCAGTGAGTATCACGGCACGACTTGGTGCGCAGATGGAATTCGTTACCGTTGCGCGATGAAAGATGGCCCCTTCCCGTGCCAGACGATCGATGTTAGGCGTATTGTTGAGACCGTACCCATAGGCACTTACTGCCTGGTAGCCGTGATCGTCGCTCATAATAAAGATGATGTTTGGCAGTTTTTCACCATCGTGATCGTCAGACGATTGACAAGCGACGACAATGACCAAGAGAAACACGAGAGTGTAGTGCGATTTCATGTGTTCGTTTTGAAGTGGGAAAGTGCAGGTGCTTTGATAGATGAAGTTAACATTTTCGGTAAAAAGAAAGGGGGTGGGGCGCGCCGTTTTTTACTTGAGCGGTTCAGAGCTGACAAGGCCGCTGTGGTATATTTCGCCATTAATTCCAACGTGTATGCGAATCCTATCTTTTCTGATTCTCACTTTTTTCGCCTGCAAAAGTCAGGCACAGTTTAAACAGACCCCACCCCGAGCCTTAAAGCCCGGTGAGGTGGCAGTAACCGGGCCCGGAAACTATGGCGTTCCTGGAACGACGTATGTCTTGATGAATGATGTTTCATCGCCTCGCTCCGCTATTTTCCTTGGGAAGGATGTAGTACTCGATCTCAATGGGTATACCTTACGATTTGCGGATGGCGATTATCAGAATATGGCGAATAGCGGTTTCGAGGAAGGAGCTGTGGGTTGGGATCTTTCGCGCGCTCCGGGTGCTCAGGTGGTAGGTACGGATACCGTCCACGTGTTCGTGGGTGAACGACTGTTGCGGATGCGAAAGGGAGATGAAGTTCGGTCGCCCTATGTTGAACTTCCGTTGTCCAATCGTTCTTATTTTGCGATGTGTGGCGTGACCGGGTTCGACTGGAACGACATGAAAGCTGATGTTCGGAATCAGATGAAGATCAGTCTTTATGTTGAGGATGAACAGGGACGCGAGGTTAAAGTGACTACGGAGTACCGTGATACAACGATGGTGAGCTCACCGGTCGAGAACCGTCAACCTCGACTCGGTGGAGGTTTCGTTTATGCGCACCTGCAGGGACTTCCTGCCGGTAAATATCGTGTGCGTATAAAAGCGGAGACTGACTGTTTGATAGACGAAGTGGATATCCGGCCAGCCATGGATGTCGGAATCGGTATCGTTGATAAGACCTATGCGCGCGGACATTACGATGATCTGTACAACGGTCGACTGGCTGCATTCTATGACTATACAGACGATCGAAAGAAGGGAACGGCGCTCCCCGGTATTCCCCGGGCGCAGGGAAGGGGCACTGTTGTTATTCGGAACGGTACTATTGTGAATGCAGCGAAAGGGGTCCTTTCATGGGGAGTTCAATCAACTGCAGAGGATGTTCGCGTCGTTCTCGATAATGTTTCCATCGTCACATCCGGTATTAATACAATCGCCGTTGATGTTCCCCAGGCTACAATTACAAATTGCAGGTTTGAGGTTGACAATCCATTTATCATCAATCGGCACGGTTCGAGTTTCTATGCAGTCGATTTGAGGGGAAGAGCGCCGAGCGAGGTTTCGTACTCGGAGTTTATTGGCGGGCAGGGATGCCTGGTTTTCAAAGGTAAGCGTACAACGGTTCATCATAACCGCTTCCGAAATCGTCAGATGGTGACAAACCACTACAGCATAATGGCGATGGGCGATAGCTCATTGATTCATGACAATTACATAGTACCGGAGGTGGGATCGGGGATTGAGATATACAAGCATAAGTACATCGAGATTTTTAACAATTACATTGCTATCACTACTTCTCCTCCAACGTGTGAATACGGTCATGATACGTACAGTACTAATGCTATCCGAATAGCGGATTATCTTGCGCCGCCCGGTTCCCCGAGTGGTTGCTACGGCAATCGCGTTTATAATAACCGCATCGAGGTTACGGCCGAGCCCAGGGCGGGTGTGGAGAGCTATCAGCCGGTGTCGTGGGCAGTCTTTTACAGCGCGTCGGGTGGCGACAACGAAATCTTCGGTAATGACATCGTTATTAGGAAGACGGATTTAACCTCCAAGACGAATACAAGCGCATTTTATATCGGAGGGGGTAATCACGGCTATGGCGGTAAGTTCTACAATAATCGCATCACCACTAATGTGCCGGCGGCATGGATAGGAACTCCCTATGGAGGCGCGGCTCGGAGTAAGTTTGTAAACAACGTGATTATCCGTGATGAAACGGCGGGAGATGATTTTGCAGTCTTTCGTATGGGAGGACATAGTGCAAAGACCGCTGCGCTGGAGATTGAGTTTCGTTCAAATGAGATCATCGGCGCGCCCTTCCGTATCGACGCTACGGATCATCCTCACACCTACTCCGTTTACTGGACATTGGAGGTTAATGTCGTGGACCGCAAGCAAAATGCCAAGACGGGGGTGCTGGTTCAGATACTGGATAAAAACAATAAATCAGTCTTTTCGGGAACAACGGACGACAAGGGCCGCATAGAGGTCGAGTTACTGGAATCTACCCAGACGGAAACCGGCCGGGTCGACTCAAGTACCTACACGGTGATTGTCGGCAAAAAGAAGCATTCCGTCACTTTAACCAAGAACACCAGCCTCACCGTGACTCAATAATGTCAGGTCGCTTCCGGGATTGCGTTATGCGATCCCGGAGGTTCGACTTTGTTCTATCATTTTGTATTCTTTTCTTTCCCCATCCATAGCAGGTTAAGGGCATAATATTTTCGTGTATACCTCAAACACGAAAGTATGTTGAGCAACGGTTCAATTGATTCGGGCAAAAGGAAAGTGGTAGTCGTTACCGGCGCTTCGGCAGGTCTCGGCCGAAGTATTGTACGCGAGTTTGCTGGTAAGGGCTACGACGTGTCATTAATTGCACGTGGCAGGGAGGGGCTCGAAGGAGCGAAACGCGAGGTTGAAGAGGCCGGAGGAAAGGCGGAAATATTCGCTATCGACGTGGCGGATGCCGAAGCGGTTGAACGAGCAGCAGACGAGACTGAAAGGAGGCTTGGGCCCATCGATGTCTGGGTGAACAATGCTATGAATAGCGTTTTCTCACCGGTCAGGGAGATGACCGCCGAAGACTACCGCCGCGTAACGGAAGTCACTTACCTGGGACAGGTATACGGTGCGTTAAGTGCACTGAAGCGGATGCTCCCAAGAGACAGAGGCTGCATCATCTTTGTAGGATCGGCCCTGGCTTACCGCGGCATTCCTTTGCAATCAGCCTACTGCGGAGCGAAACATGCGATTCAGGGATTTTTCGACTCACTTCGTACGGAGTTGATGCACGACAAGAGTAACGTGCAGATATCTATGGTGCAGCTTCCCGCGATGAATACCACTCAGTTTAAGTTTGTCAAATCACGTTTGCCATTCAAGCCCCGCCCTATGGGAACGATTTACCAGCCGGAGATAGCGGCTGAGGTGATTGAGTATGCGTCCCGGTATCCACGTCGTGAATATTATGTTGGTTGGCCGACGTTCCAGGCGATTGTGGGCAATAAGATCGCACCTTGGTATGCTGATTGGGTATTATCACGCAACGGGTATGATGGGCAAATGACCTCACAGCCGGAGAGCACAGACCGCAAAGATAACTTGTGGGAACCCTTGCCCGGAGATCACGGGGCACACGGCGACTTTGAGGAGCAATCTGTTTCGTTCAGCCCGTTAACGTGGTTATCGATGCATCGTGGCGTGTTGGCGGCATCAATGCTTTTGCTGGCTGGCGTTGCATTTACGGCGATGCGCAACGGCGAGAAAGCGGAAGTAACTCAACCTGTAACAAACTAAGACGATGGGAATAAAAGAAAAGACGGTGGAAGGCCTTCAAAACCTGAAAGACGAAGGGAAAGTGCTGAAGGGAGAGAAGAGCAAGGATAAGATATATGAAAGTAGCCGTGATTTTGCGACGGAGGACGAGGCTCGGTCTGAGTTTGTCCGGGCAAGACAGAGACTTTTTGATGTAAACGCATGGTCTTTAATTCCTGGTATTGCCAACGCACGGTTCCGGCTATTCAACAAAAGCGGTGAGCCGCTGGAAAAATCTGTAGCGCAGGTCGATGACTTTATTGAGATCGATTTGCCCGGACCACTCCCCATGTATTGGGTAAGAGTGGTGGATGTCGTGAAGGGTGATGATGAGGCTTCATTTACGGTTCAGCCCACGTATGATCCTACAGACATCGACGACCGGTCTGTCACAGATCATTTCTTTCAAGACAAGGCCCGCAGCGTTTTCTGTGTTGAACGGCGCGGCACGAATCTATCGGCGGCGGAGATAGGAATAAATGAGACGATCAACAACGAGGGCCCGGAGGCAGGGTCAAAAGCCGTTATAAACACGTTGGTTTCGGAAGGTGGATGGGCCGGGTTTCAGCAATATCAGTGGAAGAATCTCACCGAATACCTTGTCGGGCTCAAATCCGCAGGCGAATAGGTGAAGAGTGATATTGATATACCACCTGGCTGGAGTTACAATCCCGCAACATGGGATCAGCGAGCTCCTATCATCGTCCTGGCTGTGATCGGTTTTCTCACCGCGGGCTATCTGGCTGCTTATCAGTTTCGGATTATAGACGATGTGTGGGAACCGTTTTTCGGAGACGGAAGTCTTACTATTCTGAATTCACCGGTGTCCGATGTATTGCCGGTACCCGACGCGGCTTTAGGCGCTTTCGGTTACTTGTTGGATGCTGTCGCAGGCGCGATAGGTGGGAAGAACCGCTGGCGGACAATGCCGTGGATCGTTGTGTTGTTTGGCGTAGCCGTTGGACCGCTCGGATTAGTGAGTGTTATGCTGGTGGTTTTTCAGCCTGTCTTGTTTGACGCCTGGTGTACACTCTGTCTTTTAACCGCCTTTATTTCAGTTGTGATGATTGGCCCGGCCATGGACGAGGTGCTTGCGAGCCTACAGTATCTTCAACGCGCACGTCAAAGCGGGAAATCCTGGTGGCGTGCTTTCTGGGGCTGCAAGGATGTCATCGATAATGTGAAGTGATATGAGGAGCATGTGGTCACAACTTTCGATGATGGTCGTGGGAATATGGGTCACCGCAGCGCCCGGTGTTTTTGATTTTGAGAAGTCGATAGCCACCAACGGACATGTCGTTGGACCATTAATTGCAACGTTTGGGATAGTTGCTGCCGCCGAGGCGACGCGTAATGTCAGGTGGGCCTCCTTGCCCTTTGGCGCCTGGTTGTTGGTGGCACCGTGGATACTCGGATATGATAATGTCACAGCTATGATTAGTGATTTGATCGCGGGTGCCGCCACGGTACTCCTATGCTATGTGAGACCACGGAGAGACTACACTTTCGGTGGCGGTTGGCCGGCGTTTTGGAAAACAAATACCATGCACTGGCGCGCTTCTGGGAATAAGTCAGTTCAACATTAGCCCTTTGAGGGTTTAAGTGTTTCCACAGTTTCTGGTAAATCTCTTCCCATTTAGAGGAGCGCTCCTCAGTAATACGGTAGCCCTACGGGAAGGCATTCCTTTTGCCATCTCTGGCGTATTACTAAAACGAAATGATCATGAGATTCATACCAACTAAAGTCCACGGGGTATTAGACTACCTGGTGGGCATATTACTGATAGCCGCTCCGTGGGTACTTGGATTCGCACGGGGGGGAGCTGAAACGTGGGTGCCCGTTGCACTCGGTACAGGTACTATCCTGTACAGTCTGATGACTGATTATGAACTGGGACTTTCAAAAAGCATTTCGATGCCGACACACCTCTCACTCGACCTGGTGGGCGGCGTTTTGCTAGCGGCGTCACCATGGTTATTCGGCTTTAGCGAATATGTGTATTTACCGCACCTGATCGTCGGTCTTTTCGAAATCGTGGCATCGCTGACCACTGAGCGGACACCCGCGGTTGCTGTCCACCGAGGCCAACATCGCCATGCTCACTAATATATGAGCCTTATTAAAGAGCCGGAGAGTCCGGCTTTTTTATTGGAACAATATTGTTACCTCCCCTTTAGGGTCGGACAGCTTTTCAGTCAGGCATTAATATGAAGGGTGGAAGGATATTTTCAGACAGGGAGGAAGCAGGCCGCGTTCTGGGAAAGCGGTTGACGCCGGCGTATTGCGGAAAAGGCGCACTTGTCTTTGGTATCCCCCGTGGCGGCGTGCCAGTAGCTGCGGCCGTTGCAAAAGCGATTCGTGGCGAATTGGGGGTACTGATTACAAAGAAACTACCTCATCCTCTTCAGGAAGAATTAGCTATTGGTGCTTGTGCCGAAGATGGTTCGGTGTTTTTGACTTCCTATTCTAATGATATCGATCGCGATGCCCTCAAACGCATCGTACAGGAGCAGCTCAATGAAATTCGCAGTCGTGTGTCCCGCTTTCGTCAGGGCAAGCGGCTACCTGAAATCAAAGGACGAACAGTTATTATTGTTGATGACGGTATTGCTACCGGGTCGACGCTCGTACCTGCTATCAAACTTTGTCAATCGCAGAAAGCCGCTCGTATTGTTGTGGCTTCTCCAGTTTCGGGGAAGCGCTACGTGTCGGAAATTGACGCTTTAGCCGATGAAGTCGTTATAGCTGTTCAGCCTTCCGACTTTCACTCCGTGGGTCAGGTGTTTGAAGATTTTCACCCGCTCTGCGACGAGGAGGTCGTAGCTATCTTAAGACAACATGAACGAGGATATCATCATACGATGGCTCGTAAGTTCATTTGATCGATTCCCACTCGGCAACAGGTATAGTTTTTATCCTTCATCAGTAGCGGGCACCTGCAAGGCTGCCTTTTTAAAGCTTTTGTCATCTAGTTGAAAGATCATGCAAAATCAAGGTTTCAGCAGTAGTGTGTATCAGCATTGCATAGAGGCATGTTACCGCTGCGCCAGCGAGTGCGAGCACTGTGCAACGGAGTGTCTGAAGGAGAATGATATCGAGATGCTGTCCAGGTGCATTGCACTTGCCCGGGAATGTGCTATCGTCTGTTCTTCCAATGCGAGGTTGCTCAGCGTAGGAGGAGAGTTCGCGACGCATTTGTGCCAGGCGTGTTCCGAGATCTGCCTTACCTGTGCAGAGGAATGCGAAAGCAGTTCTCAGGAACTGGATTATTGCAAACGGTGCGCCGAGGTATGCCGTGAATGCGCTGAAATTTGCGCGGGACTGGTGGGACAATTGCATGCATAATTGTTCGTATCACTGAAATGGAATTACAGTATGATAGCTATGAACTACCGCGGCCCATTCAGGGTTCGTGTGGATCGTAATAAACCCGATCCCGAAATTTTGCATCCTTACGATGCTATTGTTCGAGTAACCCGATCGTGTATTTGCGGGTCGGACTTACACCTTTATCATGGCCTTGTGCCCGACACGCGTGTAGGGATGACGTTCGGACATGAGTTTACGGGAGTGGTTGAGGAAGTAGGGACGGGAGTTGAAAAACTAAAGCCGGGCGATCAAGTGTTGGTTCCGTTTAATATTGCTTGTGGAAGTTGCGCCTTCTGCCAGCAGGAACTTTACGGAAACTGCCATGAATCGAATTCGCAAGCGACAGCGGTAGGAGGAATATTTGGCTATTCGCACACAGCGGGCGGATACGACGGAGGTCAAGCAGAATACGTACGCGTGCCCTATGCCGATGTCGGTCCTATGAAGATACCCGAGGGCATGGACATCGAAGATGCTGTTCTGCTGACGGATGTAACTCCGACGGGCTACCAGGCGGCTGAGATGGGAGGGATAAAAAGGGGCGACACAGTGGTCGTCTTCGGAGCAGGGCCTATCGGCTTAATGGCTGCGAGATGTTCGTGGCTATTCGGCGCCGGGCGGGTGATTATTATCGATCACCTCGAATACAGACTTGATTTTGCCCGGAGATTCGCGAAATGCGAGGCTTACAACTTTCGATCGATGGACGATCCCGTTGTTTTCCTCAAGAAAACAACTGATGGCTTCGGGGCGGATGTCTGTATCGATGCCGTTGGATGCGAGGCGGAGGGAAGCACCATGCAGACCTTGACGGGCCGGAAACTATTGCTTCAGGCCGGTTCGGCTACAGCACTGCAGTGGGCCATAAACAGCGTTAAGAAAGGTGGCATCGTATCGATCGTCGGAGTATATGGACCTACCTGGAATCTCGTGCCAATAGGAAACGTACTTAATAAGGGGATTACAATACGCGCGAATCAGGCGTCGGTGAAACGCCTCCTGCCGAAGCTGGTAGATCATGTGATGGCTGGTCGGTTGAAGCCCAGTGAGATGATTACTCACCGCCTACCGCTGGAGGAAGTCGCTGAGGCTTATCACATGTTTTCGACGAAACTTGACAACTGTATCAAACCAGTACTCATTCCCAACGCAGCTTGATATGAAGGATATGGAACCTACTGTGAAAATTACCGGGCTCGACAGACGTATAGCTGAAGCGGAGAAAGACATTCCAGGCTGGGGCATCGATGCAGATCCCGAAAACGAGCCTACTTACCCGATGAAGCGCTATACCGGGGCCGATCATGAGCGTCTTAACTACGAGCGTGCGCCACAGCAGCGTACGGATGTCGAGGTGTTGCACTCTATTGAACGGCCCGGTGTAACCCGGGTTTTCGGCGTATCCGCGCCGCCAAGTGGACTAAGCGGTATGCTACGTCGTTATGCATTCAGATTTAGTGAAGGGAGTTCTGCGCACTGGATGACCTTAATATTGGCCGACAGAGTCAACGTCGTCGAAGGAGTACTTGACGATCTCCGGCATGGTCATATCCCCAACATTTTTGCAGAGAAGGGTTGGAAAGCAGAGTGGAGGTACAATCGCAGCGGTGCAATACGCAAGGCTTTGATAACAGTTGCCGTCGCGTCAGCTGCCGTTTATCTCTTAACCCGGTCGCGCCGGGTAGGGCGTATTGAAGGCGTCCACTAGCCTGCGCGTTTCTGATTGAATACACGAGCTCCTCCGGGAGCTCTTTTTTTTGTCTGCGTACTGTTCGGCGCGTTTACGTTATCTGGCCCAGAGGTTACCGCTCGCAGAAAAACGCCGGCAGAGTCTTTCCCTTTTGACGTGAAATCCTATCTTGCTTATCGGTGGACGTGAAGTGACGTACACTGCTATTTTACCCAACCTGACACCTCATGAAACCTCTTGCCCAGACAGAGCACGTTTCACAAGATGCTGCAACGCCTCAAAAGATTTCAGTTGCCAGAGAACTCCTGCGTATCCCCGTAGTCGTTGCCGCCCTTGGCTATCTCGTTGATATGTACGATCTCTTCTTGTTCAGTATTGTCCGGATTCCGAGTCTCACGGCGATCGGTGTATCCGGAAGTAGTCTGTTGGATGACGGGGTTTTTCTGCTGAATATGCAGATGGCGGGCCTGCTCATCGGAGGTGTTTTTTGGGGAGTGCTGGGCGACAAGAGGGGGCGCCTTTCAGTGCTGTTTGGTTCGATCCTTATCTATTCGCTGGCGAATATCGCTAACGGCTTCGTCCAAACAGTACCCCAGTACGCGGCGCTTCGCTTTATTGCGGGCATCGGGCTTGCGGGCGAACTTGGCGCAGGTATCACTCTTGTGAGTGAGATCCTACCCAGGCAAATTCGCGGATACGGTACAACACTCGTGGCCACCCTTGGTGTATTCGGCGCTATTCTGGCTTATTTCATTGCCGATATCTTTGAATGGCGCGCGGCCTATTTTATCGGCGGAGGGCTGGGACTCGTTTTGCTGGTGATGCGGGTTCGCGTGTTCGAGTCGGGCATGTTCCTGAAGTCCAAAACCGATAACGTGCAGCGTGGCAACTTCCTTATGTTGTTTAATCATCGCGAGCGATTCTTCCGATACCTGAAGTGTATTCTGGTAGGATTGCCGATCTGGTTCGTATCCGGAATTATGATAACCTTCTCGCCCGAACTGGGCGCTGCTATTGGCGTTGATACTCCTGTCGATGCGGGGATTGCGGTCATTCTCGCTTTTGCGAGCCAAACCTTCGGAAACATTTCGAGTGGCGTATTGAGTCAATACACCCGAAGCAGAAAAAAGATTATGGCAGCCTTCATCGTCATGTGTTTCATTTTCAGCGTGCTCTACCTCGCTCTTCCGATAACATCACTGAATGTCTTTTACGCTATGTGTTTGCTTCTCGGATTTACGAACGGGTATTGGGCGCTGTTCGTGACTGTATCGGCCGAGTTGTTTG
The DNA here is from genome assembly GCA_964532595.1 of uncultured Roseivirgaceae bacterium. Classification (GTDB taxonomy): domain Bacteria; phylum Bacteroidota; class Bacteroidia; order Cytophagales; family Cyclobacteriaceae; genus Chryseosolibacter. The sequence continues at coordinate 12,376 of CAZHIQ010000051.1, forward strand.
GAACGAACCTCCGGGCCACTGTAGCCACTACGGTTCCTAATTTCGTAAGAGGTGCAATAATTCCGATTACAATGCTGTTTTTGATGCTGCGCGATAGCATCGGCATACTTAACAGCGCCCTTATCATCGCGTTCCTCACAACCGGAGTAGCGCTCCTTGCGCTGTGGAAGCTTACGGAAACTTTCGATAAGGACCTCGATTACAACGAGGAGTGACCGAGAAACGCCAGCGTTAATTGCGATAGAATTCGTAGTTCTCTTTTGTAATTATATCGATTGGCATATACTCGATGTTGGGGATTGGTATCTTGAGGATCAGATGGTGGTATAATGCCATAATACCACGATATCCTTGTTCTTCGGGTTTCTGACAGATCAGGAAGCTAATCCTGCCCTTTGTGAGGTAATCGATATTCTCGCGAATATAATCGTATCCGATAACATGGACGCCGTTGATATTCTGCTTCTCTAGAAAGCGCGCGACAAAGAAAACACGCGAGTTCGTTACGAATATTGTCGTAATATCCGGATGCCGGGTAAATGTCTGACGTAGCCGCTCTTCGACCGCAGCGTGGCTCGTTTCTTCAATGTTTTCATCAATGATGTTGACGGGAAGATTCTGATCTTCAAAGTATCGTCGAAACCCTTCCTCTTTCCGGACAGCGTAATGCTGATGGTCAATTCCTTTGGCGATACTCACAACGAGAATCTTACCCCTTCCCGCCTGGCACAGACGGGCCAGGCTGCCGGCCAGATATCCACTTTTAAAGAGTTGAGGACCGATGTAGGAAAGACTTTTTTGCGTGGGGATGTCCGAGTCAATGAACACGTAGGGAATACCCAGTGAATCGCATGCGTTCGTGAACTGAATAGATTCCTCGATAAAGGAAGGGGCCAGGAGCACACCATCAATCTCGGAGTCGAGAATCAGCTCTCCTTGTGTCACAAACGACTGCCGGTCGTTCATGTCGAAAAGAAAACGCTCGATCTTAATTCCATACTGGCCAAGCTCCGATTCAGCGCGATTGATTCCGCTTAGAGGAGCCTGCCAGAAATCAGTCTCCTGGGAAACCGAAGGAATCAAGGCGGCGAAGCGATACACCTTTCCGGAAGCAAGTCGCCGCGCCATGATATTTGGCCGGTAGTTAAGGCGCTGGATTATCTTCTGAACCTTATTCCGTGTGGCCTCTGAAACCCCAGTGCGGTTGTGCAGTACACGGTCAACCGTGGCGAGGGAAACATTGGCTAGTCGCGCTATTTCCTTGACGCCGACTGTGCTGATATTTTCGTTAGAAGGTTCGCTAAAATGATTCATACGTGGGTTTCGTGACAATGCAAACGCAACGAGCGACGAAAATTAGGGGATCAGCCCGAGAAATAAAAATGAGCGTTTGTTAAGGATTAACGCGTAATGCGGTACAGGCGTACACCGTATCCTTCGAAAGAATCGGTAAATCGCTTCCGACGGATTTCAATGGAATAGTTTTCGCCAATGACCTCAACCTTTTTACCGGACTTCACGCGAAAAGTTGCTGTTGTCTTTTCGTCGCGCATAGCCACGGCGAAAATGTAGGCAGTCTTTCCATCTTTCTTTGCCATGATATCAATGGGGACCGATTTGTTACTACTCGTAACAGAAGCGTAAGCAGGTTGGTCAGGGCTGTTTAATACAGGAGCGAGTGATGTCACTTCCGCGTTTATATCGGCGACGGCGCGCAGCATTTCGCTATCATTGAGCAAAGCTGCATCGTCGGTATTACCGACAAAAGAATGACAGAAGTAGCCAAACCCACGGGCACCGTGAATGAGTGCCATCCATACCTGAGCTCTGACCTCCGCGGGTGTTGGTTTCCTTGGTGACTTCTCGCTGATACGGGTGGTTTCAATCCAACACCAGGCTGGTTTTTGATCCTCGGACCAGGCGCGCAGATTGTCAATACCGCGCGCAACGTACCACAATTGATCCCTGACTTCTTCCTCGACTGAGTTGACAGGATAGATGTTGAATGATGCTATGTCGCAACCCTTGAGGTAACCGTTGTTGGCAACCATATACATATCAGTGCGTCCGCGGCAAGTACCCCGGCCAATCCAGTCGGTATAAGCCACTCCCCGGCCGACGTTCAGATAGACCGGACGGGTAGGGTCTCTGCGTTTTATCTCGCGGTAGTCTCGAATTATATCCGCGGGATCGAGACATGGATCCCAACGCTTTTCTTTTCGATTGCGTTGCGCGTTGTCGGGTTCATCGCCATGCATCCAACCGTAAATAAGGGGCTCGCCAAGCTGACTCAAACCAAAGACATTCTGGTGTGCAATCACTTTCATGTCGGCCTGCCGCAATTGGTCGAGCTTTTTCTGATCAAGACCACCGTGAATATGTATGTACATATTGATGCCTACTTCCCTGTAGGCGGCAGCATGCGAAGGGTCTTGCGCCCATACGGCTATGGGAAAGAATTCAGGACTATTTTCCCCACGAGCATGTTCCTGCCCAAAAGTGTTGAGCGCTGCCGCCGCTATTATGACCGATGCCAGAATTCTCCCAACCAATGCCCTCTGAAGTTTTGCGTACTAACTAAAAAGCAAAGTTAAGTTCTTCTTATCGTTTCCCGCACCCACCCATCATTATTTAGGACAGCGCGTGATGCCACACGAACCACTCACCGTGCGTTTGATTTGCGTTCTCGTGATGAACGGTCGCAAACCGGGATAGCGAACGGTTTCTGTCGGGCTGAGTTAAGACCTCTGCCGGTAGGAAAAAGCAAACTGAAAAATCAGCGTTTGTTTTGAGTTCTATACCCTTCATTCAAGCTTATAGCCGTCTGTGTAAAAGAGTCAGGCTAAAAGCGTGCAGACATCGGTATGGTTTCACCACGCTTCAAAATTGATATCTTCTGGAATATGAATCTGATTATATTTGGCGGCTTTATCCGGCAGTTTGTGTCTGTACAATACCCACATGTCACCTTGTCAACTCAGGGTGCGGAGAAAGAAAGTTTTAACGTATAAGGTTTTTACAATGACTGAACTTGAATTGTTGGAAAGGGAAATCCTCAAGCCTTCTGGTGCACTACTTGCGGACATGAAGTCGATTGAGGGTGATATTATATTGTTGGGCGTTGCGGGAAAGATGGGGCCGAGCATGGCGCGGTTGGCAAAGCAAGCGTCCGACCAGGCGGGAACCAAACGCCGAATCATCGGGGTGTCGCGTTTCTCCGATCCCGACACTCGCAAAGCGCTTGAATCGGAAGGAATAGAGACGATTGCCGCCGATCTGCTTAACGAAGACGACCTTGCTTCTCTTCCTGATGCGCCGAACGTGCTTTATCTGGCAGGACACAAGTTTGGAACGACCGGTAAAGAAGCCTTCACCTGGGCGATGAATGCGTATCTGCCGGGTAGGGTAGCTGAACGATACAAGAAGTCGCGGATTGTTGCCTTTTCGACAGGCAATGTCTATCCCTTCTCGCCTGTAACGGAAGGCGGACTGTCAGAGGAACAATCGACCGGACCAGTGGGTGAGTACGGACAGTCGTGTCTCGGGCGCGAACGTATCTTCCAATACTTTTCCGAAAAATACAAAACACCTACTCTTATATACCGTCTGAATTACGCGATAGACTTCCGCTATGGAGTCTTACTCGAAGTCGCGAAAGCTGTTGCAGAGGAGAGACCTATCGATCTCACAACAGGTTTTGTTAACGTGATCTGGCAAGGCGACGCCAACGAGATTGCTATTCGCTCGCTCTTGCATTGTTCATCGCCTGCGAGGATACTCAACGTCACCGGACCGGAGACCGTGTCGATCAAGTGGCTTGCTGATCAGTTCGGCCGACACCTCGGAAAGACACCTCAGTTTGTCAATGCTCCTCAAACAACAGCACTACTCAGCAATGCATCACTCTCACATCGTCTGTTCGGTTATCCACGCGTTACACTGAGAGAGATGATAGAGCTTACAGCGCGTTGGATCAAGGAAGGTGGCGATACGATCAATAAACCCACACATTTCCAGGAGAGGGAAGGCAAGTTCTAAGTTTACTTATTATGTCTAAAGCAACACTTAACCCTGCGATAAAGAAGTTCCTTAGCGAGGGAACTGTTATTCCCGCGCACCCGCTGGCACTCGATGCAGATCGCAAACTTGACGAAAAGCGGCAGCGCATGCTCACCCGTTACTATATGGCGTGTGAGACCGGCGGCATAGCGGTGGGAGTACACACCACTCAGTTTGAGATTCGCGATCCCGGCATAAATCTCTATGCGCCCGTTCTCGAACTCGCCGCTGCCGAGGTAGAGAAAGCATCACTGACCCGCCCCTTTATCAAGGTGGCAGGAATCGTCGGTCCTACCGAGCAGGCGATTCGCGAAGCAGAGACCGCAGTTCGTTTTGGATACGACTTGGGGCTACTTAGCATGGGGGGATTAAAAGGATGGTCGGAAGAACAAATCCTTGAGCGCGTCCGTGCGGTTGCAGAAGTGATTCCGGTTTTCGGTTTCTACCTGCAGCCCAGTGTCGGAGGCAGAATTTTCAGCTATGACTTCTGGCTGGAGTTCGCACGTATTCCCAATGTTCAAGCAATCAAAGTCGCAGCATTCAATCGCTACCAGACCCTGGACGTCGTCCGCGCTGTGTGTTACTCCGGACGACACGATGACATTGCACTCTATACGGGGAATGACGACAACATTGTCGCCGATTTGCTGACGCGCTATCGCTTTGATGTTGACGGCAAAGTGATCGAAAAGGAATTTGTCGGTGGTCTACTCGGGCATTGGGCGGTGTGGACGCGGAAGGCGGTCGAGTTGCTGACCGAAGTCAAAGCGTGCAAGGCGAATGGTAATCGGAATGTGGCCGAACTCCTGACTAAGGGTGTGGCAGTTACCGATATGAACGCTGCGATCTTTGATCCGGCGAACAGTTTCCACGGTTGTATCCCAGGGATCCACGAAGTGCTACGTCGACAGGGTATCCTCGAGGGACGTTGGTGCCTCAACCCCAACGAAGAACTATCTCCGGGACAAATGGAAGAAATCGATCGGGTCTGCAAGGCTTACCCCGATCTCATCGATGATGATTTCGTTCGGACTTTCCTGGAAAAGGATGCGACGAAAGCGTAAGCAATATGTTGACATTTATAGTGAAGAGTCGATACTATGTGTCGACTCTTTGCTTTTCCATGGGTAGGAGAATTTTTGTGCGTGGTGGAAATGCCGTTCTGGTGGCGTATAGAAGGGGTGTGTGGATATTGTGGGCCGGGTGAAAATTCGGGTACGTACACATTCGTTTTTCCAACGGTTTCGGTTATACTTGTAGAGGAGTGGATATTCCTTTGACTTTCAATTCACGACCATGGACAAGAGAATCGATAGACGCAATTTCCTTAGATCGGGCGCGGCCGCGGGCATTGGACTGGGACTTTCAATGAACAATGCGATGGCTTTTGGTGCCGACTTGATGCAAGTCGCGAAAGGGAAACGCATCGGCATGATTGGTCTTGATACGTCGCACAGTATCGCCTTCACAAAGACATTTAATAGCCCCGATGCGGGGTCGGAATACGGAGGGTACAAGGTAGTGGCAGCTTATCCGAAGGGAAGCAGCGAAATCGAATCGAGCTATAAACGGATTCCGGGATACACCGAGGAAATCCAGAAGTATGGCGTCAAGATTGTTGATTCCATCAAGGCGTTGTTAAAGGAGTGCGATCTGGTGCTCCTTGAGACGAACGATGGCCGATTACACCTCGACCAGGCGCTTGAAGTTTTTAAGGCTGGTAAAACGGTCTTTATAGATAAACCGATTGCCGCACATCTGCCTGATGCCCTTGCGATTTTCGAGGCCGCCAAAAAGTATAAGGTCCCCGTGTTTTCAGCGTCGTCGCTGCGCTATGCGCACAGCGTAAAGGCTATCACAGACGGAAAAGCCGGAAAGGTGCTGGGGGCTGATGTCTTCAGCCCGGCGCATCTCGAGCCTACTCATATGGATTTGGCGTGGTATGGTATTCACGGAGTTGAAATGTTATGTGCTGTGATGGGGCCGGGTTGTCGCGAGGTTACCCGTACTTCGGCCGATGACGTCGACGTCGTTGTCGGCGTGTGGGACGACGGGCGGATTGGAACATTCCGCGGAATACGATATCCAAAAACAAGTTATGGTGGCCATGTCTACGGCGAATCGTCGATCGAGCGTCTCGACGGTGCCGGCGGATACAATCCCCTTCTCGTAGAGATCGCGAAATTCTTCGATACAGGAGTTTCTCCCGTATCGGCTCAGGAGACAATTGAAATTTTTGCATTTATGGAGGCGGCTGACGAAAGCAAGCGTCAGGGCGGAAAGCCCATAACGCTCGAGAGCGTGTTGTCCAAAGCCCGCACCTCCGGGAAATAACTTCTTACCATCATTACTAGTCACATGAACAAAGAGAGAAGAGACTTCATCAAGAAGG
>CAZHIQ010000052.1:0-18703 GCA_964532595.1 uncultured Roseivirgaceae bacterium
GTTAAAGTTAGAAAATCTCTACTTTTAACCTGTTCGAAAAAACCAGCCAGGTACCGGGAGTTCATCACTTTCCGCTGGAATGTAATAGAACCACTTTGTGATCGGATTGTTCGGATGTTTAAAACTGATATTAAAGGGCTCGGCTATATAATACACATCCGACGATGCTGAAATGACTTTTGCCAGCCATGTTGTTCCGGAACGATGTGATCCGGTGATTAGTATTCTCTGTGTCGCTGTCATCTCTCCATGGATCAATTAACAGTATAGCCGCACGACTCAATATACGGCTTCCAGAAGTCTCTAAAAAAGGGTTTATACCACCCGTGGCAACCAAAGGGCAGCTGGCCGCCGTTGAGTGCAAGTAGGCGATCACAATTAAATTCCATACTGAAGCGACATCCATCTTCAAATGGTGCGCTTTTAAAATCCTTAATATATTTTGGAACGTAATGACCCCAAATGACATCCTCGTTTTGATGGATCCTGTTGAAGGTCGCATTTAAACGGGACCCCAAAGTTGAAAGCATGAGGAGGTAGTACGGCGCGCGATATAAGCGGCCCCGCCAGTTGTAGGTGAGAAAATTCTCCCTGATATCGGAAAACCGATAGATTATCGTGTTGTCACTGGTTAGTTCCAGGAAGGTCTTCACTTTTCGAAGGCACAAGCCTCCATTGCCGGTACAAATGTAGTGCTGCGGATTTGGAGTGTCATCATACTGATAAATTGGCGCTCCGATATTATCATAATTCTTTTCCATCCAAAAATCCAACTCGTCCCGAAATACAAATGCGTCCGTATGGTGAATCAATATGAATTCGTACTCGACGAAAGTCTGATAATACAATCTGCTGATCAACAATCGATTATACCCGTTTAGACCGGAAAAGTATCGATGTGGAAAGTTGACAACCTTCACAAGTTGGTCGCCGAAAAGGCGCTGGTATGCGGAAGCATCCATTGAGGGTGGGGCTACCAGTACGACCGGATATGACGACAGAACCCTGCTCACTTGCGTCAAGGATATTTGTTCATTGGCTGAGACCTCCGGCTTATATACCTGTACGACGATCGCGACCTTTTTCATCGGTCGAAAGATATAACAAATGCTGGAATGCTACCTCTTTCGCAAACGTCCGGCGATCCAGGAGACAGTGATTCTGCACCGCCACATCAAGCCAAATAGGGAGTCCTTTCCGTGGACAAGAGATATTGCACGGAAAAGTATAGGCAGGCCTATGCGCCAATGTACGCCCAACCGCGCGAGCTTGGCGTAACAGTCGTTAAGCAATTGCCGGTCGAGAAATTTGAAGCTCTGTAATGGAATGTTGGGATGAACGGATTTTGGGAGGTGTCCTTTCCATTTTTCGTGTGCAGCGAGCGTGCTCTTTATCCAATCCAGGTCGAAGCTTCCTTGTGAGAGGTGTTCGACCAGAATAGCCCGCGTCACGCAGACTTTCCAATGTTGCCTTACTTGCATGGAGAAATCGAAGTCGTAGGCATGGAAACGGGTAAGCAATTTTGAATCGAAGGGATTTTCTTGCCATACGGATTTTCTGGTGAACAGGAACACGCCGTCCACTGTCACCACATCATCGAGGTCGCCGTCGCCTTCCCACCACTCAGTAATTTGGACTGGCTTGTCGCGAAAATGCTGAAGGACCTTTCCGCGTTTGGGTTCGTGACCGTTGATCTGCGGTAGCCACCAGTTGGAGATCATGCGGGGCTTTACTTTGCTGCCGGCAATGCCGATCAGACCAAGCCTTGGTTTAGAGTCGAAATGTCGCAATAATATTGACCCCCAATTAGGCGTGTGAATACGAATGTCCTCGTGAGCAAAGCATAAAAAAGGAAACTTTGCCCGGGACGCGCCGCTATTGTACGCTTCACATAGACCATATTTTCCATCTGTGTTGTTGATCCGAATACACTCGAATTGAAGGCCAATAGTTTGTGTCACATTCTCACAAAAATCCTGATAAAGGCCGTCATTCGCAGAACAAACAATAATAGAAATCACGGTGTAAAGACTTTAAATGGCACTCTTATCCCCTTTTCCTTTGTTTTGAAATGGTCGTGAGAGTAGAATGGGCATAGCTGTTCTAAATATTCGGATAAGCTGTTGGACATCTTTTAGTTTTGTTGCCCTTTTTATTTCGAGGGTAAGGAGTTCCAGCTTTCGTCTTGTGGGCAAAGCTTTGCGTGAGTAGTGCAAATAGCGAAGGTTACGCAGCTTGAAAAATAAAGGATCCCCATGTATTGCCGCGTACCCACCCGATGCATACTCAGCCACAACCACGTCGACAAATTTGCTTCTTATAGTTCTTGAGAACATCCAACGCATGTTAAAGTCCCAATCCGCGTGGGCTCTAAATCGTAGGTCGTACTTCCCCATCTTCGTGAAAACGTCCTTGCGGTAAAATATTGCCTGGTGACATATATTCCTTGCCTGAATATCTTCTTGCGTAAAGGGTCCACCGTAAACACCGCCAAAAATCTCACCGGTCACCTTGCCATATGCAATATGGATATCGTCTTCACAGACTTTGCTAATTGTTCCTAGAATATCAGGACGGTACATACGATCGTCGCTACCGAGAAAATACAGCCACTTGCCGCGTGCCTGATCCACAGCTTTGTTCATGGCGTCATAAATACCACCATCTTTTTCGACGAAGATTCGAATTCGCTTGTCATTAAAGGCTGAGACCGTTGCCACTGTGTTATCCGAAGAATGGCCATCCATGATGAGGATTTCGAAATCCTTATAATCCTGACACAAAACGCTTTCTACCGCACCGCTTATTAAATGGGCAGCATTGTAAGTAGGTATGATGATGGAAAAAAAGGGATTGGGCACGGCATTAATGGCGGTTAGGCCTTTTCACGTAGCAGGCACTCGAAAGTAACAGGGGGCGGTGGGGCCGGACAAGAACCGGATGTGCAAATGCTATTAGCCGAGGAGTTGCTCATATAATTTCTGATATTGTTTTGATTGAAGACTTGAATCAAAATTACTTACTGCGAACGACCGAATGGTTGTTCTGTCAAACACAAATTCGCCAGACAAAAACCTACGAATTCCAACCTGCAATGCTTCCGGGGAAATCTCAGGCACTAAGATACCGGTGCGGCCCGTCTTAATGACCTCGCTCATGCCACCATTCGTGAATGAAATGACGGGTGTGCCGCAAGCAAGTGCCTCCAGCATGACATTTGGGAGATTGTCCTCGCGAGATGGGAGAATGAATGCGTCGGCAGCCGAAAAGGCCATGGCGAGCAGGCGATTGTCGGTGATCGAACCCAGGGAATGGACCCTGCTGTCTCTCGAACTTGAATCGAATCCAATGCTGACGAGTTGAAAATCATCCCGGTCCTGCAGTTGTTCCAGCGATTTCAATAGGATGTCAAATCCCTTGCGATAATTATCGACTCTCTCGCTGACGAAGAGCAAAACTTTTTTCGATGGATCTAGGTGAAAAACGTCATTAGCTAATTCCCTGCTATAGGGCCGGAATACGTTGAGGTCCAAGCCGTAGGGAATGTGGACACGGTTGAACTTTGAAAGTGCTTCGCATTTCTCTGCATGGCGCCATAACCATTTCGAGGGGGTGACGAAGGTTAAGTTTTCGGTATTGCGATATACGGATTCCTTAACCCTTCTGAGTGTCTGTTCGAGTTGATCGAATTTGGGGTTTCGTTGTTTGTCGCCAAGATAGTGAAAGCCACCCAGGAGGGGGTTCATGTCATGCAGAGTCCAAACGATCGGCTTGGATACCGTTCCGAAAAAGGTGGGATAGTTTATGAAGTTCGCGACCCAATGCAGGTGCACCACGTCTGCGTCCCGTATCAGTGGGTGGCGTTCGACCCTATGGTCCGTAAGTGGGAAGGTGAAGGCCTCATGACTGCCCGAAAGGCGGCGGATCATTCTTTCATTGCGGTCCTGCTGGCTTACGGGTACCCCAAACCTTCCCAAGACCCTCCGATAAAGCGGAAGCATATGCTTTTGGTATCGTGTCCGCGACGGGTCATACGTGCCTAGGCTTCCGTAGAGGGATAGGAAAGATGAGGACATGCCGGCCGCAAGTAAACCTTCGTGTAACCGGAGCGCTGCGGTCGCCGCACCTCCCGTGTCGAATGTTGAAAGATGGACAATCTTCATTTACGAGTGCTACTTTTGAACTAGCAGTGAATCTAATTCATTTTACTCATTGCGATATGCATAAATGTTCAATTGCATATCCATATTGTTATAAACCTCTATTTTTTCGAAGGGCCGGGATGATATCAATCCGGGGGAATTGATATTTAGCCTGAAGCCTGCATCCTTGAGAATACTAAGCAATTCAGGAAGATTCTGGGATTGATCTAGGTAGGAATGGTATTCAATAAAGATCCGTTTCACGTTCTTCAATTGAGGGGCAGAGTGGGAGATTACCGTATATTCAGCTCCCTCGATATCAATCTTTAGCAGATCTACGGTCTTGTTAAGAAAAGGGGCTAGACGAACTGTATCGACAGCCACCGTGCTATCACTTCCGGAAGTAACAATGCATCCGGCATCGGCTCCTTCTTTGCGAAAGTGGATCGTGGTCTCGGTACACCATAAAGCTTTATTCACGATACTTACATCTCTTAGTTCGAACCCGCGTAGATTCTTTTCAAGGATGTCGAAAATATCAGGATCAGCCTCAAAGGCCACAATTTGGGCGTCAGGAAAAAGCTGCTTGAAATACAAAACGCTCAAACCAATGTTGGCTCCAGCATCGATGATGTAAGGGGCCGGATGGTCGGATGGAAACCTGTATACCTGTCGTTCAAAAATTTCCTGATACATAAAAAGGAAGGAGGCTGCGTCAGGTACCTCCAACTTTTTACCTGCCAAGTTAGTATGGGTGAGCTGATATCTCGGCAATGATTTTAGTCTCTCAAGTTCTTTTTGCTTGTATCGGTACGCAGCATTTGATAGGTACTTTATCCTGTGCGCCAAAAATCTTCGCAAAGAGTGGGATAGCGTCATCACGCGTCAGGTTTTTATTTCAACTAAGTTTTTCAGTTTCCTAGAGATTTTGATCATAAGGTGTGTAAACAGGCTCCGGTATAAGAGTAAGGACATTTTAATACGCGGCGTGCCTTCCGTTATCCCAAGTTCGGTTAGCACCGCTCTCCTCTGTTCTTCAGTAATATGATCCGAAATATGAGAAAACAAGCTTTCAATCTTGCGTGTCTGGACATAGGACACATTAGTATATGTTCCCTGGATCGTGTTCAGGTCGCCTCGATTGTGCTTAGTCGCTCTGAGACCATACAGGAAAAAAGGCAGTCCCATCTCCACACAGTAAAAGAGGTAGGATCCGACCGAATTTGAGGTGGCATACTTAAACTGTCGTATAATGTCATAGAAATTTTCAATAAAATTTCTATCCAGCCAGTGTCCAGCAGTATAGACCGGCACACCACGGTTCAGGAATACTTTATGTAAACCCTTCTGTATGTCCAGAAAGTACAGACATGCGGATACTGGCTGAAATCGTTCAGGAAGGTCCCTGAGTTGTTTGATATAAGTGTCCCAATCAGCGCTAGTATCGATATGATGTGTACTATGAGTTGGAAACACGATTGTTCCTTTTGCCGATGGCGAGAGTGTAATATTCCTTGACCTCCTATAAAAGACGAAAGGCGAGTAAAGCACTGAACACGGTTTCTCGGAAACAGCTTTCCAGCTTCTTACCATCCTGGGCGAATGGAAGAAGTGAATAGGCATTGGCGTGCTTAGGTCCATCTGGTTGGGTACATCATGCTGCGTCGGGCCATGATCAGTGGAAATAAAAAGTGGAAGTGCAACAGGATAAAATGCATATTTTCTGATGTATTTCCCAAATCCATATACTTCTGAAGTCCAACTTGGGAACCGCTTTAGCTCAGAGGGGTCGCCGCCCTCAGACATTGAGATCAGCTTTTCTTCTGAATAACCATCCATACAATCCGCCCTGATCTTTAATTGTCAGTTTTGCAAATCTAGTATTAGTGTTGTTAGTCTGTTTGACTTGATAGGCTAGCAGTGATTACTTTCTCATGCAAACTGTTCTGAATGAGATCCACGATCCGAAAAGCCGCCTTCCCATCAATCAAATGATGCGAATTCTTGTTCATATTTACAAGACGACTCTTGTTGACATATAACTGTTGAATAAGTTGCGGAAGTGCGGCAACATTGTCGCCGTTATATCGGCCGGCACTTACAGCTACTTCATTTTCGATCAGCTCCCTAATCAGGTAATAGTACTCGTCGGAGTCATAAAACGTCAATGAAGGCAGTCCAGCATAAGCAGCTTCATAAGAAGTGATGCCGCTAGTCGTAACTAGCAAACTACAATTGTGTAAGATTGTCCAAAGTGATCTATTGGTCTTGGCAAGTATTATCTCGTGTTGGCTGTCTCCCTCTACGGCATCAATCAAGTCATCGTAGGAGTGTCTATAACCTTCGCCGAGCATTACCCAAATGGTAGAGGGGACAGGCAAGTTTCGAAGAGCCTTTACTATTTGTAAGGATTTGTTGGAGGCATCGCCGCCGCCCATGGCTACTGCTATTTGAAGGGTACTCCTGGAAAGGCTCTCAAGATACTTACTGGGATCTATTCTATAGCAGTCAGGCTGAACGAGAGTATATTGCAGGCCACCGTAAATTGTTGGTGGCTCATCATTTCCTTTGATCGCTGAATATTTGGTTCGCGAAACCATCATATCCATTAGCCGCATCCCACTGAAAATGGGTGAAAGTGAAACAGTAAGCTTGGACAAGTGCTTTAGATGGAGCACGGCCTCGTCGGGAAGTGTTAGAGAATCAAAGACGACTGCGTCAAAGCTATCATTAAAGCTTACTAGATCAGCACCGGTCCGGGAAAATGTAGTCGGACAACGTAGATTGCGGACCAATTTTTTTAGACTTGAGTCGCCAACAACCACCAGGTGCAATTGGATATCGTAGCCGGCCTGCTCGATTTTCTCAATGAAAGTGCGAACGCGGACTAAATGTCCTAAACCGATTTCTGTCGACGCTGTGCAGACGATTAAGAGTTTCATGGCCTTAAGTGGTAAGGTCAAATGGAGAAATTGGCTGGTAAGGTTCGATGTTCCTAGTGGCGCGGGCACCTAGTACACTGTCAATTTCATCCGCATTCATTAAGCCCTCTGGTCGGACTATCAATATGTCATCCTCCGTGATAACGTGATCTTTCCTGATCAGCCTAGACGAGTAAATGGATCGTCTTGCTCGCCGCCGCACGAAACGTTCTTTTTCACCAATTTTTGATGGAGTACGTTCTAGAGCGATTTCTGCTTCGCGGATGTCGGACACGTATTGACTGAATTCCTTTGCTTCCAGTGCATAGGCATGATCAAACCCTTCTTGATTCTTGTCCTGCGTATAGTGCTTTTCCAGATATGTGGCACCCTTGGCCAGTGCGATACAGGAGGCAATACTGTTTTGCGTATGGTCAGAGAGACCTATGGGGAGGCCAAATGCGCTCTTGAGAGTGTCAAGAAAGGTAAGATTCATTTCGCTAAGTCTCGCCGGATATATGGACACGCAGTGCATCAAAACTAAGTTTGTAAAATTTGCCTTGAATAGCTCATTGATTGATTTCTCAATATCACCTAAAGAGGACATTCCTGTCGAAAGCACGATTTTGATTCCCTTTTCCGCTACTTGACGCAAAAAGTGAATGTTGTTAAGGTCGCAGGATGCTATTTTGATATAGGGAGGGTTTAAGTCGGCGAGTAACTCTAGCCCGCGTTTGTCGAAAACAGAGGCTGACAGACTAATTCCTCTCTCATGGGCGTAAGCAAACAGTTCTCTGTACTCATTGTCCTTCAACATCTGCTTTTTTCTTATTTCAATGACTTTCTCAATGTCATAGTGCCCAAAGTCATACTTACCCGGCAGGTATAGCCCTTCGGGATATATTATCTGAAACTTGACGGAGTCTGCTCCCGCTGCTGAGGCAATATCGACTAACTCCTTAGCCTTGCCAAGATTGCCATTGTGGTTGTTGCCTGCCTCGGCAATAATGTGAGTCTTCACCTTAGTTTCTAGTTATGTGGTTGCGAACTGCTTCTACAAACTTCTTGAGGTTGGAGGTTAGTATTCCATGAAGTTCTGCCCATTTTGACTGTCGTAGCTGTTGTTTCAAGACTGCCAGGTGATTCAAATTGTTAACTCTATTAGTAAATTCCTTGATAACATCCGACGTAAGCATGTTGATGTTCCACTCCGCCATTCCAATGGTTTCAAACATGCTCAGTGCACGTTGGTCGTAGCTGATTTTAATTGCAGGGACATCCAAAGCGAAGCAAGGTAAGGCGGAATGCAATCTGTATGTCACGTTCAATCTCGTATTTCGTAGGAATGTCAAGTACATGTACACGTCTTCTGTGTAAAGGTAATCAATACCTCGAAACGACGCTGCAAAGGGAATATCACGGTGATCGTGACAAAGTAACTTGATGTTTTCATAGCCTTTGCTCTTCAGAATTTCGATTATTTGGAGGATATGATCTCTTGTTTGGTATTGAAAGGAAATGGGCACACTCATGAGATTAGGTGTCCTTACAGAAATCAAGGCGTCAGTCTTTCCTTCTTCTGAAATCGGTATTTGATGTTGAGGAATCTCATTTATGAACAATGTAGGACAACCGCCAAGAATGTTTGGGGTACCAAGACCATCCAAGTATTCTTTAGTAGCGTTGTCACGCGATAGGGATAATAAGGCGTGGTCGTTAAGAAGTTTGATATTGCCGTCGCTCATTACGTCCGTTCTATCGACAAGATTCAAGCCTTTGTTGTAAATTTTTCCTCTTGCTAGGCTAAATACCAAAAGAGGGACTTCAAGGGCTCGGATTGCGTTGGGATTTATTTCAAGTTCGCCATTCTCATAAAGGTTGCCACCACCTACAATCAACCCGTGCCCAAACTGATTGATTTCGTACACTGTTTGGGAGTTTATTCCCGCCTTCTTATGACTTTCATATTTGCTTGTTGCGGGCAACGATATGATGTTAACGTTTTCCCGGAAGGCACTTCGAATGAAGTGTGTAAGCGCAAGGTATATTACGTCATTGCCTATGTTAAATCCTTTTGGTCTGATGCAGTACACATTTATCATTTCAATTATGTCTTTTGTGATAAGTATGGTAGGTAGCGGCAAGTTGTTCTATAGAGACGTTTGAAATATCATGGCAATGCTCGATGATATACTCAACAGTCATTATATCCGGTTCATAATCGACAGTCAATCTAACGTCCGAATAGTTGTGATCAAGTGTAATGGACTTAAAGCGAAAGTGCTCTAAATGATCATAGAAGTACTTGGTAAAGTGCTCGCGATATTTATCCGTTACTAGTATATTCTTGAACTTAAGAAATATTTCAGAGTGGAAGGTTTCAACACTTATTCCGTATGGAAAAGTGCGTGGAGTTAGATTACTCACGAAGTCGAATCCCCCACTCTGGAGTGTAAAAAAGGCATCCTCAATTAGTGCTCGCCTTACAAATGGGCTGTCGCCATTTATTCTAGCAAAATAGTCTATATTGAAATGTTCGATGCAGTCGACCACCCTTTTGCTTACATTTGACGCGTCCCCTCTGAAGCACTTGATACCATATTGTTTTGCAAAATTCGCTAAAGGATCATCAACGGGGCGATTTGATGTGGCTAACAGTACATCAAAACACTTGCTTCCCAATAGCGGGACGGTGCAGTAATAAATTAGTGGCTTCCTTGCAATAGGATGCAGAGCCTTTCCGGGAAAGCGTTCTGAGTCCATTCGTGCAAGTACAATAGCAGCCTTCCTATCCGTGTGCATTTTGCAGATACCAGTTAGACTTCGCGTATACACCTCCAATTGGGGAATAATTGGTGAAATCTTTGAACCGACCCATTTTTTCTGACTTTATTACTTTTATTGAAAGTGCCGATTCTATAAAATCGTCTGCCGGTTCTTTTACATAGTGTCTGAACCAGGCTGTCAACGTATAATCACCTGGGTATACCATGAGTTCTTGTAACTCCACGGTGACGTCGTAGACACCGGGCGCAATTTTTCCAAACTCGCGCTCCCATTTTGAAACCAGGTGCTGTAAACGCGTGCCGCGTGACGTGCTAATGCATATACCTAGTTCCGGATCAACGACCTCTTGTTTGATTTCGACCCTCATATCTACATACAACTGCTGGCCAAATTCAAAGGTATCAAGTATTTCGCCTTTGGTATTTCTCGTTGATATTGAAATTATTTCTCCAAACAATCGATTCCCGCGTCGTTCAATGTCGTTGCGGCTGCTAAGCACAAGTTTTCCATTGCCGCTGCTGGAATAATTGAGATAGCGAGATATTACCTGTTGGATATCGCCTTGGAATTCGAGTTGTCCATTCGCAAGGAACATACCTGTGTGACATAGCGTATTTACGGAGGACATATTATGGCTGACGAAAAGAATGGTTCTGCCTTGATCCCGGCTCACCTCTTCCATCTTCCCTAGGCACCTTTTCTGAAATTCGGCATCACCTACTGCAAGAACTTCATCTACAATTAGGATCTCGGGTTCAAGAAAGGCCGCGACTGCAAATCCTAGTCTAACCATCATCCCCGATGAGTAACGCTTTACAGGAGTATCAATATATTTTGCAATGCCAGCGAAGTCTACGATATCGTCGAATTTTCGCACTATTTCGTGTCGCCGCATTCCAAGGATAGTTCCATTCATAAATACATTCTCACGACCAGTCATTTCGGGATGAAACCCAGTACCAACCTCCAAGAGTGAGCCCACTCTTCCTTTAATGCGAAGCGACCCTGAGGTTGGTGCCGTAATTCTGGACAGAATCTTCAGCAGAGTCGACTTTCCTGCGCCGTTTTTCCCAATGATTCCAACGACATCACCCTTTTGAATGCTGAACGAAATATTTTGTAACGCCCAAACGTATTCACCTTTTTCCGCCCGCTCAGTGCGGATATTTACTCTGCCAACTTGGGAATATGGGTCCTCCTTTCCTCTCGTCAAAGCCCACCATCGTTTTAGGTCGTGGCTGAGAGTCCCGGTGCCGACTTCCCCTAACCGATAAAGTTTGCCCAGGTCTTCTACTTCAATTACTACGCTCATCACCCTAACTAAACAGTGTCCATGACCGTTTTCTCGGTCCTATCAAAGATATAGACCCCAATTGCTAGTAGGCCAAAAGCAAATGCAACCGCATATCCAAGCCCGATCCACGACCATGATCCAGTACCCAGGAATGCATACCGAAATCCTTCAACTACATAAGTTATCGGGTTAAGGGAAATGAAAAGTTTGTATTTTTCAGGAATAATAGAACTCGGATAAATGATTGGAGTCGCATACATGAATAACTGCACACCAAACTGTATCAAAAACATGAGGTCCCGATATTTGGATGTTAGAGATGTTACAATTAGTCCGAAACCTAGCCCCATAACCGCCATCAGCGTGATTAATGCCGGCGTCAAAAGTATATAAAGATTTGGATGCAATTTTGTCCCAATGGATAAGTGGTAGATTAGCACTGCCAGGAAGAAAAAAAGTTGAATGCAAAACTTCAGTAAACCAGAAACAACTTTAGAGATCGGGACAATAATTCGGGGGAAGTAAACCTTTCCAAATATTCGCGAGTTCTCCATGAATGTTTTTGACGTCTGGGTCAGGGACTCAGCAAAGTAATTCCAGAGAACAACTCCGGCACTGTAGAACAGGATTCTTGGAACACCGTCAGTGGATATTCCGGCGATCCCACCGAATACGACCATGTACACGACGGTAGTGAGGATGGGCTGCACGAAAAACCAAATGGGACCCAGAACAGTCTGTTTGTATACAGTGACTACATCTCGCTTTACAAACATGTATAGCAGATCCCGGAATTTCCATACCTCTGAAAACGATGGATGTTCACGGTGGGGTGTAATGACGATGTCCCATTGATCTTTAGGCAGTGATGTTGGATTCGTGCGTTGCATACTTTTTTTTCACCATATGGGACTGTGATGCTTTTAAGGGCAAGATGGCAGTTGGGAAGCGTCACTTGTCGGAATAATACTCACCCTCTTGTTTAGTCCTGTATCCATATCCATATCGGTACCCATACCCATACCCATATCCATATCCATACCCATACCCGTATCCAGGCCCGGATTTATAGATGTCATTGAATACAATGCTGATGTTCGTAAGCTTACCCATGGCGTAAAAATCCTGGACCGTCCTAAGCAGGTTCTTTGGTGTGAAATTTTGGCGCACAATAAATAGCGTATGATCGGCGAACGGTGCCAGAACGAAAGCATCGGTGACAATCCCCAGCGGGGGGGAATCGATAATAGTGTAGTCATAGCGTTGTCTGGCCTCATTGATGAATTCGGCCATTCGCTCGGTCATGAGCAACTCGGACGGATTTGGCGGAGCCGGTCCGCCGGTGATAAGATCCAATCCCTCATGGGACGTGTGTTGAACCACCGCCTCAAAATCGGCAAGACCCGCCAAGTATGTACTTAGACCAACTTTGTTATCCAGGCCGAAATCACTGAATAGTCTTGGCCGGCGCATGTCGGCACCGACAATAAGTGTCCGTTTGCCTGAAAGCGCTAACACCGAGGCCAGGTTGATTGAAGTGAACGACTTACCCTCACCGCTAATGGAGCTGGTGATGAGGAACACAGCCTTGTCTCTCTTCCCCAGGAAGTAATTCAGGTTTGATCGCAAGGCACGGAAGGATTCTGCCAGGGCACTCTTCGGGCGGTTGAGGACTTCCAGGTTGCTGCCGGACCGCTTGTGGCCAAGGCCACCGATAAAAGGAATTGCAGTGAGTTTTTCAATATCCTCTCGCGATTGAACGCGCGTGTTTAGCACTTCCATGAGGACGAATATAACAAACGGAAGACCAAGTCCAATCAGAACACCCATGACATAATTCTGAGTAAATTTTGGAGATATCGGTCCCCCGGCAATCATGGGTGGGTTGACTACGCGGACCTCCGAAGTTGTAGATGCCCGGGAGATGTCTGCCTCGGCTCTTTTCTGCATCATAAAGATATAGAGGCTTTCGAGGATAGAATACCGGCGCTCAATTGCCCTGAATCGTCGCTCCGAAGCCGGCAGATGACTCAATTCCCGTTCTACCGATTCAATCTGCCGGTTCAGGAAGTCAAGTTGGATCTTGTCCGTTGCCTGCTGACTTCTCACGGCCTCCAGAATGTCGTTCTTCAATTCGGCGATCTGCCGGCGCTGTGCCTGGATCAACGGGTTTTCGCTCCGTTCGCCTCGCTCAAGGACTTTCGTTTCAAGCTGCAGATCGACCATTTTTTGAATCAATGTTGCCGGCACCGGGTCCGTAAGGCCCACCGCAGTAGGGAGCAACACCTGATCCAGATTTTCGCCGCGCTCAATGTAGGCAAAAATATAATCGTAGTAATTCCTACGCATCTCCACCTTCGCCTTTTCCAGTTCGTACGCTTCCAGCTTCTGGTAGAGGCGCATCGTTTCCGATGAAAGATTGGTGATTACATTCTGATCCTTAAACCTTTCTACTTGCAACTCGACGTGCCGAAGCGAATCGCTTATGTTTCCCAGTTGGCGGGTAATGAATTCAATCGCACGGGTTGCCTGCATGCTCTTTCGCTCGTAGTCGTACCTTTCATAAGTCTGAATCAGTCCCTTCAGGAAGTCCTGGTCCTTTGCCGGTGTGGGTCCGAGCAGGGAGAGGTTTACTACGCCCGCGCCGCGCTCAGCCCACGCTGCACTAAGGCGACCAATGTAAGATCCCGCAACTTGCACTGAAGGAGTATACTGAAGAATAAAAGGTATGCCAATATGATTTTCAAGCGACTGACCCTGTCGCTGTTGGACGAGTATTCGAAGACCGTCAAAATCGACAGTGTCATTTAGCGGGAAAAGCGAGGCATTCGCTCCTATTCTTCCGAGTTCGAATGTTTTCTCGTCAATCAGCCTGAATGCATATCGTCGGGAATGGCCATTGGCCGCTACGACCCTAATGTGAAATGGTAACGTATATACTTCCGTCGTCCTAACCTCGCCTTCCCGGTAAAGCGAGACGGTCAAATTCAGATCATCCACCACACGCTGGATGAGGGGATAGGATCGCAATATGTAAAGTTCGTTATAGGAGTTCCGATCACCGGCGACGAGTGGGTTATCGTATAGCAAGCTGGCTTCCGTATGATGCGCGGCACTAATAATTATTGAAGCCCGAACCGGGTAGATACGTTCAGCGTACCGGTTATGAAAAAAGGCAATGGCGAGAGCAATGGCGACAGAGCCCAAGACCAGATACCAATATTGAAGAACTCGGAATAAGAGTCTTTTGAAATCGATCTTAATGAACCCCTCATCCCGTTCTTCCGGCTCTAGAGGGAGTTCGGCCATGCCGTTGCTGTTGTTCATGTGCTGCGTCTTCATTACTTCGTCACGTTATATATCAACAGCAGGAGCGAAAGTGAGGATAGGATAAGCGACAGGTTTGACCCGAAATACCTCCGGTAAGGGCGCTGGCGCAACGGGGGAACTATGACAATGTCATTTTGGTGCACATAATAATAAGGAGACTCCATGAAATCTTCGTCCAGGAGGTCCAGGTAGATTACTTCTGTCTTGCCCCCAGTCTGCCGGATGAGCTTTACATTCCGCCGGTCGGCAAGTTCGGTAAACCCGCCGATATGGCCAATAGCCTCCATCAGGTTTACCCGGTTGTTGGGCAACGTGACAATGCCTTCGCCGTTTACTTCGCCGAGAAAGGTAATTCGGTAATTCATGAGCCGCACCTTGACAACCGGCGACTCAAGGTATTGGTCCGCGAGTGCCTGGAGCATTTCCTGGACTTCGAATACAGTCATCCCTGCTACGTGTACCTTTCCCACAACTGGGTAATTGATATCTCCGTTGTCGTCCACCAGTTCGCCATAAAGTAGACCGTATCCAGATCCGACGGTCCCGCCCCCCCTCGCCTGCATGGATGTAAAGAAATCGTACTCTTCCGGAGTAAGACTCTCGAAGCGAACGCTAAGAATATCGTTGGGCTGGATCTTATAATCGAACGTAGGCAACTCATACTCGCGCATGATACTGTCCTTGGGAAGATTCTTCTTGTTGACATCGCCCTTTTGAAGGAACACCGCCTTTTTGTTCGTGACGCAGGAGCTGAGTCCGGCGAGGATACATACAAGAAGGAGTGTGGATCGCATCATGGGCTGAGCGGTTTTTTATCAGGGCGTAAATATATAACAACAACGCAATTTTACCCGAAAAAGCGGTTCGAACGCGACAAATTGCAAATTTCATCCACAAGGTTCTCTGTTGGAAGTCCCGACGACGGTTGCAGACTTACCCGACGTCAGCCGGCTTGCCCCGACTTCAGTCGGGGGGACCTGCCCCGACATTGTCGGGGTGTTGTAACTCTTCCACACTTACGCCCCATTAGCCGGCAAATGGTGTCATAAAACGGCGTTTATGTGAGAAAAACTGGCATTTTCTCGTATATTGAAGCTGATTTTTCAGCGTTACCCGTAATTTGTGCAAACTGTTTGCGTATGAAACAAGGGATTACCGTTTTCGCCGTATGTAGTTTCCTTCTGCTGCCGCTGATATCACGGGCCCAAACGTTTTATGCCTACGGAAGCCAGCAGCGATCGCTGATCCTCCATGGTGGCCTCGGCACCTCGTCGTATTTCGGCGACCTGAAAGATCCTGGTGACCTCATCGACGCTAAACCTACCGTTAGCGTCGGTCTTCAGAACTATTTCTGGCCCCGGCTCAGCGTGCGCGGAGAGCTTTCTATGTTCACCCTCAAGGGCGACGACGCCAGTTCCGACGATCCCGGACGCCAGGTGAGGAACCTCTCGTTCAAGTCCACGAACTTTGAACTCAACATGGTGTTCATGGCCGACCTGTTCCCTCATGCGGGCCGCCGTTTCTACCAGCGTCCGAATTTCAATGCGTACGCATTTGCAGGGGTCGGTCTCATGTACATGAACCCCAGGGCTGAGTTAAACGGCAAGATGTATGCCCTGCAGCCGCTGAAGACCGAAAATGTTTCTTACAGTCGATTCCAGCCGGTGATTCCCTATGGCATCGGGTTCCGCATCAAGGTGAACCCGTTCATGAACATAGGCATTGAAAGCGGATGGCGCCTGACGTTCACCGACTACATTGACGATGTCAGCACGGTTCACCCCGACAAGACCGGCTGGGATCCCATCCGGGCCCAGTTGTCCGACCGCAGCGATGTCGGGTTTAAGCCCGGCCATGTTCGCGGCGACCCGAACAACAACGACGCTTTTCACAGCCTGACGCTGAAGATCGAGTACTACCTGCCGTACAACTTCCTGTTCGGCGATTACTACAAGAAGCTCTATACCATCCCGAGGAGGCCGGCACACCGGTAATAGTGGAGAATTAAAGGATGACGTCGGCACCTTTTGAACTCCCGCGAATGCGCTATAACTTAGGCGCTTAAGTCCGTGTCGGGATGCTGACCGCGTTAGCCCATGCCCTCAATATCATCCTCCTGTTCATAACCCTATTTACAGGAATAGTATTCTATTTCCGTATTGCGAGGCATCTCCGCATTGTCGAGCCTACGGGCGACCCCGGACTGGCACCCATCGTCAGGGGCGGCGGCATCGTATTCGTGCTGGCGCTGCTCTGCTGGTTTGCGCTGTACCGGCTGTCATTTCCCTGGTTCATGATCGGCGCCATGCTGGTCGCGGCAGTGAGCTACTTGCACGACCTCAGGCGCCTGAGTCCATTCCCCCGGCTGGCCGTTCAATTCATCGCCTTCTGTATGATCATGTGGCAAACGGGCATGTTTGCCTCCGAGCCGTGGTGGATGCTGGCGCTCATTCTTGTCGTGGGCGTCGGTACGCTCAACGCCTTTAGCTTCATGGACGGCATCAACGGGATGACGGGCGTGTATTCGCTCGTCAACTTGTTCACATTCTACTACGTCAACAACCACATACTTCACTTCGGACACACGAGCCTGATCGTTTTCATGATCGTGGCTGTCGTCGTGTTCCTCTATTTCAACTTCCGTGAAAAGGCGCGATGCCTTACGGGTGACGTCGGGAGCGTGACAATGGGATTTGTTCAGATGTTCCTGCTCTTGCAGCTGATCGCCGACACGGGTTCGTACAAATGGGTGTTGATGTTCCTCGTCTACGGCCTTGACGCCAGCGCGACCATCGTTCACCGCCTGTGGCGGAAGGAGAATATCTTCGCGGCCCATCACAAACATCTCTATCAATATCTTGCCCGCTACCTGCACGCTTCACCTTTGCCGGTATCGCTGGCATACGGCTTTCTTCAACTTCTCGTCAACCTCTTCCTCGTGGGCTCCCTCATCAACGCCTCCACCTGGGCCTCCATAGCGCTGATCGTAGGGCTGGGGGCTGTTTATGTGGCACTGAGGGTGGTTGTTGTGAGAAGACTAGGGCGGAAGGTGTAGAAAAAGAGGCAGATGCAGATGCAGATGCAGGGGTTGGGTGTTGGCGATCAGGTTTACGTAAGCCATTGCATCTGTTCCTGCATCTGCATCTGTTCCCGCGTCTAACAAACTTCTCATTCGACAGCCAACGTTTTTTTGTTATTACTATTTTGCAATCTATGACCATCACCCTAACAGCTGGTGCACGCCCTAACTTCATGAAGATCGCGCCGATCATTGACGCTATAAAGGCGGCGCGGGAGCAGGGAAAGGACATCGACTATACGCTCGTTCACACCGGGCAGCACTACGATGTGAAGATGAGTGAAGAGTTTTTCGTTCAGCTCGGCATACCGGAACCCGACATCAACCTTGGCGCGGGAGGTGGCACGCAGGCGGAGCAGACGGCGGCGATTATGACGGGCTTTGAGCGATACCTGGCAGACAGGAAGACAGACCTCGTGCTCGTTGTCGGCGACGTGACTTCAACGCTCGCCTGTTCCATCGTCGCGAAAAAGCTGCTTGTCCCGGTTGCCCACGTGGAAGGAGGCATTCGCTCACGCGACATGACCATGCCGGAAGAGATCAACCGCATCGTAACCGACTCCATCTCCGACTATTTCTTCACGACGAGCCAGACTGCGAACGAAAACCTCAAAGCAGAAGGCAAACGCGACGACCAGATTTTCTTTGTCGGCAATACCATGATCGACACGCTGATGAAGAACATGCACCGCCTGCGCAAGCCCGCGCTGTGGGACGAGCATAGCCTCGCGGCGGGGGAGTACTTCGTCATGACCCTCCACCGCCCTTCCAACGTAGACACTAGCGACCAGCTTGTGGCCATCCTGAACGCGGTGCGCAGCACAGGGCTACCGGTAGTCTTTCCCGTGCACCCGCGCACGCGCAAGAACATGACCACCTTTGGCATCGCCCCGGACGGACTCATCCTGACAGAACCCCTGGGCTACCTGGAGTTCAACTACCTCGTCAAGCACGCCCGCGGTGTCATCACCGACTCCGGCGGCATCACCGAGGAGACCACCTTCATGGGCATCCCGTGCCTCACGCTGCGCAACTCTACTGAACGTCCGGAGACCTGCACGGTCGGCACCAACGAACTCCTCGGCACCGACCCCTCCGCCATCGCCCCCGCCCTCGCCCGCATCATGAGCGGAAAGTGGAAGAAGGGAAG
>CAZHIQ010000053.1:0-18367 GCA_964532595.1 uncultured Roseivirgaceae bacterium
CCGTTACGGGATGTCGGCGATGGCAGCGCATCAGTTAGCACTGGCGGGAGATAAGAATGCACTTGGATGGTGGGAGGAATTTGGTGGCCATATAGGAGAAGCCCTTAAGACGATCGTGTATTGTTATGATCCCGAGGCTGTGGTCATTGGGGGGTCGCTAGCCAAGGCTTATGCCTTTTTCGAGGCGGCGATGTACGAGTCACTTAAGGACTTCACGTTCCCCGAGTCGATCAGAAGGCTGAAGATTTTTCAATCGGTCAACGAAAATATTACACTATTAGGTGCGGCGGCGCTGGTGAAAACGGACAGTGAGGTGTCGTTGTCGGGTGATGGTCGCAGGGTTGTGAACGGTTAGGTTCGAGGGAGTTTTGGACTTGGGGAAATACGCAAAGACTGTGTGGGTGTACGCAAAATGCGTATAAAGAGTCTGTTCTTGTTGGTAAATTTCTAAAGGCGCGAGTGGCGTATTAAAGATAATCCAGCCGTAACACGCGGAAAACAAGCGGGTGTTTAATTGACTTTCTAAACAATAACCCTCGATAGAATTGTCGTCTTTTCGAAACCTCAAAATCAATCAAACTAACTACAACCTATGGATTTAATTCTTTACCGGAAAAAAACACAATGGGGGAGGTACCTGTTATCTCTCATGTTGTCGCTGTTGCTTGTGAGCAACGGTCTGGCAACGCCCTTTGTACAGGATGTACGGGTCACTGGAAGAGTGACTTCAGCCAGCGACGGCCAGGGTATCCCTGGTGTGAACGTCGTTGTAAAAGGAACACAAACAGGGACGATTACGGACGTTGATGGCCGTTACACTGTCTCAGCCCCTGCCGACGCAGTGCTTGTGTTCTCTTCGATCGGATTTGAGACACAAGAGATATCGGTCAATGGTCGAACAGTGATCGATGTGTCTATCGCCCCAAGTCTTTCCGAGCTTGATGAAGTAGTCGTGACGGCATTGGGTATTGAGCGTGAGCAAAAGTCGCTTGGGTATCATGTGTCCAATGTTGATGGAAACGAGTTACGCCAGGTATCACAAGAAAACGTCCTTAGCTCCCTGGCGGGGCGCGTTCCCGGTGTCACTATCAACCAGACCAGCGGTCCGGGTTCTTCAATCAGTGTAATTATTCGCGGAGCGACATCACTGACGACGGATAATCAACCGCTTTTTGTGGTGGATGGTGTGCCGATGTCAAACTCGTTGAACAACGTGGCGCAGGCCGGAGACGGTAACCAGGTCGACTATGGCAATGCCATTTCGGACATTAACCCGGACGACATTGAAAGTATCAACATTCTGAAGGGACCATCAGCGGCTGCTCTTTACGGTACACGCGCTGGGAATGGTGTGGTGATTATTACAACGAAGTCTGGGTCAAAGAGTAAGTCTCTTGGTGTGTCTTTTTCGACCAGTAATGTCTTTGAGAATGCATCACGCCTGCTTGATTTCCACTATAAGTATGCTAATGGGCAACGCGAGGGCGTATTCAACCAGGGCTCGGCTTACTGGGGTGGCCCTCAGCTGGATGTAGGGAACAAAGCCGTTCAGTGGAATAGTCCGTTGGATGAGAACGGTAACCCGATACCTACCGAGTTGCGGTCGTATCCGAACGCGATGAAGGATTTCCTTCAAACGGGTGTGACGTCTACGAATAACGTGGCAGTTAGCGGAGCTAACGACAAGAACCACTTCCGAGTTTCCTACTCGAATATGTTGCACAGAGGAATGATCCCTGGATCTGATCTCTATCGGAACGGATTGAATACTTCTGCGACGTTCAAAATTCTAGACAAATTGACGCTGACGTCGAATGTGAATGTGGGTCGTACAAATTCCAATAACCGCCCTAGCACAGGTGATCGTCAGGCCAACGCCTTGGAGGCAGTCTATGCATCCTCGTATATAGACTATAGTCAGATGAGGAATTACTGGGTACCTGGAAAAGAGGGTATTCAACAGATCCGGACAGATGCAAATGATAACCCGTATTTCATTGCTTATGGTATACGAAACGGTTTTGTCCGCGATCGTCTTTATGGTAATGTATCTTTAAACTACGATTTTAATAGTAACTTCTCGTTGCTCGTCCGGTACTCACTAGATCAGATGAATGAAACCCGCGAGACGAAAATCCCATTTAGCTTTAGTCGTATGCTGAACGGCGGATACTTCCTTTCCGATCTTGCGAACCAGGAAACGAATGCTGATTTTCTTGCGACTTATAAAAAGGGGATCGGGCGTGTTGATATCAACGCATCTGTCGGCGGTAATATCATGAACAGGAGGTCGTCAAGTTCAAGCGTTGGTGTTGGGAGCAATCGCAATAACGGTTTAGTAATTCCGAACGTATTTAATATTCAGAATATTCCGTTGACAAACATCGCGGTAAGCAACAGGCAGTTTGAGAGAGCAATTTACAGCCTTTATGCCCTTGCTTCGATTGGCTTCGAGGATCAGCTTTATCTTGATCTGACGGCCAGGAATGACTGGTCCAGTACCCTGCCGTCGCATACACGGTCTTACTTCTACCCTTCCGCTTCCGTTAGCTGGTTGGCCAATTATACCTTTGATCTTCCGCAGCAGGTCAGCCTGCTGAAGATTAGAGCAGGTTGGGCTGGGGTAGGAAATGACACGGATCCCTATAATTTGTATCCGACCCTCAGTACCGGAACCTACAATACGCTGAACACATTGTCTGTTCCGGCATCATTGTTGAACCCCGATTTGAGGTCGGAGAGGGCCACTTCTACCGAAGGGGGTATTGACCTCAACTTGTTTAATAATCGGGTCCGGTTCAGTGGTACCTATTATACGATTGATAATCGCGACCAGATATTCAGTGTGTTGTTGCCACGTTCGTCCGGATTTAGCAGTAAGCTGATAAACGCAGGGTTGATTCGCAGCCGAGGCTGGGAGTTTGAACTTGGCGGAACGCCTGTTCAGCAGAACGGATGGAAGTGGGATGTCAGTGTTAACTGGAGCACAAACAAGACAACAATAGAAAAGCTTGGTGGAGACCTGGAATTTATTACGTTCTGGAGTGAAAACGGTGGAGGGGCGATGACTAACGTCGGAGAGGAAATCGGAAACTTGTATAGTCGTGGATATGCGTACGTAAAGGACGAAAGTTCTCCCTACTACCGTTGGCCGATCCTCAGTAATGATGGTGAGTGGATAGAACTTTCCGGACGAGAGAATATGCGTCATGTCGGTAACTTTAACCCGGATTTTATCATGGGTATGCAAACGGGAATTACCTATAACCGATTTGTTCTGAACGCTAGCTTTGATTGGCGTAAGGGTGGTGAGTTTATGTCGTTCACCTATCGGTATGGGGAATCGGATTGGAAATCTCAGCGCCAGCTCGATAACCTGATTCCGGGAGGGCTGCTTTCAGCCGATGAACTGGCTGCACTTCTGAAGTCGGATCCTGAGCGTTACATCATTCCGAAGGCGGGCAATTATCCGCGTGTTGGAGGACATACCGCTGAAACGGGAGGATTCCCCATTGACGATGATGGCCACGATGGCGCCTTTGTACCAGGAGTAATTCAGGTTGCTGGTGCTGACACTCCGGACGATTTCAGCGATGATGTGTATGAGGAACATCTCGGTGGACCTAACACGAAAATCTACCCGATCACCAACACGTACCCCTGGGGCTTCAATGAGCAAATTACCTTTGACGCTTCTTTTATCAAGTTAAGGGAGTTGTCTCTCGGATACCAGATCCCGGACTTTGGAGTGTTCCGCAATGCGACGTTCTCGATATATACGCGCAACATCATGCTGTGGACGAAGGCGGACATCGGTATTGACCCGGAACGCGCATTCTGGGCAAGCTCTGGCAATCAAGGAGATACCAAAAGTCAGTTCAGACAGGGTATTGAGCGTCAGAACGTATATCCCTGGACTGTATCCTATGGCTTTAAGCTGAACTTTAATTTGTAATCAGGATTGAATCTGAAGCTATGAAGAAAATATTTGATATACGGAAAGTGCTTGCAGTCATGATAGGCCTGAGCGTAGTGACGGCCTGCGACGACAAGCTGACTGAAATGAACATCAATCCCAACGGGGTTGATCCATCGACTGCCAACCCGAATCTCCTGATGCCGTCAGTTCTCGGTCCCACGGCGAAATTGTATCTGGAACTCGGATTCGGCGATATGGCCGGTACCGTTCAACATACACAGAAGAACGGCTGGTATAGTGGTCACAACCATTACGACTGGGCCACCAAAGATTGGACAGAATGGTATGATATATTGAGAACGAATGCTCTCATGGAGAAACGCGCCATAGAGATGGAGAATGACTTCTTTTACGGAGTTTCACTTACAATGAAGTCTTTTGTGTTTGGCACCATCGCTGATCTTTGGGGAGATGCTCCGTATTCGTCAGCGTTAAGAGGAGACCAGGGGGGATCCGCTTTTGAGCACCCGTCATTCGATACTCAAGAGACGATTTATCTAGGTGTAATTGAGGACTTGAAAACAGCCGCAAGTCTTTTTGGATCAACAACCAGCGAGGGGCTGACCCCAGATTCCGATCTCTACTTCCGAGGAGACGTTGCGAAGTGGCATCGATTCGCAAATTCATTGTTACTTCGCTACTATCTTCGGATTTCTGAAAAAAGGGCCGATATCGCCAAGCCGGGTATCGAAGCGGTGTATAACAGCGGTGTCTTTATCGCATCGCCCACTGACGACGCTACATTAGATTATACAGGGGGATCCAGTGATGTGTGGCCGTCCCAGTACACGAGCGTCGACGCCTTCACCAGATGGCAGGCATGTCAAACTTTGATTGATCAGCTGCTGACAACGAATGATCCGCGCATCTCCGTGTGGTTTGACCCGGTGGCTGTTCAGTGGGAGGCGGATCCTGCGCTGCCCGTAGCCGAGGAAGAATTCATTCGCGCCGATGGCACACTTCTTCCGGACGTAAGAACGTATTCATATCTGGAGTTCCAGGATCAGCGTCACATTAAGTTCACAAGACGCTTCAATCCGAACGACGTTACTCGTAACGATGACTTATACGTTGGATTGCCCCCTGGACTGACTATTCCTGAGTCCTATAATGGGAACCCGGACCCGGGACAGGGGACTCGAAACCAGCACGTTTCCCAGTTGGCGCCGATTTATGCTACGGCAGGCTCGCCCGGTGATATCCTGAAAGCCAGACTCATTTCTGCAGCGGAGGTAAGCTTCATTTTTGCCGAAACCGCGCTGGAAGGTTACAACGTAGGAAGCGCCGAAGATCACTACTACGATGCTATTCGCCATTCCCTGACTACCTGGGGAAAACTGGGTGACTACGATGACTTTGTCGCTGAAGCTGATGTAGTTTTTGACGGAACAGTCGAGCAAGTGATTACCCAGAAGTGGGTGGCTAGCTGGACGGCTGCTACGGAGGCTTGGATGGACTTCAGAAGAACAGGATATCCTGCACTTCAAGCAGGGCCGGCATCAGCCCAGCCTGTTGTAGCCATTCGCTTCCCCTATGGCAATGACGAATTGAATAACAATACCGCTAACGCAAATTCTGCAATCGGTCGACTCGAAATAACTTCTTACTCGGGTGCCGTAGGTGCAAACAGCGCATGGTCTAAGCCATGGGTATTGCAAGGCACCGGAAAGCCGTGGTAATATTTGGGTTTTGTTTCGATAAAAGATAGCGGGGCGAAAGCCTCGCTATTTTTTTACTACTTTAGATATATACAGCATTCGAGTGATTATGAAGAATTTGAAGTACATCATCCCTGCCTTTCTCTTAGCCGTCGTAGTCCTGTTTTCAGGATTTCTGCGTGAATCATTTAATCCACACCACCATGTCCATCACGATCACTCCGATCATTATCACGCCCATTCACATAGCGAAAAAATTCAGTTGCCCGAGAAACTTCTCTACCCCTCGCGGGAACCCGACCGCGTGATTCTCAACCTGACGGAGAATCCGGAGACATCGCTGGCGGTGAACTGGAGAACCGATACAACCGTACAATCGGGAGTAGTTGAGTACGCTGAAGCTACGGCGGGAACGGAGTTTCGCGAACACATATCGCGCGTTGACGCTTCGAAAGAATTCCTGCGCGTAAGACATGGCGACGAGCCGGAGATCGTTGCACATTATTTCTCCGCAACCATTCAAAATCTTACCCCCGGAAAAAAGTACGTTTATCGCGTAGGGAACCACGGCGCGTGGAGTGAGTGGTATCAGGTCGCAATGCCCGACCCCCGGAAACTGGCATTTCTCTACTTCGGCGATGCGCAGAATGACCTGAAGTCGATGTGGTCACGGGTGATCCGGGAAGCTTACAAGACACTGCCGGAAGTAGACTTCATGCTCCATGCGGGCGATCTGATTAACCGGCATGACCGTGACGTCGAGTGGGGAGAGTGGTTCTATGCCGGGAACTTTATCCATGCCACCGTGCCTAGCGTGATGACACCGGGCAACCATGAGTACGGGCGCGATGGATCCCTGTCTCCGCAGTGGCGGAAGCAGTTTAACCTGCCGTTGAATGGTCCGAAGGGATTGGAAGAAACCTGTTATGTCGTCGATTACAGTAACCTGAAGGTGATCTCCCTCAATGCTGAGGAGATTGACGAATCACCCCACTTCCGCGAGAAACAGGCGGTGTGGCTCGATTCTGTCCTCACAAATAATCCTAAAAAGTGGACGGCAATCACTTTTCACTACCCGATCTTTTCGACCAAGTCGAATCGGGATAATGAAACACTTCGCGCGCGATTTAAGCCCATCTTTGACAAACACCGCGTCGACATCGTCTTACAGGGACACGACCATGCCTATGGCCGCGGGATGGTCAACAACGTTCCGACGGGCTACTCAGTGAGCGATAAGACATCGGGGACTATGTACGTTGTATCGGTTGCCGGACCGAAAATGTATGACGTGTCAGACGACGCATGGATGGATCGACGGGCGCGCAACACTCAGTTGTTTCAGGTTATTTCCATTGAAGGAGATCGGCTCTCATATCAGGCGTTCACGGCGGATGGAACGTTGTACGATGCGTTTGACCTGGAAAAGAAGAAGGGGAAACCGAACAAACTGATTAATCGCATTCCGGAGACCCCGGAGAGGCGTTGAAGATCTGGCGCTACCCTTGCAGCCTGCGTATTTTCGCTGCAAGTTTGCGCGATCTGGCATTGTTTGTCGGGGGGATTACCTGTACTTTTATTATGTAGCCAACTGTTTAGCTATGCGATTCATTGTATTTTTATTTTTCGTCGCATGCTTCCTCTGTCCCGGAATCCTTCAGGCCCAGGGACTCAAAGTGGGCGCAGCCGTGCGAGTTATTACTCCGGATCCGCTACTCCCCGTCTCGGGAGGGATCGGCACGCCGGTACCGGTCACCGAAAAACGGGGAGACCTGTTCGCGCGTGCGATGGTCATCGAGAACCAGGGTACTCGCGTGGCTATCGTCAGTGTAGATATGCTGGGATGGACGTCGGTACTCGGTGATCGCTCACGAGCTCTGGTACGGGGTATCCCTCCGGAAAATATTCTCATAGGAGCTACACACGGGCACAGCTCGCCCGACCCTTATGGTTTCCCCGACGCGCAGGGTAAGTCGTACGCCGACGTGAAATATCTCGAGTGGTGTGCGCAGGAGATTGCCAGCGCGATACAGGAGGCGCTGAAGAATGCACGCCCGGCTGCGCTGAAAATTGCCGTGGGTGAGGCTAAGGGTCAGATTGCCTACAATTATTACGCACCGGATCTCTATGACCCGCGTTGTGGTGTCATTCAGGCAGTGGGTACTTCCGGCCGCGACAAAGGGAAGGTGATTGCGACCCTGGTGAACTATGCTATCCACCCGGAGATACTAGGCCCTAAAAGAGGAATACTTAGCCCCGATCTCTGCGGTCCGCTTTATGAACGCATTGAATCCCGCGCCGGAGGAGTCGCCGTCTTTATGAATGGTGCACAGGGAGGAATGGTGACGGCTGATAATCGGCGTGCGGATGGTGGGGAAAACAATACCTGGGATGAATGTATTCGCATCGGACATCTTCTTGCTGATGAAGCGCTCCGTATCGTCGGAGATGCCGAGGAACAAAATAACGCTCAACTGCTATGCGCATCACGGACAGTTGAATTCCCCATCGACTCGGAGATCATGCGCTTTATACTCCGTCATTCACCGTTAAACCTGAATACGGCTATGCGCGGTGACTCGATACAGACGCGGTTGAATTATCTGCAAATCGGAACAGCACGTGTCCTGACGATACCCGGGGAGGCGCTTCCGAATATCGGCTATTATCTCAAGCGCAAACTGGATACGCCACACGCCTTTCTGTTTGGACTTACCAACGACGCCTTTGGCTATATCATGACCAAGGAAGATTTCGGGAGCTTCAAGCGTTACGAATACATAACTCGGACAAGTTTGGGGGAGATGACCGGTGAAATATTGGTAGATAACATTCTAGAGTGGATGTCGGAGCTGAAAGCTGTTTCGCCAGCATCAAATGAAAATGGAAAATAATCTATCGACGATGAGAGTATTGAGACGAACATTTTTTCTTTTATTCTTTTCGGCTTCGGTTTTCGAGTCGACAGCTCAGGAAGCAATTTTTCCCGAAACGGCGCTTGCCGCATATCTCGACAATGGTGACACCACCTTTCATTGGACGGTTCGTGAGACCTATAAAGTAGGGTCGGTGAATGCTTATGAGATTCTGCTGACTTCACAGACGTGGCGCGACATCACCTGGACCCATCAACTCAGTGTGTTTGTGCCGGACGAAGTCAAACATGATGCTGCCCTCCTGTTTATCAATGGAGGTAGTAATCGGGACGGACTTCCGCGATGGAAGTCGAAGGATGGGTTTGGTCTTGTCCTTTCACGCGTTGCTAAGAAGAACAAGGCGATCCTTGCCGTGCTGAAACAAATTCCTAATCAGCCGTTGCTCGGCGCTGGAACGGAAGATGCATTGATCTCGCATACGCTGCATAAGTTTAAGGAAGATGGTGACTATAGCTGGCCATTATTGTTTCCGATGGTCAAAGGCGCAGTACGCGCAATGGATGCAGTTCAGGAGTTTGCTGCCAAGATAACCGGAAACGAAGTCCGTAGCTTCGTTGTGTCCGGGGCATCAAAGCGGGGATGGACAACATGGCTGACCGGTGCAAGCGATCCGCGGGTGGCAGCTATCGCTCCCATGGTTATCGATATCCTGAACATGCCGGTTAATCTTGAGTACCAGATTGAGTCCTGGAACGAGTACAGCGAGCAAATTGAGGATTATGTAAAACTTGGTATTCCGCAAACGGCGCTTACCCCTCAGGGACAGGCGATCACCACCATGATCGATCCGTATTCCTATCGCAGGAAGCTGGTGATGCCGAAGATGATCTTCATGGGAACGAACGACCCGTACTGGACAGTCGACGCCGTCAAGCATTACATCGATAGCATTCCCGGAACGAATTACATTCATTATGTCCCCAACGCAGGGCATGGTTTGGGAAATAAGCGTCAGGCACTGGCCGCACTGAACGCTTTCTTTGGAAATACGCTTGCGGGCAGGTATCCGGATCTGGATTGGGAAGTAAAGGAAAACGAAACCGGGGTTACGCTGCGTGTGAAAGCTTCAAAGGATGTCCTGACAGGAGCGACTTTGTGGTCGGCGGATTCCGAAGACCGAATCTTTCACGATGAGACCTGGACGTCCCGGAAGGTGAAGTACAAGAAGAAGGATCTTCCGTGGATTGAGGTGGAGCAATCATTTCCCGTCAGCGGCTACCGCGCCTTCTACCTCGATTTGCACTACCGCGCGGCGAATGGAACAAAGTACGTGAAAAGCACGCGAATGTTTCTGGCCGATAACGACGAGTTATTCCTACACGGTAAGTACGTCGTTGAGTAACTGAAACCTGCAATCTGTAATTTTATTATGTATAACGTTTTTTCACGGGGTGGCATTATGCCAGCCTTCATTTTGTGCGCGCTTCTCGCTGGTGCCGCATGTCAACGTCCGGCCGAACATGTACAACGGGAGGGGTTGTTTACTCAGATTATTTTCCCTTATCAGGCGCAGCACGTCCACGGACCTACCGTTGTGTCGCTGCCGGGAGGGGATCTGTTGGCAGCCTGGTTTCAGGGTTCCGGCGAGCGATGGGCCGATGATGTTCGCATTATGGGTGCGAGGTTGAAGAAAGGAGATACCACATGGACGGAGCCTTTCGTAATGGCCGATGTGCCGGGCTTCCCCGACATCAATCCGATCCTCTTTATGGACCAGCAAGATCGTCTGTGGTTGATGTGGTATCCGGTTATCGCCAATCAGTGGGAAACCTCGATTCCCATGTTCCGGACAAGCAGTCGTTATGATACCGACGGAGCGCCCGAGTGGGACTGGCAGGATGTACTTTTTGTAAAACCCGGCGATGAGACGGAACGCGGCATTCAACCCGGCGATCGCTTCGTTGAAGGAGTAGCCCGGCAGTTGCGTGAGTACGAAGCCTACATGAACGAGGAATTGTTACCGCAGGTCCCTGCCGAAGAGCATGCGACTTGGCGTGCAGAGTGGAACGCCTACAAACGGAAACTCGACAGCCTGGCAAAAGGTGAAAATATGATCCGTAGTGGACGAATCAGATCGGATGGATCGGAGACTCCGGCAGAACTGGGGTACCCTCTCACACGCCGGATAGGATGGCAGACGAAGAACAAAGCGGTCTTTCTTGGCACGCGTATGATCGTTCCATTGTATTCCGACGGACTTGACTGTACGTTGTTTGCCCTCACCGACGACGGAGGGAAAACCTGGTCGTACAGTAACCCAGTGCTTGGAGGAGCGGGAATTCAGGCAACGATAGCTATTGGAAGTGATGACAAATTAGTCGCATACCTGCGGGATAATGGTCCCGCCCCCAAACGCATGCAGCGTACCGAGTCGACAGACAAGGGTGTAACGTGGTCAATACCCAAAGATGATGTGTTGCCTAATCCCGGGGCCGGATTCGATATGGTTACGCTGTCGAACGGCGAGTGGTTGATGGCCTATAACCATCAGGAATCCGGTAGGTGGAATCTAACGGTAGCGATATCTGACGATGAAGGAAAATCGTGGAAATGGATGAAGGAGGTTGAAAACGATACACGGGGTGACAAGGCCACATCGAGTCATTACCCGTCAGTGATACAGGATGAACGTGGCATGATTCATTTGATCTATAGTTACCATCGGCGCGACACAGACGGAGCCCGAACGATCAAATATGCTGTGTTCCACCCCCACTGGGTGAAAGGGTCATGAAGATGAATTTCGAATGCTGAGTAATATGCGGAACAAAAATCTACAACTGTCTATTCTTGCCGTCGGACTTGCGCTTGCAACGGCCTGGGCGGTGAGAGGACGATTTGGTCATGAGCAAGGTGCGGCGTGGGCTGGCGCCATCGGCGCCCTGTGTCTGGTACTGGCAGCGCGACGCCGCGATTGGTATGCAAAAGTCTTTCAGATTGCCTTTGCCGGTGCCGTGGGATGGGGTATCAGCGGAATGATGAGCTATGGCCTTATTGTGGGATATGGACGCGCGAATGACTTCGGAAATGCCTTCTACGGGTTGCTTATGCTGTTTGTCATCGGGGTACTGTACGGTATCATCGGTGGGGGACTGGTAGGGTTGTCGTTATTGGATTCCCGCCAGCAGCGAATACCCTGGGCGACGTTGTTTGCGGAGATGGTGGCTTTTGCCCTTCTGACGTATGGACTGATTATCAATCAACTGGAGTGGTTTATGACACCGCCCCGGTCGGAGCTGTGGGCCTGTGGCCTTGGTGCGAGTATCGCTCTAATCTGGTTCGTTGTCCGTAACGGTTATGAGAATGTTCTCAAGACGGCAATGTGGGCGGCCCTCGGTGCAGGCTTTGGATTCGCATTGGGAAATTTTATCCAGGTTGTCGGGGCTGGTTTCGGGATTAAATTCAACTTCTGGAATGTCATGGAATACCTCATTGGACTCGGCGGAGGTGCGGGGATGGCCTATGGCGTGTTTACCTCTTCGTGGCCGGAGGCCGAGGAACGTCCTGCACCACGGGCCGGGATTATTCCTCTTCTGTTTGTAGCGTTATTTGTTCCGTTTGTTGTATGGGACCAGTCGTTTGTCACGAGCAAGATGAAGGAGGTGATAGACGGAGGCGGATCGGAAAGCGTGATTCTCCTCTTCAAGCTTCTGGCTATTCTGGGAATTCTGGGTGTTACCGTCTACGGTTTGCGAAAACTGTATTCGTCAGAATTTTTGGAAACACCCCGTCGGACGATCGCGACGTTCTTCGCCCTTTATACAGGGTTATATATTTTTCTGAGTTTTCTGGTGACGGGGTACCTTACCCATCCGCCGGAACAGTATCTCTATATCGTAAACCTGGTGGCGATTTTGTGGTTGCTCAGCCGGACGGAGGCGACATTTGAAGTGCGTGCTTTCCGAATGGGACGGTGGACTGCGGTAGCATTTATACTCATTGTGATTATTGCGGTGCTGGCGTTTGCGGCCATTCACAGCCACGAAGGTCTTCGTGGAAGTAATATGCGGTTTGTGATCAACTAAAACTTCCATTGGCCCATGACCCTTCAAGATCTCGCGATAAATGGTGGTAGTAAAACAGTTGAACGAAACTTTGTGTGGCCTGTTTTTGACGACACCGATGTTCAGGCGATCACCGAAATTGCCCGAAGCGGCGCCTGGGGCAATCCTGATTGCAAGGGCTACATCGAGGAATTCGAAAGGGCGTTTGCAGCTTATTGCGGAACGCGCTATGCCGTCTCGTGTTCCAACGGTTCTGTGGCACTGCGCCTGGCGTTGATGGCTGCGAACGTGCGGCCCGGGGATGAAGTCATTGTTCCTCCGTACACATTTATCGCGACGGCATCTACGGTGGTAGAGGCTAACTGTGTTCCGGTGTTCGTGGATATCGATCCGGATACTTACAACCTCGATCCTTCAAGAATTGAGGCAGCCATAACTTCACGAACCAGGGCCATCATCCCGGTTCACTTTGCCGGGGGCGCTTGCGACATGGATGCGATCATGGCCATCGCTCAGAAACACAACCTCGTCGTGATCGAGGACGCTGCGCATGCACATGGAGGTGAGTACAAAGGACGAAAGCTCGGCAGTATCGGCCATGCAGGATGCTTCAGCTTTCAGTCGTCCAAGAATCTCACAGCGGGGGAGGGAGGAGTGGTGGTGACGAACGACGAACGGATCTTTGATATGGTAGATTCACTGCGGAACGTTGGTCGGGTAAAAGGAGGGCAGTGGTACGAACATCATTATCTCGGATGCAACTACCGTATCACACAGTTTCAGGCGGCGCTGTTGCTGATGCAGCTAAAGCGGCTGGATGCTCAGACAAGCACGCGTGATGAGAATGGTAAGAGTCTCAACGCATTGTTTGAGTCGGTCGACGGCTTGCGTCCGTTGAAGCGCCCCGATTTCATTACGCGACATACCTATCATTTGTATATCATGCGCTACGACAAGTCGGCGTTTAATGGCTTGCCCAAGGGCGAGTTTGCGAAGATGCTCGCGGCAGAGGGCGTTCCGGCGTTTATGGGTTATCCCGAACCGCTATACCGGCAGCCCGTATTCCAGAAGAAGAACTTCATGTGTTACGCTATTCCCGAAAGCGTTGATTACACCAAAGTGCGCTGTCCGGTGGCTGAACACGCTTGTTACGAGGAGGGCGTGTGGATTCTTCAGCACGGAATGCTCGGCACCGGGCGCGATATGCAGGCTTTTGTGGAAGCCGTCAGGAAGATACAGCGCTGCGTCCGAGGTTAGCCTCTTTTTAACGTTGAACCGATTAGCGGCTTTGGACGATGAGTCTCACCTGGATCAGGTGAGACTCATCCTTTTTGGAGCATGTATTTTTTTCTGTAGGCGACTGGCGTAAGACCCTTTAATTGCTTGAACTGTCGGGCAATGTTCTTGCTGTCGCTCAGACCAAGGTCGAGGGCGATCTCATAAATTGTCATATCCGTCTCGAGGAGCTTTTGCGTGAACTTCTCGATTCGTTTGTTGTAGATGTATTCGTAGACCGGGTATCCGGTGGTCATAACGAATCGTTTTTCAAGCGATCGCCGGGACATCGGAACCTCTTTCAGGACTTCATTAACCTTGAGGTTTTTGTCCAGATTTTCATCGATGTACCGGAGGACCTCGACGATATATTTGTCTTCACTGGCGAAGATATCGGTGGATACTCTCGAGACTACCTGGGTGGGTTGCACGACGATGTCGCCGATCTGATCCTGGTCTTTTCCTTCGATCATTGCATGAAGCAAACGGGCTGCTTCGTATCCGCTTTTCTCCGTGTCGAGTTTAATACTCGACAGTGGGGGATCAGAAAGCTCACATAGCATCTCATCGTTGTCGACGCCCATCACCGCAAGTTGGTCGGGAATTTTGATTCCGGTATGTCGCGCTGCTTCCGTGATGTGATTGCCGAGATTGTCGTCGCACGACAGGAGGGCGCAGGGTTTCGGAAGAGACTTCAGCCACCGTGTCAGTGTACTGGGTTTGTAATGCCAGAGGTCAGTGGCGCGGGAGTCTGTCCGTTCGTACATGTGGACTTCATAGCCGGCTTCCGCTACGCGATCGCGAAAACCTTCGGCGCGCTCCCTCGACCAGACAATGTTTCGGAATCCGTAAAAGGCGAAATTCCGGAACCCCTTTTTGAGAAAGTATTCGGCGGCCATGCGCCCTGTTTCATGGTAGGCCCCGGTGATATTGGGGACGCCCTTGAGACGTTCCTTGAAGTCTTGCGCAATAACGGGAAGTTTCGCGCGACGGATTTTTTCAGTTTCCTGGTTGTTGTAGAATTGACCGATGATTCCATCGGCTTTCCATTCCCGGGCCCAGTCGATGATTCCGTCAATTCCGATGGTATCCCGGTAATAAGCTGGCATACGACAAAAGGTCCATGGACCGTGATCTCTTGAGTACTTCGCAATACCCTTTAGCAGGTTTTTGCCGTATTCCTCGGCGAAGTCACTCAGTAGGATGACTTTGTACATATACTAGTTGGTAAGTGAACGAACTTATTTTTCGCGTGGCTTTTACTATCCATGTTTATCACGGATGAGCCATGTAGAATATTCTTTTACTGTTTTTACAGGGTCGCTTCAGTGCGCGACCGGTCCTTTTGCATTCCGGCCCAGTTGAAGAACTCGGTTTTCCGGAGACGTTCGATCATTTCATTTTCGGATTTATTCGGGAGACTTTGCAACGGTCTGCGTACTGGTCCGCAATCCAGACCGATGTGCCGCATGATCGCTTTTCCTGCGACGAGTGAATTGTAATCGTTGAGTATTTCATAGACGCGTGTTGCCTCGGTCATTACTTTCGAAAGAGTGTCGTGATCACCTGCGTGATAAGCGTCAAGCATTTGAAAGTACGCGGCGCCCATGTAGTTGTAAGTACTACCCACGTAGTGACGGGTACCTGCGGCGTATACCATCATGAACACTTCGTCCGTACCCCAGTACATCGCGTGCTTTTCGTCACCCAGGTGAAGGCATTGCTGGTAGTCGACGAGATTGTTAAAACTGTTCTTCAATCCCGCGAATGTGGGAATCGCCTTTACGGCAGCCTTCAGGTATTGAGTCAACGGAAAATTGACGCCTGTGAGACCGGGGATATTATAAAAGTAGAAGGGCGTGTTGGGGGCCGCTGCGGCGACGAAACGGCATTGCTCTATGAGATCGGGTAAGGTCGTCGGACGGAAGTAGAATGTCGGGACCATCGCGATGCCTTCCACACCCAGGCTCTGAGCGTGCTCCGCCATTTCTGCTGCTTCCTGGAGGTTGGTCGAGCCGATGTGAGCAAAGATTTTGAAGGCCTCGTTGTTTTCTTTTTTTCGAGCCTCCACCCAAGTTTCGAGAATTCGCTGCCGCTCCTCCCTTGTCAGGGACATACATTCCCCGGTAGTCCCGTTTAGAAACACACCTTTATATCCCGACGATACATTGTGTTGATACAGCGCACGAATGCTGTCGAAATTAATTGAGCCGTCGTCATGCATCGGCGTAAAGACAGCAGGAAGAATATGCACATTGTATCGTGACATAATAGAGCGTATTAACATGGACTTTGTCAAATACAAATTCGTCATACCCGTTCGCTGTATCAATGTAGGGCATTATTGAAAAGATGTATAAAATTCTGATGCATTTTTCGTTCTTCTTTACTATCTTTTCGGAAGGTTGTGACGATTCATTAAAGCGCAACAATGGAGGATTCCAGAAAAATTTCCGTTCGGCGTTATTGTATTATTCCACAAAGTGTACAGCGACGGATGCGATCACATCCGCTGTGCAAGGCGCTATACCTTTCGGAAATCGGCTACGAGGCTGATAGCGATTTTACACCCTTTAAGAAGCAGACCGTCGATAAGCAGTATCTTATTGTATACGTAGCCAAGGGGGCGGGGAAGTACAGCATCAAAGGCAACACTTACTATGTTGAGGAGAATGATTTTTTTGTATTGCCTCACGGCCTGCCTGTGCGATTGTCAGCCTCGACGGAAAGTCCCTGGAGTATTTACTGGGCCTATTTTGCAGGATCGCAGGCCCCTGCCATCGTCGCTCACCTGATGGGAAAGAACACCTATGCGCCGCGAAAAGCCAAAGCTCTGGTCGGGCGGATCGCGCAGTTTAACGACATCCTGCACCACCTGGAGTTGCTCGAGAATATGGAGAACCTCGTCTACGCGAATAGCCGGTTCTACAGTTTTCTTTGTTCGTTCAGACTCTCGGTTTTGTCGTCAAAGAAGCACGCGACGAAGGATGGAGTGATTCAAAGTATCGAGTATATGCGGGAGAATATCCAGGAAAATGTTACCCTGAAGGACCTCGCGCGTGTCGCAGGGTTGTCTGTTTCGCATTACTGCGCGTTGTTTAAGAAAAAGACAATGCAGACACCACTCAACCTCTACACAACGATGAAGGTGCAACGGGCTTGCCAGATGCTTCAGGAGAAGGATCAAACGATAAAATCCGTGGCTTATGCATTGGGATTTTTCGATCAGTACCACTTTTCGAAGGTATTTAAGCAAGTGATGGGGACCTCGCCCCGCGATTTTAAATCCAATCGTCGCTGACAGAGTTTGCGCGATTTGAGGCATTGTAGCCGTTAAATGCGCGCGGAGGTGAAATAAAAAACACGTATCATTAACAAATTTATTTGTCAGCATTCTGACCTGAACCTCACCAGTTAAAGACGCGACATGAACAGAAGTACCTTTATCGTCGTACTGATCTTTCTGATCTTCTTCGTCATTTCATTTCTGACCAACATCCTCGGGCCTATCATTCCCGACATCATTGACAGTTTCAACCTTAGCCTGGGCTTGGCGGGATTTCTTCCGTTCTCGTTTTTTGTGGCGTACGGAGTGATGTCGATTCCGGCAGGGTTGCTGGTGGAGCGTTTTGCAGAAAAGCGCGTTACCATCGCAGGCTTCTTCCTGGCAAGCGTGGCAGCGTTGTTGTTCGCCTTGTTCCCGACGTTTGAAGTCGCTCTGATATCGCTCTTTACCATCGGTATCGGAATGGCAATGCTCCAGGTTGTCATTAACCCCCTCCTTCGTCAGGCGGGAGGTGAAGCACACTTCGCTTTCAATTCCGTGCTGGCGCAATTGTTTTTTGGGTCCGCGTCATTCCTTTCGCCGATGCTGTACAGTTATTTTGTGGGGAACATTCATACCACCAACGACGATGCAATCATTGTCGTCCTGAACGGTCTTGTGCCCGAGAACATCCGATGGATAGCTCTTTATTGGGTTTTCGCCCTGACTGCCCTCGTTATGGTGATTGTTATTGCGCTGGTGCGATTCCCTAAAGTTGAATTGAAGGAGGACGAGAAGATGGATACAGGAAGCGGGCTGCGTTCCCTCCTGGCTAATCGTCACGTTTGGCTGTTTTTCCTGGGCATCTTTTGTTATGTAGGTACTGAACAGGGTGTGGCAAATTGGGCCTCGAAGTTTCTTCAGACGTATCACGGCGTTGACCCGGCAACCTCGGGCGCTGAGGTTCTTTCCTGGTTTTGGGGACTGATGACTGTCGGTTGTCTCCTCGGCTTGCTCGTTCTCAAGCTGGCTGACAGCCGAAAAGTACTTATGGGCGCGGGTATTCTCACTATGATTTCTCTCTTCCTGGCGCTGTTCGGATCTACTCGCATGACGTTGATTTGTTTTCCGCTCATCGGCTTCTTTATTTCGGTGATGTGGTCGATCATCGTGTCCCTCGGACTGAATTCGGTACCCCGTCATCACGGAACCTTTTCCGGAATACTTTGCACCGGCATAGCCGGCGGTGC
>CAZHIQ010000054.1:0-18164 GCA_964532595.1 uncultured Roseivirgaceae bacterium
TGAAGTACTCGGCAACGATAAGTTCGACTTCTTCTCGTGTCCAGTCCGCAGCCATGGAGGCAAAATAGTGAAGATCTTTGAATGCAGGTGTAAAGGCAGGTCTAAATACAGGTCTAAAGCCAGGTTGAATGACAGGTCGGGATGGGTTTGAGGGGTCTTCGACTTAGTTGAAAGGCAAGTCTAAATACAAGTAGAAAGGCAAGTTTGAGCTGTGCTGCCGAATTAAGAAGTGCAATGGGGGTCAAGGGGCGTAGCAACAGCCACCAAGTCGTCCAAGGAAAACGCGTAAATTGAAAGGCGCAAAAAGATGACGGTCCAGGACATCCAGCATTCTTCCTGGTGAATAATCTACTTCGTAGATGAAAAAGATGTTGATTCTTTTCGGGACGCTTGACCTGGCAACACTAGGGGTATCACATCAGCATGCGATTTGGATAGTCGGCCAACTCAACGAACCAACATGGAGCGCTGGTAGGAGTGGTAAATTCTACCAATCTCCTGCTTTACCTCTCGCTGCTATTGTCCGCCTATTTTCTGCTCTCGCAAAACAGGATAGGGTTATGGCTCACATATGTCCAATTTCCAGGGAGACTACTGTTTCTGGTTCTCTCCTTCGGGTTTGTGTTAAATGTCGCGTCTCCGCTGTTCGACCTTAGCCTCGCTTCGTATAAACTTATCCTCTGGGCAGTGGTAGGACTAGAGTTTGTTCGGCTGGGAGTAACGGTCATGATCCACCGGAAGCATTTTCGTTAAAGTAAGCGCGGGCATGGCCATGGGAATTGTCATCCTAGTGCCGAAAGTAACC
Source organism: uncultured Roseivirgaceae bacterium (assembly GCA_964532595.1). Taxonomy (GTDB): domain Bacteria; phylum Bacteroidota; class Bacteroidia; order Cytophagales; family Cyclobacteriaceae; genus Chryseosolibacter. Next base: position 806 of record CAZHIQ010000054.1, read on the forward strand.
ATCGATCACTGAGATAGGAAGCTGAAGTGCTAGCGCTGGACGAAATCCCGTGTACCTCTTAACTGAAAACGCAACATCAAACAGTCCCCCTATTTTGTTGCGAGGAAGCCCCTCTCCCGGACAACTTTCGCAGCATCTCTTCGCTCCATACCATGAATCGGTGTGGAGGGAACAGGTGCAACAGCGCGAAGGCGAGGATGAACCAGCCTGCGGCTGCAAGACCGGGATTGGGAGTTTGTATCTGAATGTTTTGGTCCACAAGTGTTGTATGCTTCAACAGGAATGAGAGAATCAAAAGGGAAGGTCCAATAATTATCCCGAGTATGGGTAGCCAAATCCTTTTTGTCCACCGCGTACTGACCTTATCTATAAATCTGATAGGAAGTCCAAGCAATAAACAAACGGCAATGGTAATCATGGACATTAACGCTCCAATAAATGGCTGAAAAAACACTGTCCCTACCAGAGCGTCAAAGCCTCCGCGATATTCGAGTAGAATCAGGATCATATAGATAGCGATCAATGCGATAAAGGTCACGACCACTTGCGCTGCCAGGATAAGCAAATTCAGGATAATTCTCATATTGATTGTCCTCGGTTTTAATACGCGGCGCTCACGACCGCGGCAAATGTCTTCGCCTCTCTATACCCCTTCCCACCTGTATCCCCACAAATGCCAGCACGATTAGCTGGAAAGCCTCGTACCCTTGAAGAAATGCGTTGATCCCGGAAGTCATGTTGTGCCGCGCAGTAGGCGAAGCGCTCAGCGGAGGATATATAGTCCATCCTTGATCGAACGACCCCACAAACTTGCTTGTTAAAGAAGTCAGGAAAATTAGCACTCCGGCCACGAGGAGAACAACGATGTTAGTCGAAAGTCGCTTGAATTTGTTCGCTGACTGCCTTACTAGAAAAATCCAAAACGCTAGGTTGAGGAACAGCAACAGGAAGATCTGTCCCATGCTTAGTACGATATACGTATCATAAAACTGAATCTCGAGTGGTTTTCCCCGCCAGTCATCGAAACCCACCCACAGTCCAATGACCATCCAAGACAATATCGCAATTCCGAGGATCCAGATGAGGTCGGTTATTAGATCGTTTTTTGTCATAGTTTATCGCATGCTGCGAAATTGCCCGACCGCAGACCGCGCTCTGTCTCGTATTTCCGGGCTGTTGATCCCGGGGGCTTAATGGGCTAGCTGCTTCAACCCTTTCTCTCCTTCAACATCCTCTCCAACATCGCCACCTTCTCTCGTTCGCTCTTCAGCAATTCATCGTACAACTCGACGATCTTATCGATCGGATTGAATGTATAGTGAACTGATGCGGAGTTGTCGTGGTACGTGTTAGAAATGATGTTAAACGCCGCCTCCTCACTAAAGTTCTTTATCGCCTCCGCCGGCACTTTCAACGCTTGTGCGAGCTCATCCAGCAATGCTGGCTCGATCGTTTCCTTCGCCTCGAGAAGTGAGATCTTCTTTTGCGACCAGTCGTCGCCAAGCTGTGCGGCCAGGGCCTCCTGCTTGATGCCCAACATCTCGCGGAAGCGCTTGACGTTGCGGCCATGGTGGATCTTGTTAGAGGATGAGGTGGGTTCCATAGGACAAATATAACAAATGCCCGCGCACATGCCGCCCCCGCGTTTCTGGTTTCTGGGCGCTGGTTTCTGGGTTCTTGCTTCGCTGGCGTGGGAATTACGTCGAAATGGACCGACACGTTACAAACAGATTCACTGAAGGAGGAGGCAGGTATGAATCCAGGTTGAAAGGCAAGTTTAAATCCAAGTTTGAATCCAAGTTAAAATCCAAGTACAAAGGCAGGTTGAAATTCAGGTTTGAGGCGGGTCTGAACCCGGGTCGAAAGGCAAGTTTGAATCCAAGTTTAAACGCAGGTCAAAATTCAGGTTAAAATCCAAGTCGAAAGGCAAGTCTAAATCCAGGTTTAAGGGCAGATCTAAATGCGAGTCCAAAAACAGGTTGAAATTCGGGTCCAAAGACAGGTAAAATACAGGTTTAAGGGCAGGTCGAATCCGGTCTACATCTGAGGTAAAGGCAAGTTGAAGAGCAAGTCTAGCGCAAGCTGATGCTGTGAGAGGGCTTCTCGAAAATCTTCAAGTATGCGGCATCGAAGAGTTCAACCTCTCTGACACAAACTGTCTCTACCCCCTACTAATATTGTAGCGCTACAACGCCAAGATTTTCGGCCCGTTAGGCTTACCTAACCTTAATGACGCTAGATATGATACGGATTATCAAACTCACTGCACTTCTTTTCATTCTCCTTATATCCTGCGGTTTCTCACAGGTTGACGAGCAAGAGGTGTGGAACCGTGCTTATGAGCTTTGGTCGGACAAGGATTTCGAAGGATGTGTCACCACCCTAAACACGTTACCAGTGGCAAGAGGCCATGTCTCTGCCGACACGTATTTTCTCCTGGCACTTTGTAAAGGTGAAACCGGCCAGCTCGAAGAGGCTCTAAAATACAGGTCTAAAGACAAGTTAAAAAGACAAGTCTAGTTCCAGGTCGAAAGGCAAGTCTAAATCCAAGTTAAAAGACAGGTAAAAGGCAGGTGTAAAATGCAGGCTGAAAGGCAGGTGAGGATGGGTTTGCGGGGTCCTTGACCCAGTTGAAAGGCAAGTCTAAAATCCACATTCAAAGGCAAGTCTAATCCGCGACCTGAGGGTCTACACCGATTGATAAGTCGGGAGATGCTGAGTAATACGTTCTACCGCCAATCTGATGAACCGATCGTCATGAAATAGTGTCCTTTTCCGATCACTCCACAACGCCAGCTGACTTTTCACTGATTCCATAGATGCATCACCGGTACTCAGGATGATGAAATCGACAGTCGATAATAGTTCAAGGCCAAAAGACGAGTAGAATCCCTTCAGAAACGCTTTGGTTTTCTCTGTGACGTCTCGGAATCTGCTGTGTCCCTCCAGGAAATTCTCCACGGCTTGCGCACCGTCTGAAACAATACCAAGTTCTTCGAAGGGTCGTTTGTCTTTGGCGCTATATCCCGAAATGTAGCTGCCGTTTAAATAGTACAACACATGCTTTACTTTTCCGGAATACGGCCCATAAAAATGCTGTTGAAACTCCAACTTAAATTCGTCTTGGGCCCCAAACCTTTGGAGAAAGTAAGCGATTTTTTCGGACGCGAATTCAGAAACAAATTCTCCGCTTCGCACGAGATCATACAAAACCGAAAGCAGCATAGCACGAGCGGGAGTTAGCCGAACCCGTTCCTTCATCATGGCCTCTTGTATCTTCACGTTTGGCTCGTAAACAAATACCTCGGCCGCTAAGTTGGTCAAGTACCGCTCGAGAAGAACCTTTACCTTAAGCCAATCTAAACCTCCATTCCCGCTCCCGAGTGGGGGAAGGGCTATCGACTTGATATTCTGCTCCTGAATAATTCTAACGAGATCTTTCAACCCCTCCTCAATGTAAGAATACTCGGAGGGCCTCCGCCAGTCTCGCTTAGTTGGAAAGTTGACAATAATCTTTTCACCAGTTACCAGGGAGGAATCGCGGACAACTAATAGCCGTCCGACATCTAAAGAGCCATCTTTGCAGGCCTGCTCATAGACCTTTCGATTGTATGGAAACTGGTTGCGGAACTGCAAGGCGACACCCTTCCCCATGACGCCAACGGTATTGACCGTGTTTACAAGCGCTTCAGCGTCACTTTCCAGAATGTTCCCTGTCAGATATTGTATCATAGTTAAGTCAAAAATAGTAATCAGGACGGACTCTTACCCTCTGTCCATTATAAGATTTCATTTGAAATATTTGTTCCCGGGCCGTCTCGTCGTAGGCTATTAGTCCTTCAATGCCGGTTGCCGGCAAGTCGCCCCATAAGAGAAACTCCGCTTCCTTCCTCCTCTTCAGATCCAGGTCCTTCTCATTTTTCCAGTATTTCGCCTTGATTGCATCCCAATCCAAGAGACTGCGAATTTCGCCAACCTTTTCCGGACCGAAAAAATTGGTAAGGTCGCTGACGGCATGTCCATTGCTGAAAATGAAGTCGAAACCGGCATCTCTCACATAGTCCAGAGACGTGACACAGTAAATAATGTCAGACGGCGGCACTGTCTCAACTCCATTTAAGCCCCTTTGTATTACGAACAGCATTGGCATCCTGGGACCAAAATAGAAGGGCGTGTAGTCACCAAGAGATCGACCCGTGGGCGTTAAGGTAGAATTGCGAACCGATATTAAACTCTCGTCGCCTATCGACACGTATTCACGATTTCGCTTTCGAGAATTTCGGTGGGTAATGCCGTACTCAAGAATATGAGGCAAGTTCTTGATATGTGTCATCCGATAAAGCCAAATCGTTGTAGTCATTGGTACTGCAGTTCGCAAATCCTCTGATTTTTCTTCCGTGACGATGGACGGTGGCCGATCACAAATATAGCTGTTAAGGTCGTTAGCTCGCACGCCTACAATGATGAGCGGAATTCTCGAACATCTTGAATTGTGCGGTTGAAATTCAGATTTAAGGCAAGTCTAGATCCAAGTAAAGGCAGATTGAAATCCGGCCTGTAAAGACAAGTCGCCGGAATTCCTGCAAGGTGACCCCGGGGTCAGGGTGCTGGAGTTCGAACGGGCGTCGCCTAAAATTCAGCCACGACCTGATCAATAAAGGCCTCGGGAAGCTCCTCAATAAATTGTGACTCAAGACCGTTGTCAGTGAGCAGATAGAGGTAATCCTTTGCACGCGTAATAGCGACGTAAAATAGGCGACGCTCCTCTTCTAACAAGATGTTCTTGTCTGTCTTCTTCAACACCTGGAAAATCGAATCCTCGAGCCACGTATCAGGGAACCCGCCAGAGCCATGCCTGAGGCCGGTTACAAACACGACTTTCGCCTCACGCCCCTTGGCACCGTGAATCGTCGAAAAGGGCACTCTCCATTGCTTCACCCCTTGCTGGATTGGCGTAAAGTGATCCCGCCGCCGACCGAGGATGAGAACATCGTTAGGCCTTATTCCGTTGTCAAAATGGAACGCCAACTGCTCGTTAATAAAGCCAATGGTATCGAAGTTGGAATTAGATTTGAACAAGACTACTTTCTGCTCCGCCTTCTTTAGCGCCTGCACTTCCTTATCAACACGGTGCTTATTATACTTGATAATTCCCTCGCCCACTTTAACGATGTTTTCGGTACTGCGAAAGTTGTAACGTAGCTTGACAGTCTGTGCTCCCGGAAAGTGCTTATTGAAGTCGATAATATACCGAACATCCGAGCCCCGGAATCCATAGATACTTTGCCAGTCATCACCCACACAAAACAACGAGGTAGCGTCCGTATAAAGCAGTTTTAACAATGCTACTTGCGCCGGGTTAACATCCTGAAATTCGTCCACCAATATGCATCTAAACCGGTCTTGATAATAACTTCGGATATTCGGATCTCGGTCAAGCAACTCTATTGCCAGCGTAATGAGATCATTGAAATCTACTACCGAATGTCGACGCTTAATCTCTTCATAATACCGCCAAATCACTGGAAAAAGCTCGTAAAAACCCTTGATGCGTGCGTGGCTGAAAAGTTGTGATTTCAACGCATCGACGTACCCAATGCTCAGATTTTGTGACTTCGCCAGGTCATAAGCCTGCTTAATCTCCTTAATAAACCGCCCGAGTTCATCTTGCAACGCTCTAAATCGGTTGTCAAAGACCTTTACGTAATCAAGGGAATAGTTTCCTCCATACGCTTGGTGGAGGATTTTCATTAACTCATCCTCGATCTTCCTTGAATCGGTCATCCATTCTTCGTAAGTGACAAAAACAGGCTTTCCTGCACTACGCAAGGCCTTAAGTTTGTCATGAAGATCTGCCGACAGATTGCTCTTATGCTCGATGTAAAAGTCCTTGGCGTTTAGTTTGAAGTCGGGGCTAAACCGAAACAAGCTTGTTTGTTCAAGAGGCTCATACTGTATTTCATAGCCCCTCATGTGAAACCAGTCACATATTTTTTGCTCCGACTTCGATCTTACAGCGGTACCGTTAAGACACAGATAAGGCTGATTCACTTCGCGCGAATGAGCCGAGACAACGCGCTTCTTCTGTAGATTATTCTCTATCAGATATCGTTCAAGCTTCAAAGCGAATCCTGCCTCATGTTCACAAGCGGCAATGATGCTCTTTCGCAGCAGGGAAGAAATAGTCTCCTTACTAAAGGAGTTTTCATCGATGCCGCCAGTTTCGTGTCGCTCCGGCAAGATGCGGAAACGGTTGTCGAAGAATCCTGCTCCGTTCTCCCGGAGTATGCTGTAACACAGGCTATGGAAAGTTCGGACGGTAAGACTCTTCAGAACATTGTTTCGCTCAATGTATCTCCTCCGGGTTTCATCCTTACCGTATCTCGCCAGATCGTCCCGATACTGATTCGTACGATCCGAGTGTTCGATCAGCCGGTCTTGTATTTCACCGATAGCATCCTTGGTGAAAGTAATCGCCAGAATATTTTTTGGATTGATCTTCTTCTTGTTGATGAAGAATCTGATCTTGTCAATCAGCGTTTTTGTCTTACCACTCCCTGCCCCCGCTAGAACTAAAATGATCCGCTCATCGGACTCGATCGCCATTTCCTGTTCTTGATTCTTAATCATGATATAAATTTAGGCTACTAGGTGCAGAATTCATAGACTACGCAGAACCCGGCAGGGCAAGTTAAGAGGCAGGTTTAGAGGTTTAAAGGCAGGTCAAATACAGGTTTAAAGGCAGGTCTGAATCCAGGTTGAAAGGCAGGTTTGAATCCAAGTTTAAAGGCAGGTCAAATTCAGGTTTAAATCCAAGTCGAAAGGCAAGTTTCCGTGAAAACGGCCGGACTAGCCATGGCGCAGATCGGCATCGAATTCGTCGAAAGCCCGATGCTTTATCTGGTGGAATATATGAACTTCTTTAGTCCAAGGCGCGCAAAAGCTCCCTCAAGCGTGTCTCGACCCCCAGACTTGCGAACAACCTGCCGGATACTTCCAGAGACTTCTTAAAAGCCTTTTCGATTGCCGAAGGGTTGAGTTCTGCTGTCGTCTGCTGAAATGCTGAATACCAGCTCGGGTCTATATCCTTTTCAAGGCTCTTGCTTGGACTTTCCCAATGTTGCGTTCGCGATGTCTCGACCCGGATCATCCAAAGTAGGTGTTTGTGAACGCTCGTCAGACTTTGATAAGCATGCGCATACTCCCCTCTTTTGATAAGGTTACTCGTCGTAAGCAAAACGTTGAGAAGTGATTGGCTCAGCCACAAAATGTTCCCAGGTGTCGCCCGATCGGGTCTTCTCATTTCAATTTGTTCAAGGGTATCGGCCAGTAAGCCCTCCTTATCGACCAAAACCATCTTATCGAACTCACTGAATTCAACTAAACCTTCCCAAGACCTAATGATCCTCATCTCACTTTTCCCCAGAAAGTGAAATTCGCCTCTCACTAGATTTTCAAAAATAGCCACCTCACTTCCGTACTCATTCGTAAAAAACACCGCAACCGGATTAATTTGGTTCACCCAGCTTTCCGAAGAAAAATGTTCCTTATCATTCAAAAAAACATAAAATTCAATATCCGAATACTCGTCGCCTTCATCCTTAGTAAACGACCCATACATTAGCACAGCCGAAACGTTCTTGTCGTTAAGGGCGACCGACTTGACCTTATCAATCATCTGTAGTTGAACCATTCTCTCAATTCATTTTGCCAAAGGAACACAGTAGTATTATACGTTTGGGGGGATCTTGGGTTTAGTTGGAAGGTCTGAATGCGAGGGCCTCTTCCCAATTCTCTTCTTACCTGTTGCCCCGAAGATCCGTACAAACTCAAAACCGCACACGCGCAGCAAATCCAAAAGATTCCCCTCCTCCCCGAGGAGGGGTCCGACCGAGCCGCGGGCGGGCACGCGGGACATTGCGAAGGTCGGGGGGTGGTCCCGAGTAACTTAAAAACACCACGCCGCTCTGCTGCGTGCCTTCACAAACAAAAACCGAGCACACATCTGTCCCTCACATTCCGATACGCTCGTGCCACCACCCTCCGCCCCGCAAACGGACCCGCTCATGCGGACTCCTCCCTGGAGAAATTTGCTAGCACTAATCTTCCTTGTCGGAGGAAGGCGGAAGGCCAAACTGCCTCCTCACCTCCTCCAACAACATCATAGGATGCTCAAATACTACCCTGTTTTCAAATCGCAGTACTTTGATTCCCTTATTCTGGAGATACTGATCCCTCTTCCGATCTCGTTCTCTCCCGGCAGAAGTGAAGTGATACGCACCATCAAGCTCAATAATTAGACGCTCGGAAGGACAATAGAAGTCGGCAATATACGGACCTATGCTGTGCTGACGCCTGAACTTCCGACCATCCAGTTGCCGGTTTTTCAGATAGGTCCACAACACAGCTTCCGCTGACGTCGCTGAATTACGCAGCGACTTTCTGCGAGGCCTTAACTCGCGTCGATTGTGTAACTGCATGATTGAGGGTCTTTGTCTGAAGTTACAAATTTCCTGCGTTCCGGCCGAAGCTCGGGAGTGCGGCATAAATTATCCCGCACCGGAATACCCTAGAATTCGCCTACGCTTTTTCTTGCGCTCCCGATCCTCTTTTATGATGTACGCTCACGCAAACCGACGACGCCGGCGCCTTGTCGGCGTACGAAACGATATCCCCGTACACGGGCAACTCTCGCTCGTGATCGCACTCTTCGAGCTGTTGTCCTGCGCTCTCCGCGCACTCACATCTTTTCGCAACAAAAAAACACCCCTCTATGAACACCTTGTCAACCAATCACCTCGGAAGAAAAGTCAGCCGCGTACGCGAACTGATGGGAATGAAACAAGAAGCTCTCGCCGTCGCCATGGGCGTGTCGCAACAAGCAGTCTCTAAACTTGAACAATGTGAATGGATCGACCCACCCCGACTCCGCCGCGTCGCGGATGCCCTTGGCGTAACACCCGACGCCATCGTCCACTTTAGCGACAAAATCCTAACGGATACTCTGAAGAACGGATCGCACGAACCGGTGACTTCCCTCGCCAAACTCATCTCGGTCTACGAACGACTCCTGCAATGCGAACGCGAAAAGGTCGCCTTGCTCGAGGAAAGGTTTAATGCGGTAAAAAGGAAAGCGAAAAACTAAACGGGGAATACTACTCCCCCTCCATCTCCTTCTTCAAATTCGACACCCCTACTTCAAAGTCTTTGTTCATGTCTACGAACAAACTCATGAAGTTCCAGGGATAAGGAGTCCGGCCTTTAATGCCCCACGTCACTTCGGTCTGACTGTCACCCATAGGCCTTAAGGCAAAGTATCCCGTCGGAGGATCACCGAAACCAAAGTCGAGCTTGGAGATAATAGAATCTTGTCCGACAATCCGGGTAATGGTCTGTGAACCATTGCCCACAACGTCACTCTCCCAGCGCAAAACAAATCCTTCGGTCCCGTCTGTCCCCTCGGAAATGAGCTTGATATCGGGATCCATTTTGAACCATACGCCGAAATCCTCTTGATTGGAGACCTGCCTGACGTATTCGAAAACTTCTTCGCGCGGCTTGTCAATCAAAATGGTACTCCGCGCCTGAAAGTCGTTGGAAACAAACAGCGCAATAATAAACGGTATGGCTATTATAATTAATAGCACAAGAAGGACTCTCTTGAGAATCTTCATAGAAGGAGGGTTTGGATGCTGGTCTTATTTCTTACCCGGAACGCTGATCATCCAGCGTGTACCGAACTTGTCGGCGAATGATCCGAAGTAGTCGCCCCAGAACATATCTTCCAGCGGCATCTCGACTTTACCCCCTTCGGAAAGTCCGGCGAAGAGTCGGTCGGCTTCTTCTTTCGTATCTACGGTGAGAGAAATGTAGTTGTTGTTTCCCTGATTCAACACATGCCCCTGGCTGGGCAGGATATCCGATGCCATCAGGTTTTGTTTGCCCAGGCGAACGGAGGCGTGCATCACGCGATTCTTCTCGGCTTCGGGAAGATTCTCCATACCGGGAACTTCACCCATCTTCTGAATGAAGAACTCACCACCTAATATGGAATGATAGAAGCGCATCGCTTCTTCGGCATTGCCGTCGAAATTGAGATAGGGATCGAGGATCATAGCTGTCTTTTCTTTAACGCCTCAATCTCGGAAAAATCGGCCGACATACGAAAGCCTACAGCGAAAAATCCAGCGTCGTCCGTTAAAACGTCAGGCAACTTCGTACTTCGCCACGGCATCCATGTTCAATTCCACCCCCAGGCCGGGTTTGTCGGGCGGAAGTATCAGCCCGTTCTCCATCTTGAACGGCTCGTTCACCAATTCCAGGCGCAACGCCGAATCACACATGTCAGGCGGAAGGAACTCGATAAGGGGACAGTGCGGAATGGCGAACGCCAGATGCGCCGAAGCTGCAATTCCAATGCCCGTCTTCCAGCAATGCGGAACGATTAACCGGCCACGGTCTTGCGCCATGTGACATACGCGCATGGCTTCGGTAAGTCCTCCTACTCGGCCCACATCGGGTTGAGCAACATCGACCAATCCTTTGTCAAGCAAGTCGAGGAATTCAAAGCGAGTATTCTGCCATTCCCCCGCGGCGATCTTCATCGGTGCTTCCCGCGAAAGGATCGCATAGCCCTCCAGATTGTCGATCTGCAGCGGGGTCTCAAGGAAATAAAGATCGAGGTCCTCCCAGTGCCTGATGGTGCGCAACGCCGTCTTGGCATCATACCAGAGATACTGAACATCAACCATCAGTTTCATTTCTGGACCTACCGCGCGACGGCACGAACGCAAAATGTCGGTCATTTCTTCATCGCTTCCCTGGAGACCGGAATGGTTGTAGGGGCCACCCAGCGTGCACTCCAGTTTGGCGGCGGTGAATCCATGTTCACGCGCGCGCTTCAGCCACGCGATCAATGAATCGCCATACTCTTTGACATTCTTTCCATCGGGCTGTAGCGAGGCGTACGGCACAACGGCCTCCTTATGTGCACCACCGAGCAGCTTGTACACGGGCATACCCAAAGCGCGTCCCTTGATGTCCCACAGCGCCATGTCGATGGCTCCCATCGCACATATCACTCCACCGCGCCGGCCACTCATGCAGGTATAGGTGTAGAGCTTCTCCCATATCGCTGATGTATCGAAGGGATCCATGCCGATCAACAGACTCTTCATCCCCATCGCCATGGTGTGACTTCCCGGGGCCTCGATGGCCGCCTTCGCCAACCAGGGACCGGTATCGGTTTCTCCGATTCCGCTAATGCCTTCATCCGTATGGACAATTACAACAAGTCCGTCTTGCGACGAGGAAGTGGCCGACTCTTTAAGCGAAGGCGTTTTAAGAATCCTGCACTCAACATCAACAATTTTCATATCTCCTTATTAATGATCTGTTATCAATTTCATTACACGGCAACTGCCTCCTGATCCTTCGTCTCGGTAACTCCTCTCGCCCAAATAGAAACGATGAGAACAAAAAGAAACGGTACCAGGAGCAGACCCAATGACCATTGCAGTCCGAACTGGTCACCGAAAAATCCTACCACCACCGGACCAATAGCTCCGCCCAGCGAGGCGGTGTACATCAACCCGGAAAGTTTTTCATGATCCTGCTTCACGGAGTTCAGCGCCAGTGACAAGATCACGGGCCACATCACCGATTCACAAGCCGCAACGAGGGGGAAAGCCCACATCGCGACGCGGGCAGAACTTAGCAATCCAATCAAGAAGAAGACAATCGCCAAAACCGTCAGCATCATCAACACAAGCCGGCTCGGAAAGAACTTCAGCAACACAAGTCCCACGCTACATCCCGCCGTAAGCAAGAGCCAGTAATACGATAGAATCATCGCTCCCTCCCGCTGCGGATCGACACCGTGATGGTCTTCGAAGAATTTCGTCAGCCATGCGGCGATGCCCTGTTCACAACTTGCATAAGCCAGCAACGCCAGAAAGAATATGATTACGTGCCGGCGACGAAGCAACCCGAAATAGCTTTCCCCTTGTGTGATTGTATCCTTCGAGACGCGATGCTCCGGAAACTTCACCCAACTGAGCAGACCGATGAATACCGCAATGATTACTGCAAAAAGCCAGTAAGCCGACACCCACTCAAATCCACCGGGCACCACGGCCGCCATGGTTCTTCGCAGCAACCCTTCACTTCCTTCGGCAGACTTCGCAAAGTCGATCAAGGCCGAGTAAATCACCGGACTCAAGAACGCACCGAGTCCATACATCAACTGATTCAGGGTAGAATGAAAGGCAAATCGCTCCGGACCACATGCCCGACGCACAAGAGGTGCGGCAGTAACCTGAATCACTGCTACAGCACTGCCCATGATAAAGACGGAAAGAGCCGAGCTCCAAAAGCTTAGAAACGCCACAAACGTAAGCACGCCGCAAAGGGCAAAAGCAAAGGTCACCAGGAGTATTCGCTTCGCGGAGAAGTGAGCTCCTGCGATACCCGCGGGAACAGAGAATGAGGCAAGCGCTATGTAAAACGAAAAAGGAAGCACCGACGCCATGCCATAGCTAACCTCAAAGGTGTTGATCACTTCGGGGATAATGACACTCATCACCGACATGAGCAAACCCACCTGAAAGAACATCAGGTTGACAACGAACAGGACGCGATTGTTTCCGGAGAACATAGCAGTTGGTTTCGTTCTTCGGATTACATGGCGATGGTTAACCCACCATCTACCACCAATGTGTGGCCGGTGATGTAGGTACAAGAATCCCCACTGAGAAAGAGAATGGCGTTTGCGACTTCTTCGGGACGACCCGGCCGTGCCAGGGGGATCTTACGCCTCTTTACATACCATTCTTTGAAGTCGTCGGTCTCCGTCTCATCCACCCCATCGATAAACGACATCGCTGTTTTGATACATCCCGGTGCGACAGCATTCACGAGTATTCCGTATTGGGAAAGATCAACGGCTAGGGTACGCGTCCATGCGCCGACTCCTCCCTTACTGGCGCTATACGCTCCGACAGTCGGCTCACTGGCGATTGATTGCGTAGATGACACGTTGACGATACGGCCTCCGCCACTGGCGATCATGCCGGGCACGACAAGCTTAGCCATAACATAATACGCTTCCAGGTTTATGGCCAGCGTTGTCCGCCACTCCTCCAACGTACTATCCACATGTCGTGTGTAGTAACTCATGCCCGCACAATTCACCAACACATGAATTGTCTTATGGCTCTTCAGAATATCATCAACAATAGCTTTAAGGCGGTCATGGTCGCGCATATCGGCTACGCAGGGAACAAGACCCTTCACGGCCTTCAGGCCTTCTTCATTCTTATCGAATCCAAACACCGTAGCTCCACGCTCAAGAAACTTCTGCGCCGCGGCGAGCCCAATCCCAGATGCCGCTCCGGTGACGATGACGATCTTTCCTGCGAATTCATCCATAAGATCAACCTTTAAATCTGTTCGGCGCCACTCCGGAGAACGGAACCTTCACTCTAAACAATCCGCCGGCATTCGCCTCAAGAGGGATCGCCTCTTCCGCAATTCCATACGGACCGCCAACTTCTTTCGCGGTGGTAATGTAGAGTTCGTCGAGTCCTGCTCCGCCGAAGGTGCACGAAGTCACCTGGCTCGCATTCTTCACGCCGACTTCGAAGTTCACCTCTCCCGTTTCTGGATCGATGCGAATCACCTTGCCACCATTGAACACCGCTATCCACAGAAAGCCTGCAGCGTCAACCGTCAGACCATCGGGTAGCTGCCTGCCTTCCGGGAAGCGAAGAATTTCTCGACGATTTCCGATTTCCCCCGAGCTTACTTCAAAATCGTAAGCACTTACCGTTCTGGCGATGGTATCCACGTGATAGAACGTCTTGTCATCACGACTCCAATCCATTCCGTTGGAAAGGATCAACCCGCCGACGCGTTTTTTCGCCTCGTTTCCTTCCAGACTGTATAAACTTCCCAGAGGTTCACTGATATCATTGTGGTAGGTGCCGGCCCAGAACCGCCCGACAGCATCGCACTTGCCATCGCCGAATTGATGATCAGCCTTATCCGACTCGGGATTGATGATCGGCGTAACCTTTCCCGACTCAGGATCGAAATAGACAAACCCGTCCGTCATGGCGAGCACGAGTCCCCCATCTTCGCGGAGGGCCAGTGCGCCAATAGGCTTGCCGACATCAAACGGCGTGTTGGAGCCCTCTTCCGGATCAAAGACAAAAATTGTCCCGGCGGTGAGATCAGCCCAATACAATTTGCGCTGCCTTTCATCCCAGACAGGACATTCGCCGCAAATGACCGGCGTATGATAGACCAACTCGGCCGTAGCCGTTTTTATTTTTGACGAACTACTCATTCCTCCAGTTTGAATTCCTCGATTATGTCCTCCGTCAACTGGACGCCTATGCCCGGCGTTTCCGGTAGTTTAAACACGCCTTCACGAACACTGAAGCCCGTGCTCTCGAGGCGTTTCCGCAAAGGAGACTCGTACGCTTCGGCGGGGACGTGTTCAATATACGGTGTTACGGGTGAATATGCCGCCAGATGGATGCTTGCGGCGCCAAGAATCTGCGTCGACCAATTGCCCGGAATAACCAATCCTCCCGCATCCTTCACAACATCGACCACTCGTTTTGCTTCCGTAATACCGCCAACGGTATTCATATACGGCTGAACCACCGATACACCGCCGTAGCGAACCATGTTAATGCACTCCGCCCGTGTTACCGCGTGCTCACCCATCGCGATCGGAATCGACGTCTGGCTGGCCAGCTTCTCATACGGCTCATAGAAATCAACCGGGAAAGGCGTTTCGAGGAAATAGATATCGAGCTCTTCCAACGCCTGGCACACGCGTAAAGCGGAAGGAACATCGGAGAACCGATAGCCAATGTCCACTGCAAGCATCACTTCGGGGCCGATGGCCTTGCGTGCTTTGGTGGCCAGCTCTATGATTCGCGCCGGCGTCGACATGAGCGGCTCGAGCTTCATGGCGCGGTACTTCAAATCCTTCAATCGAATACACTGTTCCACCTGCACTTCAACCATTCGATCATTGTCCCATTCGGGCGAGACGATCGTGCAGTACGGCACCACCTCGATCTCCGACTCCGACTCCGGCGTCTGGTAGTACGACCGTTGTGCTCCGCCCAGTAGTTTGAACACCGGCTGATTGATGACTTTCCCGTAGATATCCCACAAGGCGATATCGATCGCACCCAGACACATCACGGCCCAACCTCGTCGATTGAGGTGCATCAAACTATCGTACAACTGTTGCCAGGTCAGTTCGGGATGCAAGACCTGCGTCCCGATGAGCGCCTTTCCGAAAAACGAATCCCTCCCTTCCATCACCGCCCGTGCCACGCCGGGTGGAACGCGGAACGACTCGGCGTATCCGGTAATTCCCGCGTCGGTCTCTACGCGAACAATGGCAAGCGGCTCAACAAGCCCCTTATTTGGATCGATGTCATAACCATCTCCAATAATATCGACTCTTATGTTGGTAATCGTCGGCCCCGCTCCACTCAAGGCGATGCCACTTGAATCCGGTAAAATCTTCTGCAGGTCGGCCGCATCGCCGTTGTTGCCTATCTTCATATTACTTCTTGATCACCGTCGCTGTCCCCAGCTTCTTCTTGTATGTTTTGCTATCTACGCTTACCGTATACTCGCCTCCTTCAACCCGGATGTTGATATCCTTTCCGCGGAGCTTCAATCCGCTCAGTTCGAATGTACTTGCCAGCTGTGACCCTACGGGATTAATGGTAATGGTCCCATCGAAAGCCACATCAATGCCGAACATGGCAAACAAAATGGTTTGTGCCGGCACACCGGTCGATATATTCGACTGCAGAGGCGTATCAAGACGGTACCCAATCTCCGTAGCATACTGTGAATCGGAGAAGTAAGGCAAGCGCTCACCCCACCACAGAATACGCCGGAAGATGTCGTCCGCTACGCTGGTCTTTCCATCCTGATACAGAAAACCGATGATCAACGGTGTGAATGATGTGCAGTTTCCCCCGCCGCCGTTATCGATATCCACCTGGTCGTAGGCGATGTCGAGTTTCGACATACTGTGCAGTCCGTACTCGGAGAGAAACTCCTCTTCGTTAAGGTGGCTGAGCAATCCGTCTTCTATTTCCTTGTCGAGAACATCGCTGTCAAAGAGTTTATACATCTGTACCGTATAGCGTATGTCGCTGTTCCCTTCGCTGTCCTGAAACGCAAACCACTTTTTCGACGGATCCCAAAGCTGATCCTTGAGTACTTTCTTCAGCGCCGCCGCGCGCTTCATCAACACGGGTTGGGGCTTGCCGGCCCACGCGCACAATTCCGAAACACGCTTGTAGTTGTTGTACCGCCGTCCGTTCATATCCGGCATCACGTGGTTGTAACGGAACTCACGTCTCAGTTCAAGGTGGCTATTGGAGGCACCATAGTCAACTCCATAGTCAACGAGTCGCACCGGTTTGCTGATATCATCCAGCAACAGGGCACTCTCCACCATCGCATCAAGAACTGTCTTGCCATCCTCCACTTCAACATCCAGGAATGCCCTGTCGCCGGTCAGCTTCACATAATGGTAAACATGACGAATGATCTTCTCTTGATTCACCATGTACCACGTTCCCGTCGTCTTTCCATTCAGGGGATAGAAGGCATAAGCGTCATCGAGTCCGCCTGATTTAATAAACTGGATAATGTGCGTCCTTCCCGCTTCTGGATCAAGCATGTGCAGGACCTGAAACACCTGACCAAAGTTCCAGAGGTAATTCACCGTGCAACCTCCCTTGACGGCTCCGGTCCCGTAGTACGGATTCAGGATAAAGTCGGGCACATTCATCTTGTTGGTGATGAAGATGCTCAGTGAGCGATTGTACATCTGCTCAAGCGATTTGTTATCCGACGAAAAGCGCGGGAGGCGGTCATAGATGTTCTTTACCTCCGCGATGTAGTGACTCTTCGCCTCTTCTATCTCCGCCTCCACGCTTTCCAGAACCTCATTGCGTTGCGCGACCGCTTCGTCTTTCGGACCGATAGCAAACACTACCGCTACCGTTAATTCTTGTCCGGTCTGCAACTGCATTTGACCATGAAATCTCCGCGAGGGCTCTTCCCATCGCACTCCCTCCAGGCTTACACCTAGTGCAACAGCGTAATCGCCCTGAACGCGGAGAATACCTTTATCATCGGGGACGTTACGAACAGGAGTTTTACTGCGCGGTTGCGCGAAGTCCCACACGGGCTCCTTATCCAACGTCACTCGATACGTAAATTCATTGTTGGCTACGAGCTGCAAAGGAACAGTAGTCGGTGACGAGCCGAGATTCCGGAACTTGAGTTGAAGAACGCCGGCGCGTTT
>CAZHIQ010000055.1:0-17802 GCA_964532595.1 uncultured Roseivirgaceae bacterium
CAAAGAACGTTTCGACTATCCCCCTAAACCCAAAGGCTCAGGTGTGTCAATCGTGAGTTTCTCCTTGCGAGTCACTCTTTCTGCTTGTTTCCGCCATTTCCGACCGAAATGGGAGTGCAAAAGTATATGAGTTGGTTATCAAACGCAAGCCCGGGGGTGAAATATTTCAATATATTTTTTCCTCCGGGCTCACATTAGCCGGCTTCTAGCCCGCAACCGCCTGACCCAAAAACGGTTGGCGATACACGGTCTGTGTGCGATCCGGCCCTGTCGAAATCAGCGTAATCGGAACACTGAGCTCTTTTTCCAGGAACTCTATATAATTCCGCAGTGCCTGCGGCATGCTCTCCTCTGAAATACCTGCCAAATCGCAGTGCCAGCCCTCTAACGTCTCGTAAACAGGAGTCACAGGCTCGTGGACAAGGGCATGCGGAAGCATATCGGTAACCGTTCCATCTTTCAATCGGTACCTGGTGCAAACCTTGATTTCAGGAAAAACGTTCAGCACATCTGCCTTCATCATCAGCAGCTGCGTGACACCGTTAATCATGATTGAATATTTTAGCGACGGCAAGTCAATCCAGCCGCAGCGCCGCGAACGGCCCGTAGTCGAACCGAACTCATTACCCTCTTTTCTGATCCTTTCTCCATCTTCGTCAAACAACTCCGTCGGGAAAGGACCGCTCCCCACCCGGGTGCTGTAGGCCTTAAAAATTCCGAAAACTTCACCGATATGACGAGGAGCAATCCCCAATCCGGTACAGGCACCTGCCGTCACCGTGTTTGAACTGGTCACAAAGGGATAGCTTCCAAAATCGATATCCAGCAACGCGCCCTGGGCCCCTTCGGCCAGAATGGTCGAACCGGCGCGAAGTTCACGATTCAGAAAATACTCACTCTCGATCAATTGGAACTCCTTCAGGAAACCGATAGCGTCAATAAACTGCTGATCGAGTGACTGCCAATCGAACGACAAATCATAATTCCGGAGGATCTCCAAATGCGAAGCCGTCAGCTTGCGATAGCGATCAGCAAAATTGTCCAGGAGAATATCGCCAACGCGCAAACCGTGGCGCCCGATCTTATCCTGATAAGCGGGCCCAATACCTTTAAGGGTCGACCCGATTTTATCATCGCCTTTCGCCTGCTCATAAGCTTGGTCGAGCAGTTTATGGGAAGGCAAGATCAAGGTCGCCTTCTTCGAGATGAAGAGGTTCTGCTTGACCTTCAAATTGTATTTTTCCAGCTTCTCTATCTCCGTCCGGAACACAATAGGATCAAGAACAACTCCGTTGCCGATGACATTCCTCGTCTTCTCCCTGAAAATGCCGGAAGGAATTTGATGGAGAACATGTTTGATGCCGTCGAATTCAAGGGTATGACCGGCGTTGGGCCCACCCTGAAAACGCGCCACAACCTCGTATTGCGGGGCCATAACGTCCACAATTTTTCCCTTGCCTTCATCTCCCCACTGAAGGCCTAACAATACATCTACTTTTGACATCTTATTTCCTGGCAGTTTTAAGGATTTCTTCTTCGCTCTGAACGACGTGGAATATGGCGTTCAGCTTCGTAATTACGAGCAGTTTTTGAACTGTCTCGGAGGGCTTCATCAGATAGACCTCCCCGCCCTTGTTACGGAATTTGGTCAGGATAGTTATCAGGACTCCGATCCCACTACTATTGATGTAACGCACCCCCGAAATATCGACGATACAGGTCCGCAGACCGTCAAGAATGGCGGTATTCACTTTGTCGAGAATATTTGCGCCATTGTCCTCGCCAATAAGGTCGCCGGAAAGACGCAATATGAACACGTTGTCCTTTACTTCCTGCTCGAATTTCATTACAGGGGGTTGTTAATATTGGCCTTCACCTCCGCCTTCCTGTTCTCACAGTTCTCGCGATTGCAAGCGCCGTAGAGGATCAACGAATGATGAAGTACGTTGAAGTTGAGGGTTTGCTCGACAGTTGTCTGGATATTCTGAATCCGCGGATCACAAAACTCCATCACCTTGTGGCAGTCGGTACAAATCAAATGGTCGTGCTGGCGATAACCATAAGCTTTTTCGTACTGCGCAAGGTTCTTTCCAAACTGGTGTTTGGACACAAGATCGCATTCCACCAGCAGGTCGAGCGTGTTGTAAACCGTCGCACGACTCACCCGGTAGTTCTTGTTCTTCATACTGATATACAAAGACTCGACGTCGAAATGGCCGGTTCGCGAGTAGATCTCCTCCAGGATGGCATACCTTTCCGGAGTCTTACGCAACTCCTTGTTTTCCAGGTAGGCCGTAAAGATCTTCTTGACTTCTTCGTATATCGTAGGATTCAGCGACATAACTTAATTGCGGGGTCAAAGATAACATTCCCCTTTTCAAAAACGAATTACTCGTTTGAATCAAACCGGCTGACTTTGATTACTCCTTCCACGCTCAGCAGTTTGTTCACGAGTTGTTCGAGGTGGCGGGTGTCGTTTACATACAACATAATTTCCCCTTCAAAAATCCCCGTATCGGTATGAATTGACATCGAACTCATATTGACCTTGAGTTCCTCGGAGATAATTTTAGAGACGTCGTTGATAAGTCCGACGCGGTCGGTGCCTCTGATACGAAGCCCGGTCAGGAAGGCGACCTCGTGCTGGGAGGTCCATTTCGCTTTCACCACCCGGTTTCCGTGGTGCGACAGCAGTTCGGGAGCATTGGGACAGTTGGTGCGGTGGATTTTGATCCCTTCATTTACGGTCACGAATCCGAAAACGTCATCACCGGGTATGGGCGTACAACACTTGGCGAGCTTATAGTCGACCACATCCATATCCTCGCCAATCAAAAGGCTGTCTTCAAAACGACCCTTTACTTTATGTATCTCCTGAACAATGGGACGGGCGTCCGTGATCGGGACATTGGGTTTTGTGCGCAACGGCGACGCCGGCTTGTTTTCAACGAAGCGTTTGATATCGGCCGTAGTAATGAAGCCGGCGCCCACGCGGTAGTAAAGGTCGAAATGTGTCGGCGCTTTGAAGTAATCGCGCATCTGTTCGAGCATGGGCTGGCTTGGCTCCTCCTTCAACTGCCGTACTTTCCGGAAAACGATCTCCTTTCCATCTTCCGCTACCTTCTTCTTGTCTTCCTTCAGTTCATCTTTAATGCGCGCTTTAGCCTTCGAGGTGACGACGAATCGCAGCCAGTCTTCATGCGCCTTCTGCTTCTGGGAAGTCAGGATTTCGATCTGGTCGCCGTTCTTAAGGACGTAATTGATCGGCACCAGCTTGTTGTTGACTTTCGCTCCAATACACTTCGAACCGACCTGCGAGTGTATTTCGAAAGCAAAGTCAAGCGCCGTCGCTCCATAGGGCAGGTTCCTGAGTTCACCTTTCGGAGTGAAGACAAAAACCTCATCGCTGAACAGGTTACCGCGGAAGTCGTCAACAAAGTCGAGGGCCGAGTGATTGTGCTGTTCCAGCAGGTCGCGCACCCGTGCCAGCCACTTCTCCAGATTTGATTCCGCGCTTGTAGCGGCGTCCTTGTATTTCCAGTGCGCAGCGTAACCCTTTTCAGCGATCTCATCCATGCGCTTCGTCCTGATCTGAACCTCGACCCACTGACCATTTTTTGCCATTACCGTGGTGTGAAGCGACTCGTAGCCATTGGCTTTCGGTGTACTGATCCAGTCGCGAAGACGATCGGGGTTGGGCGTATAGTGGTCGGTTACTACCGAGTAGACCTGCCAGCAAAGGGCTTTTTCGTGCTCGACCGGTGTGTCGAGAATGATCCGGATGGCAAACAGGTCGTATACCTCCTCGAAGGGTATGTTCTGCTTGCGCATCTTGCTCCAGATGGAGTAGATCGACTTCGGGCGTCCCTTGATTTCGTATTTAAGACCCATCTTCCTGAGTTCCTCGTCGATGGGCACCATAAATTGCCTGATAAACTTGTTCCGGGAAGTCCGGGTGGCATCGATCTTCTGCGCAATGCTGTCGTAAACATGGCGGTCGGTAAACCTGAGGTACAGGTCTTCCAGCTCTGTTTTTATGGCATTTAACCCCAGCCGGTGGGCCAGTGGAGCGTACAGATAAATGGTCTCGGAAGCGATCTTCAACTGCTTGTTGCGCGGCATACTGTCGAGAGTGCGCATATTGTGCAGCCGGTCGGCAAGTTTGATCAAAATCACCCGCACATCTTCCGAAAGCGTGAAAAGCATCTTTCGGAAGTTCTCTGCCTGTTGGGAGGAGCCGTACTCGAAGACCCCCCGGATCTTGGTCAGGCCGTCGATAATCCGGGCTATTTTCTTGCCGAAGGTCCGTTCGATATCCGGCAATTCGATATCGGTGTCCTCGACAACATCGTGCAGCAAAGCGGCAACAATGGAGGTGGTACCCAGGCCGATTTCCTCCGTACAAATTTCCGCGACGGAAAGGGGGTGAAAGATGTAAGGCTCGCCCGACTTTCGCCGCATGTCTTTGTGGGCATCAGCGGCGATCGTAAATGCTTTTTTAATGAGTTTGGCGTCCCCTTCCTTCAGAATCGGCTTGGCCTTCCTCAATAACCTCCTGTATCGATTGATGATCTCCTTTTTCTCCTGCTCGGCGTCAATTACCATCATTAATTCCCTGACGTTTTCCTATTTTAGCTATGCAAATATCGTATCAAAATTTGGAAGGAGAGGGACGACAAAACCTTCATCGTCGTCTTTACTTAAACAAAGGGAAATTATACTTTATTCCCGAATTATCTCTAAATTTGCGCTCCTTTTAGAGCTATCCCTGAAGGGCAGGGAGCGGCGAAAAGGCGCACCGGACTTCACAGTCTGGACAAAACTTGCGGATGTGGCGTTCCCGATAGCCATCGGGATGGCAGCCGCGCCAGACCTCAGGGTCTGAAAACAATTTGCGGATGTGGCGTAATTGGCAGCCGCGCCAGACTTAGGATCTGGTGCCGAAAGGCGTGGGGGTTCGAGTCCCTTCATCCGCACCTGAAGACGGAGGTCTTTATTCCGGGAGGCCGGGCTGGTTCCCGCCTGCCGGCCGGAAGATCTCTTCGTCAGCGCAACACTGGAACCCCCGGCACAGTTACTTATGACAGTCTCGGGGGTTCTTGGTTTATTAAACTCAAACACTACAGGTTTTGGAAATTACACTAGACAAGAAGACCAACACGGAAGGTTTAATTAAAATTAAATTAACCGAAGGGGATTATCAACCCAAGGTCGAAGAAAAAGTAAAGGACTTCGCTAAGCGTGCCAATATCAAAGGCTTCCGTCAGGGTAAGGTACCAACCGGGGTTATACGCAAAATGTTTGGCAAATCGATCCTGGTTGACGAGATCAATCATATCATCTCGCACAAGATTAACGACTATATAAAAGACAACAATCTCCGCATCCTGGGCGAGCCCCTTCCCAATGAGGAAAAAGCCCGCTTGATTGACTGGGACGCTCAGAAGGATTTCGAATTTGAGTATCAGGTCGGACTGGTAGAAGATTTCACTTACGAATTGTCTCCCAAAACGAAGGTCACCGCCTACCGCATCGAGGTCGACGACAAGACGATTCAGGAAACCGTCGAGGATCTGAAGAAGCGTTTCGGAAAAATCTCGTATCCAGAGGTTAGCGAAGCCGGAGACACACTGTTTGGCGACCTGCGCCCGGCCGATGAAAACGCAGAAGTGCCGACAAAGGAGTCAGCTACCATCCAGATCGAGAAACTCGACAAGAAGGAACAAAAGAAATTCATCGGTCTTAAGAAAGACGACGAGGTAACGTTTGAACCTCTGAAGGTATTCTCCGACAAGACTGCCATGACTGAACTGCTTGGCGTGACAGAAGAAGAAATCAACGCGGCGAACGGTACCTTCATTCTCAAGGTAAATACAATCAGCCGCACGGAACCCGCCGAACTGAGCCAGGAACTCTTCGACAGGGTCTTTGGTAAGGATGTCGCTACCGACGAAAATTCATTCCTGAACAAAATCCGGGAAACGATCGCCGAGAATTATCAGCGGGAGACTGACCATTTCCTCGAGCATCAGATTGAAGACCACTTTGTCACTCATACCGAAATAAACCTTCCGGACGAATTTCTCAAGACGTGGTTGAAAGCGACCAGCGATGGCAAAATCACGGACGAGGTGCTTCAATCGGAATTCAGCGAGTACGTGCGCGGCCTGAAATGGGACCTCATCAAGAACAAGATCGCCGACGATGTCGCCATTAAGGTCGAGTCGGAAGAAGTCCGCGAAAAAGCAAAAGATCTGATCATATCCCAGTTCGGGGGCCAGGCTTTTGCTGAACAGCTCAAAGACAAGCTCGACGCGATTGCCGACAACTACCTTGCGAACGAGAATGGACAGAACTTCATGCGCCTGTTCAACCAACTCCGCAGCGAGAAGATTATGAAGCATATCCGCGACCACATCTCCACTGACGAGAAGGTAGTATCGCTGGACGAGTTCAAGAAAATTGTAGCCGAGCACAGGCATTAATTGCTGCCTACGGCAACCATTTCCTGAAAAAATGCGTCAATGGTTTTATCTGGAATACCCGGTAAAACCATTTTTGCTTAAAGGGGGTTTTTATGGTTGGATTTTAAGGGGGCTATCACTAGAATTGTTGACACCAGCCCCTTGCTTATCGCCCTTACAAACGGATTGAATCAAAACCAAAATAGCCATCTATGGACAAAAACAATGAATTCAGGAAATATGCGGTTCATCACCTGGGCATGAGCGGCAATACGGTAGACAGTTACAGTCGCAGCATTGAGAACATGACCCAATACGTTATTGAGGAGCGGCCTGGGAACTTCCGCGCCATCGACGTATTTACCCGACTTATCTCCGACCGCATCATCTTCCTGGGAATGGGCGTCGACGACCAGATCGCCAATCTGATCACAGCTCAATTGCTTTTCCTGGAGTCGTCAGACCCCAAACGCGATATCATTATGTATATCAACAGCCCGGGTGGATCTGTATACGCCGGGTTAGGTATTTACGACACCATGAACTACGTCAACCCCGATGTGTCGACCATCTGCACGGGATTGGCAGCGTCCATGGCCGCCGTCCTCCTCGCTTCAGGATCGGCCAAGAAACGCTCAGCGCTTCCCCATTCACGTATCATGATCCACCAACCCATGAGTGGAATGCAGGGACAGGCGGCTGACATGGAAATCGCGTTAAAGCAGACCTTAGAGGTAAAAAAGGACCTCTATAACATCCTGGCTAAACACAGCGGGCAGAAGTACGAGAAAATCGAGCGTGACGCCGACCGCGACTACTGGATGCGCGCTGCAGAAGCCAAAGAATACGGACTCATCGACGAAGTGCTGGAACGTACCCCCCCGCACAAGTCATAACCCTTTTTTGGGGCCGATGTACCATTAATTACGTACCTTTGCAGACTGTCCGAAATTATCGGACGCATGGTCGGTACATCGGCCTCTTTTTTCTATCAACACCGTTATATGGCAGAAGTAACTTGCTCGTTTTGTGGGAGAAGTAAGAAAGATGTAGATCTGATGATCTCGGGCATACACGCGCATATCTGCGACAAGTGTGTAACCCAGGCGAGCCAGATTCTGCAGGAGGAGAAAAAAAGCAAGACCGAAGCCGGTTTTTCTCCGAACTTCAAACTGATCAAGCCGCGTGAAATCAAGAAATTCCTTGATGAATACGTTATCGGTCAGGATGAGGCCAAAAAGGTGATCTCGGTAGCGGTTTACAACCACTACAAGCGCCTCATGCAGCGCAAAGTCGACAGCGACGTCACCATTGAAAAATCAAATATCATCATGGTGGGCGAAACCGGAACGGGGAAAACATACCTGGCCAAGACACTCGCCAAGATTCTCCAGGTCCCTTTCTGTATCGCCGATGCTACCGTCCTCACAGAGGCAGGCTATGTAGGTGAAG
Organism: uncultured Roseivirgaceae bacterium; assembly: GCA_964532595.1. Taxonomy (GTDB): domain Bacteria; phylum Bacteroidota; class Bacteroidia; order Cytophagales; family Cyclobacteriaceae; genus Chryseosolibacter. The sequence goes on from CAZHIQ010000055.1 coordinate 7,917, forward strand.
ACGTTGAAAGCATTCTTACCCGTCTTCTCCAGGCGGCCGACTACAACGTCGAAGCTGCTGAACGCGGTATTGTCTACATCGATGAAATAGACAAGATCGCGCGCAAGTCAGATAACCCATCTATTACCCGCGATGTGAGCGGCGAAGGCGTGCAGCAAGCGCTCCTGAAATTGCTCGAAGGCACGGCGGTGAATGTTCCTCCTCAAGGCGGACGCAAACATCCCGACCAAAAGATGATCACCGTCAACACCGAGAACATCCTCTTTATCTGCGGCGGTGCTTTTGAAGGCATTACCCGGTTTATCGGGAACCGACTTAATACCAAACCGCTCGGTTTTGTCTCCAGCGTTGATGGATTTCACCCCGGAGATATCGACAAAGACAATCTACTCAAATTTGTCTCTGCTCAGGACTTGAAAAGCTTCGGGCTCATTCCCGAACTTATCGGCCGCTTGCCCGTCGTCTCCTATCTCAATCCGCTCGACAAAGAAGCATTGCGTCGTATTCTCACTGAACCTAAAAACGCACTGGTTAAGCAATACCATAAGCTCTTTGAGATGGAGAACATCGACCTTGAGTTCAAGGACGGCGCGATCGATTTTATTGTAGAAAAAGCACTCGCATTCAAACTCGGAGCCCGCGGGTTACGCAGTATATGCGAAGCCATTATCAACGACGCGATGTTCGAACTTCCATCGGAAAAATCCACCGAGAAGCTGGTAATCAACCGCGCTTACGCGGAGGAAAAATTCAGTAAGTCACACTACAGTAAGCTGAAGGTTGCCTGACAACAGACCTTGAACCCAGGGTCCGCTTCCTGTAAGGAATTCGGGAGGTCTCAGCCTTGCAATATCCTGACCATCTGCCGGGCTGCGTTTTCCGACGCCGACCCTGTGTCTAGTATCCGGGTGATCCTTTCGTAGTCCATGAGCATTTCCTGACGGTACTCCGCGTCGTCCACAAGACGGTTCAGTTCGATAGCGGTTGCTTCTCCCCGGGCATCACCCTGTATCAGTTCGCGAACAACTTCCTTGCCCGCAATTAGGTTGACAAGCGAGATGTAAGGCACACGGATAAGCCTTTTCGCCACGGCATATGAAAATCCCGAGGTCTTGTAAACCACAACCTGCGGCACCTCGAATAATGCAGTCTCAAGGGTAGCCGTTCCGGATGTCACAATGGCGGCATTCGCGTTCCCGAGCAAGTTGTAAGTATCTTCCTCGACAAAGAACGTATTTGATAATCCCTTCAACGGTGCATATAGGGAAGAATCGAGGTTACTTACCGTGGCGACCCCGAACTTCCAATCAGGGAACCGCGTAACCACTTCGCGCATCAGCGGAAGGATACGGAGCAACTCCTGTTTTCTGCTGCCCGGAAGTAAGGCTATAACGGTATCATTGTCCGACAAACCGTAGCGCCTGCGAAACTCAGGGTTGGACGTATGAGCTTTCACTGCATCGAGCACCGGATTGCCGACGTAATGGACATCCATATCAAACTTGCGGAAGAAGTCTTTCTCAAAGGGCAAAATCACAAACAGTTCATCGACCGTCGCTTTCAACTTTTTCGCCCGCCCCTGATTCCACGCCCACACTTTGGGGGGTATATAGTAAAACACCCGTATTCCGGCCGCCTTGCATTTCCGCGCTACACGCATGTTGAACCCTCCGTAGTCGACCAGTATTACCACATCGGCCTGGAATGCGCGCAGGTCGGCGACGGTCTTGTTTATGTAGCCCGATATCTTGCGTAGATTGCCGAGTACCTCAAGAAACCCCATCACCGCGAATTCCGCATAATCCGCGAAGAGCGAAACGCCCGCCGTTCGGAGATAGGCGCCGCCAAGACCGCGGAATACAGCCTCGCCGTCTCTCTTGCGAATTTCTTTAACGAGGTTACTGGCGTGAAGGTCGCCTGATCGTTCTCCTGCAATAATGTAATAGCGCATCTTAAGAATTAGTCGCCGTAGTATTCGACATAGTTCCGGGGCGTTTCGTACAGGCGAACACAATGCAACGTACCGGTGCGGGTAACAGACGGAAGATGGGCCGAAAGAATTTTCCAGATTTCGACAACGAGATTCTCACAGCTGGCCAGCTTGCCCTGCATAAAGTCGACATCGAGATTCAAATTCTTGTGGTCGAGTTTGTCGATAACCTCCCGGCGAATCATTGTGCTAAGTCGTTTCAGATCGACGACAAACCCCGTTTCAGGATCGGGCACCCCTTTCACGGTAACAATGAGTTCAAAGTTGTGCCCGTGCCAGTTCTCATTGGCGCAGGGTCCGAACACCTCGATATTGCGCTCTTTGCTCCACGCCGGATTATACAGCTTGTGAGCCGCGTTAAAATGCTCTTGTCTTGAAACGTACAACATATATCTCGTCACAAATATAGAGTATTCCGGAAGTAAAAAAGGTGCCCATCGGGGCACCTTTGAAGTCGGGTATTTACTCGATTATTGTAGGTCCCAGAAGATCTTTGTCTGTACATCGTCCGAGCCTCCGATCATATCGATAGCCGCCCGGAAATTGCTCGGATTGAGGGTTGCTTCCTCAATCGGGAAGATAAGCCGGTTCGGTATATCCTCCTCCGTTAATCCATCGGGGACATTGAATGCCTCGAAGTCGAGCCGGCGCCAGGCCGTCCATCCTTCAAAGCCGCGGTTGTACAACGAAAGCCACGACTGGATTCCAATCTTTTGACGCCAATCTCCATCCGCTGTTGCGTACGCCACTTCGGGCTGGGAGATGTAAGCATCGATGCGTTCTTCATCTACCTCCCAATACTCCATCGAAGCCCGGATGCCTTCTTCATAGTGTTCTTCGGCTGTAGCCGGCGTAGCAATTCCGCGTTCCGCGGCCTCGGCGAGAAAGAACTGTACTTCCGCGTAGTCGAGTATCAGACCTTCCAACGCCGGATCGTGGAAGATATCTCCTGCAGGAGAATTGGCCGAGTAAGTATTAGACGTGCCGTATTCTCCTCCGCGGAACAACTGAACAGCCAGGGCACTGTCGCGCGCGAAGATGGTGAACGGAGGCGTCTGGAATACAACTGAATCCGGGCCCGGGTAGTAAAGCACCATGGTACCTCCTTCCGAAAAAACGGAGTCCCGCTTTTGGTTGGTGGCCCGGTCAACCGGATACCTGAAGTCCATTCCACGAGCATATCTCGGCAACCGCGGGTCGGACAGCGCCTGCATCTGATCTACAATTGTATTTGCAATCACGTAGTCTGCCCTACCGCTCTGCACGAGATCTTCCCACAGCGGATTCGTACTCGGCGGCGTAGGTTGGTACTGAATAGCAGCGTTGTCGTCATTGCTTTGGAAGAGACCGCCCGCGATGGCTTCTGTCACCATGGTCGAGGCCTGATCGGCATTGACGTCGGCGATCATCATCGCCAGCCGCAACTTCAACGAATTGGCAAACCTAAGCCATCCCGCTGCATCTCCCTGGTAGATCACATCCTGAACGGCACTGAAGCCCCCCGCGGAAACATCAAGCGTACTGATCGCTTCATCCAGACGGGAAATAATGTCCTGATACACCTCGTCACCGGGTGTGTACGCCGGAACCAGAATTTCATCATCCAGTGCTTCCCGGTAGGGCACAGCACCAAAAGCATCAACGAGTATGGCAAAGGTGTAGATCTTGCAGATCTCGATCATGGCCAGTTGATTGAGCATAGTAGCCTCGTCATCGACAAGAGGATCGAAGTTCTCCTCCGTCACCCGCGCCGCTTCATCGAGATCTTTCAAAACGTCCCGGTAGGCTACCTCCCAAAAGTTGTCAGGGATTTCGCGCGCCACGAGATTGTACTGACTTTCGTCCGGGTAGGTTGTCTGTGCCCAGTACTGGGCAAGCAAGCGAAATATGTTAACGTTGACATCGGTATTGACCATCATGTCAAACATGTTGCGCACACCGTTAGCAAAGAGAGACTCAGCTGTAACAGCTGTTGCCTCGCGTCTTGGCTGATTCAACTCATCGAGGCGATCATCGCACGACAATACCAGGCCAAGTGTAAAGATTATAGTAAGTACTTTTTTCATGATTCAATATTTTGCGTTCAGAACGTGAGATCAAGACGCAAACCCAATGAACGGGTAGTCGGATAAGCTCCGGATATATACCCCTGACCATTACCGGCGCCAAGCCCTGACTCCGGATCGGCATAGGGCAGATTCTTATCGATAATCCAAAGATTCCGGCCAACCACTGAAAGGGACGCATTCTGAAATACGTTACCCAACACGGTGTTCGGCAACTTGTATGACAGCGCTACCTCGCGCAACTTGACATACGATGCATCGTATGCTGTGAGTTGTACGGGGTTCCGGGTGGCTGTTCCCCAATAGAACAATCCGCCGTAGTATTCAGCGCTTGCGCGAACTGTATTAGGAGATCCATCGGCCTGTACACCCTCGACGATAATTCCGCCGCTGTCTTCAGTATCGGTCACGGGGTCTCTCACCGGATTACCCAGATCGTTCAGCCCGGCCGTATTCGCTGTTATTCCTGTACCCTGTCCGTAGTGCATGTCAAGCGACCACACATCTCCACCGCGCTGTACGTCGATCAGGAAGCTGAAGTTGAAGTTCCCAATAGTCAGGGAGTTGAGAAAGCCCCCTACCCAGGAAGGGTTCGGGTCACCAATGACTTGGTCAGCCACCGCGACGTAGTATCCCGACGAATTCACAACGCGCTTACCATTGAGGTATTGGAAACCTGTACCACGGAAAACACCATAGGGTTGACCGATGGTAGCGTTGGTTGACACGCCCCCCTGGTAGCTGTTGATTACATAGTTCTCAATGCCGGAAGGCAGTGACCTCACCTCACTTACGTTTCGCGACCAGTTAATCGCCGCGTTCCAGACCAGATTATTGTTGCGAATGATGTCAAAACCCAACGCGAGTTCTATCCCTTTGTTCTCGATGTTTCCACCGTTAAGATATTGGAAGCCATAACCCGTGGCTTTTGACACTTCGACCTCCACGATTTGGTTGACCGAGTTTGTCTTATAAAGACCGAGATCGAAGGTAAGACGATTGTCTATCGCTGCCAGTTCAAGACCTATCTCCATACTCTTCGTCCTTTCCGGAACCAGTTCCGGGTTATTGACGTAGGTCGGGAATGAAAACAGGTTTGTTTGGCCGAAGTTATCAATACGCGTGTATGTATTGATCGTCCGTTCAGGATCAGTATCGTTACCCACTTCAGCATAGCTGAAGCGAATCTTTCCAAAATCGAGCGCTTCGGCCTGGAGGAGTTCACTGAATACAACGCTGAGTGCCTCCGAGTGATAGAAGTACGAGTTATGGTCGACAGGTAATGCGGAAGAAACATCATTACGTCCTGTCAGATCGAGGTAGATAAAGTCGCCGAACCCGATGTTAACATTGGCAAAGAAACCCCAGACCTCCTTACGGGTTGATTGCTCTACCGGGAAAGGTGGTTGAAGTCGTGAGTTGCTCACGGCGTAAATTCCGGGAATAGCGAGCCCGCCATTCGTTGATGCCAGCACGCGCTCGAAGTTTTGGCGTCTGACATTCATTCCGAGAAGTCCAACGAAAGAGAAGTCTTCTCCGAAGCGCCTGCGAGCCGTGAGCATTGCGTCGTAGTTCATTTCCGTTACCTGACGGTCTTCACGCTGATATCCCGCAGCTTCATCCAGTCGGTTAATTCCAAACGGCGCCGGTACACTACCTACAGCTCTTCGCTCCTCCCGTAGTTCAGTGTAACTATCAAGAGCGATCCGCCCCATCAGCGAAAGCCAATCGGTCATCTTATAGTCGAGTGTAAAATTTCCAAAGACCCGCGAGCGAGCATCCGTCTGAAAATTTTGGTAGCGTGTCCAATACGGATTGTCCCAGAAGATTGGCTGATCAGGCTCCCAGTAGTCACCGGCGTTCCAGCTGTAGTTCCGCTTTGTTTTATGGTAGATATCACGCAGCGCGTACACGTCAACATTGGTTTGCCACCACTGTCTGAACATCGTCATCAGGTTGTCGCTGTATCCCGTTGATCCACGTCCTGTCGCGTCGTGTTTTACATAATTGACGCCCAGTGTCGCAGTCAATTTTTGATTGATATTTGATGTTCCGTTAAAGGCGAAGTTGTGACGTGTCAGGTCGCTGTTTGGAAGAATCCAATTCGATTTGAAATTGGTGTATGATGCGCGGAAAGTATTCGTCTCATTTCCTCCCGAAAAGGCTATAGAGTTCGTCCACTCCGTTGCCGTCTCAAAGAAATCGACGGGAGTGTGTCGAGCCGCCGTCCATGGATATGCGCGCATGTAGTTAGGCGATTCGGGTACGAATGAATCCCAGTGATAGACGTTAAGATTCGGATCAAAAGCAGCCCCATACGAACCATCTTCGAGCGTTGGAACGACAAGATCGGGTGTTCCGTCTCCGTCGATGTCCTCTTCAAAGAAACCTTGAGGTCCGTAATATTCGAATGACGGAGGCGCATAGCCCGCTCCGTATTCTTTTTGATAATCAACAAAAGTTTCCTTGTTAATACGGCTGAAGGTAACTCCAGACGAAAGAGCAATACCCACGCCCTGGCGCTGACGACCTTTCTTCGTTGTAATCATCACCACACCATTGGCCGCGCGAGAGCCGTACAGCGCAGAAGCAGCGGCACCCTTAAGAATATTAATTGACTCGATATCCTCGGGGTTTATATCGGCGGCGGTATTGCCGTAGTCGTATCCCGTGCTACCGGTCTGTTGCGACAGCGTATTGCCGGTTCGGTTATCGATCGGCACTCCGTCGACCACGAATAGGGGCTGGTTGTTCCCTGATACCGACTTGTTTCCGCGAATGACGATATTGGTCGACCCGCCGAAGTTGGCGTTCGTTCTGATTTGCACACCGGCTACCTTACCCGACAACGAGTTGATAAAGTTCTGCTGCTTTGCTGTTGTGACGCTCTCGCCGCCAAGTTCCTGCGTCGAGTACCCGAGCGAAGCTTTCTCCCGTGGGATGTTCATCGCTGTAACCACTACCTCACTCAGTTGCTCTATATCAGCCGTCAATGCGACGTTGATAACCGAGCGTCCTGAGATGGGTACTTCCTGCGTTTCCATCCCGACGAAGGTGAACACGAGAGCTCCTCCTTGATCGGGCACCGTTAAACTATAGTCTCCGTTAACGTCAGTTACCGTCCCTGTTGTAGTTCCCTGAACGACAACGTTTACACCGGGAAGTCCGGTGCCGTCTTCAGCGTCAGTAACTTTTCCTGAGACTGTCCTCTGTGCCCATACATTGCCGCTGGCAAATACGAACACCGCGGTTAAGCCTGCGAGTAGAATTTGTTTCATAGGCAGTTCGCATAAGTAGAAAATTAAATTTGCGGTAGGGGACTGCCTAAAAAAAATGTACCGTGAATCGGAGTATATTCAATAAGTAAGGTGTAACGCTGAATGGGTGATTACTCAATCCCACTAAGGCGCTGCACAATTTACCCTGTTATAAGCCACAAAAAAAAAGCTATCCGCAAAGCGGATAGCTTTTCTCTTTCAACGTTTAACGCCTATTTCTTCTTTAGAATCGTCGTTCCACTGTCGCCATATTGGTTGCTCCACTCGATAACGATAACGCCAGTCGTCTGCGTTTGTATCGTGCCGGAAGCAGTCCAACCGTCACCAACAGTAGCGTCACCGACAACCTCAGTACCACATACGTTTATAATACCCTCGAGTTCGCCGTACGTCGGATTCTGCATTATGTACAGCCCGAACGTGAGGTCACTCACTTCAAACTGTCCGGCGTTCACCTGCGTAATGGTAACCTCTTTCTCCAACGCGTAGAAATTCTCTTCACCCGGATCGCCTTCGCCGTTCACGCCGTTCGTGGTGGCAACATAGGTGCCACTGATGTCAGCGCTTGCAGGGCAGACGTAGAGTATTTCGTCAGACTCAACAACCTGACGGTTCTGGAGAAGGTCAGTGATAGAGACGGTCACCCTTTGAACTCCAGTTGAAGCCACCGGACCAACGGTCAGCTGACCGGTAATTGAACCTGATGATTGGCCGATAAGCGCATCCACTTCAGATTGGTCAAATTCAAGAGTCCCCGAAGTAGCATTGTAGTTGAAAACCGCTATCTCTCCGGAAGGCACCTCATTAACCGTCACGATAACATTGACCACATCACCCTCCTCTAGTAGACCATCGTCATCGTCAATTTCGACGGTAAAGTCTGCACCCTCGTGGAGATAGCTGACATCAAGGGGCGTTGTAATCGAAAGGACTTTTGGATTATCCTGACGATCCTTAATATCCATCGAAAAAGTGGTTTGACCGTTGATGTTGTAGGGCGCCTTCACGGTTACATCAAACGTACCACCTGTCTTGCCAACCAGTTGATCAAACGTATGAGAGACTACCTCTCCTCCCTGGCTAAATGCAAACGCGACTTCGTTCAATACACCAGGTGCGTCAACGATATTGGCGGTAATGGTAACTTCCTCGCCCCCTGCGAGGGGAATACCTGCTGAACCAGGCTCTATGCTATACGAAACGTATGCGTACGGCGCATCCAGCCTTGCTGGCGGATTTGCATCCTGGTATTCGTCGACGCAAGCCAGTGTAAGCAATGCGGCGAATACGGGTATGATTCTGCTAATATATCTTCTTTTCATATCGGTCAGATTTATTGCTTGGTGAGTCTGAATTTCACCGGTTGGTTTATAGGCAACCCACAGGCATCGTTAATATTATGAAGTACGCCAATCGTAAACTGGCTGTCGTCAGCCGCGTCGAACGTTCCAATATCGCCGGGATTCTGAACGACAGACAAAGAAGGACCGCCGCAACCTACACCCATTGACTGAGCGCCAACCAACACAACATTACAAGCAAACTCAAACGTTATGGTTGAGGTAAAGGTCCCTGCTTCCGGTAGATAACGAATGGAGAATTTCCGAACTGTCCCGTTCGTTGCCTCTACATCAACAACAACCCCGCTGTTGTACAATGGCCCAAAGTCAGAGCCATTTCCACTAACGACCTCAAACAGATATTGTCCTGTTGCAAACGCAGGATCTTCTATTTGACAGCTGATGGGGAAATTTAGGACCGGTGTAAAGCTTGAGGTAGTTACCTGCAACACACCGCTTTCCACATTCACAAAAGGTGTCGTACCCACCATAACGGTATCGGGGTATTTACGACCGTCATTAAGATGAACGACATGGTATATAGTCAACTGATCGCCCCCAGCAAGATCGCTAACACCCACCGCTCCCTTGAGTTCTTCAAGGGTGACCACATTCTTGTGTGAACCGTCGTTAGAGAATCCCGAAGTGATTTCCTCAAGAAGAAAACGATCAGAAGTCTCATCATTGAGAAGACTATAGTACTCTGCCAACACTTCTACCTTGGAGATGTTAGTATTCAAAGTGTAGTAAGTCAACTCCACCTGAGCGTTCGGATCGGAAGCATCGAACTGTGCCTGGCTGCGAATTACGCGGAAGTTCACAGCCTCCGTTGCATCCTTGGTTTCAAAGCGAATCTCTTCCTCGTCCCGGCACTGCGTAAGGACAAAGGGCAACGCCGCTAAAACCAGGAGGCGTGTTATGTTACTGAAATATCTTTTCATGGATTTAATCTTTTGTTTTAGTCGACATCCCAAAATACTCTGCTCAGATACGGGTTACGCTGAGCCGGCGGATCGAAATAAAGATCGAGATCGGCATTGCTGTAGGGCAGCGAAAGGATCCAGTCACGCGTTCTCTCTGTAACCGTCAGGATGTCTGTGTTACCGTCGTGCAACCTCGGATAACCAGTTCTCCGGAAATCAGAATAGATGTCGACCGGACCACCAAAGTTGGCGATCCACTTTTGTGTCATGATGGTCTCAAGCGGACTTG
>CAZHIQ010000056.1:0-17711 GCA_964532595.1 uncultured Roseivirgaceae bacterium
ACCTTCAGGTATAGGTTAGGTAAATAAAATCCCCCGGAAGTCGTCCGGGGGTTTTATTTTTTTGGGCACCCCCTAAGGGATAGGCCGGAGTAGAATATCAGTCAGCCATATACTATTTTCGCATCCGTGATCGGTCTGAAGGAACTATACACCCCGTCCGGGAAAAACGAAGATTTACCGGTTATCGCGCCGCCGCGCGTACGACCCGAGGTCGACCTCGACGTACTTACTCACATCGAAACGTCGACGCTCGAAGACTCCTACATATACGTCCATTGCTATTTTCGGAACCGCTGGAAGAATATGCTGATTCGCATATGGAAGACAACGTACTTGCTCGACCGAACCTCTGGTGCACGTTCAAATCTGGTCCACGCCGAAAATATTTCCATCGCCCCGGTCTGGACCCGCATACCCGACTCAAGCGAGTATAACTTTCTCCTCGTATTCTCCAGTCTGCCCCGAAGCTGCAACGTCTTCGATCTGGTAGAAGAGATCCCCGAACCCGGAGGTTTTCACGTTCCCGATATTCAGCGCAACGAAACCGACGTCTATCACATCGACCTCCCCTCCTGATTACACTACTCCGTGCGCAGTGATTTCACCGGGTTGGCCAAAGAAGCCTTCACCGCCTGATACGCTATTGTAGAGAACACCACCGCAGCTAATACCAGCAGGCTGAAGATGTACGTGACAATATCGATCGACACACGGTAGGTGAAATTCGACAGCCATCGGTCAAGCAAGAGATACGAGGCTGGTATAGCCAGGAGATACCCAATGATCAGTAACAACGAGAAATCGCGAAAGATCATGACAAGGATATTGCCTACGTTAGCCCCCAGTACTTTGCGAACACCAATCTCACGCACTTTCCGTTGAACCACAAACAGTATGAGACCGTACACGCCGAGACATGCGATAACAATGGCGACAAGAGTAAAGGACTGAATAATAAGACCAAAATTGCGGAATGTCGCATATTGCTCGCTGAGCTGTTCATCGAGGAAGTTGTACTCAAATGCCTTCTCGGGGAAGGAGGCTTTCCACAACGACTCCAGAGATCGGATCAATGCTTCTGTATCCGTTCCTGCTATTCGTATCGACATGGTTGCAAACTGAGTTGGATCCATTTCCAATATGATTGCCGAGATCGGAGTGGTCAGTGAAACGAAATGAAAATCGCCTACGACGCCGATGACTTGTCCCTTCTTTCCTTCACGATCGATCGTTCGACCTAACGCTTCCTGAGGGGAGCCCCAGTTAAATTCACGGACGGCCGTTTCATTCACAATAAAGGACGACGTCATGTCGCCGGTCGAATGCGGCGTAAATGCACGCCCCGCCACAAGCTTCATGTCAAACGTCTCCAGGAAATCATGCCCCACCGAATAGTTAGCGACGAACATGTTGTCTTCCGCCGCGAAGCCTTCTGGAATGGTACCCCGATACATCGCCCCCAATCCCGGGGGACTTGAACTCAAGGCAGTACCCATCACGCCCGCTTGTGCTTCTACGGCATGGCGAAACGCTTCTATCCTGCTGTCCAGAGTACTGTCCCGATTGCGGAAGATACCGTTCACATTACTGTTGAAGAGAGGAATGGTGATCATCCGCTCCTTCGTAAATCCCAATGGACGGTCAGTGAGGAAGCGGAGCTGCCGGACTATCAAAACAGATCCTGTAAGCAAACAAAAGGCGATTGTTAGTTGAAATACCACGAGCACTCTCCGCATAAACTGGTTTCCTCCCGACCCGGAGGTTTGTCCCTTCAATGCGTTAATGGAATCGAACCGCGTAACAAACCAGGCGGGGTATCCTCCGGCAAGCAGGGTTATCACCAATAGCAGGATGAATGATGCCATCAGCATCGGACCATCCACTACCTCCGAGAACACCAGATGCTTACCTGTAACCTCATTAAGGAAGGGAAGCACAGTATAGAATACTCCATAGGCCAGAACAAGCGAGACCAGGCAAAAGAGAAAGCTTTCGGCGAGAAACTGAAATATCAACTGCGACTTTTGTGATCCGAGAATTTTCCGGATACCGATCTCGCGAAGACGCGTGAGCGATTGCGCCGTACTCAGGTTGATATAGTTGATACTGGCGATCAAAAGGGTAAGTAAACCAACGCCGGTAAAAATTATAATGTTATCAAAAGAATTAGCAGGTGTCGGTTCAGCAAGCAGCGTACTCTTCAGGTGGATATCGGCAACAGGCATAAGCGAAAACTGCTGTCCAACCTGAAGCGCAGGAGGAGCAAACTTTTTGACAAACTCATCCATCCGGGCGTTCACACCCTCCGGATCTGCCCCCGGCTTTAATAACACATAGGTGTAGGAATGACTGATCACATAGTTAATCTCAAAATTCCGGCGCATGACTTCCGCCGCGGTAGGTGGCTCCAGGTCATACATATTTTCGTAAGGAACGATAATGTCGGGGGCCAGGTGTGCGTCATCGGGATAGTCCCTGAACACTCCCGTTACCCGAAAGAGATGCGCATTGTTGAAAAGGAAGGTCTGGCCAACAGGGTCTTCATTGCCAAAGTACCTTTTCGCAACTTCTTCGCTAAGAATGACGGTAAACTTTTCCTTCAGCGCGAGCTCCGGATTTCCGTGCACAAACGAGAAGGTGAACAAATCGGTCAGGGTTGAGTCGGCGAAGTACACCGTTTCCTCTACAAACAAGTCGTCGCGCTCAGGACGGGAAAGGCTGATACCTCGACCGTAAATCCGGGCAGCCGCTTCAATCTCCGGAAAGAAGTCCGTCATCTTCGGTGCGATTGGTGGAGGTGTGGTGGCCAGTTGCAGGCCATTGGGAACGGAGTACGACAACCGGTAAAGACGCTGCAGCTTTTCGTGGTGGTGATCATAGCGCAACTCCGAACGCACATACGTGATAATAAGGAGCGCAAGCGCCAGGCCTGAAGTCAACCCCGAAAAGTTGATCACGGCATACGATCGATGCTTCGCCATATTGCGAAACGCCGTCCTGAAGAAATTACGGAACATAGATATCCTGTCAATCCCGACGACACAGGCATAAAGGCTGCCAAAAAATTACGGCCTTCATTGGAAGGCCGTAAATGGGTTTCTGGTCTTAACGGAGATGTCCGCGGTGTCCGTAGTCTGACACTGGCGTCCGGAAACGAACACCTTACAGGACTTCCTGGAGACGCTTCTCAAGCTGCTCGAGATGGAACCGGGACATGGGTTCCTTTACTTTCCGCTTGCGCTTACTGATGTGCTTTTGAATATCGCGGAGTTTGGCCTTGGCTATTGCTGCCGCATCGCGATGGTCACGACCTGTTTTTCCGGACAGGCTAATGAGCTGATCGACATAACCGCGCTGCAAATTTCTCCGGTGGATTTCAATGCTCCGGCCACTCTCAAGTTCAGTCCACATGTACCGATCGATATCATCAAAGTATTCGATCAATCCGTAGGCCCGGTCGTCATGCATGGCCTGGTTAATCGCTAAACGTGCCACTGTATTGGTATTGAAAAGATGGCTCAGCGTACGATCCTGACTCCTCGCGATAACATCGGTGGGCGAATCGCCGATCCGTGAAAGAACAGCCGTATCGAGCAACCAGGTTGGAGGGTCAAAGACGTGCCGACCAATAAAATCAAGCGCTTCTTTCTGCATTTCGGCCGGCACCATCTGATAGACGGCACCCGGTTGGTTCGCCAACTTGGGGGTTTCATAAATTCCGCCGACATATCGGAGAACATGGCCCACGTAATAGTCGAACTGCCGGAGCACTGCGCCGTAAATTTCATCAAGGTTGGCGTAGCCTTCGTCTTCCATGTAGGTCCATTCCATCAGGTTGTCGACCACGCGCCGGAGGTTCATGATACCATATTCACCCGCCAGCATGGCATTGTTCCCAATGTCTTCCGTCTGCGTTCGTGGATCAGTCGAAGAGAATTCGGAGCCAAACCACAACGCGCGGCTATCCTGCATTCTTTCGACTATCCATTGATTGAGGACAGGCCGTTCTTCTTCCGAGCTCAGGTCGGGATACCAGCGGTACCCCCACTCGATCGCCCATAAGTCGTACTCGCCGATACGACTGATGAGTCCGCGTTCGCCTACCCCGTCTTCCGGTTGCGCCACATAATTGAAGCGGGCATAATCCATAATCGACGGCGTGTGACCGTTCTTCTCAAGCCATTCCGGGTCCCGGAGTTTCTCAACCGGAACACTTGAGCTCGCTCCGAAGTTGTGGGTCAGGCCAAGGGTATGCCCTACTTCGTGAGCCGCTACCGATCGGATCAATTCACCCATCAGGGCATCATCGAAATGCATCTGTTGTGCCCTTGGATCAAGCGGACCGCATTGTACCATGTACCAGGTGCGCAGGATGGACATGAGACTGTGATGCCAGTTGATATGGCTCTCTAGAATCTCACCACTTCTCGGGTCGGTAATTATTGGTCCGGCCGCATTGGCCACTGACGAAGGTTTGTAGACGATGGCCGAATGTCGCGCATCCTCAAGACTCCACTCCTCGTTTTCTCCCACCGGTGCAGGGTAGGCCTGTATAGCATTTTTAAAACCGGCGCGTTCAAAAGCTACCTGCCAGTCTTCTACCCCTTTGATGAGATACGGCACCCATTTCTTGGGGGTAGCCGGATCGATATAAAAAACAATAGGCTTTTGTGGCTCCACCAACTCGCCGCGCTTGTAGCGCTCAATATCTTCGGGCCGGGGCTCCAGACGCCACCGTTTGATGAAGCTTACCACCTTTACACCGTGCGGGTTCGCACCGTAGTCCGTATAGCGCTCCGTGAAATAACCGACCCGCTTGTCGGCTAACCGCTTCTTCATCGGAACTTCAGGGAGTAAGACGATCGATGTATTGAGTTCCATCGTGAAAGTCGACCGCGATCCGCTTTGAGTATACGTCTTTACCGTCCGGATTTCAACGTTCATGGGATAAGCGTTGATATCCTTTATGTACGACATATTGCTTTGCAATGAGCCAACCCCCATTGACTTCCGCGCGGCGGAATTGAAAAAGAGTATGTCGTTATCTCCGTTGATGTAGCTCGTAACATCAATGACGCTTCCTTTGCCTCCCGGCGAATAAGCTCCGATACCAAACGCGGCCACTAACGGCTGAAGGTTTGAACGCACGACAGCGTGATACATCGCGTCGGCGGTGTCAGCCTGATCCTCATACGTTATGCGACGCAGAAATAGTTTGTGTCCCGGTCCCTTTTCAAACCGAATAACTGTACTGCCAATCTGATCACCGGCGAATCCGGTGTGACCCGGGCGAACACCTGCAGCACCCTGAGAAATTCTGGCGACGATCAGTAAGTCGCGACCAAGAATGCTGTCCGGAATTTCGAAGTAATAGTTATCGTCAACCTTGTGCACAGTAAATAATCCCTTGCGAACAACCTGACGGTTACGCATCAGATTGTAGTAGTTGCGTGGCGCGCTCAGTTGCTCATTCCCGGCAGGAACAGACGCAGGATTTTCCCGCTTTATACTGTCACGTGGGATAGTATCCTGACGCAACCGCGTGAGCGCTTCCAGACTTTGCGCCCACGACACTTCTGACATCAACAACACAGCAAAAAACAGGAAAGTAATCCTCATCATCTTAAAAGAAATATGCTAGTAGGTTTGTGGCGGATGGGAAGAATCCCGGCATATCCAAGTACAAAGATAACGGAATGCGTATCGTCATGGTGCCTCCAAAAACCATAATCAATTTGCAAATAGTACACGAAGTAACAGCCGCCACCGCCTGAGTGAAATATATCCAGCAGCTGCAGACAAATATGCAGAATCAGACGAAGGATAGTTTTGTCCGACGGACAACCGACTGAGCAACTCGGCGACGTCGTATTCCAGGGGCAGGATCACAAATCCTTACACTCCCCCATGTCCCCAAGCGGCCGCGGCATAATTTTTAGAAGTGAGTAAGCGGTAAAAAATTCAAACAGCGCATTCGGTCTCCTGTTCTCAGGGGCATGTCGGCAATCATCGTTAAACGCAAACGCAGTATGAAAGAGGTCTATTACAAAGGGCAACCGTATCAGTACAGGATGACTGATATCGGTGGAAAACGTCATTTCCAACTTTATCAGAACGGGGTGCTGCGCCACTGTGTTGAACAGGGCGAGCTCGATATCCGATCGATTGTCAGTTTCATACTTGATTCTTATTATCGGAGTACGCCCGTTCATTTAAGTAGCAGTATGACAAGTCAGGGTGTGTAGAAATTGCTACACACCAACACCCATACACAGAGCAGCCGGATTATCCGGCTGTTTCTTTTTTCTGACGACAGACGTTCAGGCATCGAATTTTTAAGCTGGTTGACAACAACGCGAGATATGAAGCTAAGCACCACCTTGGGCGGGCTCGCCGGAGCCTGTGCCCTCACCCTTCTTAATGAAGGCGTAAAACGAATCGACAAAGACGCTCCGCGCATGGACCTTTTGGGAATGAACGCGCTGGCAAAGCTCTCGCAGGGCAACAGTATGCTGACCCAAGCCGCCGGTACATTGTTTCCAATGGCGATCGCTGGCGACCTGGTTAGCAATGCCCTCTACTACGGTATGGCCGGTGCCCGCGACAAGCGTGCTACTATCGCCAAAGGCGCCCTACTGGGAATTGGCGCCGGACTCGGTGCTGTCTTGTTGCCTAAGGAACTCGGGCTGGATGACTCTGCCACCAACCGAACAACAAAAACCAAACTGCTCACCATCACATGGTACCTGGTGGGTGGTCTCGTTGCTGCGGGTATGATCAACCTGCTAAACAAACGGGAAGCATGATCAGAGCCCTGGCCCTCCTCCTCACCCTGGTGGGTTTTATTTCACTGACGCTCGGTGTCCTTGGTATTTTCGGAGACGACATTGTCGATCTCCATCCCTGGGCACTGGCGATTCTTGGGCTAATCTTTTTCTCGGGAGGAATCGGATTGTTGAAAGCTCAGGAAAGGTAATGCTATTCTGACGTATCGAATCGGAACAGCTTATAGCCGAGCGAGAATTGAAGTACCCTGTTTTGGTATTTCACCCTGTCGGGCGTCGATCCTCCCACCACGCGATCCCTTACGCTGAACAACCCGGCGCTGTAACGCAAGCCGAGTATCCATCGGTCCAGATCGAAACGGATTCCACCGTTCAGAGCGAGGTCAAACTTGTTATTATACGACCCTACCTCACTCCCGTAATCGGAAGTCGCCGCCATCATATACGACAACTCGGGACCGACCTCTAAGACAATATCATTCTGCAACGCATATTGCGCCAGCAACGGCACAGTGATGTAATGGAGATTGATCCGCGAATTGCTGCTAACGCCCTTATTGCTGTACTGCAACTCACCCGTAAAGCCAACACGCTTTTCGATCGGAAGAATAAGAAATACCCCGGCATGCAAACCCGCTTTCACCGTCAGATCGGATTCTACATCGGGGTTGACGTAATTCGTCATGACAATATCAGCCAGGTTGAGCCCGGCTTTGATTCCTGCGGAAGGTTGTGCGCTGACGCTACCTGCCAGGAGCGTAAGGACGAGAATAAAAGAAATACGAAACACGTACAATAGTACTAAACGTAGTAAAGTCGGCCAAGAAAAAAGCCCGGCGTAACCGGGCTTAATTTAAACCGTCACATCGTCGCCAGTCTCAAGCAGCGGATCATCGGGTGATATCGGATACTTTTTCATAATCGCCTTCACCCCTTTCTCTATCTGTTTTCGGAGAGACGCGACATTATCCACATTTCCACTCACCGCTCCGCGCCAAACCAGTTCGTCTGAGTCACGATCAATAATATCGATAATCAGCGTCCCTTCCGTATACTCCTCCATCAAGGGCGGAGCCATATAAAACGGATATCCCCACGGGTGAAATGCAAATGGGTAAAATCCATACGGATAGAACCGATAAGGGTAAGGGTACGGATGCGCCGCACTTCGTTGCACCTTATCCTCTGTATACGTATGATAGAGCACAACAAAGTCCGGATCCTTATCCGATTTAACAATTCCTCTCTTGAGAAACTCGGCTTCGATAGTTCTGCGTATTCGCTTATTGATCAGGTCGCTGTCATAAACCGGATTATCGACGTCCACGTTCGACTCTCCCCATGTATATGTGCGATAGCCGGTGAAGTCTGTCGTCTTATCGAAATCCGTTACAGCACATCCTGACATCACCAAAGCAAAGAGCACCATAACATTGATCACCTTCATAAGCAACTCCTTTTTGCTTTTATAACGGTAGGAAAACGCGAGATTGTTTCAAGAGAGACAAAAAAAATGACCGGAACTTCCGGCCATCGTATTTTGTTTCAACACCATTATTCGCGGTCATTCTTTTTAGACTTCTTCCTTTCTTTCTTATCCCGCTTTCGATCGCTTTTTCCTTCATCGTCTTTCTCCTTCGCTGAGAGATTCTGATCGGACTCTTCGTTATTCTCCCTTCTGTTGTTGGTGTTCATTTGGTCGGATCCCATACGTCGTTCGGTGGTTGCGGCCGACTGTTCCTTATCGCGACTGTACGCTTGTCTGTCCTTTAATTCACCCTCCGTGTCACCGGGGGTATCGGGGATGCTCACCCCATCGACCGGTGAACCCGCCATGTTGGGTTTTGCCCGTTGAACGGTGTTGGTGCCATCGCGCTCATCTCCATCGTTACGCGAAAGAACAGCCGGACTTCCACTGCTGCTGGAAGTTGTGGTACTTATACCGGTAGCGCTCGAAGCTGTTCCATCTTCGGCACTCGTATCGGCTCCCATCTCGTTATTGGCAGCTGCGGCAGCTTCCGCCGCTCCGGGCGTATCATTGGTGCTTTGTCCTGCGTCAGCATCGGAGGTTTGTTCCTGTTGAGGATTCGGCGGCTGCGCATCTTGTGCGCTCAGGCCAACCGTAACGCCGGCGGTCAGAAGAAAAGACACGACGGGCGTGATAACATTCAATAGCTTCATACGAAATTGTTTGAGCACCTGAGTTTAAAACTTGATGCCACAAAAATCAGCGGGCAAATCCGGAACCAGAAAGTCGAGTAAGCCGCGTCTTATTTGCACATCCATGCGCTCGGCTTTATCGATTTTGTCGAAGTCATCGTCAACATGCATATGCTTTCCATCCCATAGAATCACCAGTTTCTCACGGGCTTCAAGCGCCGGAAATTCACACCGCGCATCGATTCCCTTAAGCCGCTGGTTCACATAGTCGATCAGCTTTTGTCGCTCGTCGTCACGCACCGCAATAACTTCGAGTTTTCCGTCACCAGGATCGGCCTGCGGGACGAGCATCACATTGGGACCGATAGATCGGGTGTTCATCACTTCGACGAGGATGTATTCACCCGAATGATCTTGTCCATCAATCTCGAGACGACATTTACGTACCGGTGCCGATTCCGTCAGCTCTCCGAGCAACTGAAGGGCTGCCTGCAAGCGCTCCCGCGAATCCTCGATGTCGTTCTTCTTTTGCTTCTTCATTTCGCGCATCAACCGCGGGAAGAGACCGTAGCCGAAGCTTTCAAGGAAGAAACCTTCTCTTCCGGGACCCTTGATCACCCCGACGTCAAACTTCTTAATAACGCCTTTTCTCCAGCCAGCGACGATGTCGTCAATCTTGGCACATAGGCCGAGCGTTTTCGCGATGTTGTTGGCGGTTCCCATGGGTAACAATCCGAGCGGGAGTTTTTTTTCGATAAGCTTCCGCGACAACATTTCCTCGGCAATCTTCCGAACAGTGCCATCGCCGCCTGCGAGAACAAGGAAGTCCGTATCGGCCGTATCCATATTTTCCCAGCCAAACTGTTTTGTAGACGAATAACTACACTCGAACCCCGCTAACTCCATGGCGTGCAGGAGTTCTTTTCTCGACGTATCCCCTTCTCCGGCACCGGGATTGTGAAGGATAGTGGCTTTTTTGAAAGCTGAAATCGTTTTCTCCATCGTCTGATCTGTCAACCGCCCAGCTTTGACTCTCAGGTGCATTTGTTGCACTTCCTCTTCAATGCTGGTAACAGGAAGGCATTCCTGAAAACTCGTACCAGCGTTTAACGGCAATAATCATAAAGAACAAACCGCAATGAGAATACTGGTCACCAATGATGATGGCATCTACAGTCCGGGCTTGGCTGCGCTCGCCCGGGCCGCAAGTAAGTTCGGGGAGGTCAGAGTAGTAGCTCCTGATGTTGAACAATCGTCGATGGGACATGCTATCACCGCTACACGCCCGTTGTCTTACAAGAAGTCACCAATTCGGTTTGAGGGAATCGAAGCTTTTCGGGTCAACGGCACGCCTGCTGATTGTGTCGCTCTGGGAACCCACCTGTGGGAACATACAGATGTAGTCCTATCCGGAATTAATATGGGGACGAATCTCGGCAATGCAATGTGGCACAGCGGCACGCTTGCTGCGGCAAAACAAGCCGTATTACTGGGTATCCGCGGAGTAGCGTTAAGTACACCGGCAGGAAAAGCGGAACCAAACTGGGCCTCGCTTGAGCCTTGTCTTGAAAAAGTTCTTAAGATGTTATTGAGTAAGGAAGAACTCTTTCTTATGAACGTCAACTTCCCGCGCGAGCCCAAGGGAATCCGCTGGACGCGACAATCGGTAAGACTTTACGACGGGAAGGTGGTTCCCGGTGAAGATCCCATGGGAAGGAAGCACTACTGGTTCACCGTAGCCCCCCTGGAGCCCGCCGAAGAGGGAACAGACCGATGGGCAGTTGAAAATGGGTTCGCTTCGATAACACCGCTGCGGCTCGATCTTACCAATGAACAGGAGTTGGTGAAAGTCCTCCAGAAAAACTCCATGGAAATACAATGATCCGATAAAATAACCTAACTTAACACAAGTCAGTTTTCATCAGTAACCTTAAACCAAAGAGCATGAAAAGAAAAGCAACTGCCGTCTGGAAAGGCGCCGGAAAAGAAGGAAAGGGTCAGGTCTCCACGCAAAGCACCGTTCTCAGTAACACCAACTACTCATTCAACTCGCGGTTTGGCGAAGATAAGGGTACCAACCCGGAAGAATTAGTCGCCGCAGCACACGCAGGATGTTTTGCCATGAAACTCAGTATCGTTCTGGCGGATGCCGGATTCCCGTCAGATGAATTGACAGCGGAGTGCACAGTCACCTTCGCCGATGGCGCGATCAAACAGTCACACCTTGTCGTAAAGGCCAGTGTCCCCAATATTTCGCCGGAGAAGTTTCAGGAATGTGCGCAAGATGCAAAAGAAAACTGTCCGATTTCCAAGTCACTTTCATCGGAGATAACGATGGAGGCATCGCTGGCATAGCCTGGGGATACGCTTCCACAGCAAATGAATAACGGCGGAGCAGCGAAGGCTCCGCTTTTTTTTTGCGCTCACCCGTACGGGACTTCGTTCTTCTCGACAGACCCCACGCCGGTGCTGGCACGCCTTTTTATAGGGGCTTATCGCTATTGTTCATTTACCTGCTGTAACCTGATAACACTTAACCTGTACTATGAAAGTATTGATGTTTGGGTGGGAATTCCCGCCTCATATTTCCGGTGGACTAGGAACTGCCTGCGCCGGCCTCACCCAAGCACTTGAAGAAGAAAACGTCGACGTTATCTTTGTCGTTCCCAAACTTCACGGTGGAGAACCTGTCAGGAAAACACAAATGGTCGATGCCAGCACCATTTCCTTCACACGAGACCCCCTACGTTCTTCCCTAACCACAACCTCCGCTAAAGAACCGGAACAACGACTGTCAGGCACGAGTCTTCGGATCGAAATACCCTCAGCACTCACTCCCTATGTGTCGCCTTCATCAGACCTGTCCAGCGAAATACAACGCTGGAGCTATAGTCTCGATCGTCAGATTTCCTCACCGTCGGAGGCGAAAGGCCCCGCGAAGGAAAGACAACCCGACGCAAGAGCACCTTACACATTTTCGGGAAAGTACGGAGCCAATCTTCTGGAAGAAGTAGACCGCTATGCCGCTGTAGCCGCGGAAGTTGCCACACAATATGACTTCGATGTAATTCACGCACACGATTGGATGACTTACCCTGCCGGCCTCGCTGCGCGGCGTGTTAGTGGAAAGCCCTTGATTCTCCATGTCCACGCGACGGAAGTTGACCGATCCGGTACAAGCGTCAACTCCATCGTGTTCGAACTGGAAAAGAAAGCCATGCATGAAGCCGACCACATTGTAACGGTCAGCCAATGGACGAAGAATATCGCCATTAAACACTACGGCGTCGACGAGGAAAGGATATCGGTAGTACACAATGGTGTCAGTCAGAGAAACGCTGAACTTTCCGCGGTAGCACCGCCACCTCCAGGGGTAAAGGTGGTCACCTTCTACGGGCGAATCACCCACCAAAAAGGTCCCTTGTACTTTGTAGAAGCAGCGCGGCGCGTTCTCGAAAAATTTAACGACGTGCATTTTGTGGTGGCCGGAGCGGGAGATCAACTCCCGGCGATGATTGAGCGTATAGCCCAGTTGAGGCTTTCCTCCCATTTCCACTTCACCGGCTTCCTGCGGGGTGCTGACATAGACCGGGTCTGGAAAATGTCGTCGGTCTATGTCATGCCCTCAGTCTCCGAGCCGTTTGGTATTGCACCGCTTGAAGCGATTGAAGCCGGGGTGCCGGTGATCATGTCCCGGCAAGCCGGCGTAGCCGAGGTAATGCCCCATGCCATCAAGGTAGACTTCTGGAACTGTGAGGCCCTTGCGGAAGCAATATGCAACGTCCTGCGCTTCCCCGCGCTGGCCCGGACCCTCAGAATAAACGGCTCCAAAGAAATACGAAACATCACCTGGAATAAATCAGCCCGGAAACTATCAAACCTGTACCATGACCTTTATGAACGACAAAGTGACTGCGCAAGCCTCAAACGAGAAGAAAAACCTCGTCTTATATTTCCAGGTGCATCAACCGAGAAGACTGCGAACCCTCCGGTTCTTTGATCTCGGTGCCTATGACAACTGTTCTGACGAAGTAGGTAACGAAACCCTTACGCGGGAAATTTCACGGCGGTGCTACCTGCCGGCGAATGCTCTTCTCCTGAAGCTTATTAAGCAGCATCCCAATATACGCGTGGCTTTTTCAATTTCGGGAACCGCGCTCGATCAGTTTGAAGAGTATTGTCCCGAGGTCATCGAGAGCTTTCAACGACTGGCTCAAACCGGGTGCGTGGAGTTTCTGAACGAAACCTACTACCACTCGCTCGCCTGTCTGTCGTCCGGAAGCGAATTTGAAGCACAGGTCGCCCGGCATCGTATGAAGACAGCCACGCTGTTCGGTACAACATCGGAGGTGTTCCGCAATACGGAACTTATCTACAGCCATGAGACCGGTAAAAGGATACACGAACTGGGCTTCCGTGGAGTCATGATCGACGGGGCGGAGCGTATCGTGGGAACCCGATCGCCGCATGCGGTATACGCCGACGCCTTCACCCCTGAACTCGTCATGTTGACGCGCGACTATCGACTGAGTGACGACATCGCTTTCCGCTACGGAACGCATACCCGTCACCTGACCGCAGCCCGCTACGTGCGCTGGTTGGAGAAACTCCCGACCGATAGCCGCGCCGTCGTTCTGGGTATGGACTACGAAACATTCGGAGAACATCACCGCGTCGAGACCGGCATCTTCGGATTCATGGAAGCACTCTTTCTCCTGCTGGCGTGTCACGATGACTTCACGCTGTCAACTCCCTCGGAAGCCATCGACAGACTCCCCGTAAAGGAATCGCTCGCTCTAAGCGGATTCGTGTCATGGGCGGATCAGGAAAGGGATATCTCCGCCTGGCTGGGCAACGACATGCAACGCGACGCCTTCGATTTTCTGGGACGAATCGGCAGCATCATTAGCAACCTGGACGACGCAGAGCTTCTCGATACATGGCGGTACCTGCAAACAAGTGATCACTTCTACTACATGGCCACCAAATCGGGAAGCGACGGTGAGGTTCATAACTACTTCTCCCCTTATCCCTCCCCCTATGAGGCGTTTATCAACTACATGAACGCATTAACCTATCTCAGCGAGCGGATTCGTGCCATTCATGGAGGCTCCAACCGTCACATTACCCGCATTCATGCAGAGACAGAACCTGAACACCTGACGGAAAAGTGATGCGAATTACCGGTATTTAGGGGAAGATATTCTAAAGCGATTAATTGCTTCAAATAGGGGCTGCAAGTCTGGATGAGGATTTTCGTCATCAAAGCTGTGTGAGACACTAGACCCGTCTTCGAAAGTAATTACGATGCTCGAATGAATAGCGCCATCGTGGGCTCTGTTGGTAGTCGGTGATTGGAGACCATCGAGCTCGCTTAGCGGAACATCCTGGAGGGTCAGTATGAGTTGTGCCCAACGATCGGAATCAATGTCGGTCGCATACTGCTGGGCTGATTCAGGGTTTCGATGGTTCTCGCTAAAGGCTCGCAGCGAATCGCGGGAAACAATCACTTCGTCGATAAAGCCTCGCGATTGCTTGGTGAAGGTAATGGTAGTTATCTCTTCAAGAGACTGACCGCTCAGGACCGTAGCGGCGGCAAGGAAAATACTCAGACACAATGCTTTCTTCATACCTCCTTACCAACAAAACGAATACCCAAAAAAAAGCCCCTTGGCCTGAGGACAAGGGGCTTCACTGGAAAGCTGAAAATATTAGTTAGCCAACCGAACGTTGACTGCGTTCAATCCTTTTCTTCCTTCTTTCAGTTCAAAGGTGACTTCATCATTTTCATAGATTTTGTCGACCAGCAATCCGGAAACGTGTACAAAGTACTCCTGACCGGTGGATGTTTCTCTTACGAATCCGAATCCTTTGGCTTCGTTGAAGAATTTTACAATTCCTTCTTTCATTAAATGGTAATAGTTGATTGTGATAAATTGTTAAACAAAGATCGACTAAATAAAATTACCACCCTAATAATTGTCCCGGTTTCGAAACGGCGGAAAGCACTTTTTACCGGGCCAGTTGACGGACCCAATGCTGGATATGGTCAGCCAGAATCGGTATAAGATCGTTCTTACCGGCTTTAAAGGAGTGATCCGCACCGTCCAGGAAAAGCAGGGTGGCCAATTCCAGGCTGTTGCAAACCCCTTCCATCAATCCTTTCTCAGCCAACGCATCCCGCGTTCCCTGCAGAAACAACATTGGGATTTTAATCTCCTTAAGATGGGCAGCACGGTCCGTGCCTGGCTTGCCGGCAGGGTGAAGAGGAAAACCGGTAAAAACAAGTGCACTTACCTCATCCATGGATTCTTTCGCCATGGCCTGGGAAGTCATCCGCCCCCCGAACGACTTACCACCGGCAATAAGGGGGACTCCCTTACTCCTTCTCACAGCCTCAGCAACAGCGTGTCTTACCGTGCGTTCCGCTACGGCAGGGACATCGGGCCGACGGCTTCGGCGCTCCATATAAGGGAAATTAAAACGCAGCGTCGCTATTTTATACCCGGCGAGGGCTTCCGACAGCCGGGTCATAAACGGATGCGACATCGGCGCTCCGGCTCCGTGCGCAAAGACAAACACAGCGTCTGTTGCCTCCCCTTCCATCCACTCAGCGCTTACCTGCCCGGGCTCGTCGTCAACCGCAATGGTTAGTTTGTCCGCTTTCATTCCGGAAGATACAAACTTCACCCTGCCGGACGGGCAGGTCGCAAGCTTCTTTTTTCGCACCCTACCTACCGTTGTGGTCCCTATTTCCTATTTTTACGGCTTCAATAAAATCCCTGTTTACAGGTTCAACAACCAAGCGAATGGCAGACGAAAAAGGTCCTAATTTTCTGGAAGAAATTGTCGAGAACGACCTCCGCACTGGAAAATATACACGTATTATCACGCGATTCCCCCCGGAACCCAACGGGTATCTGCACATGGGACACGCCAAGAGTATTTGCCTCAACTTCGGCCTTGCAAAGAAGTTCGGCGGATACACCAACCTGCGGTTTGACGATACCAACCCCGTTACGGAAGAGACCGAGTACGTCGAAAGTATCAAAGAAGACGTTCGCTGGCTTGGGTTTGAGTGGGAACACGAACGTTATGCGTCCGACTACTTTGAAACGCTGTACGAGTTCGCGTTGCGACTGATTGACAAAGGCCTGGCCTATGTCGACGACAGTACCAGCGAGGAGATTGCCGCACAGAAAGGAACGCCTACCCAGCCCGGCTCGGAAAGTCGGTGGCGTTCGCGAACGGTCGAAGAAAACCGCCAGCTGTTTCAGGAAATGCGTGCCGGCAAATACCCGGATGGAGCCAAAGTACTGCGCGCTAAAATCGACATGGCGCACACCAACATGCATATGCGCGACCCGGTTCTTTACCGGATCAAGCACGCTCACCACCACCGGACAGGCGACAAGTGGTGCATCTATCCAATGTACGATTTCGCCCACGGCCAAAGCGATTCGATTGAAGAAGTTACTCACAGCATCTGTACCCTCGAATTCATACCTCACCGTGAGCTGTACGACTGGCTGATTGAAAAACTTGAGATCTATCCCTCCCGTCAGTATGAATTTGCAAGGCTCAATATGACCTACACGATCATGAGCAAGCGCAAGCTGCTACAACTGGTCAACGAGGGCCACGTACGCGGCTGGGACGACCCCCGAATGCCCACGATAAGCGGCGTGCGCCGTCGTGGTTATACTCCGGAAAGCATCCGTGAGTTCTGCGATAAGATTGGCGTGGCGCGACGTGAGAACCTGATCGATGTCGGTCTGCTTGAATACTGCGTACGGGAACACCTGAACAAAATCGCGCTCAGAAGGATGGTCGTATTTGACCCCGTCAAAGTTGTTATCACCAACTACGAGCAGGACAAGGTGGAGATGATGGAAAGTGAAGACAATCCGGAGGCCGAAACCGTTACCAAACGCGAAGTCCCTTTTAGCCGCGAGATTTACATTGAACGCGAAGACTTCATGGAGAACCCTCCACGGAAGTACTTCCGACTTGCTCCCGGTCAGATGGTAAGACTGAAAAGCGCATACATCATCCGTTGTGACGAAGTCATCAAAGACGCTGAAGGTCAGGTCACCGAAATCCACTGCACCTACATTCCGGAAAGCCGCAGCGGATCCGATACCTCGGGCATACAGGTAAAAGGCACACTGCATTGGGTGAGCGTTGCTCATGCTGTTCCTGTTGAAGTCAGGCTCTACGACAGACTCTTTCGCGTGGAAGACGTGGGCCAGGCCGAGGGAGATTTCAAGGATCACATCAATCCCGATTCACTTACAATTCTCCCGGCCGTTTATGCCGAACCTGCCATTCGCGACGCTCAGCCCGGCGACCGATACCAATTCCTTCGCAAAGGATACTTCTGCCTCGATCCCGACACCACCTCCGACAAAATTGTCTTTAACAGGACGGTGACGTTGAGAGACATGTGGAAAGGAAAATGAGGACGAGGTACGAAGTACGAAGTACGAGGTACGAGGGACGAAGGACGAGGGGAATACTCCTGATGGAAGTATGAACCGAAGAGGAATTACGAATTACGAATTACGAGTAAGCGGCGTGGTCATTGGAAGTAGGAACCAAGGTGGAATGCGCTTGCTCGCGAGTACGAGGCGGACTCCGGCTTTGACGTAGGAACCCCAAGTGTAATACGCCCCGCGGCCGTCTCCGAGAACAATCTACAACTATTATTGACGATTGACGTCCCGATAGCTATCGGGAGACGATTGACGTTAAAACAACGTCGCT
>CAZHIQ010000057.1:0-16832 GCA_964532595.1 uncultured Roseivirgaceae bacterium
CTACGGGGCTGACCGCCGGCTACGAAGGAAAGACGGAAAAGTATACGGTACGGGGTCGTGGTGACTGGAAAATCGTGAAAAAAGAAGAAGGTGACTGGGTGAAGTTGTTTCCGGATGAAGGAAAGGATGATGGTATCTTCGAGATTACGGTCACTCAGAACACAGGATTCCAATCCCGGGTGATGAACCTGGCCTTCGTTGTCAACGGCGAAGAACAACCCGTTCTGTTCCGTATTGAGCAAGGGCCGGATGTGCCTCGTCTGGCTGCACCTGAAAAGGTGATGGCTCAGTCAACGGGAGGCATTGTCGAGGTTATTCTTGATACGAATGTTGAGAATTGGGTGTATACCTTAAGCGACGATAGCTGGCTGACAGAAACCTCGAAGACGGCTACCAAGCTTACGTTCACAGCGGAGTCGAACCAGGGCCCGAACCGGGCAACCACGCTTTCGATATCGTCGCCGGATCAACCCCATCTCTCCGCTACGGTTACGGTGGAGCAGCTTTCAGGAACGATCCTCATCGATGAGGACTTTAGCTGGCTCGCGTATGGAAATGCTATCCCCTATGAAACAGACGGTGAGACAAGGTATGATAACTGGACACCTGAACAACGCGCCCGAGGCTGGACGAGTACGGTGAATACTGTTGAGGGCAGCGGAAATACGCCTTTGCTGTATGCTCGCCAGGGCTTTGTGAAACTCGGTAAAACGAGTTACGGAGGTGATCTTATTTCACCGAAGCTATCGACGATTGAGGGAACCAAGAATCTTAAGGTGACTTTCAAGGCTGCGGCTTATATCTCAGCCGGTGGCGCCGTGGATTCTCAGGATCTGGTCATCGAAATACTGGGTGGCGGCGATGCTAGTCCGGCGGCGATCTTTGTGGACAATATTCCGAATAACAGGGCTCAGGACGAGAATGGTGACGAGAACGACAGATGGGCTGAGGATCGTGCCTTCTCGTTTACCATTACCGGTGCAACGTCTGAAACGCAGATCCGATTTATCGGAAAGGCTTTCGACCTCAGAACGGCGAGCCCCAATAAGAACCGTATTTTCCTCGACGATATCAGAGTGGAGATTGTCGATTAGTATCGGATAGATTGAAAATAAAAAAAGTCTGCGTACCTGGGTGCGCAGACTTTTTTGATTTTTAGAGTCGGTGGAAACTCGCCGCCCTGCGTATGTTCCGGTCAGCGTTGCGTGCTGTACGTACTTTCAAAAATCCGGTCGGCGTTGTTGGCTTCAAATCCGTCGCGGCGGTGTTCGCGTTTGATCTGATCGGCGGGTAGATGCCGGAACTGGGGAAGTACTCTTCGCTCGGCAAACTCGACATAACTTCCCGCTACGCGATATTCTTCGCCGTTGGCAAAGGTAACGTCGTGCCATGCCGCCACTGTGCTGCTCTGGGAGAGAAGCCCGTCTTTGCTTGTCTTAATTTTTCCTCCCGAATCGTTCAGCTTGATACCGAGGCTTTCGATGAAGGCATTGAACTCTTCAAGCGTGTTGTATCCTTCCTTGAGGTTGTGAACGCTTATCGTATAGTGATTGAGGTAATACCGGTTGAAGATCACCCAGGCGGCGTATTCACTTTCGTCCATCAAGCGGATGTAGTCGGCTTTCGTAGGCAGCGGCCAGAGGGGTCTGTGCAGAAATTCTGCAATAGCGGGGCCGTTGTCCAGATCAAGTTCGTCTACAGGATCGGCTGTAATTCCGTCCGTGTACTTCCGGATAATTGCGGCTGCTTCGCCGGAGAGATCCTGAACACGAAGCTCGCTGATAAAGATGCGAGGGTAGTTTTCCGACGGAGGTGCGTACCAATAGGCATTCAACTTCTTCTCTTCGAAGTTGTAGGGATCCATGCGTTTGAATCCGTGATGGAGGAAGATTTTTTCAAAGGAGGCGATGCCCAGGTGGGGGACACCCAGTGTACGGAACGCAATGTGATCGTTGATGATGTCGTCTTGCGAAGAGACGATACCTTTTTCGACCAAGGCATTGGTAATCTTCTCAACGGCGGGAACGTTCGCCCGGTAGCGGGTGAAGAGCTCGTTGATGAAATAGTCGAGCGCGTTATGGGTTGACATAAGGATTATGAATTATCGGATGTATTGTAATATTGTCCATAGCTGGTTTCAAGGAAGTCACTCAGGCTGATCGATTCCTGTTTGATGAAGCCAGCCGCGGGTAACTTGCCGCGTGACACCATTTCGACTACAGCGGCCACACTCGCCGCGGTTGTCCAGGAAATGGCCCGCCATGATATTCCATCTATAATAAGCGGACCGTACTTCCGGCAGAACTCGTGTCGGTAGAGATCTTTGCCTTTCTTTCCTTCGGCAGCGGCGTAGATGATAACGATGTCATCGTCGACAGCCGGCTTGGCGTTGAGAAGAATCTCTTCGAGACGCTTCTTGTCGTTGCGCAGAAGCAACTCATTGATGAGGAAGTTCATCAGATCACAGTGACCGGGGTACCGTATCGTCTTGTAGTCGAGCCGATCTACTTTTCCCTCGAAAGTCTCACACATCGTACCCAGGCCGCCCGAGGTGTAAAAAGCTTCGTATTCGCTTCCGT
This sequence comes from uncultured Roseivirgaceae bacterium, assembly GCA_964532595.1. Classification (GTDB taxonomy): domain Bacteria; phylum Bacteroidota; class Bacteroidia; order Cytophagales; family Cyclobacteriaceae; genus Chryseosolibacter. The sequence goes on from CAZHIQ010000057.1 coordinate 2,580, forward strand.
CGATTTGGATAGACTCCTTTCCCTGGAGGGAAGGAACCATCTTCCGCTTACCGTGGTGGATTGCCTCGGCGTCATTGATATACTCATTGACTACCCCGGCGGCCGACCATGTCATGGCATATCCCAGGGCGCCAGCGGGATACTTGGGAAGGGCGCCGACTCTCATTTCGATTGACCGAACCGCGTCGAACCGGCTCGCCAAATCAGCACCGATAATCCCGATTATACCCGGGGCGAGTCCGCACTGCGGAGCCATGACCGACTTGGCTGTGGCGCTGAGCTTGCGCACGTGCGTGGTGGTCGCAACGTCTTCGGTGAGATCAAAATAATGTACGCCGTGCTGCGCGGCCACATCGGCCACGGCGGTGTTGAGAAAGTACGGAAGCGCCGATACCACAGCGTCGAACTGGCTGATTTGTTCCGAAAGGAACGCAGGATCACTTACGTCTCCCGTTACGATCGGAAATGGAAGGGGGAAATCATAATGCGGGGCTTGTTTGTCAATACCCACGACTTCAAATTGACGATTCAACAATACGCCGACAAGGCTACCTACTTTGCCTAATCCGAGAACCAGTACTTTCTTGATCATTGGAAAAACTTTACTAGAAACTGCGGGCGAAACTATCTACATTTGTTTTTAAACGAAAATTATTATTCTTAATGGTATGATTAGCAATACTAATCTACTTGAGTTTCGCCATCTCGCTTATTTTCTCACCCTGGCGCAAGAGCTGCACTTTGGTCGGGCGGCCGAAAGGCTGCATATCACCCAATCGGCGCTGAGCCAACAGATCAAGCAACTTGAAACAATACTGGGCCAGGAAGTATTTGCCCGGAACAACAAGAAGATTCAACTCACGGATGCCGGGCAGTTGCTATTGCGGGAGGCGTCGTTTATCCGGAACCGGATGAAACTGACGCTTGAAAATCTGGAGCTGCAAAAGAATGGGGCGGCCGGAAGTTTGAAGATCGGATTCGTGGCCTCAGCCATGGAAAGTGTTCTCGGCGATGTGCTGCTGAAGCTGAACAAGTCGTACCCCCGGGTGAGCTTCAGCCTGTTTGAGATGTCAAATCAGCTCCAGATGCGGGAAATCTCCGATGGGAACATGGATATCGGTTTCGTCCGGACGAATCAGATAGAAGAGATGATGGAAGTGCAGTGTGTGCACCGTGAGAGCTTCGTTCTGGTACTGCCAAAAGACCATCCTGTTACACAGCGGAATTTCCGTAGTCTTGTTCAATTCAAGGATGAGTCGTTCATTCTTTTCCCCAACGACAAAAGTCCGCTGTTCTACCAGCAGATCATCAACATGTGCACGGAGCATGGTTTTTTTCCGCGTATAACGCACCGAACCATTCACGCGCCAACGATCTTTTATCTCGTCAAGATGCACATGGGGATTTCGATTATTCCTGAATCGCTTGCAGTGAATGAACCGCGAGATGTCAGGTTCATCAGCCTTGAAAAAATCCCCTACAGAACCTCCCTGTTTGCCGTGTGGAACCGCGATTCCAACAATCCTTCGTTGCCATACCTGGTGAAAATGCTTCCGAACCTGAATAGGGAGTAGAGTTTCTGGCTCCATCCCGGGTGGGCGTGTGGTTTGCGCAGCCGTGGTTCTTTGGCTAACTTAGCTAGAAACTCCCTTCGCTATGCGCTTCCTGATTCTTCTGATCTTCCTTGTTCCGTTTTCCCTCAAGGCTCAAATGACAGGTAAGGTTACTCTCGACCACCTCGGAATCGAGTTTACAATTCCTGAAGGTTGGTTGGGACAGCCTACTGACATGGGATTTATTCTGGGCTCCAATACGGAACCCGGAGCGATTTTCTTGATGGGGCATGACGCCCGTTCGCTTGAAGCCCTGAAACAGCAGGCTATGCAGGGGATACATGAGGGATCAACGCAGCTCATGCCACAGGGGAATCTCCAGGTCATCAGTGCTACTTCTATAGGGGGTGTGTTTGCAGGGGTGCTCGAAGGACAACCGGTTCGTGCGTATGGCGTCGGGGTTGTTAATCCCCATGGGAAAGGTGTATCGGTTCTTGCCGTGACAACCCCGGCGTTGTTTTCGAGTCGCTATGAAACACTTGCCACTACGATTGCAAAAAGCCTTAAGTTTTCGGAAGCAAAAACGTCCCCTGTGATTAATGAGTGGAAGAGTGCGTTGATGAATTCCCGGCTGACTTATATGGACAGCTATCAGAGCGGAGGGGGAAGCTACGATGGGTACTCGACGGGTGGTGGCATGTCGACGAAAACAGTGATTGACCTGTGCGCTACGGGCCGGTTTCAGTATAATCACAGCTCAAGTGTCAATGTCGATACAGGCGGGGCATTTGGCGGAAGCAACAGCGGAGGGGGAGGAGTGGGGAACTGGGAGGTTGTCGCCGATGTCTCCGGAAACGCCGTACTCGAACTGAAGTTCAACAACGGTGAAGTCCGTGAATACAAACTGCAGTATGTTGATAGCAAGACCCTATTGAACGGCGTCCGCTATTTCAGAACCAACGATGCGGCATGCAACTGATGCCCGCTCATAAATGTTCGAGAAAATGAATGCAGAGACCGAGGAACAAAGGGAGCGGGAGCGCAAACTTTTCGGTGCTATCGATTCGTATCGCACACTTGAACGCTATGTTGCCGAAATGCTCGCATCGGAGATTTCGGACCGCTGTGGCGTCTTGGTATCGGGTGAAAAGGGGACGGGTAAGACATCCTTCATTGAGCACGTTATTCAATCGCATTCGCCCCGCCATCCCTTTCTTATCGTCAGGCACAATCAGCAACATCAGAAGATACCCTACTTCGGATTTAAATACGGGATATCCGACTACCTGAGCAAGATCTACAGCGAGTTCGACGACAAGGAGCTCGAGCGTTTTTCTACCGCGTTAAAGCACCACCTTGGAACGAGTTTCCCCTTGCTGTTCGATTACATCCCGGAGCTTTCACTTATCACGGGGGAAGAGGCCCGGAGCGCCCCGGATTCAATTGCCGGAATTGAGAATCAGGTTTTTCCTCTCTTCAAGCGACTCTTTGAATTTCTTTCGCATTTTGCCGGGAACAGGCTGATCTTCTTTACGGACGACCTTCAGTGGATGGATGCTTCCGGAGTCAGCTTGCTCAAATACCTCCTTTCCAGTCTGTCGCCCGATAAAATGATCTGGGTAGGCGCGTACCGGATGGCCCCTGATACGAATGACTCTCTGGAGAAACTGGATGAGGAGCTCGCCCGTGAAAGCAAACGTATAGAGATGCTCACGCTGGAAGGGCTGAGTGTCAGCGAGACACGAGTCCTGCTTGAGTCCCGACTTGGCGGTATTTGCGACGACAATCTCGTAGAGGCGTGTTTCCGTTTGAGTGGCGGAAATCTTTCGCGTCTTCATTTCTTCATCGATTCGCTCCGCGCCGACGGATATCTACGACGGGTGGGTGAGGTATGGATGACGGACGATGTGCGTATTGAATCCCTTTTTTCCACAGATCACTCGGATAGCATCTTTATTGCAGGTCTTCAGCGATTATCGAATGAAGCGCAGGAACTGTTGTCGGTGATGGCGACTATGGGGCGCTACAACAGACAGGTTCTCCTTGAGTGGTTTGATGACGATGGAACGAGACTTGATGCCCTGGTCGAGGAAGCGGTCTCGGCCGGGTTGATAAACCGCTCGGGTGGTGATGTTCATTTTTCAGAAATGCGTATTGGCGAGCGAATATACAATTCCCTTAGCGATGAGAGACGGATTGCGCTTCATCATCGCATTGGCCAGTCCTTCTTTCGGCGTGGAATCGATACATTGACGTCGACCGCGTTTATCCTGATGACAACCCACTTCAACCATGCCCTGGACCGGCTACGCGCCGACGGTCAGGTTCAGGTTGTGGCCGAGTTGAACTTCGAGGCGGGGAAGCGATCGCAACAGGAGAACGCGCTTGAGCAGGCGCGACACTTTTTTAGAGTAAGTGCTGAACTTTTGCGAGAATGTTCCTGGGCCGACGTTATGGATCAGGTGTTCAGGGTGTATATGGAGCGTGCGCGGGTCGAATATGAATTAGGGGAGTATGATCTGGCCGAAATTCATCTCGATTATCTGCTGAGTCGTATTGCGGATCCTGTACAGCGTGCGCCGATCTTTGAATTGAAGGTTACCATCAACAACCACCTCGGTCGCTATATTAAAGTGGTTCGCATTTTGGAGGAGGCGCTGGGTGATCTGGGGATGAGGCTGCCACTCGACGAATCATCCTTGCGGGACGAAGTTCGCAAGCTGTCGGCCCGCCTGGCTGGTGACGAGACACCCGAGACGGACAATCCCGCCGAACGTCTCGACGTTTGCAGGCGGAAAGCTATTCTAAAGCTTCTGTACGTTGGAGGGATGGGGCTGCACCACAATTCGGATGTGTTAATGCGCTGGGCCGCGTTGCAGATAATTCTGTGTTCAGGTAAAGAAACCATCTCAGGCGTCAAGGCAATAGGATGTGTTTCGTATGGTCGGATGCTTATCATCGCCGGCGAAATCGAAAAAGGATATGCATTCGGACTGCGAGGGCTGCAGATCAACGACGAGCTCCAGGACCTGGCGCTTCGGTGCCGCGTGTACGGCGTCTACTCGTTCTACATTCAGCCGTGGAAGAGACCATTCGAAGATAGCTACCGTTTTCTGGAACGCGCACAGGAAGCGGGCAGGAGTTCCGGTGATCTCATAGGTTTGTATATCGTCAAGACGCACCGCCTTAATCTGCATGTTGTCTCAGGACTTCCCTTGCATCAGCTTCCACGTCTCGACTTTGAAGAATCCTATCCGGGCCGGGAGCTTACCTACTACATCACGCATTATCAGAAAAGCCTGCTTGATTTCCTGATGGGGAAGAGTCAGGTCTTTACGATGCCGCGCCAGCAGCCTGCGTGGCTGGCCGGCGAGCTTACGATTCAGGAAGAGAAGTTCTATCGCAATTACGTGTGGGCTCGTTATTACTTTCTCTTCGGTCATTACGAGCTCGCCGCGGCAGCGGCACAGGAAGCGGACTGCAATCGGAAGCTTCAGGAGGGGTCGCCCTTACTTCCCGCCAATCTGTACACCTGGTTCCTGGCTATTACGCAAAACTGGACCAATTACGACGACTCTGGCCGAAGAGCGATGGAACCTGTTCTGGATCGGATACGGAATTCGTTTGCGTTGTGGCAGGAAGAAGGGCCTTCCAACTATGGGTCAATGTGGCATTTACTGAGAGCCGAGGCAGCACGTATCGAAGGAAGGCTATCGGACGCGACCGATGGATACGCGCTATCTGCGTCGACCGCGCATTCGAATGTATATCATCGCGCCGTCACCCATGAACTGTGGGCCCGTTTTCTCCTGAATGCATCCGACCAACAATCGGAGGCATCGCATCATCTCGCGGAAGCGATCCGCCATTTTCATGCATGGGGAGCCCTTGCCAAAGTCAGACAGCTGGTGTGGCAGTATCAGGCAATCGTGCCCCTCAGGACAGTGACGGATTTCGATATCGATCAGGAAATTGACATAGAAACCATCCAGCACGAACTCAGTGGTGACATGGAAGTGTCGTCGCTGGTCAAGAAGTTGATGGTCTTGCTGCTTCGGGTGTCAGGGTCTACCCATGTCGTTGTAGAGCTTGTCAAAGACACGGGCGATCCCATTGAGGTCGATTCTCTCTCCCTCTTTCAGCAGAAAAAGCAACAAATGTCGGCCGACGTACCGTTCCGGGCGGGTTTCCCTATGTCGTTGGTCATGATGGCCGTTAAATCGCATAATACGGTCGTTGTTAATGATCTGGACGCTGAACGGGGATTCCGCGGGTTGGACATGATTCGTGAGCGCGGTGTTCAATCCTTTCTGATACTACCGGTGACGATCAATGGGCATTTGTCGATGGTGATTTATCTCGAGAGCATCTTTGCGAGGAACTGGTATGTTGCCGATAGAGTACGGTGGGTTCGGATCGCCGCTAACCAGGGGGCGGTCATTATCGAGAATGCGCGTACTCACGAGCGGGCAGTAAAACTCAACGAAGAACTACGCCGCGAGATGACGGAGAAGGAGCGACTCGCTGCCCTTGTGGAAGCGCAAAAGGATGCGCACCTGCGGGCCGTGGTGGAAACGCAAGACCATGAGCGGAAGCGAATCGCAGGAGATCTGCACGACAGTCTGGGGTCACTCTTGTCGACGGTGAAACTGCGCTTCGACGCCCTGCAGGAAGATTTTCACCAGCGTATCCCTGAGAAGTCCGTCCGATTCGAAGAAACGATGCGAATGCTCGATGATGCCATCGGAGAAGTCAGACAGATATCGCACAATATGTTGCCGGTGTCTCTTACCCGATTTGGGCTTCGGGCAGCGCTTGAAAATTTCGTGGCTCGCATTAACGCCTCGGCGAAGTTGCAGGCAGACTTGCAAATCTTCGGCTTGGACAGGCGGCTTCCGGAGAATATGGAGGTGGCAGCCTATCGCATTTGCCAGGAACTGGTGCAGAACGTAATCAGGCACGCGGAAGCATCGTATACCAGCATTCAGTTGATTGATCACACCGATGTGCTGAACATCATTGTTGAGGATGACGGCAAAGGGATGGAAGTGCCTTTAATCTCCGAAGGGTTCGGGTTTACCACCATACGGTCGAAAGTAGGACTCTTCAAGGGCAGGTTCGACGTCGAGAGCCGGCCCGGTCAGGGAACGATGGCGGTTGTCGATCTACCCGTAAAGCATGTGTAGGAAAAAGGAAAGCCGGTTATTGACCGGCTTCCTCTAATTCTGCAAAATAAATGGGGTAGTCGGTAATGATACCATCAACGCCCATCTCTATCAGTTTCTTCATGTCTTCGACGGTGTTCACCGTCCAGGGAACAAACTTCATTCCCTTCTCTTGCACCTGACGAACGAGTTCGGGGGTGGCAATCTGGAACTGGGGGCTGTAGATTTCAGGAATGAAACCAATGCGTTCGAGGTTCTCTTCGAGCGTAGCTTTTCCGTTGCCGGTCAGGAAACCTGTAGCCACACCGGGATAGCGCTTTCTCACTTCCTGGATCTGACGGATGTCGAACGACTGAACATAAAAGCGGTTGTCAAGATTTCTCGCGTTGACGACTTCCATCACCAGGTCGATGAGCTCGGCGGGAGCGGGTTGCAAAACACCATCCTGATCCGGGCGGGCTTTAACCTCGATGTTATAGATCACCGGAGGATAGCCTTCCTTGCGTGTAAACGCTTCGACTGAATCAATGAGCTCTCCAAACGTAGGGATGTATGTCTTTATCTTCTTCTGTTGAGGGAAGTTGGCAACGGGTTTGGAGCCAACATCAAACATCCGGATGGAGTCGTACGGCATTTGGTAAAGGGCGTACCGGAACTTGTCTTCTTCCGGAATCTCGCTACCATCGGGAAGGAGTGATATGTCGCGATTGATGTGAGGGTCGTGGGCAACGAGGACTTGCTTGTCTTTGCTGATCTGAATATCTACCTCAATGAAGTTGGCACCATCGGCGATAGCTTTCTTCATGGAGGGGATAGTGTTCTCAGGCATGAGTCCCCGTGTTCCACGGTGGCCTTCCTTAAAAAAAGCGGGGAAGTGATCAAGTGACACGCGTTCGTTGGTTTCTTCCTGGTTCTCAGTCTTCGGCGAGCAGCCGAAAGTCAGGGCGAGCATTCCGACCAGCGTAGCGTTTTGGAGTATTTTTCTTATCATGGTAAAAGTGAGGTTGTAAGGCTTCAACATTATCACTTTTTTGGAGGAGATGCAACAGATTTATCGTTCGATCACAATACGATTAATCTGATTGTTCTTCAGTGACGGGAAAGAAGAGATGAAATACCGCGCCTTCGTTGGGTGTGCTCTCTGCATCAATGAATCCGAAGTGATTCTCAACAATTTTCTTGCAGATAGCCAGGCCGATACCGGTTCCTCCATATTCATTTCTGGGATCAAGTCGCTGGAAGACTTCGAAGATCTTTCTCTTGTATTCGGGCTCAAAACCGATTCCGTTATCTGCCACGGCGATATGGTGGTATCGATCCGACCGGGGACCTGGCCCCGGGGGTACGGTTTCTCCCTTAACAATTCGCGACCGGATGGTGACGTGAGGGGCGACCCCAGCCTTCGAAAACTTCAGCGCGTTGTTCAGCAGGTTGTCAAACAGTTGTTGAAGCTGGAAAGGAATGCCTTTGAGGATAGGCAACGATTCACTTTCGATAATCGCTTTCTTCTGGTTGATAGGTACTTCCAGTTCAGTCTTTGATTGATGCAATATCAGGTTCAGGTCACAGTCTTCCAGTTTTTTCTCCTGCGTACTTGTTCTGGAGTAGGCGAGAATATCGCGGATGAGTTTTTGCATGCGCGAGGCACCCGCTTGCATACGACGAAAATAGTCTTTTCCCTTTTCCGACAATCGGTCGTACTCCATCTCAACGATCCGGTCAGAAAACGTCTGAATCTTGCGGAGAGGCTCCTGTAAATCGTGACTTGAAATATAGGCGAAGGATGAAAGCTCTTCGTTCATCCGCTCGAGTTCCCTGTTTTGCTCTTCGAGCTTGCGTGAAGTAGCGAGCAGCTGCTCCTCGGCGACTTTTTTGTCGGTCAGGTCACGGGTGACTTTCGTAAAGCCAACGACGTCCCCCTCGGGATTGTGCAGCGCAGTAAGAACGACGCTGCCCCAGAAGCGGGAGCCATCTTTTCGCAGGCGCCAGCCTTCATGCACAGCTTTTCCTTCCTGAGCTGCCTTTTTCATAAGACGATCAGGCATGTCGTTTCTTATATCCTCGTCTGAATAAAAGATGTTAAAATGCCGTCCGAGAACTTCGTCGGGCAAATAGCCCTTGATTTTCTGAGCGCCCTTGTTCCAGTTCTGAATGTAGCCGTTAACGTCAAGGAGAATGATGACATAATCCTCAACCTCGGTAACCATGCGGTGATAGCGGTCTTCGCTAATCTTCAGGGCTTCATACATTCGCGACAGTTCGTCGGTTTGCTTCTTGAGGAGTTGATATTGAATATGTTCGGTGACGTCCACGAGCACGTCGAGGGCGCCGACAACGAGTCCGTTTTTGTCGCGTAGCAATTGGGGATGGGAAATAACGTGATGTCTTTCCCCGCCGGGACGTTCCAGGATGACTTCATTTCCAGCCACCGCAACGCCGCGTTTCAGCGTGAGCGCCAGTGCTGTGTGTTCCAAAGCGAGAGGCGATCCGTCGAGATTGAATAGTTTCCATGCACCGGTCCAGTGTTCCTTACCGGCTTCAGGACGACGGCCCCACAAGACAACCGCCGCCTCATTGAACGCGATAAGCCGACCGGCTACGTCACAGACGCTCGCTGCAACCGGCAAACTCTCCAGAAACTGACGGTATTGCAGCGGTATTTGGAGAGTAGTTTGTGATCGGCTGACACTATCGGAGAACGGCATGGATAAGGGAGTTGACCGACCGGATACAGCCGATATGAGTAGCTTGCCTGGAAAAAATCCGCAACCGCGTCATAAGCATTAATAAAGGGAAAAACAGATATACAATCAAAAAATTGTGCCGGCACTAAGGTGCTGGGCGTAATATCTATGTAAACTCAACTTCTTTTCCGCAATATTCGTTTCATTTGGGAGCTGGCTACGCAAGGTACTCCTTTGGCTGAACTTGCCGCTTTGTTCGTAAATTACTTTGCATATAATCATCTGAATGATACGCCGATTGAACTTTAACTCCGGATTGCTTGCGGCACTGCTTCTCTTCGGCTGTACGGCCGGTCAGTACAGCGACCGACAGGTCCTGGACGTTGACTTGAAGGCGCCCGAGGGAAGGGCGGTCGCTGCTTTCGCGTCGGGGTGTTTCTGGTGCACCGAACATATTTTTGAATCATTACCCGGTGTCGATTCGGCTATATCGGGCTATGCGGGGGGACACCATCCGGCTCCGACGTACGAGATAGTGAACACCGACACTACAGGGCATGCGGAGGCAGTGCTTATTTATTACGATCCGTCCGTCGTTTCTTTCCAGGAGCTTGTCAGGGTTTTTTTTCTGTCGCATGATCCTACTACCCCGAACCAACAGGGACCCGATGTAGGGACTTCCTATCGGTCAATTCTGTTCTACCAGAATGCCGAAGAAAAGAAGATTGCCGAGGAGAGCATTGCGAGCTTTCGGTCGCAGTTCAGGGATCCAATCGTGACGGAAGTAAAACCTCTCGATGCCTTCTATCGAGCCGAAGGATATCACCAGGATTACATTTGCCGCAATCCCAATGAACCGTACGTGAGAGGTGTCTCTATTCCGCGCTTCGAAATGTTCAAATCCAATTACGACGGACCCCTTAAGCCCAACCCGTGACAACCGCCGGTCAGGGAATCGTTCCGTAAATGGAATCCGCCATAGGGAGCAGCTGAACATAGGTTAATTTGAGATGAATCTATGCTGAACCCTGCTATGCGTTTTTCTTTCCTTTTGCTTGTTTGTGCGGTTCTCGCCTCCTGTGGCACCGCCAGTAAGTCGGACGATGAAACAAACTCAAAAAAGACCATCAGCCTGTTTAATGGCAACGACTTGACGGGTTGGCACGTGGATGTGCCGGATATGGATGCTGATTCCACGTTGTCGGGTCCGTTTATTGTCCGGGATGGTCTGCTGGTTAGTCTTGGGGAGCCGCGAGGGCACCTCATTAGTGACGAGATTTACAGCAATTATCGTCTGGAGGCCGAGTATCGCTTTGCGGGAGAACCCGGTAATTGCGGCATCCTTGTTCATGCGTCAACGCCCCGGGCCCTATACGGGATGTTCCCCAAGTCGATTGAGGTGCAGATGATGCATGAGAATGCAGGGGATTTCTGGTGTATTGTTGAAGATATCACGGTGCCCGACATGGAAGTGCGACGGGGTCCGAAAGAAAACTGGGGAATTACCGAAGGAAAGGGAAGACGTATTCTCAACCTGACGGATAATTCGGAGAAACCGCTCGGCGAATGGAACACCATGGTGATTGAGTGTAAGGCCGATACCGTAACGGTGTGGGTGAATGGTGATCTCGTCAATCAGGGAACGCAGGCTACCGCGCAGGAAGGTCGTATTGCCGTGCAAGCGGAAGGAGCGGAGGTAGAATTCAGGAAGCTCGAGCTCACCCGGCTCTGAGAGTATGTCCGGGTCTGGACAGCCATTCCGTGCGAATGTGAACATTGCGTTGACCAGTACGGCCTGTTTTGACGGGTGAGTCAACGTTCTTCGGACTGGTCGCGAATTTGCATCGGCCACAGCATGAATGTTTTTGTTTCTTTTCTGCTGTGGTGCATTCTGCTGGTCATATGCTGGCCGCTCGCACTTGTTGCGCTTATCCTGTATCCTCTGGTTTGGCTCCTGGCACTCCCTTTCCGTGTCGTTGGACTAACCCTTGACCTGTTGTTCAAGGTGGTTGGATCGATTCTCACCTTTCCTTTTCGCGTATTGGGCCGGTGACGCTTGCAGACCTGGGAGTAGGGCACTAGATTGATCGATTATCTGAGACCAACGCCCATGTGCTATCACAAGTCGCTTACTGCCAAATACGAACAGCTGATTGAGTATTACGGAACTCCGCATTCCGACGTGGTAGCGGATTTGTATTCTGTTAAATTTCATGAGAACGGCTTCGATTTTCTGCCTGGACCGGTTCTCACGAGCGGTCGACCCGACGAATTGCAGATGTTCAAGTGGGGACTTGTTCCTTTCTGGGTCAAGGATCAGGCCTCGGCGTTGCGCCTTCGTATGTCGACGTTGAACTGTATCAGTGAAGAGATGTTTGACAAGCCTGCGTTCCGCGATGCGGCCCGTGAAGGGAAGCGTTGCCTTATTCCCTGTACCGGTTTTTTTGAATGGCGTTGGATGGATGAAAAGGGCAAAGTGAAGATTCCGTATTTCGTTCACCTGAAAGATCAGCCGCTGTTCTCCATAGCAGGGTTGTACTCGCGATGGATCGATCGTACGACCGACGAGCGGTATTATTCCTACACTGTGCTTACGACCCGGGCGAATGAGATGATGAGCACGATTCACAATTCAAAACAGCGGATGCCCGTCATCCTTCCGCGCGAGTACGAGAAAGACTGGCTAAATCCCAACCTGACGGAAGAAGATGTGTTGGCGTTGTGCGAGCCGATCGATGCCGACTTGATGCAAGCACGAACCATTTCGCGGCGAATTACCTCGAAGAAGGAGGAGACCAATGTCCCCGAGGTGTTGGAGGAGAAGGAGTATGAGGAATTAAGCGGGGAAAAAAGCTGACGACTTAATAGTCGGTCTTAATCCGCTTGTCGAACGGTATTTTGAATTGATAGGAAATGTCCTCGTCCGTCGAATCGTCGAGCACATCGAGGCCGTATCTGACTTTTCGCGGATCGTCATAGACGAATGTGCCGAAGAGGCGATCCCAGAGGGAGAAGATGTTCCCGTAGTTCGTATCCGTCCAGGGCCGCTCGTAGTGGTGGTGAAACTTATGCATGTTGGGAGTAACGAATACATAACTCAACGGCTTGTCGAGCCACTGAGGGAAGTTGATGTTCGTGTGCGTAAAGTAGGTGAAGAATACCGTACAGATCCGGTAGAAGAAGTAGAACGCCAGGGGGGCGCCTGTAATGACCACAGCAGTCAAGGCGAAGACTTCCCGCAAGACGAAGTCGCCGGGATGGTGGCGCGTTCCCGACGTAGCGTCCAGGTGAGTATCAGAATGGTGGATCATATGGAAGCGCCACATCCAGCTCACCTTATGTAAGAGAACGTGTACGAGGTATTGGGCGATCAGTTCGAAGATTAGTAGGGCGATGAGCAGTTCCATCCAGATTGGCAGGTCGAACAGGTGAAGGAGTCCGAATTGCGTTTGGTCCAGCCACACGAAGACTCCTGCCGTGGCGATTCCAAACAGCGCGTTGATCATCATGGTTGTCGACAGGAAGACCAGGTTGACCCGGATATGGCGCCATTTGTTATAGGAAAATTGAAATAAAGGAAAGGCAGCTTCCAGGACCCAGCAGAAAGAAAGGCAGATGAAGACCCAGGCGGCCCGCTGCCATACCGGCATTTGTTCGAAAAATTGAAGGAAAGTTTCCATAGGATACGTAGCCTAAATTTACAATTTTTCCCGTCAGGGAGGAGTGGCGTCAGCCAGGAATGGTTATTATGCGTTTGGCTAAAAAGCAGGGTCATGACTATCAAACTCAATACAGAAGACTTCAAGAAGAAAGTCTTCGACTACACGCAGGCGCAGGCGTGGAAATACGCCGGTCAACTGCCGGCAATTGTCGACTTTTATGCTGACTGGTGTGGACCCTGCAAGATGGTGGCGCCCGTTCTTGAGGAACTTGCGAAGGAGTACGAAGGCCGGCTTGTTATTTACAAGGTGGATACCGAGGCGGAGCCCGAGCTCTCAGCCGTGTTTCAGATCAGGAGTATCCCGACCTTTTTGTTTATCCCGGTGGAGGGGCAGCCTATGATGCAACCCGGAGCTTTTCCGAAGGCGGTATTTGAAAAGGTGATCGAGGAAGAGTTGTTAAAGACGGCGTCGGAAGAAGGCGAGAAATAAACCGGCGCTGATTACCAGTCAAATAACGGCTGATTGCATATGAATTGCAGAAAAGTTTGCGGGAAAATTTGCCTGATTTGATTCTTGGCCTATTTTTGCAGCCTCATTCGCCTCCTTAGCTCAGCTGGTAGAGCAACTGACTTGTAATCAGTAGGTCGCTGGTTCGATCCCGGCAGGGGGCTCTTGAAAATGCCGCGTCATCGACGCGGCTTTTTTTGTTTCTGGTTTCTGGTTTCCGGTTTCCCGATAGGCCTCCGGTCGCACCTGCCAGCGCGACGAATTGCTCAACGGCGCTGACTGGACCCCACACTAAAAACTGCTTCCAGGTTCCTCCGGTCCAGCGAAGCAAAGGACTGTCTACTGTCTACTGCGAGACCGGTTTCTGGCTTCCGGGATTTGCTTTGCAGGCATCCCGGAGACCGAGGAACCCCCATTTGGATGTTGGCGGAATAGAGGATACTCTCAATTCGCATTGGTTTTGCAGATTCATCCGTTTTCAAGATATCCGAAGAGCGTCTGAGAAAGAAATTGTCCCAATTGCTTTGACACTTCCTAAGTAAAGACATCTGGCTTCTGGTTTCCGGCGTTGGATTACGGGATTTGCTTGGCAGGCATCCTGGAGGGACCCGATTTGGATGTTGGCGTAATTGAGCATACTCTCAATTCGCATTGGTTTTGCAGATTCATCCGTATAGAAGAT
>CAZHIQ010000058.1:0-16125 GCA_964532595.1 uncultured Roseivirgaceae bacterium
GTGCCGGCCGAGGCCATCAAGAACTTCGACGAGGAGAAAGCCATCTACAACATTCAAAACAATTTTGAAGGATCGCATAATCAAGGCCCTAACGGCCCCTACCAATGCACATTCAACCCGCTCGATGAGTTTCGAAACGAGGTAATCGAAAACCGGCGCCTGGTCGAAGAAAACCGGAAGCTCTATGAGGAACTGCTGAAGACGGAAAAGGAGAAGGTAGCGTTGCTGGAGCGGATGTTAAGGCGACAAGACGAGGCTAAGGACTAAGCAGTAGTGGGCAGTTATGCCAACGGCGATGGGTTTTATCCCCGCCTGGCTCACGAGACGCGGCAATTGTAACCTCTACACTGAAAGCAGCCGCTTTCTCAAGTATGTAGTTATTGCTTTTCGCCACTTATGTGCCATAATTTGCGAAACATATCACGAATTGACCATATTCTGGTTGGAATGCGATCGGAAAAGTATGTTCAGCAATACGCTAACCGATTTTCGCACCAATGAGAATAGCCTGGCTAATTGCATTAGTATTTACGGGATGCATCGAGCGCACAGGCGGAAACTTCGGAGCGGAAGTGGGTGCCATTGAATACAGTGATAGCCTCGATGATGCTGCCTTCCAAGTTTGCGATGAACAGCGGGTCTTTCAATACTACAACTTCAGCCAGGGGCCTCAATATTTGGGCGGTAAACGCTCGTTTGTACGCCAGTTTGAGTTGCCATTGGACACAGCAACCAGAACCGCACTGCAATCGGGGTATATTATAGTTCGGTTTATAGTTAATTGCCATGGAGAAGCCGGGCGTTATAGAATCCAGCAAATGAACTTCCAATATACCGAAATGCAGTTTGAAGATGCTCTATTGGATGCTGTCGTGAAGAAACTGAAATCCATCAACCAATGGCCCGTCAATTACTGGGAAGATACTCCTACTGATTACTATACTTATGTGACATTCAAGATTCTGGACGGGAGAGTCATTGAAATACTACCATGAAGATATTGACTGTCCTTCTTCTTTGTTTACTGTGTGGAAACGCAAGCGCGCAAATCAATTGCAACTTCTACAAAGAACAAAATCAGACCGAGTGCTACACAGCGTGCTTAAAGGCCCTTCGAGCCACAAGCCTGCAGGGAACCGGAGTATCACAACACCTCTTTGACGAGGCAATCTCCCTGTGCCCTTCTTTAGATTATGCCTACTTTGAGAAAGCCGTCCCCTATTTAAAGCGAGGTCTATTCCTGGAATGGAGACAACTTATTGATAGAGCAGTGTACTTCAACCC
Organism: uncultured Roseivirgaceae bacterium; assembly: GCA_964532595.1. GTDB lineage: Bacteria > Bacteroidota > Bacteroidia > Cytophagales > Cyclobacteriaceae > Chryseosolibacter. The sequence continues at coordinate 1,285 of CAZHIQ010000058.1, forward strand.
GATCGGTTATCTGGGGTATCGAGGATGGTGTCGTTTCCAATTTCTACGGGATTACCGAGGCGCGCTTGAAGATATAGTCCTACTGGACAGCCTTACAGAGGGCAATATCGGTTACTCCCAAAACGGAGACTATCATCTCAATACGGTTAGATCACTTTGCCATCGAGCGTTAGGTGAAAAAGTGCTAGCCATCGAAGTTCTAGAGAAGCAACTGCAAAGCCCCGCCTACTCTCCAGGTCCCTACGACTACCTCCACTTGGGCATCATGAAAATCCAAACGGGCCACGCATCACTCGGGTTGAAGCTGTTACTCAAACAAAAGGAAATCAATCCGTATCTGGCTGAAAGTCATTACTACGTGGCAGTCGCAATGCTGCAACTTGACCAAATCGAAGACGCGAAAAACCATTTAAACCGAGCGCAAGAACTATACTCTAAAGGCTATCGCATGACCGATCCCTATACGCATCCGGTGGATAAAATTTTCCAGGACGACATCACAAACTTGTCGAAGAGGATCGATTCGAGCGACCGCTCTCACAGACCCTAAGTACACCGCGCCCTATCAACGTATGAAGGGAGGCCTGAGACTGATTCCCGTTGCGCTTTAGAATCCGGGTTTGGTAGTACTCCCCTGCAAGCCCTCCGCTCTAATATTCCTGCAGCGCATTCAATAATTTACCCACCACACAATTCGGTTCTCTGTCCCAAAAATGCACGCAGTCAGTTAGCTTTCGAACCGGAGCCATTGTCGTACATCTGGTCATAATGAAAACTCCCCCAATAACAGTAGCGATCAAAAATGCGCTCAATTTCCGCCAAACAATGGAGCACCCCGCCTGGGAAACACGTCGGCTAATCCTCCCATCCACCTTCAGACCTCTATTACCTGGCCCTAACAACTCCTTAAATGCTCAGGGCTTCCTGGCCAGTCAACGTAGACGGATTCTTCATAAAGTCGGTCGGCGAAACGCCATACTGCTTCACGAAACACTTGTTGAAATACGAGTGACTGTTAAACCCGACTTCAAATGCGACCTGACTGATATTGAGCTTCTTCTCGCGCAGGAGCACCAGACTCTTCTTCAGCCGGATGGAACGGATGAACTCGTGTACACCCTGCCCTGTCAGGGTCTTGATCTTGGCGTATAAGACGGTCCTACTGAGCGCCGTCTCTTCGCACAACAACTTGTAGTCAAGCTCCGGATCGGAAAGGTTCTTCTCTACGATGGCCAAGACTTGCTTGAGAAAGTCTTCGTCAACTTTATTGATCGATACATCCTCGGGAAAGAACGTACTGGAATTCAAAATATGTTGATGGATCTTCTCCTGCGCCTGAATGAAATTGTAGATTACGTGACACAACAACTCTTTAGAGACAGGCTTCGTCAAATAGACGTCAGCACCGGCACCGTAGCCGATGGCCTGTCCTTCCTCATACGTCTGACTCGTCAAGAGAATCACGGGTATGTGACTGGTCGCTGGCAAGGCCTTCAGCTCCTTACAAAAACGCTCACCATCCATCACAGGCATCACCATATCGGTAATAATGACGGTAGGCTGAACTTCCAGCGCCTTCTTCAATCCGTCGTTGCCATTCTCGGCTTCGAAGATCTCAAAGGTACCGGACAGCTCCCGGCGCAAATGATATCTCAATTCCTTGTTGTCATCAACGACAAGAATACGCTTACCCCTTAACTTCAACTGCTTTTCGAGGGGGAAGTCCGTAACGGCTTTCCTCTTCTCCAGGGACCCGACTTCTTCAGGTGCATCCACGGCGACAATCGATTTCGGAAGCGCAACAATAAACTCGGAACCCACGCCGCGCTGAGAGGTCAGTTTCAACGTCCCCTTATTGGCTTCAACAAAGTCTTTGGTAATGACAAGACCGAGTCCGGTACCGGTCTCCCCCATCGTTCCTACAGCGAGCGACTTCTTCTCAATCTTGAACAAGTCCCGCAACTGCTCTTCGGTCATGCCGATTCCCGTGTCCTTCACCTTTATGATAGTCTCGCCCCCGGACTCTTCACATACAATGTCCACGCTTCCACCGGCATGGGTAAACTTCACACTGTTCATGAGCAGGTTGCGAATAACAGCATCGACCATATTGTAGTCCGCAAAAACCTTGTGAGTGGCCGTTGAAGTCAACCGGACACTGATGTTTTTGTTCTTGTACTGTTGTTCCACCAGCGCCATATTCTTCCGGATCAATCCGCAGATGTCAAAATCCACAGGCGAATACTGAATGTCGTGTGACTGTGTTCTCGCCCAGCTGAGCAGGTTCACAAGAAGTGTGTATACGGACTGTGATGATCGGTAAACACTGTCGACGTATTCGGCTATGTCGTTCCGCGAAAGTTGCCCCAGATTATTCTTAAGCGATTCAGCGAGTCCCGACAAGGTAGCCACAGGATTGCGCAGATCGTGCGCCAGAATGGAGAAGAAGCGATCCTTGGTCTGATTTGATCGGTGCAGCTCTTTCACAGTTTTCTCCAGTTGCTGATTCTGCGCCAGAATCTGCTCCTGTTGTTCCAGGATCTTCTCCGACTGACGAAGTATCTCCTGGTTGAATTCCTCGAGCTTTTCATTCTGAAGATTGATCTCTTCGTTCTTCTCCACCAGATAGGAGTTGGCCTCTGACAACTCGTGCGTCCTGCGCGCCACCTCGGCTTCCAGCAACCGATTCTGCTTCTTAATAGAGGATATCCGCAGATAGAAGATGCCAACGATCATTGAGACACTGCCCAGCACAAGCAAGGTCTTGAACCACCACGTCTGCCACCACGGTGGAAGGATGACAATGTGAAGCGATTCACTGGCTTCGTGCCAGATCCCCTCCACGTCCGTGTATCTAACGCGGAAAGAATAATTGCCGGGTTTCAATTGCGTAAATGCGGCCTTCGTTTCAAAACCGGTATTGATCCAGTTGTCGTGAAGGCCTTCCAGCATGTAAGCGTACTGTGTTTTTGAAGGTGAATACAGATTGAGGCTGGCAAATCCAATGGTAAAAAAGGCCTGCTCTGGCTGCAATACGAGGGTGTCTGTAAATGCGAGAACTTTCTTCAGCGGTGACGTTTCATGTCCCAGTGTTTGCAACTCGTCGTACACGTACAAATCCGTCAGGTATACTGTTGATTCAAAATCCTTCCGCTTTGCACACAGACTGTCGGGATGAAACGCATTCACCCCATTCGGTCCGCCTACGTACAGATAGCCGTCGCGCGTAGTGGTGATGGACTTGTGGAAGAACGAATTTCCCTGAAGTCCATCGCTCTGGTCATACCGCTTGATCTCCTTCGATGTGACGTCGAATCGGAGGATGCCCTCATTCGTACTGAGCCACAGCATACCGTTGTGATCAAACGTAATTCCTTTGACTGTCTTCGGCAATCCAAAAACATCGCTGAAACGGGTAAACGTATATTTATCTTCGTTGAACCGGTCCAGCCCTCCCGATTCACTGACCACCCAAATCGTTCCATCCTGCCCTTCCGCAACCATATTCACAAAATCGCTGCTGATGCTCGACGTATCTTGTGAAGGGGTAAAGTGTCGAAGCGATTCATGATCATAAAGAAACAGCCCTCCGTAAGTGCTCACCCAGAGCCGTTCTTTCGAGTCCAAGAAGAGATGATTGATCCAGGCCGGTGTTTTCAGATTGAAGGGAAAAACGCTGTTGTTCCGTTGATTAATGAACTGCCCGGTCTTCCTGTTGTATACCGACAATCCTTCGCCGTGCGTCCCGATCCAAACCAGGCTATCGTGGGGCAGGATGGATTTGACATTGTTTAGGGCAAGGGAGTTGATATTCGCAGGGTCATGGACGAATGTCTTCACGACACCGGTCTCGGGGTTGAATTGCATGACACCCCCAGACCAGGTAGCGAGCCAAAGCATGCCGTCTTCATCTTCTCTTACCTCCGTAATGGCATCACTGCTCAGCCCATCAAGGGTCGTATAGGTGTGAAAGCGCTCTTGCTTCGGTTGATATCTCGTGAGGCCTCCCCCGTCTGTGGCAATCCAGATGTTTCCGCGATTGTCTTCATGAAGGGAGGTCACCACATTGTGGTTGAGCATCCGTTCTCCCTCCCTCCCCTTATAATAGTGTCGGAAAAGGTTCTTGTGAATATTGGTTCGAAAGAGCCCATGGCTCTGCGTCGAGAAGAACAGGTTTCCGAACGTATCCTCACAGATCGACGTAACCGATACACACAGCAGATCCGGATTCTTGTACGGCGTGTTGTCAAAAGGAACAAACTCATCACTGCCCTTTTCCTTATAGTGAATAACATGCCCTTTTATTCCGATCCACATCGTGTGATTCCGATCCTCATAGATGCACGTAACATCATTCTTGATCGGATTCCCTTCTTTGCTGCCAAGATGTTGATAGTGCCTCAAAACGTTACCGTTATTGTCCAGCAGCGTCACCCCCTTATCGATAGACCCTACCCAGATGTTTCCCTCATGGTCCGCGCGAATGTTCCTTATCTTATTGCTGCAGATCGTCTTTGGATTGTTCTCTTCGTGGAGATAGGTCGTAAACACCCCCGTCTGGGGGTTGAATCGGGAAACACCGCCTCCAAAGGTGGCGATCCACAGTATATCGCTGGCATCGACCGACAATCGAAAGACCACATCCGAGCTCAGAGAATTGGTGTTTTGCGGATCATGAACGTACCATTTTGCGGCGCCACGCTCGTAGTCATATCGGCAAAGGCCGTATGATGTACCTAGCCACAATTGGTTATTCGAGTCCTCGACGATGTCATTGACCGGAATCTTCATGGTCTCCTTCCCCAGATCGCAGCGGATAAACTTCTCCCGGGCGCGATCGAAAAGACTGAGTCCGTCGATGGTACCAATCCACAATCTGCCTTTGTAGTCCTCATAAATCTTATAGACAATGTTTCCGGAGAGGGTGGTACTGTCGGTCCGGGAATAGAAGTATCGCTTGTAGTTTGCGCCATCCCACCGGATAAGCCCTTCGTAGGATGCCATCCATAGAAATCCGTAGGAGTCCTGGAAAGTATAGAGGATGTTGTCGGTAGGCAGTCCTTCGTTGGTGGACAGGTTGTCAACCTTGAAGTCGCGGATCTGGCCAAGAGCCGGGGTCCACACCCATGCAGACAATATTATAAGGATCAGGGGTCTCATGTTGCACAACTTCGTTCTGCCCATCTGACAATTAAGCGAATATCGCCCATCTTCCAAAAGCGAATTTACCGGACCATTTTCCCGCAACCGCAACTTGCCCAGCCGACAACGAAAGATATCCGAAATAGGCCTTCAGTCAACCAAACAGGACTGTTGTGTAAGTATTCCGGACTATTGAACAAAATAAAACCTGCCTGGGAAGCTAGTTTTGACGCTGGCTAAATCAAACGCCCAGACTATGCAAAAGATGAAAGTAGCTCTCCTGATCATCCTTGCGCTTCCCCTGTTTGCGGAGGTTCAAGCAGATCCATCAGCGGTGTTCTCACCCACACCGGTGCAATCCTCGCAACGTGAGGTGACTGGCACGATAAGGGACGAATCCACAGGCGAGTCGCTGCCCGGTGTCAGTATCGTTATCAAGGGCACGACGTTGGGAACGGTCTCAGACGCTGATGGACGGTATCGCATCGCTGTTTCCGACCAAAACGCGGTATTGGTCTATTCATTTTTAGGGTTTAGATCCCAGGAAGTTGTTGTCGGGTCCAGATCCGAAATCGATGTCGCATTGGTTGCCGATATCCGGACACTCAACGAAGTGGTCGTCGTCGGATATGGCACGGTGACCAAGAGCGATCTGACCGGATCGGTCGCCAGCGTCCAGATGGACGATATCAAAGACATCCCCGGAAACTCGGTGGAGAGGCTGCTTCAGGGAAGATCAGCGGGTCTGCAGGTTATCAACTCATCACAGGATCCGGGTGCTGGAGCTACGGTTCGCATCCGCGGCGGAAGCTCATTGCAGGGCTCGAACTCCCCCCTTGTTGTAGTCGATGGGTTCCCTTTGGGCGATGCCGGCAACCTTCACCAGATCAATCCGAACGACATTGAATCGATCGAAGTGCTGAAAGACGCCTCCGCATCCGCTATCTACGGTTCCCGCGGCGCGAACGGTGTGATCTTAGTCACCACGAGAAAGGCTAAGGCGGGGCAGACACGGATCAGCCTGCAACAACAGACAACCCTTTCACAGTTTACGTCGAAAGTCAATCTCTGGAGAGACCCCGTGCTGATGGCGCAGCTGAACAATGAATCGCGTATCAACGGCGGATTCCCTCCGCAATACATTGGAGCGGTCTCCCCGACGGGGATCTACTACCCTTCTATTGAAGAGCTCTCAAACGGAACCTGGCCACATCGGACAAAATGGGATGAACTCGTATTCCGCGATGCCCCCATTTCCAACGCCACAACCCTGAGTGTTGCAAGTGCAAACGACAAGACGTCTTTCAACTTCAGCGGCAACTACTACACGGACAAAGGGGTGTTCATCGAGGACGACTATGACAGACTCAACTACAATCTGAATGTTAGTCACAAGATCTACGACAACCTGAAGATCACGTTTGCGAACGTCCTCTCACGCGGTGCCCGCAACAATAACGGCGGACTTGCTTTCTGGAGAAGTCCTATCATCCCTGTTTATGATGAGAACGGCGACTACTACCGTTACAACAACAATGACTTCGATCATCCGATCGCCATTACGAAGCACAGACTAAACAAGACGAAGTCACTGGATGTCCTTTCATTCCTCGATGTTGAATGGCAAGTCATTCCCGACTTGACCGTCACGTCACGACTAAACTACAAGTACGGAAACTCACTTACCGACCAGTACCACCCCAAAACCTACACACAGACCGGCGAATTCAACAATGGCGCTGCGTCTATCAGCAACTGGCAGGGGAACACATTTGTGTCCGAAACGTTCGCGAACTACAAAAAGGAGCTGAACGAACATGAGTTCCACGTTACGGCGGGCTACTCCTATCAGCAGGATATCACGAGAACATTCGATCTGGGTGCCAAAGACTTTGTAAACGAAGTACTTCAGAACGAAAACCTCGACGCCGGTAACCCGGAAATGAACACCGTAGCAAACAGTCTTACAGAAACGGAATTGGTATCCGGCATTTTCCGACTGCACTATGGGTTCCGCGACCGCTATCTCGTAACCTTTACGTCACGCGCTGATGGCTCATCCAAATTCGGTGCGAATAATAAATGGGCATTCTTCCCTTCCGGGGCATTAAGCTGGAAGGCGCACGAAGAAGATTTTATCAACCAAATGGATCTGTTCGATGAGCTAAAGTTCCGCGTCAGCTACGGTATCTCCGGTAACCAGGGTATCTCCCCTTACCAGACTCTGAGTCGCTTCGGGATCAGCAACTACTACAACGACGGAAACTGGATGACGGTAATCGGTCCGGGCCGCGAAGTTGGGCGAGCCGGGCAAGACGGCATTGAGGTATTGTGGGGCGGTATTCCCAACCCGGACCTGCGCTGGGAAACAACCGCGCAACTAAACATCGGCGCCGATCTGGCCTTCTTTGACGGACGCCTGCGTGCAACAATCGACTACTATGAAAAGTACACCGACGATCTGTTGCAGCAACGCATTCTTCCGCTATCCTCCGGTTACGACCGCATGCTCGTCAACGATGGTTCTATTACAAACAAGGGCATCGAAGTGACCCTCGATGGAATGGTTTACGCGAAGAACGACCTTTCCATCAACGCTACGGCTATTTACCACCGGAACCGCAACGAAGTGACCGACCTGGGTAACGCGCAGGAATCAGGAAATATCACGGATTCAAGAACAGGAATGCAGTTTCGCTACTTCGGCAACAGCATCGAGATGTTCCGCGGGTACCCCAACCTCCTGGCCATCGGCCAGCCTGTTAACGTCTTTTACGGATACAAGACGGCTGGTATCGTCCAGACGATTGAACAGGGCGTGGAAGCAGGACTGGAAGGGGATCAGGCGCAGCCGGGTGAGTTTCTCTATGTTGACATCAACGGCGATGGTGTGATCGACGACGACGACCGTACCATCATCGGTGATCCTACACCTGATTTCATGGCCAGTCTGAATCTCAGTGTGAACTACAAGAAGTTCGATTTAAGCGTCTTCTTCAACGGCGTATTTGGCAACGACGTCCTGAACACACAGGCGTTCAATCAGCCGAATAACCAGCCCTTCCGCTGGACACCGGACAACCCGACAAACGACTATCCCAGTCTCAGAGACGGCCGACAGGTCAGGTTCTCAGACTGGTGGCTGCAAGACGGGTCGTTCGTGCGCATCCAGAACCTGACCGCCGGCTACACGTTCGACAGAACCCGTGGCGTATCGGCAAGGATCTTCATGAACGCTTCCAACGTGTTCACATTCACCAAATTCAAAGGCTACGATCCGGAAGTGGGAACGGACGGAAGATACTGGGGCGGATATCCTCGTCTGAGAAAATGGACTCTTGGCTTAACCTTAACGCTTTAATCTGAAGGCATATGAGACTGAAAAAAATACTTACGTTCCTGACAGTGACGGCGCTGGTTACCGCCTGTGACCTGAATGAAGAACCCTACGGCTTCTATTCAGAGGAGAATTTTCTGAGAACGCCCGCGGACGCGGAAGCAGGCATCGGATATGCCTACGACGCGTTGACGTTTCTCGAATACTCGAGAACCATTTTCTACCTCGGCAATATGCCGTCGGATGAAGTAAGCCCGAAGCCGGATGAAGGCGCCGGGGCGCGGGATCTCGACACGTGGAAGATTGAGAACTTCCCGACGAACCCGAGTCTGATGAACTTCTTCAAGTACGCCTACATCGCCGTCAACCGATCCAATATCATCCTGGACAAAATTCCGTTGGCCGCATTCGATCAGGAACTGAAGAACCAATATCTGGGCGAAGCGTACTTTCTGAGGGCTTGGAACTACTTCAACCTGGTGCGAAACTTCGGACTTGTGCCCATTCACAAAACGTCGGTTCAATCACTCGACCAGACCGCCGCTCCCCTGGCAGCGAACCTGGACGAAGTTTACAATCTGATTCTCTCCGACTGCCGGAAGGCAAGTGAGCTATTGTCTATCCAGCAAGCTACCGGCCGTGCCGACAAAGTTGCCGCCCAGTCGCTCGCGGCAAAGGTATACCTCTACATCGCATCGGCTAAGGAACACAATGTACCGCTGTATGGCGCCATGAACAAAGACGTACAGGTGATGTATGACAGCGCCGCCTATTTTGCGGGTCAAGTGATCAACAACCAGTCGGTTTACGGCTTTGAAGACGATCTGCTGACAATCTATGATGTTGAACAACCGAAAGGCAGCGAGCACATCTTTCTCATGTCGATGGATCGCAGTGGTGTGATCGAAGGTGACTATTCGAAGATATCGAAGATGTTTATCCCATACGTAGCAGGTGGCGACATCTACCTCGACAACCAGGATGGCACGTTCACAAAATCACACGACGGATGGAGCGTTTTCCAGACAAACATGGACTTCCTGAACTCTTTCGAAGCCGGTGACCTCCGTGCGGATTTGCTGATTGTGGATGCCGTTTACAACGCACAAGGCGACGTGATTGCCAGTTACCCGGGCAGTCTTCCCTATCCTTTCACACGCAAATATGTTGACCCGCTGTTCATCGCCGACAAGACCAGTGTAAAACCCTTCCTCATTCGCTATTCAGACATTGCATTGGTATACGCCGAAGCCGTCGGCCCTACCCCTGAAGGCTATGCGCAAGTCGATTACATCCGTCAGCGTGCGGGGCTGGGTCCGCTGAACCCGGGACTGAACCTCCAGGATTTCCGCGAAGCCGTATGGGAGGAACGCAAGTGGGAGCTTGCCTTCGAAGGGAATCGTCTCTATGACCTGAGAAGATTCAATCGCATAACAACACACGTCGACGAAGCCGCGGGGCTGACGCCCGAACAGGTCGCGTTCTATCCGATACCGCAGATCGAACTCGATCTCAACCAGGGCTTATAAGTGAGGACAATCATAAAGATGAAAGCTATGAAACGCATAAATATTCTGATCGCACTGCTTCTCTTTTGCTGCGCCATGGGTTGTGTTAAAGATCCCTGGGATGATGTTGAGGATACCAGCTGGAATCATGAACGCAGTGTACTTGAAATCAAATTTGAACACCAGGTGGGAGCGGCCGAGGTCACCCGGATCGACGACGCGTCTGGCGCCATTACTGTCACCATCAACACCGACGCCGTACCCGATCTCAGCAATATCGTACTGAGCAGTCTGCAGCTATCCTATGGTGCAAGTGCAAGTATCGGCGTCGGTGAGGCGCTGAACTTCGAAAATCCGGAAAACACGGCATCTTTCACCGTTACCTCGCCGACAGGTAAGTCGCGGGAATACAAAGTCAAGGCAGAGTCGTTCCAGGAAACGATACTCGGCACGTACAATATCACCAACCTTGTTGTATACGGTGGCACCGGACCTGAATACGGCGGAGCCGCCGTTATTCCGATGATGGATAAGCCCTGGATATGGTCCGACACCGATGGTCCCAGCGCCGAGTTGGACAACTCCCTGACATTTGAGCTCGAAGGTATCACCCCAGAAGGAAACACCTACGGCAAGGTCATCAACGACCCTGGTGCCGACGAACTCTATGCTGACTTCATTTTCATCGGCGATCCGCAGACAGATGTAAACAAATTTTACCGGAAGATTCCGAAAGGCGAAGGCAAATGGTTACGCAATTACACGACAGGCCAGGTGATCTTCACCTTCTCCGACGGTTCCACATCATCGGCGGTGTTCATCGGCCCCGGCACAGAAGACCTTGGCAACGGAAAATCAAAGACAACAACCGAAAATAGCCTCGTATTTTCACTGACCGGTACTGACGATTGGGACAAGATATTTTCCGACTACGACAAGTTCGTCAAACGTCCCCGGAAGTATTGGGTGGATCTTGCTAAACAGTAAAGGGTTGGCAAGAAGGTCCACAAAGACTTTTAAAGAGACAAAGGAGCAGGGCGGAGAGAATGTTCTGACCTGCTCCTATCTCCGAGTGCCCCCGGCTCCTTTCTTGATTAACGTCCCCGACACGCCGGGCAAAAATCCGGGGCAACCAAAGCATTATAAGAATCAGCCAATGACAGTACACCGAACATATCTCCTGCTCTTACTCCAGTTTCTCCTCATCCTCTCATGCTCTTCGGATAAGGGTAACGATCCTGAGCCCAGCGACGATGCCCCCGAGCCCATCGTGCTGAAACTCGTCGACCCATCCGCGACAGAGGAGACACGAGCGCTGTATTCCAATCTCTGGAATCTTCAAACTAAGGGGTTTATGTTCGGCCATCACGACGACCTTCTCTATGGCCGTGACTGGATCCAGGAACCTGACCGCTCAGACGTCAAGGAAGTCTGTGGCGATTACCCGGCCGTCTTCAGCCTCGACTTCGCGGAAATTATGGATGACCGGCACGCCACAAGTGAACTCAACGCCGATAGAAAGAGGACGATATTGGAAGCACGGCGGCGTGGTGAAGTAATCACTGCCTGCGCGCACCTGAATAACCCCCTCACGGGCGGAGACTCATGGGACAACTCCAGCAACACTGTTGCAAGCAGCATCCTCGACGAAAGCAGCGAAGTACATGCGACCTACAAAACGTGGCTTGACCGGCTCGCCGCATTCGTCAGCGACCTGAAGGACGACAACGGCAACCTCATTCCCATCCTCTTCAGACCTTATCATGAACATACGCAGACGTGGTCATGGTGGGGCAAAAGCTGCACGACTCAACAGGAGTTCATCGGACTCTGGCGCTTCACGGTCGATTATCTCATCAAAGACAAAGGCGTACACAACCTGATCTTCGCCATCTCGCCGCAGATGGACGTTGCGAGTTCCAAAGACGCCCTCCTGTTCCGATGGCCGGGTGACGACTACGTTGATTTCCTCGGAATGGATTGTTATCACGGTACAAATACCAACGCGCTTTCCGTGAACGTAAAAAATCTCGCTGAGCTGTCTCGCGAGAAGAAGAAACCCTGTGGCATTACGGAAACCGGAATCGAAGGTATTCAGAACGGAAGCGGTGTCGAATATTCCGACTACTGGACAAAGCAGATCCTCACCCCAATCCTCGGCAAAAATATCAGCATGGTTGTTATGTGGCGAAACAAATACGACCCTGCCCACGATGGTCATCACTTCTACGGACCCTGGAAGGGACACAGCTCCGCGGCAGACTTTGTCAAGTTCTACGAGAGTTCATTCACACTCTTTAGCGGCGACCTACCGGATATGTACAAGCTTGCCGACGGTGTTACCGTAGAGTGACGAAATTCCATCAAGTCAGAACACATTTTTCGGAGACGTACACCATCGCCGACCACCCTTATTCGTAAAGTCAACCATGAGAATAGTTGCAGTTTGTTTCGTATTGTACGTATTGCAAGGATGCAGTGATCGCATATTTCAAAGTCAGCAGCAAGAGACGAGCAACATCCGGCAGTACGAGAAAGCGGAGTTTAGCATCGTATTAAAGGAAACCTTTGAAAACCCGTATGACCAACGTGAGGTTGCATTAAATATGGTACTGACAAGCCCGTCGGGCAAATCGCTCGTTTTGCCTTGCTTCTTCGAACAAAATGACGGGGAGCAATCTCATTGGCGCGCGCGCTTTACCCCGCAGGAGAGCGGAAAATATTCGTATTACTTTGAATGTATCAAAGGCGAAACGCAATCAGAACGCTCATCGGAAAAGAGTTTTGCTGCTACCGCGTCAGACAAAGACGGTTTCCTGCACATCAATGATTTCTGGACGCTCAAGTTCGATTCCGGCAAGCCCTTTCGTGGAATCGGTGAAAACGTCGGATGGGAACCACGTTCATTCAGCAATCCCAAGTGGACGTACGACTATCTCCTACCCCGGTTGTCTGCGAGCGGCGCCAACTTTTTCCGCTCCTGGATGGCTCCGAACAACTTTCCACTTGAATGGAAGACAGTCAAGAACACAAACCGGTATACCGACACCGATGAGTACTTCAATCCAGGTGGTGTCAAGCGTCTCGACGAAGTCGTTGAGCTTGCTGATTCGCTGGGAATGTACATGATGCTGGCGTTCGATTCCCACAATACACTTATAGAAAACAATCAGTGGGAGATCCACAACTACAATAAAGCAAACGGTGGTCCCGCATCGACACCCGAGGAATTCTTCACGCTGAAGGAATCCAGAGACAAGTACAAGAACAGATTGCGCTACATCGTCGCCCGCTGGGGGTATGCTACCAGCATCGGCGCGTGGGAATTCTTCAATGAAATTGATAACGCGGCCTTCTCAGAGGAGGACTCGGTCATTATCTCGCATGATGCCATCGCTGACTGGCATCGTGAGATGGCGGCCTACCTGAAGAGCATCGACCCTTACGACCACATCGTCACCACCAGTATCTCCCACCGCGAAATAAGAGGGATGTACGACATAGACGAGCTCGACCTCAATCAGATGCACATTTACAAACGCACGAGCCGTATACCCGAGGGAATACACCGGTACAATCGCCGGCACAACAAACCTTTCGTATGGGGTGAATTCGGATACGAATGGGATTGGAACAAAGACTTCGAGGTCATCGGCGACGAAATGGATTTCGACTACAAGCGTGGTCTTTGGTACGGTCTGTTCTCCCCGACCCCCATCCTGCCTATGAGCTGGTGGTGGGAGTACTTCGACGAGCGCGGAATGACCCCCTACTTCCGCCACGTGCGCACCATTAGTGACATGATGCTGGAAGCAGGAAAGGGTTCCTTTGAAATTTTGGACGTCAAAGCACAGCGCGTAGAATCATACGCGGTAAAATGCGGCGACAGCTATTTCATCTATCTTTTAAACACTGACAAGCAAGTCCACACTACCGACGTTTGGCTCGCTGGCCCCACCCGTGAGGCCATCACAACGGTCCAGGTATATGACCCTTCACAAGGCGAATTCACCCACCACAACGAGTTCTCCGAAGAAGACACGGGATTGAGGGTAGAAGGGCTTACGTTGGAGGCAGGGCAAGAGCGAATAGTTATTGTTCGATAGGTCCGTTTCACAGGAGAAAGCCTACCGCGCACGCACCTTTCCGAGCACCAGGACTACCTTGTTGAACTCCGCGGCAGCGTTAATGACTTTGCGGTAGTCCTCGTAACGCTCCAGAGGTGAATCGGGCGTGACAAGTTAAGGATAATTTGTTATTGCTTGTCGTGCCCGGAATTGATCCATGAAGGAGACTTCGACCTTCACGGTTTGAGGCCGCACGATTCGCGGCATTCATGCGTCGCATTCACGGCGACAATGCGTAACTTCAAGCCTAACGAAATCCCATGAGAAAGATCATCGCCAGCATGAACATCACCCTCGACGGCAACTGCGATCACAGAGCAGGTATCGCCAATCCCGAGCTTCACGCCGATTATACCGCACTGCTCAACAACGCCGACACGATGTTATACGGTCGCACTACGTACGAACTCATGGAAGATTTCTGGCCGAACCTGATCGAAAATCCTACAGGCAACAAATCTATGGACGACTTCGCCGCTGCTATCGATAACATCGGTAAGGTTCTCTTCTCGCGTACGCGCAAGAACATAGCCTGGCGCAATACCGTGCTGGCTACGCGAAGCCTTGAAGGCGAAGTCACCACCCTCAAACAGCAACCGGGCTCCGACATCCTCGTCGGCAGTCCCAGCCTCATTGCCCAACTCACGGAGCTCAATCTTATCGATCAGTGGCAAATCTGTGTCCATCCCGTAATCTCCGGCCCTGGCCTGCCCCTATTCAGCGGGCT
>CAZHIQ010000059.1:0-16020 GCA_964532595.1 uncultured Roseivirgaceae bacterium
TACAGACCGTCCTGATCGGTTTCGACTTTGACCACCACGAGTTCGATTCCATCAGGTGCCGTCGCAATAGCAGACACCTTTCGAATCTTTACCGCAGGCAATGCCGCGCTCGTCGCAGCTGTTGTCCCCGCCGCCGCTGCTGCAGGTGCAAACGGCAGGAGGGCAAGGCTCTTGAGTAGATTTCTTCTTTGCATTGATAATGGGTTGTTGTAGGATCCAATATACCGGTTCGCAGGGACAACGTCCACAACTTTTTCACGACCGAGACGCGCTGTGGAATTGCACACACGGGGTTCGACATTTCAGATGTAAGAATCTGCCTTGAAATGATATGGACAAAATTCCTTTAAATGTGGACGGATTTCTTCCGCCATATTTTTCATGACAACGGCAGGCCTACCTTTGTTCATTTCGAGTGAGCGCGATGTTTAGGTACAGGGTCATTTCCAGGAAGGCTTTATCAGATTTAGCCAAAGAGTTGGAAATTATTAAGGAGGACGTAAGTCAGGCGACAGCATTCGTACGTGAAATCGAGAAAGGTAATCTGGATGCGTCAATTGCTGATACTGGCATATCGACGGAGCTGATTGGCTCGCTATTGGCGATGCGTGATCAGATGAAAAAATATTCACTGCTCGAGGCCGAACGGAATTGGGCGAATGAAGGGCTGGCTAAGTTTGTAGAGGTACTTCGTTCCAGGAGCGACAACATCGAGGAATTGTCGGATACCATCATACGTCAATTGGTGAACTATTTGAAAGTAAACCAAGGGGCGCTTTACCTGATCAATGACGAGGACCCGAGCGATGTGTTTATCGAAACCGTTGCATGTTACGCCTATAGTCGCAAGAAATATTTCAGCCGGAGGATTGAATTAGGTGAGGGTCTGGTAGGCCAGGCAGTACTCGAGAAGGAGACCATCTACATAACGGATGTACCAGAAAATTATGTCAGAATTACATCGGGTCTTGGCGAAGCTCTGCCGCGAAACATTCTGATAGTGCCCCTAAAGCTGGAAGACCGCGTCTATGGTATCCTGGAAATTGCTTCATTCCAGATACTTAAGAAGCATGAAATTGAATTTGTTGAAAAACTCGGAGAGAGTATAGCGGCTACCATCTCCTCTGTGAAGATAAGTGCCCGCACATCAAAACTTCTCAAGGCATCACAGGAGCAAGCTGAAGAAATGCGGGCTCAGGAAGAAGAGTTGCGCCAGAACATGGAAGAGCTGACGGCTACTCAGGAGGAGATGCGACGCATATTGAAGGAAGTAGAGGCGAAGGAACAGTACGTCTCATCCCTCCTGAATGTTTCTTCTGACATGATATTCACGGTGGACAGGAACTTTAGGCTGGTGACCTGGAACAAAGCGATGGAGAAGTCAGTCGAGGGCTTTGGTGTACGGCTCGAGAAAGGGTTCGACACGATGGCGTGGTATCCCGAGTCGGAAAAGGAACAGCAACGCAATCACTATCGACGCGCTTTTGCTGGTGAAACGTTTGAGTTCATGGCGTCGACCCAGCAGAAGGGTGTACTGTACCACTTCCTGACTGTTTACGCACCGCTGCGTGATTCCAACAGCGAAATATTCGAGGTTGCCGTATTCTCCAAGGACGTGACTGAAATGGTTGCGGCGAGAAGGGAGGCAGAACTCTTGCGAGACGAAGCTCAGAGACAGGCTGACGAAATTCGACAGCAGGGGAAATTGCTGCAGCAGAACCTGGAAGAAATTGCGGCGCAGAAAGAAAGAATGGAGCAACAGCTGATTGAGATCAGCGATCTCAAGGAACACCTGGAGGCGCGCGAAAAGGTATTCGGACTTACGACAATACTTTCCGAGTCGGACCTATACGGAACCATCACCCACGTCAACTCAAAGTTCTGCGAAGTATCCGGGTACACACCGGAGGAGCTTATTGGAAAACCTCACAACATTGTCCGTCACCCCGATATGCCGAAGGAGTTGTTTAAGTTGCTTTGGGCGACCATCAAGAAAGGTGAGCCGTTCAGGGGTATTGTCAAGAATAGAAAAAAGGACGGAGGTCATTACTGGGTAGATGCGACGATCGTTCCTATCCGAAACAAGGAAGGTAAAGTCGTTAAATACATCGGCGCCCGATACCACATCACGAATGAGGCGCTGGCCGAGGAAATGTTTAAGGCGCAGTTCAAAAAGGCAAATGGGGTACCAGCGTAAATTTTCCTATAGCACTCCTTGCTCGTTCAGTGACTTAACGTATGTTACGGACTTCCTGAACTGATCGGGCGTTTGATTCAGATGCTTCTTGAAGAATCGCATAAAGTAAGAAAGGTCATTGAAGCCCAAGGCCCTGGAGATTTGTTTGATGGATTTATTCGTATACACCAGGTAGCGCTTGGCTTCCAGTAACAAGCGCTCCTGGATTAGGTCGGTAACCGTTTTGTCCAAAGCGCCCTTACATAACGCATTAAGGTGCTTGGGCGTCATGTTCATCTTTTGCGCGTATTCTTTAGGCAGTTTCAGCCTGGTAAAATTTTCCTCGATAAGAATCTGAAGCCTCCGAATGTGGCTTACCGTAGTGGGAGTTCCATTGATTGTCGTTGCGGACGTCGATTTGCGCGTGATGATGATCAACAATATATCCAGGCAATTTCTGAGAATGTCATCCCACCCCACTTTTCTTTGAGTGAATTCGTCATACATCCCTTCGAGCATGGCGGGTATGTGAGCGTCCGTTGACGGGTCGAATTGTACATAAGTATCGGGAGTGTATACTCTCAGGTATGGAAATTTTTCGATGTGCCTTTCCCGGACATATGAGTTGTAAAACTCGAGCGTAAAGTAGATGTAATATCCCGCAATATCGCTTGAAAATGACCAGCCATGTACCTGCCCGGGTAACATGAGGTAGGTGGCAAAGGGCTTAACGTGGTACTCGACGGTATCAATCCGGTGAATACCACTGCCTCTCGTAACGAACATTAAGAAGAAGCAATCGTGCCGATGGGGTGTGCTCGCAAAGGCAAATCTTTCAACATTTTCTTCAACTCTTCCCATTTCAAAATGCAGTGCGTCTGGCTTGCGACGCATTACTTCAATGGTGTATATGGGTAGACCTTTTTTCGGAGACATACAGAACTGCGGGTTCCAGGTAATTTTCCAATCTAGTCAAATTTCTGCCACCAATTATTTGGGGCCTTCTCCGGAATACAGCCTTGCGTCCATACCGCTTACTCTATGTCTCCGGACGGGAAGTGTGTATTTTGCACAACGGCGGGCTTATGGAACAGGATGGAGAAAGGTGCCTTTTGGTGTATTTTGCCACTCACAAAAAATCGTCTCGTATGCGACAGCTTTTCTGCTTTCTTGGATTGATTGCGTGTTTTTCACCGCCTCTTGCCAACGCGCAGGAGCTTAACGTGCCGGTGGTTCGCTACACGCCAAGTCCGTGGAGGGCGGTATGGATTACGCATCCCGACATTTCGGGCAACGAATATGCGGTTGTCAACTTCCGTAAAGAATTCCGCCTTGAAACCAAGCCGTCGCAGTTCATTATATCAGTCTCTGCCGACAACAAGTACGTGTTGTATGTGAACGGTAGTCGTGTGGCGCGTGGGCCGCAGTTGTCCGATATCCGGCATTGGCGATACGAGACCATTGATATATCGTCGTTCCTTCAGGCCGGAGAAAATGTAATCGCCGCAGAAGTAGTGAATTTTGGACCCGATCGTTTCTTCGGTCAGCAGAGTTACCGCACTGCATTTATCCTCAATGGTATCGTCGCGACGCCAGGGTCGATTTCAGCCTCTGTGGTCAATACGGCACGGGGCGCCGGTTGGAAGGCATACGTGAACAAAGCTGCTCAGGGTAAGGAGGTACGATGGAGAACATTGCCCCGCGACATCATCGGGGGCTTTTATGCGAATAATCCTACCGACAGCCTTACCGCAGCATCATACCCCTGGGGTTGGGAACAGCCCGGCTTTTCCACGGCCGGATGGCGCGATGCCATCTTCTGTGAAAACGCCAGCGCTTTTGGAGGCGGCTTTGGTTGGATCCTGGAACCGCGAAACACCCCTATGCCGGTGCAGCGCCAGGAACGACTGGATGGTGTTGTCATTACCGAGGGAATGAACGCCGCCGGTAATTTTCTTCGGGGCGAACCGGTGACCATCCCCGCGAATGCGTCGGTCAGAATGCTTATCGACCACAAGGTGCTGACGACCGGATATCCGGAGTTTTACTTTGATGGCGGTAAGGACGCGGTCATTCAAATCGGCTATGCGGAAAACCTCTTCCTGCCGAACTCCGCCAACAAAGCGAACAGGAATGAATATAAAGGAATGGAATTCGTCGGCATCAGGGATGTTATTGTGGCCGACGGCGGCGCGGGCCGGAAGTTCAGTCCCACCTGGATCCGTACCTTCCGCTTCATAGAACTGAAAATCAATACCGGATCGCAACCCCTGGTGATCCGCGATTTCTTTAACATGTATACCACCACGCCCATCCCCATAAGGGCGACGTTAAAGGCCAGCGATCCGGTCTATGAAAAAATATTTGACCTGTGCCGGAGGACGGTGGCCCTTTGCACCCAGGACTACTTTCTAAGCGACGCCTACTACGAAACCATGCAGTATGTTGGCGATACAAAGGTGCACGCCCCCGTATGGCAGGCGTTCAGCGGCAATGATCTTCACACCCGCAATGCCCTGGAACAATTCAACTACTCGCGTCTTTGGGATGGAAACCTCACGAGTTGCTATCCATTACGCTCAACATTTGTGCACCCCACGTATTCGGTGATATGGGTCGATATGCTGTACGATTACCTGCTCTGGTCTGGAGACTCGGCGTTCATAAGAAAGTTTGTTTCGGGTATCCACCATACCCTCAGCATGTTTGATGCGCTCATCCAGGAAAACGGATTGGCCGGCGCTACGCGTTGGGACTATTTCGTCGACTGGTATACAGACTCGCAACGGGGCGGAATTGCTCCCGGTCAGGATGGTTCCAATTCTGCCGTAGTCACCCTGCACTATGTACATGCGCTCAAGAGCGCAGCCCGCCTCTTAGACTATCTTGGCGAGCGTGAAGATGCAGACGCGTATCGCCAACGCGCAAAAGAGATAGCCGATAAGGTCTATAAAATCTGCTTTGACCCGACGCGTAAACTACTGGCGGAGCGTCCCGATAAATCATACTTCGATCAGCATACCAATATTATGGGTGTATTGACCGATGCTATCCCCGCGGATCAGCAGCGTGCCGTACTGGAAAGGATCCTTGATGATCCGTCGCTGGGACAGGCAACCTATTACTACCGCTTCTACCTGTTCGAAGCCTTGCGTAAGGTGGGCGCCGGCGATTTATTCGACAAGGCCCTGGAACCGTGGAAGGACCTGGTGCGCGACGGCCTCACGACCACGCTGGAACGCATGGAATCGGAAAACAAGCCTACGCGTTCGGAGTGTCATCCCTGGGCGGCCGGACCAGCTTATGCGTATTATACGCTTGTTGCCGGCATCAGTCCCGCCGAAATTGGTTTCCGTACCATTCGGTTTAAGCCGGAGCTGGGCACCCTGAAATCAATTGAAGGGCTATACCCTCATCCGGAAGGGGATATCGCCTTCAGTATCCGGCGTAAGGGCAAAGCGCTCGTGGCTGACATCACGTTGCCGGAAGGCATCACAGGCACCGCGGAAATCAACGGTAAGAGTGTGCCGTTGCGCTCCGGGCGTCAGACGGTGCAGTAGCGCATGCGGTGACTTACAGTTCGCTGCCCTCCCAGACCGTCTTGATGTTGACGAATTCCCTGATTCCGTGGGATGAGAGTTCGCGCCCATATCCAGACCGCTTCGTGCCGCCGAAGGGAAGGCGGGGATCGGACTTGACCAGTCCATTAATAAACACGGCACCGTCTTCTGAACCTTCTATGAAGGGTTGCGCGCGCTTCCGGCTTTGGGTGAATACCGATATACCCAGTCCGAATGTGCTGTTATTGGCAAGGCGCAAGGCTTCTTCGTCGTCGCCAGCGATGGTTGCTGCGGCGACCGGCCCGAACAGTTCTTCGTCGAAGGCCGGCATGCCGGGTTTGACATCGCGGAGCAGGGTGGGATAGTAAAAGTTGTCTTTCCGCTTGCCACCAAAAACGACGCTTGCACCCGCTTCCACCGATTGATTCACTTGCTCCTCAAGTTGATCCACGAGATCAGCACGTGCCAGTGGCCCCATATCCGTTTCGGGGTCCATAGGATTTCCCACCTTAAGTTTTGCCGCATGTTCTGAGAACTTGCGGATATAGTCTTCCGCTATGTCGCGATGGAGAATAAATCGTTTGGCGGCAATGCAGCTTTGCCCGGCATTTTGCATGCGTGCGCGTACGCCGGTTTCGACCGCCGCTGCCAGGTCGGCATCCGCAAGGACAATGAATGCATTGCTCCCGCCGAGTTCAAGGACGGTCTTCTTGATGTTCTTACCCGCTTTCGCAGCCACGGCAGCGCCGGCGCCTTCACTTCCCGTAAGTGTCACAGCTTTTATTACCGGGTGCGATATGATAGCTGGGATCTGATCCTTGTCGACGATAAGGCTTTGAAATGCCCCCACAGGAAAGCCCGCTTTAACAAAGACTTTCTCAATGTGCAGAGCACAGCCAAGAACGTTGGATGCGTGTTTCAGCACACAAACGTTACCCGCCATCAGGGCAGGCGCCGCGAAACGGAAGACTTGCCAGAAGGGGAAGTTCCACGGCATAATGGCGAGGATGGTTCCGAGCGGATCGTAGCGCACATAGCTCCGCGAGGCGTCCGTCTCCACCGGCTCGTCTGCCAGAAACGAAGCCGCATGTTCCGCGTAG
This sequence comes from uncultured Roseivirgaceae bacterium, assembly GCA_964532595.1. GTDB lineage: Bacteria > Bacteroidota > Bacteroidia > Cytophagales > Cyclobacteriaceae > Chryseosolibacter. Next base: position 6,837 of record CAZHIQ010000059.1, read on the forward strand.
TACTCGCATGCCCAGGCGCATTTTTCCACTTCAGCGATTGATTCTTTGAGCGATTTGCCCATCTCCAGGGTAATGGTCCGCGCCAGCCCTTCCTTGTCGTCTTTCAGTACGCGGGCAGCGCTCCGCATGAGCGCGGCACGGCTGTCGAAGGAAGACTTGCGCCAGGCGTTGAAGGTACTGGCCGCCGCCTCGAGTTTGTGTTTGAGTTCGGTTTCTTGTAGTGACTCGTACTCCTGCAGCACGTCCAGTGTATAGGGGTTGATGCTCTTGAATTTCATAGCCGTCGTGTTTAAGCCAATATGGATTCGGTTCCTGCTATTTCAGTCAGTTTTCCCTTATGGGTTGGGTTTTGGGCCGTGTGCAGCGGGGCGGTTTCCGGGGAAGAAGGTCGACAGTCACGGCGATTTCATACATGCGAATTTAGCAGGCAAGCGTGACTTTGCCTGTTCTTTTACGGTGGAATATGTTGACGGCCAGCGCTTCAATCGGGCTGTCTTGAAATGGGGCTGTACAATACAGGTAATTCGAGCAGGACGGTACATTAGTATGAGTGCCGAAAAGATCGGTAGGACACCCTCTTTCAACTGTTAGTAACATTGTGCAAATTGGAAATTGCAGGCTTTAAACATGATGATACGGAATTTGATGTGCGCCAGGCTCTTTTTTTTCGGTCTGTTGGCGAGTGTATTGATCTCCTGCGGGAACGGGAAAAAAGAAGCGAAGCACTGGTACAAAGGAAACCTTCATACGCATTCGTACTGGAGCGATGGAGATGAGTTTCCCGAGATGATTATGGATTGGTATAAGTCGCATGGCTATAACTTTCTGGCACTATCTGATCACAATATTCTCCCTGAAGGGGAAAAGTGGATAAAGGTTCCCAGGAGCAGGTTGTACGAGGAAGGTTTCCAGGAGTATGTCCGAAGGTTCGGTGAGGAATGGGTTACCCACCGCATGGATTCGGGACGGATTATGGTGCAGTTGAAGACGCTGGAAGAATATCGGCCGCTCTTTGAAGACGAGACGTTTCTTATCATTCCATCGGAGGAGCTTACCGACCGGTTCGAAGACAAACCCATCCACGTCAATGCCACTAACATTCAACAGTTGATCCCACCCCAGGGTGGGGGAAGCGTGGTGGAAGTGTTGCAGCGAAACATCGACGCTGTGCTTCGCCAACGCGAGGAGACGGGCGTGCCGATGTTTCCACACGTTAACCATCCGAATTTTTATTACGGCGTTTCCCTGCGTGATATGATCGAATTGCGTGGCGAACGTTTCTTCGAAGTATACAACGGGCATCCCCTGGTAAACAACTACGGCGACTCGCTCAGGCCGGGAACAGAAACCATGTGGGACCTTATCAATATCGCCTACAGTAATCGCAACCAACCCCTGATGTACGGCCTGGCAACAGACGACAGCCACAACTACCACCAGTTTGGATCTGCTTACGCGAATGCCGGCAGAGGATGGGTTATGGTGTATGCCGATTCGTTGACACCATCATCGCTCATCAAGGCGATGGAGTCAGGAGACTTTTACGCGACGACGGGGGTACTGCTCGATGAGCTGTCTTTTGAAAACGGCACCCTTCACATTCGTGTCAGGGAAGAGCCCGGCGTCAATTATAAAATCGAGATCATCGGCGTGGCGGCTACGCAACCTGAACCTCGCGTGCTCGGAGTCATTGAAGGATCAGAAGCGCACTTTGACGTTACTGACGAGTATTTGTTTGTGCGTGCCAAAATTGTCTCCGATCGGTTGAAAGAAAATCCCTTCAAGGAGGGCGACATGGAAGTTGCCTGGACGCAACCTGTAACCTTGTTGAACGGGCGCCAGTAGCCCCCGCGTTCTACAACGATTGCGGTAATAAATACCGGTATTTGGCATATACTTGCGAACATTTAATGCGTTTACTACGTAGTATCATCGGCGGGCACTTGTTCCCGCATGTTGGGTCGCATTGAAACAAGTGGATTACCGCACCTGCCTGGAAAAGATTATTGGGCGAACGTCTCCTATGACAGAATCTACTGAAAGCTCTTGTGAGCCGAATGATATTTAATTGGTCGGATTATGAACTGGAACACTATATATATTAGAGGAAGAGATGATTTTCGTGAAGAGGTTAACCGCCGGCTGGAGCATTCGCGCCTTCGCGTGATGGCCGGAAGCCTGGGTACCTCGGAAGAGGCCGCAGAAATGTACTGGGTGGCCGAGCATGTGGCGTTGAGAGATTTCAAGAAGGCTGTTGGAGCCCGGACCATCTGGAAATACAGACTGAGATTTTTTACTTCCCTCGAAGAGTTCATCGAATCGAAGTACATAGGGGATCATGCTGGTGACGACATAGCCCCTGAGGAGGAGGATATGATCCCGGATTTTCCCCCTTTCCTGCCTGTCAGGAATCCTGCATAAGCTTCAGCAGCTTAGCATCCAGCTTATGACCATGCCAATCCTGGTAGTGGACGTCGGCGCGTCCTGAGTCGAGAATACCAAACGTTCCGATGAATTCCCATAAGGCGAAGCCGATGTTGTTCTGCTTGAGTATATCGAGTACGTCGGCGAACCAGGCCAGGAATACATCGTGAGGCGTTTTGTTCCAACATCCGCACTCACCACAGTGTACACCGACGCCGTCGTGGACGAGTTCGATCCAGGGTGCGTACGCCTTCTCCAGCATTTCCCTGCTCAGGTATTGATTACCCACCTGCCCGGGCCATTTGGGTTCCGGCAGGTTGTCGGGATCTTTGAACGCCCACGGTGCTTTGTAGTGAGAGATGATGGCCGGGTGGTATCCTCGGCAACTTTGTCCGATTCCCAGGTCCTTGAGCTCCGGGATGACTGTGTTGCCACCATTGTTGCCATCGGCGATTACCAGGTGATCCGGATTGTGACGGCGGATAGCTTCGAGTGCCGCCTTTGCCACCTTTCTGTATACATCGCCGGGAACAGCGGTGCGTTTTGAGTGCTGATCGTTCATGTTCTCCCGCATGGTCGGCTCGTTCACCAAATCGAAACTGATCAATTTCGACGAAACATTCTTGTAGCGTTTTGCCCACATGTCCCAGTGGAAACAGAACGCGTCAAGCGCTTCCTGGTCTTTCCAGAGGTTGTAAGGCTCGTGGAATCCGGCGTTAATGCAATACCCCGGGGCGCGGTGAAGATTCAGGCTTACGTGCATGTTGTACTTGTGTCCGAGGCTCACCACCCGATCCACTTTTTCGACCGCGGAGTCTTTGATCTTATAAACTTCCTCGGGCGTAATTTTCCTGGTGTGATCGATGTCAAGATAGGAGGGGTATGCCATAGGCATACGGATGAAGTCGAATCCCCAGTCGCTCATCCACTTGATATGCTCTTCCGTGGTCGTACCGCGCGACGATGCAGGATTCGGCGAGAAGAAATCCAGGAGATTGAAGCCTTTCCATCGCGGCAGCTTATTGGCCGGGGCGGAGTTGGACAATGCTAGCGATGCGGGGTCGGGCAGCGTCAGAGCAGCGCCGGCAAGCGCCGTGTTTCTTAGGAAAGTTCTTCTCTTCATGGCGAAAGGAGTTGATGTGCTTCGGGAGGGTTTTCTCTAACTTATGAAAAATTCCAACCCGGAGTATGAATTGTGTGACAAGTTGTACTATTTTGATTCAGATGCCGATGCGCCCCCAGCTAAGGCTCGCGCACGACCTGCTCAAAACCTGTCTCAGAAATGAACCAGCGTCACAGTAGACAAACGCTGATCGGAATCGTAGGCGATTACCGGGAAACCAAGCATACACACCGCGCACTGCAGGAATGCATTCGCCATTGTCAGCCACATGTTGGAAACGTTGTCTTCGAATGGCTTCCCACGGATCAGCTGCGCAAAGTGTTCCTGAATTCCTACGACGGATACTGGATTGCTCCCGGGTCGCCGTATGGCGATGACGACGCCGTGTATACTACAATCCGCCGACTGCGTGAGCGGGACCATATTGTTCTGGGAACGTGCGGCGGATTTCAATACATGCTTGTGGAGTATGCACGGAATGTCCTGGGTATTTCAGAGGCCGAACACGCGGAATCCGATCCCGACGCGGACATACAGGTCATTGAAAAGCTGGCGTGCTCCCTTAAGGGGTCGCGTGAAGACGTGATCGTCGAAGATGAAAACTCCTGGCTGTATCGTGTAATGGGCACAAAGCAGTTCGAAGCAGGCTACAACTGCGCCTACGGGTTGTCTGCGGCGTGGCAGAAAAAACTCGATAAAGACCCACTGGTTTTCACCGGCTTTTCTCCTGACGGTATGGCGCGCGCGTTTGAAGTGCGCGACCGCACATTTTTTAATGGCACACTATTTCAGCCGCCGTTGTCGTCAACTGCTGAACAGCCCAGCCCCCTCATCCTGGATTTCATCCGGGCCTGCCAGGGCGGTGCCTGATGCGTTACTTCCCGTCGGGGGGAGGAGCGGCGCCGGGCGTTACCTTGAGCAACTCTATCTCAAAGATGAGGGTAGCGTAAGGCGGGATTTCCATACCTGCGCCACGTTCACCATATGCTAGCGGGTAGGGAAGAAACACTTCCCATAAATCGCCTTGGTGCATCAGGAGCAGCGCTTCTGTCCAGCCCGGAATGACCTCTGACGGAACGAACGTAATGGGGCTGTCGGGGTCAGACTGATCAAACACATGACCGTCGATCAGCGACCCTTTGTAATGTACCGTCACACTGTCGTCAGGACCCGGGGAGGGACCGCTTCCGGCCCGAAGCACCCGGTACTGAAGTCCGGTCGGAGTTTCGGTGACATCTCCCTTCTTGCGGTTTTCTTCGAGGAACTGGAGGTTTTCTGTTCTGATTTTTTCGTTGCGATACCTGGCCGCCGTCTGGAGGTAGGGTTGAATGACACGCATTCACTCATCCTGATCCATCTTCAGAGGCCTGCTCGTGAAAACATCGCGTATGCCCTCATGGATGGCTACCAGGTTTAATGAATCGCCGCCCTGACTGCGGAGATTTTCTGCCAAAAGTACTCCGGCGGCATACCCTGCCTGCTGATGCCGATCATTCAGGTCGAGCGGAGCTTCCTTTGGTTTCTTCAAAGCTTCCACTTCGGCCCGAAGCCGATCCACCTCTTGTATGAGATCCTTCTTAGACTGCGCGGCGAGGGTAATGGGGGCCAGCATCAGGACAGCTATGCAAATGGGTCGCATAATCGATAGGGTTGAGATAAGAATATTGTCGGGGAAATTTGCACAAATAAGCAGAAAGTTTCTGGATATCACGGACCGCCCGATTAATTTTATCGCCGAGCTGAACGTTACATGTCCCGCCCACAAGTATCTAATTGATCGTTTAATTGCCTATCAAATGAAAGCCTACATTATTGTCGACATCACGATTACCGACCCATCGCGCTATGAAGAATACAAGAAATTGACACTTGCTACCCTGCAGCCGTTCGGAGGGAAATTTATAGTGCGCGGCGGTAAGGCCGAAGGATTGGAAGGCGACTGGCAGCCGGGTCGTATTGTCGTTACCGAATTCCCTTCCTTAGAAAAGGCGAAGGCATGGTGGTCGTCAGAGGCATACGCACCGGCAAAAGCTATGCGGCAGTCCGCTTCGGTTACCCAGATGATCGTTGTTGAGGGAGTGGGGTAGGGCGGCGCGTCTGGCGGTGAACCTCATCGCTTCTTCAATCTTCGCATCCACTCCTCGGCTTGTGACATGCGGCTGATGGTGCCATCGGCCAGATATTTTTTTAATGTCTCGTGCATCGGGCCCTTTGAGGTCAGGTGGTATTGCCCGCAGTCGTCACATAAATAGATCGTCACCGGTCCGTCGCCGCGGGAGTGATCGTACCGTACCCATGCGCCGATAAGTGCGTCAACGGCGATTTCTTCCGATACAAAACCACGCTTTCCGGTTGGACATGTTGTCATAACCTGGAGAAAATTACGGCGTCCGGACCACCGTCCGGAGTCTCTGGAAATAACTGTAGTTGAATAACACCAAAGCGCCGAGAATAATCCCATAGCCACATGCTTGCAGCACGGTGACGGTCTCCTTGTACAGCGCTATGGCCAGTATGAAATTGAGCAGGGGGTTGATGTACATCAGGATACCAATAGTGGCGGCATTGATAGCGTTCAATGCGTACAGGTTCAGGAACAGGGGAATCACCGTGAACAGTACGGCGATCAGGGCCACGATCATATAAAACGATTTGTCCTTCGGGACGCACTGGACCAGGTAAGGATACAACACCATCAAACCGAGAAACGCGATGAAGACCTGCGCCCCGAGTATAATGAGCCGGTCGAACCCCTGAAGACTTCGCTGGGAGATCAGGTAGGTCGCATAGGTGAACGCCGTCAGCAGGCTAAACAGGAGTTCCGGCGCCGAGTTAAGTCCGACAAGCACACAACTCGCGGCACACAGGCCGACAGCTAACCATTGTAGGAACGATAGCCGCTCCTTGAGGATCAGGCTTCCCAGCACCGCGGTTAGCACGGGGCAAATCAGGTACTTGAACGACGCGGTTTTCACGTTGACACTGTTCACAATGTAGATGAACAACAACCAGTTAACGCCCAGGAGAATGCCACCGGCGACAGTGAGCCACACGGCTTTTCGCCGTTGACCGGGACCAAGCTGCAGAAAGTGGCGAATGTCTTCGCGCAGCGATCTGCGTCGGCCGATGCCGATGATCAGCACGAGTGTGAGGAGGGACAGCAGGATCCGGAAAAATACGATCTCGCCGGCGGGGTACGACTGAAGCCATCGGAGCGGGACCGGAAAAAAACCCCAGATTACGAAAGCCAGAATGGCCGCCGAGTAATGTTTATTAAGTCGCATTCCGTTCAGTAACGTCCTCCCGCCATTTCGGTTGCGCAGCAATATACTACGTCACGGCTCGCATTGATAAGTTCCGCCGTACCAATTATTTTCGGGAACGATTGCGTGAGCTGTGTTCCGCCGGCTTTTGTGTCAAAAACTTCACCGCCGTTTTTGTTGTTTTGAAAGCGTATGAACCTGTACATAAAAAATATGGTGTGTGGACGGTGTGTTGACGCCGTGCGTACCGCCTTTGAGCAGGCAGGCCTTCCTCCTGAAGAGGTTGCGCTGGGGCGTGTAACGCTTCGCGACGAGAAGCCGGCAGCGGAGGCATTAGAGCGTGTCGATGCCTTGTTGAAGCAGGCAGGCTTTGAGCGGATCAACGACCGGAAGTCGCGCCTGATCGAGGCCGTGAAGAACGAGGTCATTTCGCGCATCCATCACAGTGAACGGCTTGATCTTAAGACCAACTGGTCGGCCCTGATTTCGGAGGCGCTGCATCATGAATACAATTACATCAGCAGCCTGTTTTCTTCTGTGGAAGGTGTGACGCTGGAACACTATATTATCCGGCAGAAGATTGAGAAGGCGAAAGAGCTTCTCTTTTATGAAGAGCATACCCTGAGTGAAATTGCCGACCGGTTGGGATATAGCAGTGTGGCCCATCTTTCCGGGCAGTTCAAAAAGATCACGGGCTTGACCCCGACACAATTGAAGAAGTCGCTTCGCGATGGACGCGAGCGAATCCCTCTCGACAAGGTTTCGTAACCCGTTGCGGTAGCGATTACCTCTCGTTGTTTACCCGGATAAAGTGGTCTGTTCCTGGTGCACAAGCGGGACTAAAGACGTACATTACGGTTCTCTCCGAGAGCAGAGAGGGGTATGATCGGCCGAGTCTTCATCGTTTTCCTTGTTTTAGGCCCTTTTTTGCTGCACGCGGAACCCGGGGATGAATATCGTTTTCTGCGGCTCAACGTCAACCAGGGGTTATCGCACAACCAGGTCAATTGTTTCCTTCGGGATCGCCAGGGCTTCCTGTGGGCGGGCACGGCGTCCGGGCTTAACCGCTTTGACGGATATTCGGTAAAGGTCTTTCTCAACAGGGCGAATGACTCAACCTCGCTGGTCGATAATTACATCATCAAGCTGTTTGAGGATCCGGATGGCCGCATCTGGGTGACCACCTATTTTGGTGTGTGCGTGTACAATCCGGAGACGGGCAACTTTGACCGTAATCCCGATCACCTTCTTGAAGCGTATGGTTTACCGTCCGGAAGGGTACTGGATATTGTCGACGATGGCAATGGCGCCTGGTGGTTTATCCATGAACAGGCCGGCCTGTATCGCTATGTCCCGGATAGCGGCAAAGCCGTACCGGTCTTGCATCACGACGGCGATGTTCCCTCCGCGGTGGCTATAGACAAGACTTCCGGCGCGGTCTGGGCGATCTTCCGCAGCGGCACCATCGTGGCACTGGATCAGCGGAACTACGACGTCCGGTATACCAATACCGACCTGCTACGGCCAACGACTTCCGAGTATCTTGACTTTAACCTGCGAATTGACAACGACGGCGACTTGTGGATATTCGTTGACAACGCCAACCTGGGCGTCTATTATATGGACTCCGGCACCAGGGAATTGCGCCAGATCACGCGGAGGAGTGCGGGCAACCTGCGGCTGAACAGCGACATTGTCCGCAACCTCGCGGTAGGCAACAACGGGTTGATCTGGATCGGCAGCGACCACGGCGGCATTAATCTCATCGATAAGAAAACGTGGTCGGTACGGTACCTCATGAACGATCCGGGAGACGACCGCAGCCTCAGCCAGAATAGCATCAACACCATATACATCGACTACGAGAACATTCTCTGGGTGGGTACCTTCAAGCAGGGGGTGAGCTATTACCATGAGAACCTGACCAAGTTCCGGCTGATACGGCATCGCGATACCGACGACCACTCGCTCCCTTACGACGATGTCAACGCCATGGTAGAAGATAGTCGCGGTAACATCTGGATTGGTACCAACGGAGGCGGGCTCATTCGTTATGATCCTGCCACCGACTCGTACACGCGGTATGTACACGATCCGGCGGATCCGAACAGCCTTAGCAACGATGTGATCGTTAGTCTGATCGTGGACCACCGCGACGAACTATGGATTGGAACTTACTTCGGCGGCATTGACCGTTTTGATGGAAAGCGGTTTACGCACTATCGATATAATGCCACGGATCGCGAATCCATTTCTGACGACAACGGCTGGTCTCTGCTGGAAGACGCCAACCATGATATTTGGGTCGGCACGCTCGTCGGTGGTTTGAACCGCTTCGACCTTAAGACCGGGTATTTCCTGCGGTACACCGGAT
>CAZHIQ010000060.1:0-15583 GCA_964532595.1 uncultured Roseivirgaceae bacterium
CAGGTGGGCGGCGATATCATTGCCAACAAACGCACCTATCTGCTTATAAAGGCGCTCGAAACAGCGCGGGGAAAACAACGCAAAGAGCTCGCCCACTGGCTGTCGGCGAAAAAATTCAATCGCCGCGAAAAAGTTGAGGCGGTTAAAGCCATCTATGACGCCCTGGAAATACCGACGGCAACCGAAAAAAAAGTAAACGAGTACTTCCGGAAAGGCCTCCGAAAACTCGAGTCCGTTGGCGGGAATCCCCACCAGCAGGAGCTGTTACGCCAATATGCGCTGGCGCTCATCGGGCGTCAGTCTTAATACCGATAGATTTCATCGGGCTCACTTTTTCCTGAGCTTCCAAGCACGTATATTTCTTCAAAACCACAATCCTGTAACCTACTAACTACGGAGGAATGAAACCCGTTGCCATAGCAAAACTGTCTTTGATGATGCTCCTCGAATACTTCATCTGGGGAGCATGGTACGTAACCATGAGCACCTACATGGCAACAAACCTCGGAGCAAGTGACGTCGCCATCGGTGCTGCCTACAGCGCCCTTGCTATCGCCACTATGATCTCTCCGTTTTTTGTCGGAATGGTGGCCGATCGGTACTTCGCCGCCCAGCGTATTATGGGTGTACTCCACATCGCTGGCGCTGCCCTGCTCTATTTCGCCACCACCATCGAAAGCAGCAACACGTTCTATTGGGTCATCCTCATCTATTCCTTGCTTTACATGCCGACGATTGCTTTGTCGAATAGTATCGCTTTTCAGAATATGAGCGACCCCGGCCGCATGTTCCCGTGGATTCGGGTTTTCGGCACCGTAGGGTGGATCATTTCAGGCTTGATGATTATTGCCCTTAATATCGAAGGCGGCCCGGCGACATTCATCATGGCGGCAGCGGCCTCGTTGTTGTTAGGGCTGTACAGTTTCTTTCTGCCGAACACCCCTCCGAAGGGCAAGACTGCCGAGACGAGCGCATCGAGCGCTATTGGCCTGGATGCATTCGTCTTGTTGCGAAGCAAGTCATACCTGGTATTCTTTATTGCCGCCGTGTTGGTGTGCATACCCCTCGCCTTTTACTACAGCCTGGCAAACCTCTTCCTCAACGAAGTAGGTCTTGCCGACGCCGCCGGCAAAATGACACTGGGGCAAGTGTCAGAAGGTTTGTTTATTCTGGCGATACCCTTCCTCTTCTATCGGATCGGCGTCAAAAACATGATCATTCTCGGGATGTTCGCGTGGATTCTTCGGTACGTCTGCTTTGCGTACGGTGATGTCGGTCCCAACGTATGGATGCTGTACGCCGGAATCATTCTTCATGGAATCTGCTACGACTTCTTCTTTGTAACGGGATATATGTACACCGAGCAGAAAGCTTCCGCAAACATCAAAAGCGCTGCCCAGGGGTTATTCACGTTCGCAACGTACGGCCTAGGCATGCTTATCGGAAACTGGATCGCCGGATTTGTAGGTGACTACTATACCTACGACGAGCAACACGACTGGACCGCAATATGGTACGTCCCGGCCACCATTGCCGTTTTCGTTCTTATTTACTTCATTTTGTTCTTCAAGGAAAAGCGGATGGCTCCGCCAGTCAGTTAACGAGAGTCGCAATGCTTTCCTATTTCAACAAATAGCGCTAAACTTCATAGGTAAACAAAAATCATCAAGACCATGAACATTGCCATGCTTGGTTCCGGGTTCATCGGAAGATTCTACGCCGATTCCCTGCAGGGTTATCGCAACCGGGACAAAATCGTCACTATTTATTCCCGCCGAGAAGAAAGCGCTCGCAAATTTGCAAACGATTATAACGTCCCCTTCGCGACGACCAATCTTGAAGAAGCGATTAACAGACCGGAAGTTGACATCGTCTGTATTTCCTTGCCAAACAATCTGCACGAGGAAGCGGTAATGCTTTGCTGTAAACACAAGAAGGCGGTAATGACCACCAAGCCCCTCGGCCGAAACGCGGAGGAAGCCAGGCGTATGCTGGAGGCGGTCGAGAAAGCCGGAATCTTCAACGGCTACCTCGAAGACCTCGTATACACACCAAAATTTCTAAAAGCTTATGAGAGCGTGAAGAACGGAGCACTCGGCCGGGTACTGTGGGCGAAATCGCGCGAAGCACATCCAGGCCCTCACAGTGACTGGTTCTGGGATCTCGAACAGGCAGGTGGCGGCTGTATGCTCGACCTGGGATGTCATTGTATCGAAATAGCAAGAACCTACATCGGGAAAGACATCCGACCCGTCGAAGTAATGTGCTGGGCAGATACCCAGGTAAAACCGATCGAGGCAGAAGACCACGCCATCGGACTGGTAAAATATGAAAACGGTGCTATCGGTCAGTTTGAAGTGAGCTGGACCTTCCGCGGCGGACTCGATCTGCGCGACGAGGTCATGGGCACAGAAGGCACAATATGGGTAAACGGTTTTCTGCGCACCGGACTGGAAATGTTCACAACCGGTAAAGGCGCCGATTACGTCGCAGAAAAGGCTGAGTCGAACACCGGATGGCAGTTCCCCGTCGGTGATGAGCTAAACGAGCTCGGTTACAACCACATGTTCACCGACATGCTGAATGCGCTTGAAAACGGTACCCAGCCCCGCGAGACCTTTTACGACGGATATGTGGTCAACGCCATTCTCGATGCCGCATACAAGTCGGCCTCATCAAAACAGTGGGAACCGGTCGTGCTCGACATCTGGCGCGGAAGAACCGGAGTAACCAAAGACAGTCATCTTCAGGAATACGACGCCGACCACTATCTCGTCAAAGAAGAGATGACGCATTACGGAACGAAAAAGGTGATCCTCAAGAATAAGAAAACCGGGAAAATAGAAGAGAGGATCGTCAATAACTGAAAACTGACTACTCAAACCGGCGCCTGGCATGGCGTCGGTTTCTTATTGCACCAGCTCTTCGTATAAGACGTTTACCACGTCGCGAATCAACCCCTGAAATCCGTTTTCATATCCAGACCTGGAACCGTTCGTCACGACGATGAATCCATACTTCTTCTTAGGGTGAAAGAACATCGCACTGTACAATCCATACGCAGAACCGGTATGTCCGACGAGCTGCTGACCGGGTATAAGATCTTCGGTCTCCGACAGTGCGAGGCCATAACCTTCCTTTTTGGCTACGGGCTTGCGCATAGTACGCGCGCTACGCGGTGAAATTATGGTAACGCCATCAAGCGATCCGCTATTCATATGCATGCGCATGTACCGCGCCAGATCGGGTGCCGATATCTTTAGTCCTCCTGTTGGCGAGAAAACCGGTGTCGCGTAGCCCATCCGATAGTCGGCCAGTTCCTCCCTCCGCGGTGCATACGCCATGGTAGAAGGACGGAACCCGCCTGAGTCATAGGCGTAAAGAGTGACGAAACGGTCCTGATCAAGGGAGTCCACGCAGAATCCCGCGCTGAGTCCAAGCGGCGACAACACCCGCTTTTTCACCACCACATCGAATCGCTCACCGGTGAGGCGTTCTATTACCGCACCCACCATGTTGAAATTCAGATTGCAATATTGGTACCCTTCGCCCGGCCGGTAGCTGTTGTAGCTTTTGCGCCAGTCGGGGTTCACTTCGGGATTAATCACATCAAGATTGAAATAACCCTGACTATCGTTTATGCTCGAAGTATGCGACAGCGCCATACGCAAGGTGATCACATCATCGGGGAAGGCAGGGTTTCGCACGGGGAAACCCACCAAGGCGCCAAAATCATCGTCAAGAGAAACTCGTTTCTCTTCGATCAACTGCATAATGACGGTGGCTGAGAACGACTTCGAAATTGACGCAATCCGGAAAACATCTTCGGGCTGCAAGGGCGTCTGCTTCTCCATGTCTTTCAATCCGAGCGCCTTTTGATAGATTGGCTGGCCGTCTTTCACCACCACCACCGACAGCCCCACGGCTTCGTGTTCTTTCATAGAACGATGAAGGCGATCTTCAAGCTTGCCATATTGGGCAGTAGCGTACGTGCAACAGAGGAGAAGTAAGACGGCAGGGACGGAGAGGTTAGGCATGGGATGATCTTTGAAACCGAATCTACGAATTCGACTTCAAAACTCTTTTATTTTTCATCGTTTTCCCCGGGGAAGCGGATGCTTCGCGAGAAGGAGGTCAAGGAATTTCGTGTCAGGCTGCTCTGTCGCGAATAGGGGTCTTCTTCCAGACGCCGGGCTGACGTCTCAGCTTCGCGAAGCTTCACTGTCGATCGTACGGCAATCTCGTCCGCCAAAATTTACTACAGTCAATTTTCCGGCGGCGAGCTCGTCGAAGTACTTGTTAGGAATACGGTTTAACTCTCGTTACGCTTCTGGCTGAAGCGCGGAGCGGGAATAATCCTTGATTCGAGATACCACGTTTTGCGAGGGTTGGAGACATCCTTCATCGAAGTCGTTCACCAGGTCCTGCAACTCAAGATATCGTTGCTGCAACTCAATGTCGCGTGCGAGAGCGCGGTCAATTGCGTCCGTCTCCTCCGCCGTAGTCTCGTGGTAGATATACCTGATTAAATCCGTCTGGGTAAATGTTTTTATCATAGGCTGTGTTTTTCTTCATCTTTTTGCGCAGATTAATCAGCGCATATCGCATCCTACCCAGGGCAGTATTTATACTTACGCCTGTGCGGTTGGCGATTTCCTGAAAGCTCATATCAAAATAGTGCCTCATAATGAGCACGTGTTTTTGCTCTTCCGGCAACTCACGGATGTAGTCGCGAAGCCGCGCGCGCGTTTCGCGAAACATCTGTTTGTCTTCGCTCGATTCCTCTGCGAAATCCATAGAGTTAAACAGCCGACTACCGTCTTCGAGGACTACCTCGGGATAGCGTTTTTCCTTTCGGAAATGGTCGATCGCCAGGTTATGAGCAATCCGGCTAATCCAGGGTAAAAACTTACCTTCTTCATTGTATCGGCCGCTACGGATCGTATTGATGGCTTTGACAAAAGTCTCTTGCAACAAATCCTCGGCGGTATACCGATCCTTTACAATCAGGTATATCGCGGTATAAAGCTTCGACTTGTGTCGGTTAAGAAGTACCTCGAAAGCATCTTCGTTACCATTGCGATACAGCGACACGAGCTGGCTGTCGCTTAATCCTTGTTGAATCATTCCGTTTCACTTTAGGTAACGTAGAGGTTTCGCTCGATATTGTCAGGGTTTGGTGAGTAATGGGATTGAAAAGGTACGAAAAAACAGCTGTTAACCGCAAAAATATTTTTTAAAAAAATCTTGCCTTCTACACAAAAACTTTTGGTATTTGTCGCCAAACAATAGTGCTGGTTTTATATATGGCAGAGAGCAAAAAACGCGTTATTAAAAGTTTGGAGAACCTGACGGAGGAACTGCGGGAGCTCTTGCGCGACCAGTATCCCAACGGGTACGAATCAAGTATTACGCGCATTACGAACGCAAAGAAGGAGCCGATTTTTGTCTTTCCCCTTGAAACCCAGGACGCCACTTACCTGATCAAAGTTCCCGCTACGCGTAACAGCGATGGCGAGTACGATGTTGAGTCAAATGAAGACCCTTCGTTTGACAAGGATGACGGTGACGATTTTGGCGGGGACGACAATTACGACGCTGGCGACGATGACGATTATGAAGGCGCCGGGCCGCGGAAAAGCCGAGAAGCGAGCTACGACCCGGATTTCGATAATTAAAACGCAGCCTAACCGATGTCAACACCATCCATGCGGATGGTGTTTTTTGTTTCCGGCTACGTTCCGCACTACCCGGCAGGACGAAAGCCGCAACTTTTTGTTCCCGAATCTTTGTTACAAGCTCGTATAAAACTCATTTCGCTCCCAACGTGAACAAAACTTCCCCGCTTACAGACGCTTACCTCGATGAACTCGACCCCCGGCACTTCATTATTATTAAGAGGTCGCGGGTTAACAACCTCAAGAACCTCAGTGTTGCTATTCCCCGCAACAAACTGGTCGTGATAACCGGCCTTTCAGGTTCCGGTAAATCTTCGCTGGCTTTTGACACGCTCTTCGCCGAAGGGCAGCGCATGTATGTAGAAAGCCTCAGCTCTTACGCCCGCCAATTTCTGGGGCGAATGGAAAAGCCCGATGTCGATTATATCCGGGGGGTGTCGCCCGCCATTGCCATCGAGCAGAAAGTCAACACACGAAACCCGCGATCAACCGTTGGCACCACCACCGAAATCTACGACTACCTCAAGCTTTTGTTCGCCCGCGTCGGCAAGACCTACTCGCCCATTAGCGGCCAGGAAGTAAGGCGCGACACGGTCAGTGATGTGGTAAACGACATTAACGCGCTTAAGCCCGGTACGCGCCTCATGATTAGCTGCCCGGTGAAGACCCGGAAAGGTCGTAAGATACACGACGAACTTGGACTGTTGCTCAGTAAAGGTTTTGCCCGGGTGTTGCTCGACGGAGAAGTCAAATTCATCGAGTCCCTCCTAAATCCCGAAGAGACAAAAGGAAAGAAGAAAGCTCCGAAAATTTCCGGCGAACTCGAAATTCTGATAGACCGCGCGTCGTCCAATCCCGACGATGAGGATACTGTCTTCCGCCTGTCCGACTCCGTCCAGACAGCTTTCTACGAAGGAGAAGGCGACTGCCATGTTTACCTGGAACAAGCTAACGGCCGCTTCACGAAACGTTCCTATTCCGATCGCTTCGAGCTTGACGGTATGACTTTCACCGAACCGTCAGTAAACTTCTTCAGTTTCAACAACCCCTATGGAGCGTGCCAGACCTGCGAAGGTTTCGGCAAAGTGCTCGGCATAGACGAAGAACTCGTTATCCCCGACAAAACGCTTTCCATCTATGAAGGCGCAATTGCCCCCTGGCGGACGGAAGGCATGCGTGACTGGCTGAAGCCCTTGCTGAAAAATGGAATCAAATTCGACTTCCCAATACACCGTCCCTACAACGAACTCACTGACGAACAACGTGAACTGGTCTGGGCAGGGAACGAATACTTCGACGGCCTCCGGAAGTTCTTCAAACACCTTGAGTCAAAATCGTACAAAATACAGTACCGGGTGATGCTGTCGCGCTATCGCGGGAGAACGGATTGCCCCGATTGTCGCGGCACCCGCCTCCGCAAAGACGCGCAGTACGTAAAAATCAATGGAACGTCGATCACCGACATCGTCCTCATGCCCATTGAAGACGCCTTGGTTTTCTTCGAAAAACTAAAGCTACCGGCGCACGAGCAAAAGATCTCGGAACGTCTTCTCACCGAGATTCGAAACCGGCTATCATACATGGTGAAGGTCGGACTTGGCTACCTGACGCTGAATCGCGTAACGTCAACGCTGTCGGGTGGCGAATACCAGCGAATCAAACTGGCTACCTCGCTCGGTAGCGCCCTCGTTGGCTCCATGTATGTCCTCGACGAACCGAGTATTGGCCTCCACCCGCGTGACACGGAAAAAATGGTGGAAGTTCTTAAATCTCTCCGCGACCTTGGCAACACGGTCATCGTCGTGGAGCACGAGGAGGAAGTGATGCGCGCTGCCGATCAGATTATCGATATCGGCCCCGACGCGGGAAGCCACGGCGGAGAACTGGTGTTTCAGGGATCAATTAAAGATATCAACGGAAAGGTTCGCTCTCACACGACCGACTACCTGACACAACGCGAGACTATCGCTATCCCTCCCCGCAGACGAAAATGGAAAGACGCGATTACAATTGTCGGCGCCCGCGAAAACAACCTGAAGAACCTGACAGTTCAAATTCCTTTGGGAGCTCTCACGGTTGTTACCGGTGTGAGTGGATCGGGAAAGTCGACCTTGGTGAAAAAGATTCTTTACCCCGGGCTCGGTCGTATAAACGGGTCTGTTGCGGAAACACCGGGTAAGTACGACAAGATTGAAGGAGATGTCAGCACCATTACTCAGGTCGAATTTGTTGATCAAAACCCGATCGGAAAGTCGTCACGTTCCAACCCGGTCAGCTACGTAAAAGCTTACGACCTGATACGACAACTATATGCCGACCAGCAACTGGCTAAGGCACGCGGATATAAACCATCGCACTTTTCCTTCAACGTCGAGGGCGGCCGTTGCGAAACGTGTCAGGGCGAAGGCGAAACAAAAGTGGAAATGCAATTCATGGCCGACATCTTTCTCAAGTGCGAAAGTTGCCACGGCCAACGTTTCAAACAGGAAGTGCTGGAAGTTGAGTATAACGGAAAAAACATAGCCGACGTACTCGGTCTGACCGTAGAAGAAGCGATGGAGTTCTTCAAAGACCGTAAGAACATTCTTGACAAAATCCGCCCGCTCTATGAAGTCGGCCTCGATTACGTGAAACTGGGACAATCTTCGAATTCACTCAGTGGCGGGGAAGCACAACGCGTGAAACTGGCGTCCTTCCTGGGTAAGAATACAGGCGAGGCACGAATCCTTTTTATCTTCGACGAACCCACCACAGGTCTTCATTTCCATGACATTTCAAAACTTCTCAAAGCGATGAACGCCCTGGTTGACGAAGGTCATACCGTCGTCGTCATCGAACACAACCTTGAAGTCATCAAATCGGCCGACTGGATTATCGACCTCGGTCCGGAAGGGGGCGAAAAGAAAGGGGGTCATCTGATGTTTACAGGAACTCCGGAAGAGATGGTAAAGAAGGGCAAAGGCTATACGGCAGAGTTTCTGAGACAGAAAATCGGCTAGGTCAGAATTCTTTTCCTCTCCATTTTCCACTCTTCATGAAAAGATAGGAAAGCGCAAACATTGCCATCCAATACACCCACTCGGATGCCCAGCCCCAGGTGATCGGCATCTTGAAATGCTCCAGGACGACGTAGACAAAAACGACGTAGAGCACCAGCGTGATCAATTCGATCCAGAGATTAATTGTCGTATACCCCGTTCCTGTCACTGCGTTCAGCCAGAGCGGTCCAAAAGACATCATCAACAAACCGACGGAGACGACACGAACAACGGGCACCGCGTCACGAATGAAGTCATCGCCCTGGCCATAGAATGAAACGAACCATTCGGGGACCAGGTTGAGTAACAGAAAAAGCACGAACGAGATCGAAAAGCTACAGCGAACGATTCGACCAACAAGACGCATGACCTCTTCCTCGCGACCCTGACCGATAATATTGCTGACCATTGTCGTTGTCGTAGCTGCAAAGGCCCACGAGAAAATTCCAAACAACCCGAGGATATTCCGCATAGCATTCGAAACAGCGAGAGCGCGCTCACCGTGGTGTTCAATCAGAATGTAAAAGAACTCCCACGTCATAATGCTGATTGCGAACTGAGCGATCAGCGGGGCCGACTTGACGAGAATCAGTTTGGCAAGAGTACCGTCCCAACCAATATTCTGGAACAGCGCAAACTTCCTGTGGAGCCCCTGTATGTGAATCACCGCAAAGATGGTCACGAGTCCTGTAAACTCAGCAATGATCGACGCATACGCAGCGCCGTTGAAACCCAACTCCGGGAGTCCGAGCTTTCCGTAGATAAGACCGTAGTCCAGAACGATATTTGTGACAGCCTCCGCCAACGCGCCCCAGACCAGCAGTCGCGTGCGATTGGTTCCCACCAGGAGGGCGTTGCGCATCACATACAGATACAAGATCGGGAGACCCCAGATGCGGATGTGGAGAAAATCGATCGCCATTTCGGCGATTGCGGGATTGTGAATCGAAGACCGAAGGATGGCAGGTCCAATAGTGTAGGTTACAGTAACTCCAAACCCCGCAATAGCCAATGCTATCCAGATACCATGAAAAAAAAGGCGACCGATATCTGCCGCCTTATCCTGACCCGCACGTCGCGAGATCAAAGCCTGTAAGCCGTTGTTAAGACCATTGCCGATAACGGCGAACATCAGGTAGTAAACGCCTGTGATCCCCGCAACAGCAAGCTCAGTCTGGCCAAGCTGGCCCAAAAAAATGTTGTTGGTTATAAAGTTGATCTGCGGCACCAACAAGGCCATGGAGATAGGCATGGCCAGGTTGAGAATCGCTTTGTAGCCGGTATTGAGTTTTAACTCCATTCTACAGCGGCCGCAACCACGTTGCTGCCTTTACATTAGACCACACCTTGCGCCAGCATTGCCTTGGCCACCTTCACAAAGCCCGCGATGTTTGCGCCGATGAAATAGTTTCCGGGCTTGCCGTATTCCCTTGCCGCAGCGAGACTGGTATCGTGAATGTTACGCATGATTATATGCAAGCGCTCGTCTACCTTCTTCGCCGGCCAATAATTTCCAAGATAGTTCTGAGTCATTTCCAGTCCGGATGTGGCAACACCTCCTGCATTCGCCGCCTTTCCGGGGCCATACATTACGCCATTGTCGATAAGAATATCGATAGCATCAATGTGAGTAGGCATGTTTGCACCCTCGGCGAGAAGCTTAACTCCGTTGCTGACAAGATTCTGTGCATCCACTGCATTGATCTCATTCTCTGTAGCACAAGGAAAAGCGCAGTCAGCTTTGATGTTCCACATCGGATTGTAACCCAATGTTGAATCAAGCGGTGTATACACAGCACTCTTGTAGCGATCCGCATACTCCTTAATCCGGCCACGGCGAACGTTCTTAAGTTCCTTGAGAAACTCGAGCTTCTCCGAGTTAAAGCCTTCTTCGTCGTAAATGAATCCGTTTGAGTCGGACGCGGTTACAGGCTTCCCTCCGAGCTGCAGAATCTTTTCAATGGTGAACTGCGACACGTTACCGGAGCCCGATACCAGACAAATCTTATCCTTGATCGACTCACCCCTCGCCTGAAGCATGTTCTCAGCGAAGTAAATCAGACCATACCCTGTTGCTTCCTGACGAATAAGGCTTCCGCCCCACCCGATACCTTTACCGGTGAGTACTCCGGTAAATTGATTCTTTATTTTTTTGTATGCGCCGAACATGTAACCGACTTCGCGTTCGCCTACGCCGATATCACCCGCGGGTATATCCAGGCGATGATTAATGTGTCGCGCAAGTTCGCCCATAAACGCCTGACAAAAGCGCATGACCTCCAAATCCGACTTTCCTTTAGGGTCGAAGTCGCTACCGCCCTTTCCTCCGCCGAGCGGAAGTCCCGTTAAAGCATTCTTGAAAGTTTGCTCGAAAGCCAGAAACTTGAGAATGCTGCGGTTTACCGATGGATGAAAACGAAGCCCTCCTTTGTACGGCCCGATAGCACTATTCATCTGGACGCGATACCCGCGATTGACCTGAACATCACCTTTGTCGTCAACCCAGCATACCTGAAAGCTGATGAGTCGCTCAGGCTCAAGCATGCGCTCAAGGACCTTGGCCTTGACAAATGATGGATTCTTCTCGAGTACCGGTGCAATCGACTTAATAACTTCTTCAGCGGCCTGAATAAATTCAGGTTCATGGGGATTACGCTGCTTAACGCGTTCTAAAATGTCTCCTGGGTTCATGGCGAATGGGAAAAGCCCGCAAGTTAAAGCAGAAATTGCAAACACGTAAAAAACGAGTGCATTTGTTTGAAGGTCTTACTAACTACGACAAAAGGTCATTTCACAATGCAGCAAAAAATAAGTTACTTGGGAGTCGATGTGCATGTCACCTAACAGTTATTCGTATGCGTAAGAAGAAGATCGCCATTCTTGGGGGAGGGAACCTCGGCGGTGCTATTGCAGAAGGTCTGATCAAGAGTACGTTCGTTTCGCCCGAGCAGATTACCGTCACCCGGCGGAACGTTAATGCGCTCAACCATCTCAAAGAGATGGGAGTGACAGTAACCAGCGAAAACGATTTCGCTATCCAAAATAGCGACATCATTATTGTCGCCTTGAAACCCTACAACGTAAAGGAGATTCTCGAAGGTGTAAAGCAACACGTCGACCCGGCCAGGCATGTGATCATCAGTGTCGTCACCGGAATAGCCATCAGCGACCTGTCGGCAATCGTCAATCACGGAACACCGATCTTCCGTGCCATGCCGAACACTGCAATCGGGATTCAGGAGTCGGTTACATGTTTGTGTCATGCCGGCGCATCGCCGGAACAGGTGAACTATGTCACCGAACTGTTCAACCAGCTGGGCATTACAATATCCATCGACGAAAATCTAATGGACGCAGCGACCGTTCTGGGCGCCTGCGGTATTGCCTATGCTCTCCGTTTTATTCGTGCGGCCACGCAAGGGGGAATCGAAATCGGTTTCGACGCCCAGACCGCTAACCTGATCGCGGCGCAAACGGTAAAGGGCGCCGCCGAACTGCTGCTCAAACTCAACCGACATCCGGAAGAGGAAATTGACAAGGTTACCACTCCGAAAGGATGTACCATCGTTGGCCTCAATGAAATGGAGCACCAGGGCTTCAGCTCGTCCCTGATCAAAGGCATTGGAGCTTCCTACGAAAAGATAGTCAAGTAATTCCCTATTTTGAGACATGACTGACGACGCCTCGCAAGAGCAACTGGAAGAACAGGAGGATGGTCTTTTTGAACACCATCGTATAGTTGTAGACCGTGGGCAGGCTCTCATTCGTCTTGACAAGTTCCTCATGCAACGCCTCCCCAATGTGACGAGGACAAAACTGCAGGAAGCGATACACCTGGGGTTCGTCAAAGTCAACGACCGAACGGTGAAGCCAAATCACAAAATTCATCCGGAAGACGTTGTAACAGTGTCTCTTCCTGAACCTCCGCGCGACACCGAGGTTATCCCCGAGGATATCCCTCTCAATATTATATATGAAGACGATCATCTGATGATCGTCAATAAGCCCGCAGGCATGGTGGTTCACCCGGCACACCAAAACTGGACCGGCACACTCGTAAATGCCCTCGCCTGGCACTTCAAGCAATTGCCGGAGATGCCAGGAAACGAAGGCAGACCGGGGCTGGTACACCGCATCGACAAAGATACCTCCGGTCTCGTCGTCATCGCCAAAACCGAAATTGCTCTGACGCGACTGGCGCGACAATTTTTTGACCACACCATTGAACGAACTTACTGTGCGATTGTGTGGGGAGTTCCGGATCCTCCGGAAGGCACAATCGATGTGCACCTGGGTCGCAGCCCTAAAGACAGACGGGTTACCATCGCCTTTCCTGAAGGTGATATCGGGAGGCATGCCATCACACACTATCGTCTGCTGCAAGACCTTCGCTATGTTTCAGTGGTCGAATGCCGTCTCGAGACGGGCCGTACCCATCAAATTCGGGCACACATGAAACACATCGGCCACCCGCTCTTTAATGACGCCATGTATGGAGGCGACAAGGTGCTCAAAGGAACGGTGTTCTCAAAGTACAAGCAATTCGTCGACAATTGCTTCCAGATTATTCCGCGTCAGGCACTGCACGCTAAGACCCTCGGTTTCGTTCATCCGGCAACGGGAGAAAAGATGTTCTTCGACTCTGAACTTCCGGATGACATAAAAAGTGTAATTGAGAAGTGGGAGCATTACGTCAAGTATAACTAACGAAAGAGTTTACCTCCTGTGAAATGAATACCTCCAAATCAAAGCTTACCCAATCCGTTCATGCCGGATCCCCCGGTGACTCATTATATAAAGGTACCGTAACACCAATCTTCCCATCGTCGGCGTACGACTATGAGGTGGAAGGCAGCACAATGTACCCTCGCTATTTCAATACGCCGAACCATCAGGCCGTTGCCGAAAAACTGGCCGCTCTGGAAGGGGCCGAAGAAGGATTGGTGTTCAGCTCGGGCATGGCGGCTATCCTCACCGCCATCTTCGCGATGATGCGCAACGGGGATCATGCGGTTTTCCAGGGCGATCTATATGGCGGTACCCACGCAGCCGTCGCTCACGAACTCCCGCGCTATGGCATGGACTATACGATGGTAGACGCTTCCGATACCGCCAACTTTGAAAAGGCAATTCGGCCGGAGACCCGGATTATTTACATCGAAACGCCTTCCAATCCCACGCTAAAAATAACCGATATCCGAAGGGTTGTCGATATCGCCCGTAAACATAATATCGTCACCATTATCGACAATACGTTCGCCTCTCCCGTTAACCAAAATCCCATCGGACTGGGCATTGATATCGTGGCACACAGCGGAACGAAATACATTGGAGGACACAGCGACCTGTCATGTGGCGCCATCCTGACGTCCCATAAGCTCGCAGAGGCTATCCGCTATGGCGCAATTCATTTTGGGGGATCGCTCGACGCACACACCTGCTGGCTCGTGGAACGCAGCCTGAAGACACTTGTGTTGAGGGTCCGTCAGCAGAACAACAACGCAATGGCTATTGCCGAGTATCTGTCGAAGCATCCGCGCGTCAGCACTGTATATTACCCCGGCTTGCCCTCGCATCCCGGACATGATATCGCTCGCCAGCAAATGACCGGCGGTTTCGGAGGAATGCTTTCCTTTGAAGTAAAGGGCGATGCCCACGCGTTTATGGATAAACTTCAGCTGATTAAACGTGCCATTAGTCTCGGCGGCGTGGAATCAACCATTACCTCTCCCGCCAAGACGTCACACGTGAAGATGACAGCGGAAGACAGAGCGCGCATCGGCGTAACCGAAAACCTCATTCGCCTATCGGTGGGAATCGAAGAAGCAGCAGACCTGATTGCCGACATAGAGCAATCGCTCCTCAGCCTCTAGGCGGATCGATCACTCGACCTCTACGACCATCTCGATCTCAACAGCAATGTTGCCCGGCAGCGAGTTGGTACCGAGTGATGTTCGGGCATGCTTGCCTTTATCACCAAAAACCGCCACGAGAAGATCGGAACAGCCGTTCATTACCTGCGGTTGTTCTTTGAACTTGTCGGTGCAATTGACCCATCCGTTTACCTTCACGATCCGTTTCACACGACTCAAGTCACCAAGCTCCGCTTTCAACGATGACAGCAAGCCGATGGCGGTTACACGCGCCGCCTCTGCGCCCTCCGCTGTCGTGAGGTTCTTTCCCACCTTACCTTCAATGTTATTGCCATCTGCCTTCAAAGGCCCGTGGCCCGACAAGTAAACAAGATTGCCGGTCCTCACGGCTTTGACATAGTTCGCAACAGGGGCTGATGGCTCCTGCAGCTCAATGCCTAGTTCCGCTAATCTCTTATCAATATCAGACTGTGCGAACGATACGGAGAAGCCACAAGTCAGGAAGATAATTGCGATCAGATGTTTCATAGGAGAGTGTTTGGGTAAATGCGTCTACAACAACTGATCTAAGATAAGAAAATCCAACCGGCAATTAATCTCGGTGAAGCCGTTGCAACGTTTCTAAGTCAGGAAGGTGTCGATGCCACAAGTCTTGCTATCGTCCCCCGCGGAAGTCAATCGACCGGGGCAGCGCCGTCAGCGGTTCAGCGACAATACAATCGCCGCGTAGAGTTTTATCTGAATGGCGTGGAAACAACAGCGAAGCCGTCCGTGCGTACGTACATCGTCAGACGTCAAACAAACTGGCAACACATCGCCCGACTCACTGGCATTTCTGAAGAGGAACTGATGCGCATTAACGGCGCCACCTCCAATACAGTCCGCGCCTACCAGCCCATTTGCCTACCCGAGGGGAAAAGAGCAACGATGGAAGACGAGGATTTGCTGTTCGCCGGTGTCTAGGCTACGCCCGAAGAAAGATCAGGGAGAACAA
>CAZHIQ010000061.1:0-15086 GCA_964532595.1 uncultured Roseivirgaceae bacterium
TGGAAAATCGCGGAAACGCAATATAGCAGTACCAATGTCCTGCGTCATATATACCGACGTACCATCCGAACGCAACAGAAGCTTCTGGTCGAGACCATCGCCGGTGAGGTCAACCCACACTGAGCCATCGTCCTTCCGGAAGAAAACCCCGCGCTCAAGTCCTTTCAGGACCTCCTCACGGCCGAGAAGGTAAGTATCCGATTCATAATAAAGTTTGTCGAAGTCGACGCCCATGTTGCGATACGTAGCATCAAATCCCTCGTATACCCAGCCGTTCATCGTACGCCAGAGCTCCAGGATCTCGGGGTCCTTCTGTTCCCACCTGCGGAGCATCTCCGTGGCGAGTTTCATTACAGGTGCCTCACGCGCCGCTTCCTCCTCCGTCGCTCCTTTTTCCATGAGGGCGTTAACCTGCGCCTTATAGGCCTTATCGAACGTAACGTAGTACTTCCCGACCAGGTGATCACCTTTCAAACCACTGCTCTCCGGTGTCTCCCCTTCCCCATAGAGCTGCCAGGCAGCCATCGACTTACAGATGTGAATACCGCGGTCATTGATAATCTGCACCTTATGAACCGTATAGCCGTTCGCCTTGTAGATCTCGGCAACGCTCCACCCTAGAAAGTTGTTGCGCAGGTGTCCGAGATGAAGGGGCTTGTTTGTATTCGGCGATGAGTATTCGATCATGATCTCCTCGCCACGGTCTGGCAGTTGACCGAAGTGGGGATGCTGATGAATGGAGACCAGCGCGTCAACCCATACCTTGTCGCTCAGGGTAAGGTTGAGAAATCCCTTTACGACGTTGTAGGCTTTGACAAGCGAGGAATTCCTGACAAGATGCTCTCCTATTGCCTTGCCAATTTCTTCGGGCTTCTGCCGGACAACCCTCGTGAGTGGAAAACATACGAGGGTGTGGCTGCCTTCAAATTCCCGATTGGTCGGCTGAATAACCAGATCGTCTTGTTGGGTTTGGTAAAGTTCCAGGATGGCCTGTGCAATTTCCGACCTGAGGGTGGATTCAAACGTCATGCTGTTCTTGTCGATTAGCGCATAGGGGTTGTTCGATCAGTAAACGGCCGGCCCGGCGAAACCGGGCCGACGTTGTTACCAGTCGAGGATGTAGGCGAAGATGAGGGGCGCTACAATTGTCGCGTCCGACTCGATAATAAATTTGGGTGCCTTGAGATCCAGTTTTCCCCAAGTAATTTTTTCGTTAGGTACCGCGCCGGAGTAAGAGCCATAACTTGTGGTTGAATCACTGATCTGACAAAAGTAGCTCCAGAAGGGCACATTCTCGCGCTCGAGATCCTGATGAAGCATCGGCACCACACAGATGGGGAAATCGCCAGCGATACCGCCGCCAATCTGGAAAAATCCGATTCCGTCGGGTTGTGCCTCGCGTGTATAAAAGTCGGCGAGCCACGTCATATACTCGATGCCTCCGCGCACGGTTGTCGGCTTCAGTTCGCCGGTTACACAATAGGACGCGAAGATATTACCCATGGTTGAGTCTTCCCATCCGGGAACAACGATCGGAAGGTTCTTTTCTGCCGCAGCGACCATCCAGCTGTTCTTGGGATCTATCTGATAGTACTGTTCAAGAACACCGCTGTTAAGCATCTTGTACATGTACTCATGCGGTAAGTACCGTTCTCCTTTGTTGTCGGCATCTTTCCAGATTTCGAAAATATGTTTTTGGAGGCGCCGGAAAGCCTCCTCCTCGGGTATACAAGTATCCGTAACGCGGTTCATGCCCTGTTGGAGTAGGTCCCACTCCTCTTGAGGAGTCAGATCGCGATAATGGGGAATCCGCTTGTAGTAGTCGTGCGCCACCAGGTTCATGATATCCTCCTCCAGGTTTGCTCCGGTACAGGAGATGATCTGAACCTTGTCCTGACGGATCATTTCGGCAAGGCTGATGCCGAGTTCGGCGGTACTCATCGCCCCGGCAAGCGTAATCATCATTTTCTTGCCCTCGGCAAGATGTTTCTTATAGGCTTTGGCCGCATCGACAAGCGTAGCGGCATTAAAATGCAGGTAGTGTTTTTCGAGAAAGGATGAAACCGGTCTGTTCTGACTCATTGCTGATTGATTGAATTTTTCGCGAAATTAAACAAAAGGACTGAATTCGAGGGCAAAAACGATACCACGCTCCCCACGAAGGGAGCACGGCGTAAAGTGTTGAATGCCGGATCACTCCGCCAGCACTGGACGCTCTACCAGCGACTTCACCGTGGCCTCAAGAATTTCGAAGGCGCTTTCCGCCGTACGATTTTCGGTATCGAGCGTCGGATTGACCTCAGCTATTTCCCAGGCGCAAATCTTCGGACTTTTCGCCAGTTCGCTGTTAAGTATCCTCGCTTCCTCAACCGTAAGGCCATTCGGAACGGGGGTTCCGGTTCCGTTCGATATTCTGGAATCGAGTGAATCTACGTCAAAGGAGATATAGATGAGGTCACAATGGTCGAGCATTTTTAATGCGCTTTCAGCCACAGCGGCAGGTCCCAGCTTTTTGACGTCTTCCGTTTCGATGAAGTTTACATTGTACTTGTTGAGTAGATAATTTTCCGGCTTTTCAAGGTCGCGCACGGCAATGTAGACAATGTCTTCAGGATAGACCTTTGCCCCCGGAATTCCGACGTCCTTGATCTGCTCCCAGTATTCGAGCGTCTCGCCCCTCGGATCGTTGACCTTGCACTCAAGGTTATCGATATCGCAAGCCATCGACAACGCCATACCGTGCATATTTCCCGACGGCGTTGTGTACGGTGTGTGAATATCGGCATGGGCATCGATCCAGATTACACCAAGACGCGCTTTTGGATGCGCCTTCTTGATCCCCGCAATAGATCCATAGGCAGTGCTGTGATCTCCGGCAATGATCACCGGGATGTAATCATTCCAAATCGTTTCATAGACTTCCAGACATACCCGTTCTTCCATGATCATGACTCCGTCAATAAACTTGGCATAGGAATGCTTTGCGCCATCGAAAAGCAATTCATTCACATTCTCAACCTCTACCGATTCATACTGCTTGAAGAAATCGGAATTCATGTCCAGACTCGCGATCTTGATCGCCTCCACCCCGAGGCTTGCCCCACGGGTGCCCGCGCCAATTTCGGACTTAACCTCGATAATCTTAATCTCTTTCATGTCCTGATCGTTTATTACTTGCTTTCGAAATTTGATGCCAGCAGCCGGCCCGGCATCGTTTTCGGAAATTGTGTCTTTTTCGCGTCGTTGTTGTAGTTGATAGTACCTGTTATCGTAAACGTCTACAGTTGCGCCAGGTATAACAGTTCCGGTAAAAAAAACCTGCTGAATATGGTGAATCGAAATCCCGACCCTTCTAAAGCCAAGACAGGCCTTTAGCGGTCGGGCAAGGGATGCGAGATGTCAAAAAGCAGAACTGCAGGCCGGATCACCATACTTTTGTGTGTATTGCAAAGATGGCAAATTTATCCCAATATTGCACCTTTTCGGCAGGTTATGATCGGTTTGCGGCAGGGTACGAAATCCCGGCGGAACGGAAATACGTCGGCCGGAACGAATTTTTCAGACGCTGCATTTAAAGAACGACAACAGTCCTATTCAACCAGAAACGGCTAAATGAAGAGCTACCGCGAGCTGATCGAGCAGACGTTCGAATTTCCGCAGAAAGAGTTTAAAGTCAGGGAACACGAGTTGCTTTTTAACGATGTCCCGCTTATGGACATCATTCGCGAATACGGCACTCCCCTGAAACTAACCTACCTTCCCCGCATCAGCGAGAACATCAGGTATGTCCAGGCGACATTCAATGCCGCGTTGGAGCGTTTTCGGTATAACGGCAAATACACTTATTGCTATTGCACCAAGTCGTCGCACTTCTCGTTCGTCCTTGAAGAGGCGATGAAAAACAAGGACGTCCATATCGAGACGTCTTCTGATTTTGATATCCCGATCGTCCGCGCCTTGTACAAGAAGGGGAAGATCAACAAAAAGAGCTACATCATTTGCAACGGCTTTAAGATGCCGCGGTATACGCAGTACATTTCTGAATTGATTAACGAAGGTTTTCAGAATTGTATCCCGATTCTGGACAAGATGGGCGAAATTGACGCTTACGAGCAGGCGGTCAACGGTCCTTATCAGGTCGGAATACGCGTAGCGGCTGATGAAGAACCCAAATTTGAATTCTATACGTCGCGTCTGGGAATACGGTACAGCGACATCACCTCGTTCTACCGCGAGAAAATTGAACCCAGTGAAAAGGCATCCCTCAAGATGCTGCACTTCTTCATCAACACAGGGATAAAGGACACGGCCTACTACTGGAGCGAGCTCAGCCGGTTCATCTTCAAATATTGCGAGCTTAAGAAGATCTGTCCGACACTCGATTCTATCGACATCGGCGGTGGATTTCCGATCAAAACGTCGCTGACGTTTCAGTACGACTACAAGTATATGATCGAGCAGATCGTTGAGAACCTCAAGTGGATCTGCGACAAGAACAATGTGCCCGTTCCCCACATCTTCACCGAATTCGGAAGCTATACTGTGGGTGAAAGCGGTGCGGTACTGTATAACGTTATCGATCAGAAACTACAGAACGATAAGGAGCTGTGGTATATGATCGATGGCTCATTCATCACACACCTGCCTGACGCCTGGGGCATGAATCAGAAGTACATCCTCCTGGCAATCAACAAATGGGACGATCCCTATCACAAGGTGAACATGGGAGGCTTAACATGCGACAGTATGGATTACTACAATTCGGAGGCCCATTCAGGCGAGGTATTCCTTCCCATGATTAACGATGAGGAGCCTTTGTACATCGGGTTCTTCCATACCGGTGCCTACCAGGAGTCGCTCGGAGGCTACGGTGGAATACAACACTGCCTGATTCCCGCTCCCAAGCACGTGCTGATCGACCGCAATGAAGACGGTGAGATTACCACCCGTCTGTTTGCGCCCGAACAAAGTGCTGACAGCATGCTGAAAACCCTCGGTTACGACAAGCTCTAGTATTCGTCAATTAACCATCGTGGTGCCCGGGCGGCAAGCTTTCTAAAGAAGAGCCGCCGTCTCTTTTTTTGGATTCATTTTCGCCCGGATGATTTCCAGTACCTCTTGATTTTTCCTAACTTCCTGAAACTTCCCCACTTTCAGCGCACGCCTGTAGCCCCGGCAGACAGCCGGCAGAATTCCACCTAAACGCAGTGCACCATGATGAAAGTGTATGACGACAAGCACATCAAGAACATCGTTCTGTTGGGCGCGCCCAAGGCCGGCAAAACATTGCTGGCCGAAGACATGACATTTGAAGCCGGTATTATACACCGGAGAGGCACCATCGAAGGAAAAAACACATTATCCGATTACCACGACATCGAACACGAGCGTGGTAATTCTGTTTTTGCGACCCCCTTGCACACGGAGTGGAAAGACTACAAGATCAACATCATCGACACACCCGGGTTTGACGACTTTATAGGCGAGATCATCGCTTCAACGCGCGTAGCCGACACCTGTGTAATGGTCATCAACGCGCAGTACGGCGTTGAGGTCGCCACGGAGCTGATCTGGAACTATGTCGATGAGTTCAAGAAACCAACGCTCTTTGCGATTAACCAGGTTGACCACCCGAAAGCCGACTTCGACAGCGCCTTGCTGTCGTTACGTGAGCGCTTCGGCAACGCTGTTACGCAAATGCAATACCCGTATAATCCCGGCGAAGACTTTAACGCGATCATCGACCTGCTTAAGATGGTCATGTACAAATTCCCGGTCGACGGCGGAAAGCCCAAAAAGATCGCCATCCCGGATGGTGAACGGGAAAGGGCGGAACGTCTGCACAATGAGTTGGTAGAGAAGGCTGCCGAAAACGACGAGGGCCTGATGGAAAGATACTTTGAAAAGGGTACTCTCAACGAGGATGAGATGCGACAGGGTCTGAAGCTCGGCATGATTCGACACCAGGTTTTCCCGGTGTTTTGTATGTCAGCGCGCAAAAACATGGGAAGCGGGCGGATGATGGGGTTCATCGACAATGTTGCTCCCGGACCTTGCGAGGCAATGCCGGAGCGAACGACCAACGGCGGAGAAATTCCTTTTGACCCTGAGAAGCCAACCGTTCTTTTCGTTTTCAAATCGCATCTGGAACCCAACCTCGGCAAACTTTCGTACTTCAAAGTTATTTCCGGCAGCGTGGCCGCAAATACGGAGCTCGTCAACAGTCAAACCGGAACTGTCGAGAAGCTCCATCAGCTCTTTATCGTCGACGGAAAAAACCGAACGTCCGTCGACCGGTTAGTCGCCGGCGATATTGGCGCCACGCTTAAACTGAAAGACACCCACACCAATCACACCCTGAGGGAGAAAGGATTTGAAGTGACCATCGCCCCTATCGTCTTTCCCGAGCCTCGGATTAAGACAGCTGTACTTGCCCAAAGCAAGTCGGATGACGAGAAGATCGGTGAGATCCTGCAAAAAATTCATCAGGAAGACCCTACCCTCGAAGTGGAATATTCGCGGGAACTCCGCCAACTCATCCTGGCTGCGCAGGGCGAGATGCACCTGTCCGTATGCAAGTGGCATCTCGACAATGTCTATAAACTGAATGTCGTTTTCGACACTCCCCGCATATCGTATCGCGAAACCATACGGGGTTCGGCCGTTGCAATGTACCGCCACAAAAAGCAGTCGGGCGGAGCCGGTCAATTCGCCGAAGTCCACCTTCGCATCGATCCCTATACCTCCGGGATGCCCGATCCGGCAGAGTACACGGTAAGAGGAAAGGAAGTAATCGACCTGCCCTGGGGAGGGAAACTGGCCTTTTACAACTGTATTGTAGGCGGCGTTATTGACGCGCGATTTATCCCTTCAATACTCAAGGGAATCATGGAAAAAATGGAACAAGGTCCCATTACTGGCTCCTATGTTCGCGACGTACGGGTTTGTGTCTTTGATGGGAAAATGCACCCGGTCGACTCCAACGACATTTCTTTCAAAATAGCAGGGATGATGGCGTTCAAGGATGCATTTATGCGCGCCGAGCCTATGCTCCTGGAGCCGGTTTGCGACCTGGAAATCATGATGCCCGAAGAAGCGATGGGAGATGTAATGACCGATCTGCAAACGCGAAGGTCAATAATCACGGGTATGGACACCACGGGGAGGCTGCAAGTTATCCGGGCCAGAACACCGCTCGCCGAACTTGACCGGTACTCCACGGCCCTGCGATCGCTGTCACAAGGTCGCGCAAGCTTCAAGCAGCGATTTTCCGACTATTCCGCGGTACCTTTCGATCTACAGCAGAAAGTGGCGCGGCGATTCCAGGAAGTGGAAATGGCTTGATTCTCAGGACCAAAAACAAGACTCTCATCGAAAAACGACTATCATTGCCGGGGAAAACCGCCTGGCGATGCAATCCCAACGAAAATGGGTGCGATAAAACCACACACCGAAAAAAGAGCCAGTGTAAACCGAAAACGATTGTATAAAATTTTTCTTTTGATAGATTTGTTAAACACAGGATTAAAGCCCGGCCAGTGAAAAAGTCTATCGTCATCATTCCCACTTATAACGAATGCGAGAATATCCGGCCCGTTATTGAGGCTGTCTTTTCTCTTTCGGTGCCCTTTCATGTTCTTATCGTGGATGATAATTCACCCGATGGTACGGGCGACATTGTAGAAGAGCTACAGAAGCACTACAACGCCGAAGAGGACAAACTTCACCTCATCCGACGCCCGGGCAAGCAGGGGCTGGGAACGGCCTACATCGCGGGGTTTCACTATGCCATTCGGCACCAATACGAGTACATCCTGGAAATGGACGCCGACTTCTCGCACGATCCCCAGGACCTTGTCCGCCTCTATCACGCATGCGCCACGGATGGCGCCGATCTCTCTATTGGATCGCGATACGCAACGGGTGTTAATGTTGTAAACTGGCCCATCGGTAGGGTCTTGCTCTCATACTTCGCCAGCGCCTACGTTCGGATGATTACCGGCCTGCCAATAAAAGACACGACCGCAGGGTTTGTATGCTACCGCCGCAGCGTACTTGAAACCATCCCCCTTGAACACATCAAGTTTATCGGGTACGCCTTTCAGATTGAAACGAAGTTCCTCGCCTGGAAGTATGGTTTCCGCCTCAACGAAGTTCCCATCATTTTCACAGACCGCACTCGCGGTGAGTCAAAGATGTCGGCCGGAATTTTTAAGGAAGCGTTTTTCGGTGTACTCCACATGACCATCACAAGCTGGTTCAAGAAATACATTCCTGTCTACAAAGAATCTCCTCAGTTGAAAGAGGCATTGTAGTCCGGTTTCAAAAAGAATATGAAACTGGATTTGGCAATTAAATCACAGGCGATTAATATTGCAGTCCCAATTTTCCTCCTTAGCTCAGCTGGTTAGAGCACCTGACTGTTAATCAGGGGGTCGTAGGTTCAAGCCCTACAGGAGGAGCATAAAAGCCGCTGCGGTTCGCGTAGCGGCTTTTTCATTTGGTGCGTCCTGACCTTGGTATATCTACTTTATTTCGTACTTTGCACATCAAAGTACTTTCCAATGAAGACAAATCCGGACTTCCAGAAAGACATTGCCACCATACGAAACATTATGGAGCGATCGTCGAAATTCCTTTCGCTGAGCGGATTAGCGGGCATAATGGCCGGAATATACGCGCTTGTGGGCGCCGCTATCGCTTATCCTATTCTTCACGGCAAGACACCACTGTTAGGCTATCAGTCGTACGACACGCTGGATGCCGATGTCCGCGGAAAAATCGTAATGCTCGCGCTGGCCGTGCTCGCCCTCGCGCTGGTCACCGCGTTGTGGCTTAGCAGCCGGAAAGCCAGGCGCCGGGCCGAACGCATGTGGACCGCATTAAGCCGCAGGATACTCCTGAATTTCGCGATACCGCTGGTAACGGGTGGGCTATTCGTCATTATTGTTATTTTCACCGGCCATTTCAGTTTCGCAGCCCCGGCGTGTCTGATCTTCTACGGACTAGCGCTGATCAGCATCAGCGCCAACACGTACGATGAAGTTCGGTATCTGGGTTTCTGTGAAATTGGGCTTGGATTGGCCGCCCTCGCCCTCCCGGGATACGGCCTCCTTCTGTGGGCCATCGGCTTCGGCGTCCTGCATGTCATTTACGGCGTTGTGATGTATAACAAGTACGACAAGTGAACAACCCATTCGAACATCTGGACAAAGTACTTGAGCACCGCGCGCGGCTTCAGATTATGTCTGTGCTCGTGGTCAACGCTCAGTCCGACTTCAATACGCTCAAAGAAATGCTCGGTGTTACCGATGGGAACCTCGCTTCCCATATCAAGATGCTCGAAAAAGAAAAATACCTGACCGTATCAAAATCCTTCGTCGATCGCAAACCCAACACCCAATATAAAATCACAGAAAAAGGGAGAAACGCATTCAAGAAACACCTGGACGCGCTGGAATCAGTTATCAAACTCCAGAAGTAGATCCCCCCCTTTTTTGAACAGATACTTTTAAACACAAAGTACTTTCACATAAACTATAAATACACTTGCAATGGAAAAGCCGCCGAGCATCAGCATACCCGAACGTCTGAATCAATGGATACAGGAATCGATCATGATCAAACTCCTGTCAATTGGCATTCTGGTGATCATTCTCCTCATTCCTACGGCCTGGATCACCAACCTTATTTACGAGCGCCAGACGCGGGCCGCTCGTGTTACCGAAGAGATCGCAGCGAAGTGGTCGTCGGCACAGACCCTAACCGGCCCGGTCCTCGTCATTCCTTATCTTTCCGAGACCGTAATCGACAAAGGAGACGCGGGCAAGGAGGTCACGCAGCGTCTCGTCAGCGCGTACTTCCTTCCGACCGATCTTAAGGTGAAAGGGATCGTTGAACCTGAGCGTCGCTACCGCGGAATCTTCGAGGCCGTCGTCTATCATTCGACGCTATCTTTTAGCACCACATTTACAAAGCCTGATTGGCTGGCTCTCAGCATCGATGAGAACAAAGTCAGTTGGAAGGATGTACATGTCATATTTGGCATCAGCGATCTGCGCGGAATTACAGACGACCTTTCAATCGTTGTGGCTGGAAAACCGATTGAGACTGAGCCCTCGAACAACGTCGGCGTGAGTGTTACTCCTACGCCAGGTCCTGAAAGCGGAATCCGGCCCGCACCGGGCTCGTCGCAGGGTGTCATCGCGCATATGAACTGGTCAGGACCGACGGATTTTCAAGGAGACATAGCGATCGATCTGAAACTTAAGGGGAGTCAGCGTCTGGACTTTATCCCAACGGGAAAAACGACTACCGTCGAACTCAGCGGGCCGTGGCCGACTCCGAGCTTCGATGGAGCATTTCTGCCGTCGTCGAGGGAAGTATCGGCCGAAGGGTTCTCAGCACGATGGCGTGTACTTCACTTCAACAGACCCTTGCCTCAGCAGTGGGTCGGTCACCAGGAGATCAGTGGTGCTGATTTCGGTGTAAAGTTGCTCGTACCGGTTGATCAATATCAGAAAAGCGTCAGGACGGCCAAGTATGCTGTCATGATCATCTTGTTGACATTTATGGCTTTGTTTCTGGTAGAAATCACGCAAAAGGTGCGAATCCATCCTTTCCAGTATATCCTGATCGGCGCGGCACTGATTATCTATTACAGTCTTCTGCTCAGCCTCTCCGAACACTTCGGCTACAACACGGCTTACATCGTCGCGTCTTTGGCCACGGTCGGTCTCATAACACTATACTCGAGTACCTTCTTTCCCCACAGAGCGCTAGTGGTCCTATTGTTCATTTTACTGCTGATCTTCTACGGCTTTATCTACGTGATCATATTGCACGAAGATCTGTCCCTTCTCATCGGAAGCGTAGGTCTGTTCCTGATCATCGCTGCGCTAATGTACTTCTCGAGAAACGTGCGCTACTATAAAACTGAGTCGCTTGAATGAGCGTTCCTTGAATGAAGAGTGTGTAACAAAGAAGGCCGCGCTATTGGGCGGCCTTCTTGATTATGACTCCCCGAGAAAGGGGTATTTGTAATCCGTGGCAGGCACGAAAGTCTCCTTAATCGTACGCATGCTTACCCAGCGCAACAGATTCACCTTTGCGCCTGCCTTATCGTTCGTTCCCGAACCGCGGGCCCCTCCGAAGGGTTGCTGTCCGACGACGGCGCCTGTAGGCTTATCGTTAATATAAAAATTACCCGCTGCGTGCGTTAATTTTCGCGTCGCCATTTCGATAGCATATCGGTCTTTTGAAAACACCGATCCCGTAAGCGCATAGGGGGAAGTGCGATCTACCAGGTCCAGTGTCTGCTCGAAGTTCTCAGCATGGTAGACGTAAACCGTTAGTACTGGACCAAATATCTCTTCGCACATGGTAACCGACATCGGATCTTTTGTCAGGATGATCGTCGGCTCGATGAAATAACCCTTCGATTTGTCATACTTTCCACCCGCAATAATTTCATTCATTGGGTTCTCGCGTGCCTTTTCGATGTAGCCGGCGATAGCATCAAACGCGCGCTCGTCGATAACGGCGTTTACGAAATTTCCGAAATCTTCCGTTCCGCCCATGCGAACCGATTGAAGGTCGTCGAGCATGTGTTTCCTGACCTCTTCCCACAGGTTGTCAGGAACGTAGCAACGCGAAGCTGCGGAGCATTTTTGTCCCTGATATTCGAAGGCACCCCGAACCAGTCCGGTAGCGACTTCACGGGCGTCAGCGCTTTTGTGAACTATCACGAAGTCTTTACCCCCTGTTTCGCCGACAATGCGGGGATAACTGCGGTATTTGTCGATGTTTTCTCCGATAGTTCGCCATAGTTGTTTGAAGACTTTTGTACTTCCTGTGAAATGGAGCCCTGCAAAATCCGGGTGATTGAATACAACCTCACCAACGGTCGGCCCATCCGCATAGATCAGGTTGATTACCCCATCGGGTAATCCAGCTTCGCGGAGCACTTCCATGATCACATGCGCCGCGTAGATCTGCGTATTTGCGGGTTTCCAGACAACGGTGTTTCCCATCATCGCCATGCTGGTGGGAAGGTTTCCGGCGATAGCCGTAAAGTTGAATGGTGTGATGGCAAACGTAAAGCCTTCGAGCGGACGGTATTCGATCCGGTTCCAAACTCCCGCGGACGAGAGGGGTTGCTCCTGATAGATTTGCGCCATGAAGTAAGCGTTGAACCGGAGAAAATCAATCAACTCACATGCGGAGTCGATCTCCGCCTGGTAAGCGTTCTTGGATTGTCCCAGCATCGTTGCCGCGTTAATTTTGTAGCGCCACGGTCCGGCGATTAACTCGGCAGCTTTAAGGAATATGCTTGCCCGATGTTCCCACGGCAAATTACTCCACAGCGCGCGTGCGTTAAGGGCAGCCTGCACCGCCTGTTCGGCGTGTCCGCCATCTCCTTCGTGATAGTAGGCCAGCAAGTGCTGATGGTCGTGCGGGGGGGTCAGCTTTTGTTTTTTCCCTGTGCGGACTTCCTGGCCGCCGATATACATCGGAATATCGAGTACCTGCGACCGCGCCTCACCCAGGGCTTCCTCCAGCAGTTCTCGCTCTCGACTTCCCGGGGCGTAACTCAGCACCGGCTCATTCTTTGGCTCGGGTATTTGGAAAAAACCTTTTGACATAGTGTATGAATTTTGGGTTGACACTCAGAGTATTTGACGGAGTTCGGAGAGGCAGCGAATCTCATGGCAAACCTCCTCGCTATGAGGCAATCCGGCCGGATTGTAGTAAACTGTGTCTATACGGGCGTTGCGCGCCCCGCCGATATCGGTGACCAAATTATCGCCAACCATCAATACTTCACGATGGCTCAAATTGTTAACCGACAAAGCATAGTCGAAAATTTCGCGCGATGGCTTTTTGTAACCGGCTCTCTGCGATGTAATCACATGGTTGAAGTAGTGATCAATCTGACCGGACGCCAGCTTTACTGACTGGATTTCCTCGAAACCATTGGTGACAACGGTCATCACGTAATTCTTTGCCAGATAGTCGAGGACTTCGCGCGCGTGAGGAACCAGATTAGGTTTCTTCGGACACGCCCAGAAATATTCTTCCGCCAGTTTATCGCTCAACACCTCGTCCGACACGCCGAACTCCTCAAGCACCTTGCGAAAACGCTGGTGCCGGATCACGTCGTTCGTAATCAGCCCCTGGTCATACTGCGTCCATAATTCGACATTAACCCGTCGAAAGCATTCAACGAAGGGATCAAAGGGGATTCCGCGATCGGCCAGCCGCAACTCGGTATACAAATCAGAAAGCGTTTCCCGCGCATTACAGTCATAGTCCCAGAGCGTATGATCGAGGTCAAAGAAAATACATTTGTAATTCCGGTCGGAATTTCCGGCGGCAATGCGTGTAAAGCTCATGTATCGGCGTTAAGTGGTAACCCCCGGGTTCTGCCACATATCTCGCTGTATCTTGTTCACGGCGAGTTCCCGGTTTGAAAACAGTGTCTGATACAGCTGCTGATCGTGCTGCAGCAACTGATCCTTTCTCAAGAACTGAAAAATCTGCTTTAAAATTTCATAGACCTCATCCTTGATCGAATAAAACACCCAATGATGGTGCCGGCGGAAAGTCACAATACCGGCATTTTTCAGATATGTCAGGTGCCTGGAGGTTTTCGTTTGCGTAAAATCCAGAATTCTCTCCAGGTCGGAAATGCACATTTCCTCGTTTAAGAAGATCAGGTGGAGAATGCGCAGTCGCGATTCATCGGCACATGCCTTGAAAATCTGTGAACCCAGCGCCAGATTGAAACTTTTTAACCGCATTTCACCTGTTTAAATACAGACCAAAAATAAGGATTAGGCTAACACGGGCCTTATTTTTATATTTGATAACTCAAATACCATCGGTGAAGTCTCTGTTTCGAAATAAAGCAATCATATGCGCGCTGGTGATGGTTGGCGTTTGCCTTCTTGGCCATGATGCGTTTGCGCAACAGCCGAAGCGGGTGATCCAGCTTTCCGGAGTGACCATGGATACGACGACGGGCCCCGTGCCTTACGTGAATATTTATGTTCCGGCTGCAGGGCGTGGCGTCCGAACGAACGATGTTGGTTTTTTCTCGTTGCCGGTTCTTGCTGGCGACAGCCTTGTAATCAGTTCCGTTGGGTATCAGCGTCAGTATTTCGTGGTCCCTCATGACGCGCCGGAGTATCTGACCATTTTCGTCTCGATGCTGGAAGACGTGACCTATCTTCGTGAGGTAGAGATTTTACCCTATCCTACGGAGGAAGTCTTCAAAGAAGCCGTGTTGGCGCTTAATCTTCCGCCCGAACCCATTGACGAGAAGAACCTGAATGCGGAACTACTGGCACTGATGGTAAAGACCACGCCTATGAATGGTCCAATGAACCAGCGTTATTCCCTCGATCAGTGGGCCTCGAGTCACAACCAGAAGTACATGCCTGTGACCAACCCCTTCCTCAACCCTTTCAACTGGGCCAAGTTCTTCAATTCATTGAAGAAGAAAGACAAATAGTCTATACCGCGCTTGCCGTTGCGTGCAGCGGCGAAACTTCATAGTGATAGAAGGGTTGGAACCGCTGGAATCGGCGGTCTACTTCGAATTGCATTACAAAAGAAAGGTCGCTTATCGATACAAGACCGGATCTATCATCGTAGAGAATCGCTCCCTTAGGCGTGAGTTTAACAGGCTTGACGAACCCGGGGATCCACATTTCGCCCAGAAGCCTGAATCGCACGGAGATATCGGGCCGCTCCTCCACGAGGCTCTCCAGCATCAGCCTCAGTTCCTGGACGGAGACAAGCGTTTTCGTAAGCGTTTCGTGCATGGGCGGGCGGGTGTTACAAATAGTCGCTAAAAAACCGTTCCCCTGGCGACAGTTCGGGATTGGGGTATCAAAACGCGCGATACAGCAGAAAAAAGATATTTTGATCCCGATTCAGGGATTTTTTCTGAGCGATTGAAAAATAAAAATTTATATTCGCACCGGATTTGAAACAGCCCGCTGATCGGGTTGTCTCAGGTTAACCGGTTCGGGGTGTAGCGCAGCCCGGTTAGCGCACCACGTTAGGGACGTGGGGGTCGG
>CAZHIQ010000062.1:0-14743 GCA_964532595.1 uncultured Roseivirgaceae bacterium
AAGCCAGGACTGACTTACGGTGAGACGGATGAGTTCGGATACAACATCGTCAAAGACCCCGTGCATGTCAACGACTTCCACGCGACGGTGCTTCACCTGTTAGGTCTGAATCATGAGCGGCTCATTTACAAACATCTCGGAAGAAGGTATCGGCTCACAGATGTTGGAGGCCGTGTTGTCAAGCCCATTCTCGCCTGATGATGAAACGCCCCGGCAAGATTATCGCTGACAGTGTCTTTGTCCTTCAGGTGTTGATTGTCTTTATCCTGGTCTTTGAGGAAAGGATAGAACTGCCTGCGATCGTTCAAAGCCTGGGGCGAACCCATCCGATGGTACTTCATCTTCCGATCGGAATTCTGCTTGTAACAGCCCTGATTATATTTTTGGACCGGTACTTCGTGGATCAGTCATACCCACGTCTGGTCTCGTTGCTTATTCATCTGACGGCGCTGTCGGCTTCGGCGACAACTTTAATGGGGCTTTTGCTGTCGTTCGAAGATTCGTTTACGGGCAACGACCTCACTATACACAAATGGGCCGGAGTGCTTCTCAGTTTCTTATGTTGGGCGCTGCTGACCCTGCATCGGAATACCCGGGCGTTAAAGCCGGTTGCCGCAGGTGCCGTCGTGATTCTCGTCGTTACAGGACATTACGGGGCGCGACTGACGCATGGAGAAAACTTTGTGTGGGCACCACTTTCGCCGGAAAACGTGCCGACATCCCGCAACATCACAGATTCCTCTACCGTTTTCGAGGCGGCGGTTCAGTCGATACTAGACGCCAAGTGTGTGAGTTGTCACAACCCCGATAAGTCAAAGGGTCGCCTTGTATTGAGCAACGCAGAGGGTGTACGCAAGGGAGGTAAGAATGGGTCGCTCTTTGCGAAGACAACACATGACGGTTTGTTGATGGAGCGATTGCTCCTTCCCCTCGAGCATGACGACCA
Organism: uncultured Roseivirgaceae bacterium; assembly: GCA_964532595.1. Taxonomy (GTDB): domain Bacteria; phylum Bacteroidota; class Bacteroidia; order Cytophagales; family Cyclobacteriaceae; genus Chryseosolibacter. Next base: position 947 of record CAZHIQ010000062.1, read on the forward strand.
CATGCCTCCAAAAGATAAGGCGCAGCTGCTCCCGGACGAGATCGCTTTACTTCACTATTGGATCAAAGACGGCGCCGATATGACTCTGCCTCTTTATGCTTTGAAATCGAATGATACGTTGCAGAAACTTACGCTGGCCGTTATAGCTCGATACCATTCGCCGGAACAAAAACCGACCTATAACTTTGCCTTTGCCAGTCAGAACAAAATACAAAGCCTTAATAAGCCCAACCGCACAGTCTCCCAGATAGCAATTGACGAGCCCGCCATCGCAGTGGCGTTCTACTTGCGCACGCACTTTAAAGTGTCCGACCTGGAGGAGCTCCTGGATATCCGGACGCAATTGGTTTCGCTCGATTTAAGCCGAATGCCCGTCACGGAGGAAGCGATGAAGGTGATTGCCCGGTTTGAAAATCTTGAGAAGCTGAATCTTAATCATACCGATCTGAAAGGTGGGAGTCTGCAGCAACTTCGTTCACTTAGCAAACTCCGGTCGATTTCCCTTGCGGGAACGGCGGTTACAGCCGAAGACCTGTCGCCTCTTGCATCGCTACCTTCGCTTCGGGAGGTCTATATCTGGAATACTCAAATCGATGAGCAACAACTATCGAGATTGGCGGGATCGTTCAGGAACGTACGATGGGAGAGCGGTTTCCTCGCCGACGACGACGAGTTGATCAAACTTAACCCGCCACTGTTAAAGAATAAGGATCGCGTGCTAGGCGATGATGAGAAGGTCGTGTTGCATCATAGTCTCCCGGGAACCGTCATCCGTTATACCGTTGATGGCTCAATACCGGACAGTGTCAGTTATACCTATACCGATGGAATTTCTGTCGATGTTTATGCGCAGATAAAAGCACGGGCTTATCGCGAAGGCTGGGCCACCAGCGACGTGGTAGAGTTTGCCTTCTTTCGGAAAGGAATACTTCCCGACACTGCGATGCTCCAATCTTTGCCGGATGACAAATACCCGGGTGAAGGCGTTGCCAGTCTGTTTGATGGAGTAAAAGGCGTGTCCGACTTTTACAAACATCCGAGTTGGATGGCTTTTCGTGAAAACGATCTCGTGCTCGACTTCAAAATCTCATCAACCAGTCTCGACGTTTCTCACCTGACACTCAGCTTTTCCCACCATCCGCAAGCGCTCTGCTTTCCCCCTGCAGAAATGGAGCTTTGGGGCGGAGCACATGCAGGAGATCTTCAGTTGATCAGTAGGGTTACTCCGTCTCAGAACTCCAGTCGACCGGATCCGCGAACGGAAGGGGTGACTCTTGCGATGGGATCCGAAAAACTTTCTTACTATCGACTTATCGCGCGACCGGTCAGAAGCCGTCCCGGACAGTCATCCAAAGACGCCTTATGGCTGATGGTCGACGAAATTTTCCTTAACTAGCATTACCGCCCTTTTTCTGGCTTAGAAATTGAAGATCAAGGCGTAGTTTTGAATCAGGACGGAATAGCCCACACGTGGAACCGTCCGTCATCGAAGACAGGGACAGAATGTACAAGCTCTTACCGAAGTTAATACACCTATCGTCAGCGGCGGCATCCGCTTTTCTAATTGTGTTTATGCTGGGATGCCAGGCACCGGAAGAAGATATCAAGCTGGTTGATATCCGTGACGTAGTGTTGGCCGCCAGTTCCGATCCGACGTTAAGAGCTAACGCCGTCTTCTTCAATCCGAACCGCGTGCGCGGCCGGCTTAAGAAGATTGACGTAGAGATCTATGTAAACGGAAAGAAGGCCGCAACGGTCGATCAGACACTAAAGACAGCGATTCCGGCGAATGCCGAATTTACTGTGCCGTTGGAAGTCAAACTTGCGCTCAAGGAGATGGGTTTTATGGACACCTTGTTTGGCATGCTGGGGGGGAAAAAGTTTGATATCCATTACAAAGGGTCATTGCGACTTAACTATCGCGGCCTTCCGATCAGGGTTCCTGTTGACCATAAAGACCAGGTGAGGATTCGCCTGTAAAGGGAGGTTAACTCGACTGGCGATTATGCCAGAAGTGACCCAAACACGTTCGTGTAAAAGGTGATGAGGAGGGCAACGACGATTCCGACGATTACCAGAATTTTTCGTTTTCTTAACATAAAAAGACTGCGTCTAGTATCCCTTAGACACAGTATTCCCGCCAATGGTTGCATCGGTTTTGAAAATGACCAAAGAACAAGCAACTTTTTTCTGAATTGACCGTACGGCGGCGGGGTCTTACAGAATGATCTTGTCCAGCGTGCTCGTTGCTACGAAGTGATAGTTGGGTCTGGCCTGTTCGTAAATCTTTCGGGCCCGCTTATGCCCTTCCGGAGTTTTGATCAGCTCCTCGTACAAAGGGCTGAGAAACTTCCGGCGACCTGTTCGGATGAGGAATTCCTCAATGACCGGGAGCATGGCGTCATAGTTATTGCGAATAGCAATCACTCCCCATACCGTGATTATCTCGGCGTTGTGCGAAGCGGTAAACTGGCCATAGGCATCAAGCTCCTGCATTTGGGCTGTCGTTAGGTTGCCTGGCAGGTTATTTAGAAAGTGGAGCCATTCGTGAGTCGTCCACTGCTTCGACTTCTCCATATCGAGGCCGCGCCCCGCCTGCCAGAGTGCCAGCACCTGATCGACCTCGCGGAAGCGGTCGGATTGAGGTTGAGGGGAGTTTTCCGGGAGTCCTTCAGAGTAAATCCACTGCTGAAAGAGGTCGCTGTCTATCTTGACCTGAAAATGCTCATCGTAGTAAGTGACGATGTATTGGGTAAAGCTTTCGGTGTCAATAGACCCAAACGCATGATGCGCGAAGTAATCTTTGAGGAAGGCATCGAATTTTTCGCGTCCGTAGCGCTCTTCGATCGTCCGCAAGAAGAAGTATCCTTTGTTGTAGGCGATGCTGGTGACACCATCGTCGGGATTTCGTCCGGTCAGATCGAGTTTGAGTCGTGTGTCGGCTGAAAGCCCTTTTCCATTAAGCGCATTGATTTCGTCGCGCAGCTCCTGAAGGTTCAGCGATGCGAGCATCTCCGCGTAGTCGCGTCCGTAGAGCTCTTCCATGATGCGCGTTTCGAAGTAGACGGTGAATCCTTCGTTCAGCCAGAAGTCGTTCCAGTTTGCGTTCGTGACAAGGTTGCCCGACCAGCTGTGGGCGAGTTCGTGAGCGATCAGGGACGTGAGCGATCGATCGCCGGCGAGTATCGTAGGCGTTGCGAACGTCAGGCGCGGATTCTCCATTCCTCCAAAAGGAAAGCTCGGAGGGAGAACCAGCACATCATAGCGCTCCCATTGATACGGGCCGTAGAGCTTTTCAGCACCAGCTATCATTTTTTCAAGGTCAGCGAATTCATAGGTGGCCGCATTCAATGTTGCAGGCTCGGCATAGACTCCGCTTCGGTCACTAATGGCCTCGAACGACAGATCTCCAACAGCGAGGGCGAGTAAGTAGGAAGGAATGGCTTGCTTCATCTCGAAGCGGTACTCGCCTGAGTTGTTCTTCTGCAGGGGATTGGTGGCGCTCATCAAAGCGAGAAGTTGCGGAGGAACTTTGACGGTAGCGTTGTAGGTGAAGCGAACCCCCGGGCTGTCCTGACAGGGCACCCAGCTACGGGCGAGAATAGCTTGCGATTGGGTAAAGAGGAATGGTTCACGCTTCCCTGCTGTCTGCTGAGGAGAAAGCCACTGAAGGGCTTCTGCCTGCTGGCTGGTCGAATAGCGTATCGTTACCTCGGAGGTCTCCGGGGTAATCGGGACCACGAGCGCCTGACCAAAGACAGAATCCTTGGCAGTCAGACGCCAGGAGACATTAGGGTTATCATCCGTAGCGACGGAATCGATCACCAAATCCTTAGTGTCGAACACGATCTCGGTCGCCCTCGTACTTTCTATTCTCCACTTTGCAGTGGCTTTAATCACACGGAGGTCAAAATCGACTGCCGCAGTCCAGTCCAGGTGGTTTACCCGCGCTTCATGAGGTCGCGAAAAAGAGTGTGGGTCTGGATTTAGCATAACCGTTTCATTTTTTACAACACTTCCGCATCCTGCCAGCAGAAACGCGAGAACGACAACGGAGATCGTTGCCAGCCTGTTGAGAATGCCTGTCTGCATTATGAATAAGTGAATTCCCCATGCTCCGTTGTGAGCGTAACTTTCTTCGCAGATGCGTCTTCCACCCTTCCGATAATGCGGGCGTCAACGCCGAGCGCCGTTGAAATGGCGATTACATCCGCAGCGTACTTCTCCGGGAGATACACCTCCATACGATGCCCCATATTGAACACCTTGTACATCTCCTTCCAGTCAGTATTGCTTTGCTCCTGAATCAGCTTGAAGAGCGGAGGCGTGGGAAAGAGGTTGTCTTTGATGACGTGAAGATTCCCGATGAAATGCAGGACTTTGGTTTGAGCTCCACCGCTGCAGTGCACCAATCCGTGTATTTGCGACCGCATTTGCTCGAGCACTTTGATAATGACCGGAGCGTAGGTACGGGTGGGGGCCAGAACCAACTTTCCTACATTGACGTCTAGTCCTGGTAGACTGTCCGTTACCTCGCAGCTACCGGTATAAACGAGGGTTGCCGCGATTTCCGGATCGTAGGTTTCAGGATAGCGGTCGGCATAAATGTTTGAAAATACGTCATGGCGTGCCGAAGTGAGGCCGTTGCTGCCCATACCGCCATTGTATTCGTCTTCGTAGTGGGCTTTGCCGAACGAAGAAAGTCCGACGACAACATCGCCAGCCTGAATTCGGGCGTTATCGATTACATCGGCACGTTTCATTCGCGATACTACGGTTGAGTCGACAACGATGGTACGAACGAGGTCGCCCAGGTCGGCGGTTTCTCCTCCGGTGCTGATGATGTTGAGGCCATAACGGCGCAGCATTTCCAGAATCTCTTCCGTGCCGTTGATGATGGCGGCAATCACTTCGCCCGGGACCTTGTTTTTATTACGACCGATGGTGGAGGAGAGGAGGATATTTCCAGTGGCACCGACGCACAACAAGTCGTCAATATTCATCACAATGGCATCTTGCGCAATGCCTTTCCATACCGACAGATCGCCGGTTTCTTTCCAGTAGACATAGGCGAGCGCTGACTTGGTGCCGGCGCCGTCAGCGTGCATTACGGTACACCATTCAGGGTCGCCGCCGAGGTGATCGGGGACAATCTTGCAGAAAGCCTTGGGATACAGCCCTTTGTCAAGCTTGCTTATCGCCTGATGAACATCTTCTTTAGAGGCAGAAACGCCCCGCTGGTTGTAACGGTCTGACACGACGACTCATTTTTATTTCGCGACAAAGGTGGCAAAAATGAGGGAGACGTGCCAATCAAGACGGCATTGGATGAGGAAGGATAAGGAAGAATCGGAGCCCCCGGGGAAGGGACTCCGATTCTTTTTAAAGTCAATTCATTTCAAAGCGCTCAAACTTGGGCGCCAGGAGGTGATGAAGTGCGAAGGTGACTACGTAGGCAAACGCGCAAATGGTGAAAAGGACGGTATAACCGCCGGTTACGTTGCCTGCTGCCGTGAAGTTGTCAAGTAGCCGTCCTGAGAAGATCGGGAACATCATTCCGCCAATTGCACCGGCCATTCCGCCAATACCAATAACGGAGGCGACGGCCTTTTTGGGGAACATGTCGGAGACGGTGGTGTAGAGGTTAGCAGACCATGCCTGGTGCGCAGCTCCGGCAAGACCTATCAACAAAACAGCGCCCCACTCACCAAATTGCGAGACAAGGAAAATCGGAACAACGCATAGAGCGAAGGTGAACATACCCGTCTTCCGCGCCCGGGTGATGGTCCATCCCTGCTTGTTGAGATAGCCGATAACCCATCCACCGAAGATGCTCAAGACCGTTACAATGACATAGATCGTTACGAGGTGAACCCAGCTTTCTTTGATATCAAGCCCACGGGTCTTCTTAAAGTAGTCGGGGAGCCATATCAGGAAGAACCACCAAACGGGGTCGGTCATGAATTTGCCCAGGATAAAGGACCAGGTTTGACGGTAGCGCAGCAAGCCGAGCCAGGATACCTTTTGTGTTGCTGCGTCGTCTTCGCGGTCGCTTTCAATATATTCCCGCTCCGCCTTGCTTACGTGCTTTGATTTGGCGGGGTCGTTGTAAAACGGAATCCAGGCCAGGAGGAAAAGTATACCCGCGACACCCGCGGCGATAAAGGCCATTTGCCATCCATAGGTCAGAGCGATCCAGGGGACAATCGCAGGAGCGATGATCGCGCCGACGTTGGTACCGGCATTGAAGATACTCGTCGCGTATGCGCGTTCGCGCTTGGGGAACCATTGAGCAGTAGCTTTAATGGCAGAGGGGAAGTTTCCTCCCTCGGTCACTCCAAGCGATGCACGGGCTACGGCGAATCCAGTCACGGTTGATACAGCTGCGTGTCCCATGGCCGCAAGACTCCAGGTAGCAATCGATACGGCGTATCCGATCTTCGCACCGAATCGGTCTACGAACCATCCGAAGAAGAGAAGACCAAAGCCGTAGGCGCCTTGAAAGACAGCGTTAACAATACCAAATTCTTCGTTCGTCCAGCCGAGTTCTTCATCAAGAATAGGTTTGACAAGGGAGAGGATTTGCCGGTCAACGTAGTTGATTGTGGTCGCCAAGAAAAGCAGAGCGCAAATCGTCCACCGAAAGTTTCCGGACTTCTTTTCTGTTAGGGTTTCTTCCTGCAATTGCATGCTAAGGTTTGGTTGGTTAGTGTGGTTTGCGCTCGTCGCGACGAAGCTTCAGATCTTCAACGGATTTTTGCGCAGGTCAAGACGTTAATATAAGGGTTCAGCCCTTGTGGGCCAAGAACGTTTTTATGTTAGCGCAATGGAGCATCGTGACTGGTTGCATACGCTTTTGTGAAATCCGGTTTGCCCGCCTGCGTAGCTACCCAAGCCATTCCCTGGAATATGTGTCGAAGGAATACAGGATCCTGATAGTCGCCTTTGTCATGTCCTAGTGTTGTGACCCATACGGGGCCACCGAAATGGTGATACCACACGGCCGGATAGTAGTCGCCAAAGTTGCTGGTAAGGGATTGAAGTTGCTCCTTGTCTTTTCCGCGCACATCGATCGCTGGGAGATAGTGTGCCATCAGCACCCGCACGCCAGGATATAATTCCTCCATCAGATAGCACTCATCTTTTTTCTGCCAAAGAGCAGGCATCCCCGCCATCGATGGGTGCTGAGGGTCGAGCGTTTTTATTTGGAGGGACTGAAAGTTCGGGTGCCACACAAATCTGCCCCCCACCATCGTCTTGAACCACTTCCAATTGCGCTCGGTCCCTACTGCGGAGTGAATGCCAACGAATCCTCCTCCGCCTTCGATGTATCGTCGGAGCGCGAGACGCTGACTGTCGTTGTCAAACGCGTCATTATTCGTGCTCGAAAAGATCAGGAAATCATACTGCGCAAGATTGGCTTCGGTGAAGACATTCGGATCTTCGGAAACATCGGCTGCGAAGCCGTGCGTAGCACTTAACTTCCGGATAGCTTCAACCGCATACGGGATGTTATCGTGTACATATTCACCTCCATTCTTCGTATAGACGAGCACACGAACTTTCTTCCAGGAGACTTTCGGGACCTTCTGTCCGAAAGCCGTTGCTGCAATTAGAAATATGCCAAGGAAAAGAATGAATCGGGTGCTCATATCAATACATGACTGGTGTAAATGGCCGAAACCAGCGGGGACAATATAGGGATAGGAATCTTAAACGATGCGTTGCTCATCCTTTTGTCCCGCCGTCTGACACGTTTATCATAATGCTCAACAAGCCTTTGGCTGCCTTTTGTATATTACGCTCGTTATTACCTAAAACGCTATGCTGAAGCAATTTATGTCGTGCGGTGTCCTCGCCGCGCTGTTCCTGGGAGCATGTTCAACCAACAAGAGCGGATCGGAAACCGCTGTTAACGAGCCTATGACTACTATCCGGCTTATGACCCTTGATCCGGGGCATTTCCATGCTGCGCTTGTACAAAAGACAATGCTCGACAATGTTGACTCCATCGTGCACGTTTATGCGCCGGAGGGTCCTGAGTTACAACAACACCTTGGCCGAATCGAAGGCTATAACACCAGAGCTGAGAATCCGACCCAATGGGTTGAAAAGGTTTATCGCGGAGAAGATTACTTCGAGAAAATGCTCGCTGAGCGACCGGGCAATGTGGTCGTACTCGCGGGAAATAACAAACTCAAAATTGAGTACATCAAAAAGTCGATCGACGCCGGCCTCCATGTGTTTGCCGACAAGCCTATGGCGATCAACACCGAAAGCTTCGAGATGCTGAAAGAGGCGTTTGCCGAAGCAGCGCGGAAGAAGCTGCAGCTCTACGATATCATGACGGAGCGGTTTGAAATCACAACAATGCTTCAGCGGGAGTTTTCGCTCCTTCCGGAAGTGTTTGGTGAGATGCAGAAAGGGACTCCGGATGATCCCGCAGTAACAAAGGAAAGTGTCCACCACTTCTCAAAGACTGTATCGGGTTCTCCGTTGATTCGACCGGCCTGGTTCTTTGACGTAAAGCAACAAGGAGAAGGTATCGTCGATGTGACTACGCACCTTGTGGACCTGGTTCAGTGGGAGTGTTTCCCCGGCGAAATCATCAACCATGAAACCGACATCAACATCACGAGCGCACGCCGTTGGAAGACATCGCTTACTCCGGCGCAATTTGAGAAGGTCACGGGGCTGAAAGAATACCCAGAGTACCTCAGACCCGACGTTGACGAGAAAGGAGTGCTCGGTGTGTACGCGAACGGTGAGATTAATTATCAGATCCGCGGTGTCAACGCGAAGGTCAGTGTTATCTGGGACTTCGAAGCACCCGCCGGGGCCGGCGATACGCACTTCTCAATCATGAAGGGCTCAAAAGCGAATCTTATCATCCGTCAGGGCAAGGAGGAAAACTACCGCCCCGTGCTCTATATCGAGCCCGTAAGTCAGGACGATACTTCATTCGAGTCGGACCTCAACAGTGCACTGGCTAAAGTGCAGGCCAACTATCCGGGAATCGACGTCGAACGCAAAGGCGGAGTGTGGATGGTTGTTGTTCCCGATGAATATCACAACGGTCACGAAGCACACTTCGGCCAGGTCGCGGAAAAATATCTTGAGTACCTGCGAAACAATAACATGCCGGAGTGGGAAGTGCCGAATATGATTACCAAGTACTACATCACGACGCGCGCACTCGATATGGCGATGGGCGCAGCAGAATAGTCTTGAACAAACGACCGCAGTGAATGAACTGCGGTCGTTTTTTATCGGGGAGTGAGTTGCAGCTGTCGGAAAAACTCCCAAGCCACAATTCCGAGACAGACAGAAATGTTCAGCGAGTGCTTGGTCCCCTCCTGCGGAATTTCCAGCGCAACATCGGCGAGTGCAATGGCTTCATCGCTGACGCCATGGACTTCATGGCCAAAAACCAGACAATACTTCCGATCTTTTACGGGCGTAAATTCCTGAAGCGGTGTGCTGTTCGTCGTTTGCTCCACCGCGATGATTTCATATCCGGCAGCCTTTAGATTTCGGAGAACGTCCTCGGTTTTTTCCGCATATTCCCAGACAACGGATGCCGTCGCGCCAAGCGCAGCCTTTTCAATTTCACGATGAGGAGGCGTTGCCGTAATGCCGGTCAACCAGATTTTCTCGAGCCGGAATGCATCGGAAGTCCGAAAGGCCGAACCTACGTTGTGCATGCTTCGGACATTGTCCATCACAATCGTTACGGGCAACTTTTCGCTTTGGCGGAAAGCTTCAACGGAGATACGGCCGAGTTCTTCTAACTTAAGTTTTCGCATCGCGGAAAAACGCGAATATAGTGGAGGAACGACAGAAATTTAAATGGGTGAACACAGGTAATCGCTGCAGAGGCGGCCAATGCGATTTCTGTGATACGATGCGCCACCACCTCGTTGAAAACCCTACACTTATGTAATTCGTCCGTATATTTGTCGCTATGGCTGAAACCAGAACCGCGACCGAAACACCGTTGATGAAGCAGTACAATGCCATTAAGGCAAAGTACCCCGGAGCGTTGTTGCTGTTCAGGGTCGGCGACTTCTACGAAACCTTTGGGCAGGATGCTGTCGCGGCGAGCAAAGTCCTCGATATTGTCCTGACGAAACGGGGCAACGGCTCCGCATCTGAGATTGAACTCGCAGGCTTCCCTCATCACGCACTCGATACCTATTTGCCAAAGCTGGTTCGCGCCGGACATCGGGTCGCGATCTGCGATCAGCTGGAAGATCCGAAATTCGTTAAAGGTATTGTGAAACGCGGTGTGACAGAACTCGTTACGCCGGGACTTTCCTTCAACGACAATGTGCTCGACAGAAAGCAGAATAACTTTCTTGCTTCAGTCTATGCATCGAAAGAAAACTGCGGCGTCTCGTTTCTGGATGTCTCTACAGGAGAATTTTACGCAGCCCAGGGAACCGAAAACTATGTGCTGAAACTCATTCAAGGGTTTGGTCCTTCGGAGATTATCTATAGCAAGGCGTTCCGCGAACGATTTGGAAAACTCTTCGGCGACGAATACAACACCTTCGCCCTTGACGAGTGGGTTTATGCGTTTGATTACGGCTACGAGCGTCTGATCAATCAATTCAAAACGGCGTCGCTGAAAGGCTTTGGGATTGACGGATTAGGCGAAGCCATCATTGCGGCAGGCGCGATCCTCCACTACCTGGAAGAGACGGAACATCGCGACACCTCCCACATCAGTGCGATTTCCCGCATCGATGAAGACAAGTACGTGTGGCTCGACAAGTTCACGGTGCGCAACCTTGAGTTGATACACCCTCAGCAGGAGGGCGGGGTGCCTCTCATCGACATCCTCGACGACACCGTCACGCCGATGGGCTCACGCCAGCTGCGCAAGTGGATGATCCTTCCCTTGAAAGACAAAGTGGCGATTGAAGAGCGACACAAGGTAGTTGATCGGTTCTTCAGCGATACCGCCTTCGCGGAAGTTATCCTTGAACCGCTGAAGCAGATTGCTGATTTGGAGCGACTTATATCAAAAGTTGCGGTGAATCGAATCAATCCGCGCGAGATGCTCCAGTTGAAGCGCTCATTGAAATGCATCGCGCCCATCAGGGAAGCCCTGCTCGCCGACAGCTCGCCGGAACTGCGCAAGCTCGCCGATCAAATGCATCCCTGCGAATTCCTTCTGGAGAAAATCGATCGTGAGCTCCGCGACGATGTTCCCGTAGTCACCAACCAGGGGGGACTAATTCGTGAGGGCGTTGATGCCGAATTAGACGAGCTTTCAAAGATAGCGTACTCAGGTAAAGACTTTCTACTGCAGATTCAGAAGCGCGAGATCGAGCGGACGGGTATTACGTCCCTGAAGATTTCCTTCAACAAGGTCTTTGGCTACTATCTCGAAGTAAGCAACGCCAATAAAGACAAGGTACCTGCCGACTGGATCCGGAAGCAGACCCTGGTGAACGCCGAGCGGTACATCACGGAGGAGCTCAAGGTTTACGAAGAGAAGATCCTCCATGCGGAAGAGAAGCTGTTTGTCATAGAGCAGCGGATTTACAACGAGCTGATTCATCATGCACAGGGGTATGTTCCACAAATACAGCAGAATGCCCGTGTCATTGCGCAGCTCGACTGTCTCCTTTCCTTTGCGTCGGTAGCACGGTCGAATCGATACGCCCGTCCGGTGATCGATGAATCGCTGATTATTGATATTAAAGGAGGCCGTCACCCCGTGATTGAGAAGCAATTACCGGTTGGGGAGCCCTACGTACCTAACGATATATTTCTCGACAGCGACAAGCAACAGATTCTTGTTATTACCGGTCCCAACATGGCGGGTAAATCGGCGCTTTTGCGCCAGACCGCCCTGATCGTGTTGCTGGCTCAGGTTGGGAGTTTTGTTCCTGCAGAGAGTGCGCGTATCGGCATCGTTGACAAAGTGTTTACCCGGGTAGGCGCCAGCGACAATCTGTCCCGCGGTGAATCAACTTTCATGGTAGAGATGACGGAGACGGCGAGTATTCTCAACAACCTCAGTCATCGCAGTCTTATTTTGATGGACGAAATCGGCAGAGGTACGAGTACTTATGACGGCGTTTCGATTGCCTGGGCTATTGTCGAATACTTGCACAACCACGGTCACCATGACTGTCGCCCGAAGACGTTGTTTGCTACGCATTACCACGAGCTTAACCAGCTGGCCGAAGATCTCGTGCGGGTAAAGAACTTCAATGTGTCGGTGAAGGAAGTCGGCGACCGGATTATTTTCATGCGCAAGCTCAAGGAAGGGGGCTCGAATCACAGTTTTGGTATTCACGTGGCGCAGCTTGCCGGGATGCCCAATCGGATTGTGTTCCGCGCAAACGAGATTCTGCATTTCCTCGAGAAAGAAAAGCACAAGAACGAAGACCACAAGAAGTTCATGGACGTTCCGAAGCCATCGCCGCAGATGGGGTTGTTTGATGCCGACCCCCGTTTCAAGGCTGTTGAGGAGCTGCTGTCGAAGGTAGACATCAACACTATATCGCCGGTGGAGGCGCTGTTGAAACTCAACGAGGCGATCGCGCTGATGAAGCGACCGTCTTAGGCCGTTGCAGGTAGCCGGTAGTTCGGCTGGTTGAAAATATGACGGGGATCATTTTTATTTCGGAAGGAACCTGCGAAATTTGCCTAAACCTCTCCCCGGTCCCGGGCACTATAAGTGAAACTGATCGTTAGTTTTATTATTTCCTCTTTTCGCTTTTCCTCTAATGAGTCAACAAACATTAACACCGGAGGTACGGAGTAAACCGATTCTTAAACAGGAGATCGCTTTTGCTGCGGTTCATTTGCTCCCGCTGGGGGCGCTATGGACGGGGGCCACGATGTTCGACTGGATTGTATGCGGGGCGTTGTACGTGATCCGAATGTTTTGGGTGACGGCGGGCTATCACCGTTACTTCTCCCACAAGTCGTACAAGACTTCGCGCTGGTTTCAATTTGTAATCGCGTTCATGGCGCAGACCTCAGCACAGAAGGGCGCGTTGTGGTGGGCGGCGCATCATCGTCATCATCACCGGCACAGCGACACGCCGAAGGATCCGCATAGTATGAAGATCTATGGGTTCTGGTATTCGCACGTGGGCTGGATTGTGGGGCCCGACTTCAAGGAAACCGACTACAAGACCATTGGCGATTACGCGAAGTATCCCGAGCTGGTGTGGCTCAACAAGAATCACCTGGTACCTCCCGTGGTATTGGCGGTTGCCGTCACGGCTTTGGGCGCGTGGGTAAACGGTGGAAGCGTTGCGTTGATGTTCACCCATCATGGTTTGTCAACGCTCTTCGTCGGGTTTTTCCTGAGCACGGTAATCCTGTACCACGGCACGTTTTCTATTAACTCGATCATGCACAAGTTTGGGAAGCAGCGGTATGAGAGCAATGACGAGTCGCGCAACAGTTTGTGGCTGGCGCTGATTACCTTGGGCGAAGGCTGGCACAACAACCATCACTACTATGAAACCTCCGGTCGCCAGGGCTTTTTCTGGTGGGAGATTGACATTACATATTACGTGCTCAGGACCTTCCAGGCGCTGGGGCTGATCTGGGATTTGAAGGGGGTGCCAAACCACATCAAATATTCGAAGAATAAGGAGCATGCCCGGGAGTTGAAGAAGCAGGAGCAGGAGACTATGGCGCGGGCAAGCTAGCGGCCGGTCAAAAAGAATCAATTTTTCCTGGCGCTGTTGGATATTTAGAAAGGCGCATTAAATTTGCAGTCCCTTGGCCGGCGTGCCAGGGAAATTGCGGGAGTAGCTCAGT
>CAZHIQ010000063.1:0-9378 GCA_964532595.1 uncultured Roseivirgaceae bacterium
TCATGGCTCCACCGTCATCGTTAGCAACGGCACAACCTTCACATACCCATGACTGTCGCGCCGGAATTTATAGGTGTAGTTGTAATGGGTCTCAAGTTTGCTCTCGTTCGGCAAACCGTTGATAAGACAGATGTTGCGCTCCTCAGCAAAGGCAATAAGCTGCTTCAGATAAGGCGCGGATATCTGGCCTACCTCGTCGATGATACAATGAACCTTGAAGTTGCGGGCTGTCTTTGCTGTCGACTCCCGGATAAAGACATTCAACAGCGTAATATAAATCACGGCTTTCACCAGCATATCGGTGCCGGTTGATCCGACTTTGTCGATCTTCTCAATCCATCCGGTATCGTTCTTTCCTTCCTTGATCCGGAACCTCAGCTCGAAAAGATCCTGCACATTGATCTCGTCGTAGTGCTCTTCTTCGATGGTCCGGTGCAGGTCGTGAAGCAGCTCGACCGACTTCTTATCAATATCGTTCTTGCCCTTTACCCCCGTGTTGAACAAATTCTCTTCACCATAAAGGAAAGGATTCTGCTCCCTGAACTCGGTGATCCGTTGAAGCTTGCGCAAGACTTTGTTCTCACTCTCCTCCGACTTCAACTTGATGTATTCGATCAGCTTCGAACTCTCGAACGATGCCTTACTGAAATCGGCCTCCATCTTGCTAATCATCTTGCTGATCCGCCCCTGGAACTCCGTCAATGCCCGCATTTTTCCGGCAATGGCATCGATCAACATCCCGTGACTCTTGGCTACTTCGGCAATGGAAATCTGAATCTTGTTCTCGTTCTGAAACTCTTCGAGGTAAGCCGCAAACCGCTCGTATTCAGCCTCGCCCCTGGAGGCGTCGATACGGAAGTTGAAATGATTATCGGAACGGAACCGCCCCGCAAAGTCGCTGATGTGATTGCGAAATTTCTCGAACTGACTGAAATACTCGTTGTCATTCGCCTGCAACTGCGAACACAATCCGATAATCCCGCGCTCCGACCGCGCAGCAGGCGCCGCTTCAATCAGATGCCGTAAGCGGTCGTAAAGTCCGCGGTCTTTGAAATGACTTTCATAATGCTGAAGTCCGTCGACGTGCTGCTTCAACTCAGCCTTCAGCTGCGAAAGTTCCTGGTTGATATGTTCCCGTTCCTTCCTGTAACGCTCGCGCTCCTTCTCAAACTCCTTCCCTACTTCCTTCATGCGCTCTTCCAGTCGCAACTTCTCATCGCGGAATGAACCTACACGGTCAAACAGCTCGCGCTTGTCTTTCCGGTATTCACTGACCAGCTGCGCATTCTCTTCAATCGCCGCCAACGCAGCCTTGATCGAATCGATCTCCTTCTTCACTTTGACCAGCTGCCGGTCGTCAATACCTTTCTCTTTCAGCGCGGCCGACTTCTCTTTCTGAAGCTTCGCGCGACGTTTCTCGAGTTCGGCCACCCTGTCTTCGCGCTGATCCTTGATTTTCTCCACTTCGCGGTCGAACAATTTCGTCCGCTTTGCCAGTCGCGTCTGGTATTCTTCCTGCAGTGCCGAAAGACGCTTGGTGAGTGATTCTTTCAGCGAATCTTTCTTCGCACTCAGTCCCTCGAGCTCTTTTTCGATTTCCTTCTGCAATTCATACACCTCAACGAGTTCCTTCTCCCGCATCTCATCGCCCTTTCGCTTGTACTCGTGAAGGTCTAGCTCGCACTGACGAACCTTCTGCTCATTCTGGTCGAGGTCGTATTGCGCCTGCTCCCCTTCCTTCTTTAACTGGGCGATCTTCCGACTAATCGTTGCGCGTTCCGCCTGCTCCTGTCGACTCAGTTGTTCCCTGAATTCCAGGAACTCCTGCTGAAGTTTTGATATCTCCTCCCGAAGCTCCATGCGCTGTTGCTCGTACTCCTCGAGCGTCATCGACGAAATCTCCACCTCCGCCAGATTCAGCTTGACACCGTATAGCGTATCCACGCTCTTCTTTACAAGCTGTGGATTCAGTGCCTTATTGAAGAGGATGTCTTCGTTAACGACCTTGCCAATGGTTTCGCGCCAATCCGGATAATGCTCCTCAAGATAGCCAAACAAGGCAGTCTGGTACCCGCCCAGTTTCTCGTTGATGGCGCCAATAGCCTCTTCGTGCTTCGCAATCGTAGCTTCGTTCTCACGCGATCGCTGCTCCAGCGCATCCTTGTGACGTGCCGCCACGTGGTCGGCCTGCTTTTGAAGGGCTTCCAGCTTCGCCGGAATAACGCTCAATCGCGATGTCAGGTCGTGCTTTTGAGCCCGAAGTTCCTGCAGCTGTTCGTTTAATAGCTTTACCTCGCTGCCGAAGTACACCTTTTGTCGGAGGTGAGTTTCCTTATGCCTTGCATCGCTGAGCCGCAGCTCATATTGCATGCGTTGATCCGCCAATGCAGACATTTCAGCCGCATGTTCCTGTTGAACGCGCTCGCGATCAGCAGAAAACTCCTCCTTGAGGGCACTCCTGTCTTCCTGAAACTTTCGGTCCAGCTGGAGTCCCTCCGACTGCAGCACAAACTCGAACTCCTTCCGTTCGTTCTCCAACGTATCAAATAACGTCCTGAAGCGCTGCTCCACATCGCTGAAGCTTGCCGTCAGGGTGTTGTATTCGTTTTCCCGCGCTTGTAATTCAACCAGGAGCGTGGGCTTTTCCTCGGCTTCGCGCAACAGGTCGGCAATACCCTTATCATCGTACTCCTCCTGTTTCTTTTCCGCTTCCTTCAGCTTATGACGCAACACACCGATTTCCTGCTGCAGCTCGGCGTTCTTTTCCTTCTCATTCGCTTCGCGCGCCTTGAAGTCTTCATCAAGTTGTGTCAGCGCCTGCATCTTTTCCTCAGCCTGTACGTTGATCTCCTCCTTCTGAACCGCCGCATATTTCAAAGCCCCTCCCAGATCCGTTGCCAGCGTCCGCTGCTCGATTTTGAGTTTGCGGAGGGACGAGAAGTTATCGTTGATTAACTGACTCCGTTGCTGGCTCTCCCGACGGAAGTAAGTTTCAATATCGTGATACCGCTCCGTGAACTGGCGCAGCTGACGCTCCACCGTCTTGAGCTCGATGGTCGTGTGTTTGGAACCGATAGCATTGGCGATACATTCTTTTACAAAGGAGGCTCGAATCACGGACTCGGAGCTCAGGAAGATCGACGTAATCGCCAGCGGGATATTGTGATAGTTGGCGTTGCCCTTCATCAGGGCGAACTTCTTGTAACGCTTATCCGGGTCGGCGCCATAGATGATGTTCCGGTACCGCTCAAACGTCTCGATCTGATCGCTGTATTCGACTTTGTGTTCATTGAGTCGGGTGAGCACCGCTTTCGGCAGGACCGCCTCCTGGTCGTGAATATAGAAGTCGCGGTTAAAGGGAGCGTTGACAAAGCGGTAAAACAGCTTGGTGTTGCGATACACCATGACGTGAAACAGGCCCTCTTCGGTGGCTACTTCGTAGATGATATACGAGTTAGGGTATTGGAAGTAGTAATCCTCGAACGACTTTTGCGAAGGCGATATCCCCAACTGGCGCGTATTGGCGCTGTAGAAGAAGAGGATAGCGCGCTGCAGTGTCGTCTTACCCATATTATTCGTTCCAACAAAGCAGGTATTGCCCGCGATCTCCACGCTTGCGTAGTCCGTGTTGGCAATGTTGATAAAAACAATGCGGTTAAGAATTCTTTTGCTCTCCATCTTCTTCAATCGTTATCATCGAAATAACCTGCTCGAGGTAGTGGATGGCGTCCATCACCTTGTAGGTGTCTTCATCCTCCTGTTCGAGGAATCCCGCCTGGGCGAGATCATCTGCGACGTCGGCTACCTTGTCGACCATCTTCTCCCGACGCGAGAGGGCCATAATCTTCTGTTTCAGTCGCTCGTTCGAAAAGCACTCTTCCGCTATCTGCGTGATGCGGTATCGCGTTCCAACCGTCGGCTTCTTGTCCATCGATGAAAAGAAGTCGAGCACGTCGATGTAGTAAGCGAACTGCTCAAGTTTTTTCTCGATCGATTGGTTGGGTTCATCCGGCTGACTGAAGTAATAATAGTTGTGGCCGTGTTCCAGCGTGAAGCCCGTATGTGAGAACACTTCGCGCAAGGTGGTGAAGTTATCCTCGAAGCTGATAATATCGTAAAGGCGGCCTTTGCTGCCGTTAGAGCTGATAAATTGTCCCCGGCTGAGGATACCGAATATCTCGGGTGCCTGTTTAGGTATTTTACTCATACACCTGATTTTATGTTGGGCTTGAGAATCGCGTAGCCCAGTTTTACCTTCTGGTTGCGTTCGTTGACATAATCCATCGTCCCGGTCTCGCCGGTAATTAACAGCTTATCGTCATAGTCGATCGAGATACCGACGAAGAGGGAGATGCGCTTCTCCAGCGGTAGCTCTCCCACTTCTTTCGGGAATTTGTAATGAGTGACAAACTGAAACAAGTCTTTATTGCCGCGCATGAACTTGTCGACCAGTCCTTCAATGTTGAGCGTACTTGATTGTTCCTCAAGTTGTTTGTCGAAGCCTTCGGCCAGGCGTCCGGCGGGCTTGCGGTAGGCGTTTCGAAGCAGGTCGAGGCGACTGGCCAGCTTGCGGGCGATTTCATAACCGCGGTCGGAGGCGAGCATCGTCAGCGAGAGACGTGACTTCAGGGTTCGGCGTCGCTGAAACATCAGGGCGGGTGTCTCGGCTACGACATCGACGAAGTTTGTCTTGTACTTAAGTTCCTCGTAGTCTTTGAGTTCTTTGAGTCGCTGAACCTTCTTGTAAATCGCTGCCTGGTACTGGATCTTATTGATATAGTCGATGATCTGCGACTGGATTTCGTTGAGGTAGTCGCGGTTTCTGACGAGGACATAGCGGAGTTCGAGGACGATGGAATTCAGTTCCGCGTCGATGACACTATTGAAGAAGCCCTGGGCCTCGAAGACGATTTGTTCCGACTCATTGATGAGGCTGATGATGCTGTCGCGTTTCTGCTTGTATTTGTCAAGCTCCTGGATTTTGATCTGGTAGTTGTCTTCGTTTTTGTAAGTGTCGTCGATGTTTTTGTGGAGCTTCATTACCTCGCGGGAGGTTGTAGAGCTGATTTTCTTGAGGGAGCGTTTTATGTTCCGGAGAAAGCGGGTATTGTTATCGATACGGTAATACCGGAGGTTTTCTTCCAGAGCCTGGATGTTGTCGTTGATGAAGCTGGTGGTGACCTCCCCGATTTCGAGGAATTCTTCGATGAATGTCACGACCCGGTCGTCGAGGCCGATGACGTTGTTGTTTTCGTGGATTATTTCGTAGAGGACGAGTTTTTCCAGCTTGTCGTCCGTCATATCCGCGCGCGCCAGGATTTCCGACTTATTCACCGAGTCCTTGTTGCCGAACAGAAATTCGACGACATCCCTGCTTTGGTACAGGAGATTGACGAGATCCCGGATGGAGAGTGGGTGCTTCACTGGGCAAATTTCAAAGATACGAAATCGGCGGATGGGGCAGTATATAGCGGATAGTGGAGAGGGGACATAGGCAGTTGACAGTATTTGCTTCGCTGGCATTGGAGTAATCACGTGCAAGATTCAGAGAATGAACAATTTACCAGTGATGGGCTGCGGCGTGGGCTGGAGATCTGCGTGGTTTCAGCCGTGGGCGTTCATATCGGGGGCGGGGGATTACCGTGACGATTATCGATCCCCCGGCTGAAGCCGGAGGCTATTGAAATGCGGACACACAGGGCAGGGAAATCATATCGACACCCTACAGAATTTCGAGACAGGTGCGGCAAGGTGGACACTCGGGATAACAATTCCTAAAGCCGGCTGAAGCCGGCTTCGGACCCAGCAGCGACGCGCAGGGATGAACCGCGCCGGAATCAATCCGCCTATTATCAAATCCTCCGGCTGAAGCCGGAGGCTATTGAAATGCGGACAGGCAGCACAGGGAATCATATCGACTCAATACAGAGTTTCGAGACAATTACGGCCAGGGCGACACTCGGGATAACAATTCCTAAAGCCGGCTGAAGCCGGCTTCGGACCCTGCAGCGACGCTCAGGGATGCGGAGACCGGATCGCGTCACCGTCCGTTTTCGTATATTGCACAACTCATGACCCCTCCCGCCGGCCTGTACCTCGCCCTCGTACTGCTTGCCTTCGGCGTTAACGCCACTGCGCAGCATATCGCCCCGTTCGTTCCCGCGCCGTTTCTGGATACCATTCCCGCTGATGTACACGAACGGCTAACGCAACGATTGGAAGCTGATAAACAACGCGTTGACGCAAAGGGAAAGGAAGGACGATATATCAAATCGATGTATGATGACCGGTTTGCGTATATCACCAAGATCTTCAACGACGACTATTTCCTGACAAACGACCCGCTTACGGAAATGGTACGGCGCATCACTGACCGCATATACACAGCAAACCCCCACCTGCCACGCGATGTAAACGTGTACGTCCATCGCAGCCAGATACCCAACGCTGTGAGCTACGGTGAGGGCACGTTCGCCATAATGTTGGGTTTAATTGAACGACTGGAAACAGAGGATCAGCTGGCCTTTGTCATGTGTCACGAACTTGCCCATTACTACAGGCAACACGCCGAGCTCACCGCCTCGCGGATCGCTGCGCTGCAAAGCGACAAGGACATAAGGAAAGAAATCCGGGACATCAGATCCTCGGTATACAACCGATATGCGAGGATAAAGGACCTGCTCGAATCGATCAACCTGTCGACAAACCACCACAGCCGACAAGCGGAATTCGAAGCCGACTCACTCGGGCTCACGTACTATCTGAACACAGACTACGACCGCCGAGCCCCCCTGCGTGTGATGGAAATCCTCGACGGCGTCGACGAGCCAGCCTTTAAAGGGGCTCTCGATCTTCGATCCCATTTCTCATTCGAAGCCTTCCCTTTCAATGACAAATGGGACCGATACAGTCCCTCCGAACTGGTCTATGCCAGCATGGTGGAGTCTGAAACGGATACGATGAAAACGCATCCCAGCTGCGACAAACGTCTGATCCGATTGCAAGACCTGCTAGGGTTGTCCGACGCGCCTCCGCCGGGTACCGACAACTTATTTGAGCCCCTGAGGCTTAGGGCGTCATTTGAAACTCTTCAGGCCTTATACCACTTCCGCGAGTACGGCAGGGCCTTCTACGTCGCACTTGTACTGAGCCAACAGTACCCCGATCACCCCTACCCGCAGGCCATGGTTTCCAAGACCCTGTATCAGCTTTTCAAAGCCCAGGAAGCTCACAAACTGCACAAGGTACTGGCCCATCCTCATCCCCGTTTCGACGAAAACTACAATCGTGTGCTCTCGTTTCTCGGAACACTTCGTCTTCATGAGATCGCTAACCTCGCCTACGAATACGCCACGTCGCGTCCCGTGTCCTTCTATAAAGACGAAGAAATGCTGCACGCGCTATGGCAATGCAGTCGGTTCAAGTTCAGCAAACTGAACTCCGACAAAGTGGCTCAGGAATACGAGACGTACTTTCCCAAGGGACGCTACCTCAACGAAATGCAAAACCGATAACGCCCCCCCATGAAAAGACAATTATTTGCCGTGCTTTTTGCTCTTGTTTCGACCTCCGTGGTCGCACAGAGTATTTCCATGAAAGGGATGATCCAGTTCCAGATGCGAAGTATGGGCGTCATCCTCCAAAACGATCAGGTGAAGGGCTACTACTACTTTTATAAGGTAGACAAAAGCAGCCGCAAAATCGTAAACTACCACCTAAGCATCCACGACGAAAACCTTCGGGAGATTAACACCATTGAAATCACCCGTCCTGCCAGCTATTATTTGATCGACGCTGTGTTCAATGGCGAAGCCTTTGCATTTCTCTTTTTCAACTCTTCCGATAAAACAACCGAACTGCTTACCTACGACCGTGCTCTCAAACAAACCGGAAGTACTGCACGCCCGGTCAGGAATAACACTCAACGCAAAATCTATGAGTCACTTGCCAAAGGACTCCCGGCTACTCAGGCCTACCTCGTTCCGCTGGAGAAAAAAGGGTTCATTCAGTACAGTTTAAAGGAAGGTGGCCGGTATGAATATGAAATACTTTGCTACGACAATGCTGCCAACCTTAAATGGAGCGACCGCGCCGACGACAATGCCATCGAGTATGCCAGTGAAGCATTCCAATTGGCTGACTATGTCGGAACCCTGGTTAGCAAGAAGAAGAATATAAGATTTGCAGAGGCTGAAAGCATTCTCGTCGTTCATCATGCGGATACCGGTGAAAAGTTATTCAGGACGTCGCTCACGACCGATGAATACGCCATGTCCCTCTCGAACATATTCTTCGATGAACAAAATCAGACGTTCATCATCTTCGGAGAGTATCAGGACATCAATTACAAATCGGCCAGGTCACGGTCTCTCGGTTTTATGACCTTGACGCTGGATATGCAGGGTAAGATCATCCATCAGAAAACCAACTCCTGGGCCAACGAAATCAGTGCTGCCGCCCCTGTCGATGAAAGCGGGAAGTTTGACGGCAACAACAGTCGTATCCTTTTTCACGACTTTATCCGGACCGATGATGGTCGGGTCTTTGCTGTCGGCGAACAATACAAAAAGGCCGCAAATGCTGCAGGAATCGCCGCGACTATACTAT
Organism: uncultured Roseivirgaceae bacterium; assembly: GCA_964532595.1. Taxonomy (GTDB): domain Bacteria; phylum Bacteroidota; class Bacteroidia; order Cytophagales; family Cyclobacteriaceae; genus Chryseosolibacter. The sequence goes on from CAZHIQ010000063.1 coordinate 8,608, forward strand.
TGACGGCCGCCACCGGGTCGGTTTACACTTCCTCTTACTCGCAAATCATAATCTATAACATGGTCATCTTCGAATTCACCGACGACTTCACCCTTCGGAAGGTCCATATATTCGAAAAAGACCAAAACAATCTCGCCTTACCTGTCGGCTTCGAGTTTGTAAGTCCGAAACTTGTGTCGTACTACGCTAAGGCCCTGGGTGGTTTTGACTACTCCTTTACCCAGCGCTCAAGCGATAACAGCACCTTTCACGTCACCTACATCAATTTCGACCGCGAATCGGGCGGGCCTGGAAAGAACATCTTAAGTACCATCGTCTACACCCCTGAAAAGGTCTTCATCGTCGACAGCCTGCCGCTCGATCGCAGATCAGTCCGATACCTCGTCAACCGCGCTAAAGACGGGTACGTCATGATCACCGAGTACTTCAAGAAAGAAAAACGTGTTGATAGTCGGCTGGAGAAGATTAATTATTAGAAGGAATCAATCCCGCGATTATCAAATCCCCCGGCTCAAGCCGGAGGCTATTGAAGTGCGGACACACAGGGCAGGGAAATCATATCGACTCAATGCAGAATTTCGAGTCAGTTGCGGCCAGGTGACGGTCAGCATAGCAATTCCTCAAGCCGGCTGAAGCCGGCTTCGGATCCAGCGCCGACGCTCAGGGGGGATGGAACCGCAACGGAAACAATCCGCCTATTATCCAATCCTCCGGCTAAGCCGGAGGCTATTGAAGTGCGGACACACAGGGCAGGGAAATCATATTGACTCA
>CAZHIQ010000063.1:9478-12681 GCA_964532595.1 uncultured Roseivirgaceae bacterium
AAGCCGGAGGCTATTGAAGTGCGGACACACAGGGCAGGGAAATCATATTGACTCAATACCGAATTTCGAGACAATTGCGGTCAGGGTGACGATCAGCATAGCAATTCCTCAAGCCGGCTGAAGCTGGCTTCGGATCCAGCGGCATCGCTCAGGGGGATGGAACCGCACGGCAGGCCCCGCCGTTTGTCGCTCAAATGCGCCGGCGAAGCAAAAACACCATATCTTCAACACTTCGTCACACCAACACCTGCTATCTGGCCCCATCTTTGCCTCTGCCACGACATGGACAAGATTTTGCGACTTTTAGCCCTCCTGCTCATTATTTCGTCACCCGCACTCGCACAAAGCCTGCGGATTTCCGGGATAGCCGCCGATAGCACGGATAACAATGCCCTAATCGGCGTCTCCGTCCTCCTGATGAACGCCAACGACTCCTCCCAGGTCGGAGGAACAATCACGGACACTGACGGCAAATTTACCTTCAGCCCGGTCAAACCGGGACAATACCTCGCGCGACTCACTTACGTCGGGTACGGTACCCGCACGCTCGCCATCACGGTGAAAGATGCTCCAGTCGACCTTGGCTATGTTACCCTGTCCCCGGGAGTGACTACACTCGGGACGCTCGAAATCACCGCACCACCCATCGCGGTCGAACAAAAGGGCGATACTACCCTGTATAACGCCGACGCCTACAAGACGAATCCGGATGCCACGGCCGAAGACCTCATCAATAAAATGCCGGGCATTACATCCGACAGCGAAGGCGTAAAAGCCCATGGTGAAACCGTCCGGCAAGTCCTCGTAGACGGTAAAGAATTCTTCGGCAACGATGCTGCTATTGCCCTTAAGAACCTGCCCGCCGAAATCATCGAAAGGATCGAAGTCTTCGACCGCTTGAGTGAACAATCTCAGTTCACCGGCTTCGATGACGGAAATACGCAAAGGACACTGAACATCGTCACGAAAAGTGGCAAGAACCAGGGCCAGTTCGGACGTGTGTACGGCGGTCTCGGAGAAGGAGGACTCTACACCGCGGGCGGAAATATCAACTCCTTCAAGGGAGATACCCGTATCTCGGTGGTCGGACTTGCCAACAACATCAACCAGCAAAACTTCTCCAGCGAAGACCTCCAGGGTATGACTTCCTCCGGCGGAGGGGGTCGCGGGGGCCGCGGCGGCGGAGGCGGTGGAAACTTCAACATGGGCCAGCAGAGTGGAATTTCCACCACCCAATCAATCGGCCTCAACTACTCCGACCAATGGGGTGAAAAAACGCAGGTGACCGGAAGCTACTTCTATAACCAGTCGGACAACGAGCGTATCACCGACCGCACCCGCTATTATATCACACCCCGCGACAGCGGACTCGTTTACCGCGAAGCACGGCGCAGCGACGCCATGAACTTCAACCACCGACTCAATTTCCGTATTGAACGCGAAATCGACTCGCAGAATTCGATCATCTTTACTCCTCGCCTCAGCTTTCAGGACAGTGAATCACTGTCACTGCTGAACGGTGACTACTCAGGACAAAGCGATCAACTCCGCCGTCAACTCGACGACCGGAACAGCTCGGAAAACAATAGCTTCAACTTCAGCAGCAACCTGGTCTATCGCCGACGCTTCGAGAAACGCGGCCGCACCTTCTCCATAGGCGTGAATACCGACATCAGCAACCGCGACGGTATCATGGACCAGATGTCATTGAACGAAGACCAGAACACCGGCGAACTAACTACCGTCGATCAGCATACGGACAACTATACCAAGACGCTGACGGTAACCCCCAACATCGCATTCACCGAACCCCTGGGTCAGTTTAGCCGCCTGCAACTCAACTATACGCCTTCCTGGCGCCTCAGCAGCACGGATAAAAGGACACGCAACCTCGATCCGGATACCGAAGAATATACAAGTCTCGACACCTTGCTCTCGAACACCTTCGATAATCTTTACATAACTCAGCGTGGAGGTCTAAGCTATATGTTCAACAACCGCAAGGTGATGGTGAACACCGGTCTTAACGTTCAGCGTTCTACCCTGGAGAGCGATCGGGAATTTCCCCGCCCCTTCTCGGTAAACCGAAGCTTCCAGAACATCCTCCCGCAGGTGATGACCACCGTCCGGTTCAGCAATAGCGAAAACCTGCGCTTCAACTACCGCACTTCCACCAACGCGCCGTCGGTAAATCAACTGCAGGATGTTGTTGACAACAGTAATCCGCTCTTCCTCCGCACGGGTAACCCTGACCTCGAACAGACTTACGGTCACAACCTCTCGCTGCGCTACAGCAAGTCGAACATCGAAAAATCGACCACCTTCCTTCTTATGGGGACGGCGGGAATGGTCAGCAACTACATCACGAATACATCGATCATCGCCTCAGCCGATACCACTGTGAACGGCATCGACCTTGCGCAAGGGATGCAGCTCTCGTATCCCGTGAACATCGACGGCTACCGGACAGCCAGCGCGTTGCTGACATACGGATTCCCGATGATGCCAATTCGCTCGAACCTCAACCTGAACACCGAGGTCCGCTACAATCGCATCCCTGCCCTCATCAACGGCGCTAAAAACCTCGCCAACAACTACACCTTCGGACAGGGAATCGCAGCCAGCGGAAATTTCAGCGAAAACTTTGACATCACGGCCTCCTACAACGCCAGTTATACGGTGGTGAAGAACACCCTGCAAACGCGATCCGACAACAACTACTTCCGCCACACCGCATCATTGCGTCTGACATGGCTGTTCAAAGGTTTTGTCTTCAACAGCAACGTAAACCATTCGCAGTACCACGGACTGGGCAACGACCTCGATCGCAGTATCTGGTTCTGGAACGCAGGATTGGGATACAAGTTCCTGAAAGACAAGTCGCTCGAAGTGAAATTCAACGCATTCGACCTCCTCAACCGCAACAACAGCATCACCCGCGACATCAGCGAAACCTACATCGAAGACCGCGAAACCAACGTACTCAACCGCTACTTCATGGTTACCGCAACGTATTCGCTAAGAAGATTCGGGAAATGAGGTCCAGATTCCGGTTTCCGGGAGCTGGGTGGATTTCCGGTCGCACGGGCCAGCGTGCGGGGGCGGTTTGATGTTCGAGGGTTTGAAGTTCGAGAGTTCGAAGTTTGATGTTCGAAGTTTTTCGCTTCGCACGGCATTCGAGTTGCTGAGTGGCGCTGAGGAGA
>CAZHIQ010000064.1:0-12022 GCA_964532595.1 uncultured Roseivirgaceae bacterium
CCGGTGGAACGAATCAGAACATTTTTTCAGAAGTATGCTGATTTGTCTGATGAGGACTGGGCAGCGGTGTCATCCCGATTTTCCAGGCATGAGGTACCGAAAAAGGGGTGTACGCTGGAAGTGGGTCAAGTGGAGAATTTCATCTCCTTCATCGAAACCGGAATCGTCAGATATTTTATCCCCAAGGAAGACCGGAACGAGATTACATTCGAATTAACCTTTGCCGACGACTTCATGGGGGCTTACGACTCCTTTCTCACTCGGCAACCTAGCAGCTACTGCGTTCAGGCACTTAGCGACACCGTTCTGTGGCGCTTGTCTTATGACGACGTTCAGTCGCTATACCGTGAAACCCGGCTCGGGAATCTCGTGGGCCGGCTTGCGTCTGAGCGGATGTACCTGGAAAAGGCCCGACGGGAGTTGTCGTTCTTGAATGAGAATGCGGAGCAGCGATATCTGCGGTTACTCACGGAGCAGCCCAATCTGATTCAACACATTCCTTTGCAGTACATCGCGTCCTATATCGGCGTAACCCCGCAGGCGTTGAGCCGCATCAGGAGACGCATTTCTTAACTTCGATTCATTGCAGGATGCTTGCCTATTCATTCCTTTTGTGAAAAAAGGGAATGAAGTATCTCGTTTGGCTTCTCTTAATCATTGCCCCCGTCATGTACGCCCAGCCTCAACAACAGCAAGCACCGTCGACCGACTATATCCATCAGCTTCCGGTAAGTTTTAAATCGCAGTTTTTGCAGACATTGATGGCCATTGTTGGCAAGAAGAAAAGCCTGGAAAGAGCGATGAAGCATCAGCGCTTCGCGTCTGAAGCGGCAAGCATTCCTGCAAAACTGTTTGTTGATTCTGCTGTGGAGGAAATCGGCGTGGGGGAGAGAAGGGCGTGGCTCGTCACACCGAAGCGGGAGGCGGCAAAAAGGGTAATTCTGTATATCCACGGTGGAGGATACATTTCGAACATGACGAAGTATGATTGGAGCTTCGTGAGGGAACTCGGTGTCAGGACGAATTCCAGCATAGTGGTTGCGGATTATCCATTGGCTCCTGTCTCGAATTACAAACATGTGTACGCTTATTTTGACGAGCTCTATCGGAATATGTTGACCCAAATCGCAAACGATGACATTATTTTTCTCGGCAACTCGGCGGGAGGGGGGATTGCGCTGGGCTTTGCCCAAAAGTTGCGCGATGAGAATAGGCCCTTGCCGTCGAAGATTATCCTGAATTCGCCGTGGCTGGATGTTAGCATGAGCAATCCGGAGATTGTCGATATCGACAAGAAGGATAAATCGTTGGGGATTGAAGGGCTCAGAATGGCGGGTAAGGCCTATGCGGCTGATTTGAGTACTAACGATCCGAGGGTAAGTCCGATCTATGGCGAGTTCTCAGGTCTGCCCCCTATTCATTTATTCATTGGTACCCATGATTTGTTTTTACCTGATGCGCGAAAGCTGAAACAACAATTGATGGCTCTGGATATTCGAATGAATTATTATGAATATCCCAGGATGTTTCACGTTTGGGTGGCGGTAACAAGTCTGCGGGAGTCCCGCCATGCCATTAGTCAAATGGCAGAAATTATCAATAGTAATTAGTGGCGTTGTTTCTGGTTCTGCTCTTATGAGCGGCTTTCTGTACTTTTGTATCGACGCAGAACGTCTTACGTTCTGCAATAAATCCTGATTAATCCTATCATTTTGTGCGTTGGTTCTCAGGGGGCTGCGGCGAATTCTCTGATGGAAAGTCTTCTTCAGCCGGAAAGACTAACGCCGTGCTTTTCGATCTGGCGGAATTGTTCTTTGAGTATGTCAGGGCATAATGCGGAGGGCTTGCTGCTTTTTCACGCTGGCGATTTTATCGTTCCGAACGGCACTGTGCCGGTTTTTTATGATGTTTTCCGAAATAGATTGAAAAAAGGAGGCGCCAGACTTGACTGTGACCTCAATTTTTGCATAGCTTTATATGTATGAACATACGAACAAATATGATAAGACATATGAACAATATTTAATCTAACCAATCGAGTATGCTTAAACATCTGACAAAAACACTCTTACTGCTCCTTTTCATGGGCGGATCCGGCGCACTCGTTGCGCAGGACAGGTCCATATCTGGCGTTGTGATTGCCGACGACGGGCCTCTTCCGGGTGCTTCGGTCTCGGTAAAAGGGACGTCATTGGGTACCATCTCGGATGCCGACGGGCGGTTTCAACTGACGATTCCGGCCAACGTGAGCCCTACGCTTGTCGTTTCCTTCATCGGATATGTCCAGGAAGAAGTGACGTTGTCCAGTGGGCAGACTACCCTCGAGGTTTTCTTAGCGGCCGACATAAGTACACTGGATGAAGTGGTCGTTATCGGTTATGGGACGAAGAAGAAGACGAACCTGACAGGAGCCGTTTCTGAAGTAGGCGAGCAGGCATTTGCGGGGAAGCCCGTGGTAAACGCTTACCAGGCCCTTCAGGGCGAGGCGGCGGGGTTAATTATCCAGCAAGGAACGTCCGAGCCGGGAACGAATCCTTCCATCAACATCCGGGGGTTGAATACGATCAATGGAAACAATCCTCTTATTATTGTCGATGGTGTCGTGGGTTCGCTCAACAACGTTAATCCCAACGATATCAAAAGTGCTACCGTGTTGAAGGATGCAGCGTCGGCCGCTATTTATGGTTCACGCGCCGCTAGCGGAGTCATTCTCATCACGACGAAATCAGGCTCGGGAATGCCGACGTTACAGTACGATGCCACCGTTGGCCTTCAGCAACCGACCAACTTCCCCGATGCCGCTGAGTCGTGGCAGTATGCGACGCTCCGCAACGAGGCATTGGTCAATTCAGGGTTCGCTCCCCAGTTTACTCCGGAGCAGATTCTCGACTTTAAAGAGAATGGCCCAAATGTCTTCCACTATCGGGAGTTGTTCAAACGAAGCGCTCCCCAAAGCAACCACAATGTCTCACTGAGTGGGAAAAGTGGAGGCACGAGCTATTACGCTTCCTTAGGTTATCAGAATCAAAACAGCCTGTTTAAAGGTCCGGATTACGGATACAAGCGTTACAACCTCCGAATGAATCTTTCGCAGGAAGTCAGCAAACGTTTGTCGTTCACCGGGAGGTTGTCTTTTGTTCGCAATGACATCAAAGATCATGCGTGGTGGACGGAATGGTTAATCGAGCCTACGGTTCGGATTCCTACCATTTACGATATCGTTGACGAGAATGGCAATTATACGCTGGTCAGTGGAAGTAACGGAAGTAGCCTCGCCAGGCTGGAAAAGGGCGGAGAGCGCCGGTCGCGGAACGACGAGGCTCTGGGGAATTTCAGTATCGATTATAAACCCACACCCGATTTGACTATCAAGGCGGTTGTGAGTGGAACTATAACCAACAACAAGACGCATGAATTCCGCAAAGCAATAGCCTACGCATATCCCGGAGGAGGCGATAATCAGAATTCTGTCTCCGATCAAAGCGGTAGCACGCTGTATCTGAATCCCTATGTCACAGCCAACTATAACAAGGAAGTCATCAAAGGAGGGGTTATGGATCTCCTGGTGGGGGCGTCGTCGGAAAACTTTAAGAACGACTATTTCGGCGTGACTGGTATCGACGTTCCGGGTAATGACTTTGGAGTGATCAACAATACTTCAGAATTGTTGAGGAGTGGAACTTATGGCTCGGGCGATGAGTGGTCACTGCGCTCTTATTTTGGAAGGGCCGGTTTTTCGTTCGAAGATAAATACCTGTTTGAAGCGAACGTCCGGTACGACGGATCGTCCCGCTTCTCTTCCGACCGTAGGTGGGGGATGTTCCCTTCGGTTTCCTTAGGTTGGGTGTTGAGTAGGGAGTCGTTTTTCTCCGCTCTCGATGGAACCGTTTCTTTTGCGAAGATCAGAGGTTCATGGGGACAGGTAGGGAACCAGGATATCAATGATCTCTATGGATATCAAAGTCTCGTGAGCGTTTCAAGCAATGTCTACGGATTTGGAAATACGCCGGTGCCCGGAACTTACTATTCGGTTACCAATGCGAATCGCTCGTGGGAAACCACTACAATGCGGAACATCGGTTTGGACGTAGGCTTGCTTGAGAATCGGCTTAACGTTGGGGTTGAAGTCTTCAGTAACCTCACAAGTGACATCCTGTTGCAGTTGCCCGTACCGGCGGCCTATGGACTGGGACAGCCATTTCAGAACGCGGGATCGGTCAGAAATCAGGGATGGGAAGTTTCTCTTGAATACCTGGCTACAACGGGCGAGCTACAGCATAAGTTCAACGTCAACTACTCCGACAACCTGAACGAAGTCGTCGATCTCAAAGGACGTGAATTTGTATCGGGCGGAGATATTCAGATGATTCTGAGGGAAGGCTTCCCGATTTACTCATACTATGGATTGCGGTCGACGGGTTTCTTCAATACCGCAGAAGAGGTCGCCAATAGTCCGACACCCATCTTTGCCACTTCAGTCAAGCCCGGCGATCTCCGCTATGTTGATAGAAACCAGGATGGTAGTATCGACTATGAGAATGACCGGTTTATTCTGGGAAATGCATTCCCCCGACACATTTTCGGATTCTCATACGGAGCAAAGTGGAAGGGTTTTGACTTTTCATTCCTTCTACAAGGTGTTGGAAGCCGGTCGCAGTGGGTTCGCGGTGAAATCGTTGAAGCGTTTCACAACAGCAACGAAGGGCCTGTATTCAATCGTCATCTGGACCGGTGGACGCCTGCTAACACAGATGCAACCTATCCGAGGCTGACCGTCGGTTCGGAGTCGGTAAACAATGCAGCGCGGTCCGACTTCTGGATTTTTGATGCGAGCTACGTTCGGTTAAAGAACATTCAGCTCGGATACAATCTTCCTGAGTCGCTTGTCAGCAAAGCTGGCCTAACAGGGCTAAGACTGTATGTCACCGGATTCAACGTGTTCACGCTGACGCGCTTCGACGTCGGGCTAGATCCTGAGGTCAATGCCGGTCTCGCTTCCGGAGGCGCGTCCTATAGCGGACGGGTCTACCCTGTAGCACGTGTTTTCTCAGCTGGAGTAAACGTTAACTTCTAAGCCATGAAAAAAATAAATCTATACTTCCTGATCGTCCTGATGAGCATGAGCTGTGCTGAGCTGGACCTTGCCCCTATCGATGCGGAAAGTGAGCTTTCTTACTGGCAGACCGAAGAAGATGCAACGACCTTTCTCAATTCGATATACGCGGATATTATGAGCGCGGATACGTATCTCTTTCTCAATGCCATGACCGACGATGCCTATACCCGAAGAGATGACATCCGAAACATTGGAAACGGAAACTACGACCCATCCAATGACTATATCCTGTCGCAATGGAGTCAGCGCTATGAAGGGATTCGCCGGACGAACATCTTCATGAACAACATCGACCGGGTAGGTGGTCTGACGGATGCAAAACTCAACGCTCTCAAGGGGCAAGCGATGTTTGTACGCGCCTGGCATTACTTCCTGCTTACGCAGTGGTTTGGTGACGTGCCGCTCGTGACAGATGAAATCTCAATCGAGGAGTCACAAGGGCTCACCAGAACACCAAAGGCCACGATCAACGCCTTCATCAATACGGAACTTGAAACGGCTATTTCGTATTTGCCGGATAACTATCCTCCGGGTAACGAAGGCCGCATTACGAAGAACGCAGCTATTGCTTTTAAGTCAAGGTTCCATCTGTATAATGGAGAGGACGAAGCAGCGGCCACCCTGGCGAGTCAGCTTTTTGGAAAATACTCCCTCTTCCCCGACTATGCCGGTCTCTTTAAGATGGAGAATGAATATAATAGCGAAGTCATTCTCGATTTGCAGTACGTGCCCAACAATCGGGAACATGATCTCCAGTACTCGTTGATCCCGCCGAGCGAAGGGGGATACGCCAACTTTTCTCCTTTCCAGGAGTTTGTAGACGTGTATACGATGGTGGATGGACGCCCTATTGGTGATTTAGGCTCGGGATATGACGAGAACAACCCGTATGTGAACCGGGATCCCCGTCTTGCGGCGAACGTTGTTTTCAACGGATATCTCTGGACGAGGTTCGACGGCTCACAAATGACAATTGATGTCTCGCCGGGAGCCTCTCCGAATGGTATCAACTTTTCATCGAATACCACGCCTACCGGGTATTACGTTGCAAAGTACTACGATCGCACAGCAAGAAACGTGGTGAACTCAGGACTGAACCTGATCCTGTTCCGATATGCCGAAGTTCTTTTGAACTATGCGGAGGCAAAGGCGAACGCCGGAACATTCACTGAGGATGATTGGAACGAGACCATACGACCCATCAGAGAACGTGCGGGATTGATAGACGCCGCGTTGGATTTCCCCGGTGGTGATCAGGAGACGTTGAAGCAGATTATCCGGGACGAACGCCGGAAGGAACTTGCCTTCGAGGCAGGCCATCGTTTCTTTGACATTCGTCGCTGGAAAATTGCCGAGGATGTTCTGAGCGGTTGGCTGCACGGAATCAAAACCGATATAAGTCCAGAAGATGGAGGCTATCAGCGCGTCGATTTCAAGACGTTCGACGCATCCCGACACTATTTGTGGCCGATTCCTCAAACGGAACGCGATCTTAACAAGTCCTTATCACAAAACGACAACTGGTAATGAAAGCTTTTATCTTGAAATATCTGCCGATTCTGCTTTGCCTGTTGATGGTAGCATCCTGCGCAAAGGACGAGTATACCCTGGACACCACCATTGTTGAACTCGGGGCATTAACAGAACCAGCAAACGGTACGTCTGTTGACATTGACGTTGAGAATGGTCCAAGTATAACGCTACGTTGGACGCCGGCGAGGTCGGCTGATGGTGGACTTATCCTCTACAAGGTCCTTTTCGATAAAGTTGGAGGCGACTTCAGTGAACCCATTTATGTTATGCCGTCCGACAACAAGGGTGGCTCGAACGCCCTTACCATCAGCCCGGTGTATCTCAACATCATCGCAGCTTCTGCCGGAATCGAACAGCTAACCACCGGAAAAGTCATTTGGACGGTAGAAGCTTCGAGCGCATTCCATTCGCAACGATTTGAGGTGAAGAATGAGCTGGAGTTAACACGACCGGAAGGATTAGCAGTGTTTCCCCACTTCATGTATATCCATGGTAGTGCCACGGAAGGTGACGAGGTCTCCTTGGCGATAGCACTAAAGGAGATCGCGAACGAGCTACCTGATGATAACTTTGCTCCGGGAATCTTCGAAACCGTTACCGGTCTGCAGCCGGGTGAGTATTACATCACCGATTCGAATAATCCGGATTCGGTGGTTAACTATTACTACGTTAACGAAGAAGGTAAAATCCGTGCAGGTAATACTCCTACTCCGTTCTCCCTCGGTGAGGGGGCTTACCGGGTGCGAATGAATCTCTCTGCCGCGACGATTTCCTTCGAGAAGATGGAGGATATGCAGCTTTATATTTTTGCGAACGGACTTACGAAGGCAAACCTGAGCTATGTCGGCAACCATATTTTTGAGGCGACGGACGGCCATTTCAAGTTTCTGACCCCGGGTGATGCCGAGGCGCCGGATTGGCTGAGTTGGGAAGAGGAGCGTTATCGTTTCAAGTTCCAGTTAAATGGTGTCGAATCGTATATCGGCAGCTATCACAATGAAGCAATGAATGCCTCGTTAATTCCCGGCTACACTGCGTTCAATGCCCGCCCAGACGGAGGTGAGCCGGCTGGATTCTGGAACGTTTTCTTTCATGGTCAGGATGCGCCGTTCTGGCAAGGTGCCTGGAAGTTCGCTGACCAATACAATGATAAGCCCTTCACCGTCAGAGTCATTTTTGATCCGAAGGCTACTCACTATTACCATGAATTTGAATTGAATTAAGAGACTATGAGAAAAAGATGGAGTTTTCTGGCAGTGTTTGTTCTTTCGCTCTGTTGCTGTCGGGCGCCCGAAGATGATCAACTCATCCCACCGGGGCCGGGCGATACCGATGATAGTGAACTCTCGTACAAGGAGAAGGCTAAAGAAGTATACGACCTCATCGAGAGTAAGTACAAGACGGGAGACTTGTATAAAGAAAACTTTCCCGCGCAGGGCGATGACATCGTCTCCTACCTTTGGCCTTACGTCGGAATGCTCAGAGCCGGTAACCTGCTGTATGAGTTGGGCTATGCTGCCGAGATTCACGAAAAGGTTTTCGAGGGTCTCGAGCGTTACTATTCCGACCGGGCCGACCTGCCCGGATACCAGGCGGAGCCGACGTCGAACGGTCAGCGCGACTTGTATTACGATGATAATTGTATTGTCGCCATGGAGCTGTTAGAGGCTTACCGGCTGACGAAAGATCAGTTCTATCTGGATCGCGTAGTGACGATCGCGGATTTTATCATGTCGGGTGAAGACGACCGTTTAGGTGGAGGGATGTATTGGCTCGAGGCCGTTTCGACTGACTGCCAGTCGGGTCCCAACTGCATCAAGGCGGCAAATACATCGGCATACGGCGCTTATGTGGGCGCGGAATTGTATAAACTGACGGCGGACAACAAGTATCTGGCTTACGCGAAGAGGTTGTACTCGTGGAACTACAACAACCTTCGCGACACCGACAATTTGTATTGGAACGACAAGAGTATTGTGACGGGCCAGATTAACCCGATAAAGTGGACGTATAACGCGGCAATGATGATCATGTCTGGTATTTCGCTCTACGAAATCACGAAGGAACAGAGCTATCTGGACCAGGCGGTTGCTACCGCGCGGAGTAGCTTCTCTAAATTCACCAAGATTGTTGACGATCAATTGTTCTTTCCATCGCACGATCCGTGGTTTAATGTGGAGTTGATGAAATCCTATGTAGTTCTGAGCAAGTACGATGAAACTTCAAAGAGCTACGTAGAAGCGTTTATTCGCAATGCGGATTACGCGTGGAAGAATGCGCGGAACAAGGACGGGCAGTTTTATGAGGATTGGTCGGGCAATAGCGTGGGACGCTATTACTGGTTGCTTCATCAGGCGTGTATGGTGGAGGCGTACGGTCTTGCGGCGCTCTTTAAATCGAATCAGTGATTGTTATCGTTTAGCCTAAAATAAGTCGTTGTATGAGAGCAGCAATTTTGACTTGCATGACCCTTGTCGGATGTCTGATGTCTTGTGGTGATGACGACCGACTGTCGAAGCAGATCTGTTCGAATGACGACTATGTATTTCTCAAGAACCTCAGTCGCGATGTTGTGAAAACCGGATTCACGGCGGGCGACGGGTACGGTGAAGTCTGGATAAGAGACTTCAATACATTTGTCTCTTTAGCGGCTGAGGTTCATCCCGCTTCTGTCTTGCGCGAGAATCTTCTCGTATTTTTCGCGTTGCAAGGTGACGACGGTAACATCATTGACGGCTTTATTCCGAAGGAGAAGGCCGGGGGCGGTTATGAATACCGATACTCACCGCTTGAACCCCGTTACGCCGGACATAAGAACACGGTGGAAACAGACCAGGAATCATCGCTGATCCAAGCGGTGTACAAATATGTAAAGGCAACTGGCGACACCAGCATCCTTCAACATCGGGTAGGAGAAAAGAGGGTGAGTGAGCGATTACATCTGGCCTTGCAGTACTTGCTGGATGATCGCTACAGCGAGGAGTACGGCTTGTTGTACGGAGCCACTACGGCGGATTGGGGTGACGTTCAGCCGGAACACGAGTGGGGAGTTTATCTCACCGATGATACCCACTATGCGATTGATGTTTACGACAACGCCATGTTCCTGATTGCGATCGATAGCTACTTGTCGTTAGTGCCGGAAGCGAAGTCGACCTGGCAGCCGAAGCGCGAATCAATTGCGCTGAATGTGCGAAAATATTTGTGGGATCCGGAGAGACAGAAGTTCAGACCGCATATCTATCTGGACGGATCGCCTTTCCCGGAAGATTTCAGTGAAGATGTAATCTTCTATCATGGCGGCACCGCTGTTGCCATTGAGGCGGGGCTGTTGTCGAAAGAAGAAGTGAAGGCATCCTTAGCGAAGATGATTTCAAATGTCGAGGCGGCTAATGCCGCTACTATCGGCCTTACCCTATACCCGACCTATCCCGAAGGATTTTTCGCCAACGAGGGAATGGGCCCATACGAGTATCAGAATGGCGGTGATTGGGATTGGTTTGGAGGAAGGATGATCATTCAGCTTGTGCGTTTCGGTTTTGTGGAGGAAGCAGTGGAGCAGCTCGCGCCCATGATTGAACGTGCGAGGATAAACAACGGCTTCTTCGAGTGGTACACACCCGACAACAAACCCCGCGGATCCGGGACGTTTCGCGGCGCTGCCGGCGTGTTGTATGACGCCGTCGCGGCCCTTGAAGAATGGGCGGCGAACCAGGGTGGGTGTGATTGAGGAGTCGCGTTGGTGCGCTACAAACGATAAGTATAGGAGCCTCTGATTCAGACGCTTATAAGCGAATTTTTCGCATTTTTGTCCTCACGCAGAACGTCCTTATATTTCCGCTTACAAATCTGTTTAATCCTATCATTTTGCGCGGAGGGCAGTCATGGACTCCGCGAGGACACCTGCTGATGGACGATCTGGTTCTTAGAGAAGTACAGAAAGTGTGGTCCGAAATCTCCCACTACAGGGCTCCTGCGCCTTTGCAAGTAGAGGCAGAGATTTACAAGAGGCTTGTCGACATTGTTCAGCCTGGCGACTACTATTACATGGTTTTCAATCCGACGGAACTGTCCCTTGAGTACGTGAGCGAATCGGTAGAGCGCGTTCTTGGATACAAGCGCGAGGAGATGACGGTTGAGAAGAACCTGAGTATCATCCATCCTGACGATCTGCCGTACTTTATGGACTTCGAGGCTACGGTAGCCAAATTTTGCGCTGAGCTCCCCCCTGCTAAAATTCCGAAGTACAAGTCGCGTTACGACTACCGTGTCAGGAAGGCGGACGGCTCCTACATTCGCATCCTGCAGCAAATTGTAGCCATTCAAAGCGATGAGCAAGGTGCCGTGCTCGGCTCCTTTATTGTGCATACCGATATTTCGCATCTCAAAACGTCGACGAAGATGAGTTTGTCCATGATCGGACTCGACGGCGAACCTTCTTACCTCGACATGAATCCCGTCAAGAAGTACATTCCCTCGAAGGAACTGCTTACACGGAGGGAGAAGGAGGTACTACGCCTTATGGCACAAGGCAAGAGTACAGCGGAAATAGCCGAGGAATTGTATATAAGTCCCGCGACCGTGTCAACCCACCGCAAAAATATCCATCGTAAAACTGAAACCGGTACGCTGCTGGAGCTTGTCAATCTTGCCGTGGAGAAGGGATGGATGATGTAGGATCGTTTCAGGCTGATTATTAGCCCGTTGCGTGAAGAGACTCCCAAGAAATACCTAGCCCTAGGTATTGGCACGACACGCCCGAACGTTCAATTTTGCCGGTTCAAACAAAAAAAGAACAAGCAATGAGAGTATTGAATCTAAATCTTTTGTTTTCAGCCCTTTTACTGATAGGACTGGCAGGATGCAGCGATGACGAACCTGAGAAAGCGAAGGATGAAATTAACCTTTCGGATAGTGACGCAGTTTCGAAGGCTTTAAAGTTCAAGAACGTAACGGCGGTCAGCAAAAATGGCCAGATCCCAGCAGCTTCTTCAGGCGATGGAGCTCCCAAGTTGTACGATGACTATAGCTACGATGTCACTTCGATTTCCGGAGCTAATGTCGTTCTTGAGATAGATCAGGAGAGTGGGGAGGAACTCGTCGGACTTTACCTGCAGGTGGATGGCGCCGAAGAGTACTATGACATTTCTTTGGAATCTTCTGCTTCGAATGGCCGCAAGGCGATCAACGTTGGTAGAAAGGGACGTTCCAATGTGGCGGCCAGGATCAAAGAATACATCGACGAGGTTTTGATCACCCTGCCGAACGATTTTGCGGCAGGGAAATTCTGTGTAACCTTCGCCGTATACGATGCGGAGGGACGGGTGAGTAATCACATAAAAGCCTGCGTAGAAGTTTTGAAGTCGGGCGGCG
>CAZHIQ010000065.1:0-1673 GCA_964532595.1 uncultured Roseivirgaceae bacterium
ATGGAGAACGCATCAATGCGGTGAGGGCGGCAGAAGCACGAAACGAAATAATTGCGCAGCGGAATGCGAAGCAGAACTCCGGGCCTTCAATACTCGTTCAGAATAGAAAGAAAAAATACTTCGGGTCGAGGCGTAACCGCAATAACTCCAATCCGCGTTTCTTCTGTGACTTGACTGTGTTGATTGACACACCCAGACGCTCGGCAATCTCGCGGTTTTTCAATCCCTCCAGATAACCCATCCGTGAAATACGACGACACGCCTCGGGTAACGACTCAATCGCCTGATAAATGTGGGCAACAACTTCGGAACGGATCAGCGCTCCTTCAATCTGCGCATCTTCCACAGGATCAGCCTCCTGACGGTCGCGATATGCGTGCACAACGCGCGAATGCCTGAGCGCGTTCAACGACGCATTGCGAACCGAGGTATAAAGAAAATTCTTGATAGCGGAAGGATGAGCACTTATTTCGTCACGGCGATTCCAGTAGCTAACAAACGAGTCCTGAACAACATCCTTCGACAGAGCTTCGTCGCGGAGAAGTTGATAGGCAAAGTGACACAACGCCCGAAAGTGGGTGCGAAAAAGGGCTTCAAAATCAGCCGCTTCATTACGCATGTCGCTTTTTATAAACCTGCTCATCACAAAGACGATCCGCGTGCTTTTACTTCAAATTAAAGAACCACCCCTACAATTCCAAGGTGTTACGTTCACTTCTTCCCGGGTGTATAAAGCAATACAGCAAACACCGCACAGTGATCGGAAGCATCCTCCCGACAGATAACCCGCGTCTCCTTTACTTCCCACTCCGACGTACGCGGGTACAGGATAAAATCAATCTTCTTAACCAGTTCCGAACGCGTCGAAAATGTATTCGCATACGACGTATCGGCTTCCGCAAATTCGGTCAGCAGCATTTTGATCTCATCGTGATGCGGCTCGGCATTCAGATCGCCGGTGAGAATAACAGGACCCCGCGCTTTCTCCTCGGTGTAATAGCGAAAGAGCTGCTCCGCCTGCTTTTTGCGATCTTCCTCGCGCGTCGACAAATGCGTACTGCTAAAATCAATGTCTATTCCCGGAGCCAGTTCAACGGTAGCAAAGGCAAAGGTGATCCCATTCGGCGTCGTGCGAAAACCCTCGAGCGCGTACACGTCCGTTACCGGAAAGCGCGATAGAATGGCATTGCCATATTCGCCTCCCTGGAAATCACGATGCTTTACAAAGTATCCTTTAAGTCCCGTCCGCTTACTCAGCTCCTCAGTAATGTCGATGACGCCCGTCCGCTGCGCATTCTTATCAACCTCCTGAAGAGCCACCAGATCGGGCTTGACTTCGTTGATAATGGATGCAAACAAATCCATATCCACGCGCCCATCGGTAGTCTCGCCATGATAGATGTTATAGGTAAGCACGCGAAGGGTATACGTCTGCGCCCACGTCGCGAAACTGGGAAGTAGCAAACAGGTCAGGCAAACGAGGATACGTCTCATAATGGTCAATTACTCTTGTACATAGATTCTTTGGTGGTAAGCCATAAGTCGCTCAATAGGAGACGCTACCACCGAGCCCATCTGCATTCCCCAGGTCGCGGCTACCTCAGCCAGAATTTCGCGGAACGAATACGCCACAGAGCCCACGCAGTTTAAGGCATAGTCCCGATAGCCAGGGT
>CAZHIQ010000065.1:1683-6885 GCA_964532595.1 uncultured Roseivirgaceae bacterium
AATGTGGATAATTTAAACAAAAGTAATGAAAAGTTTACGGAAGAAGTCATTAAAACACTCGCTTAGCAATGATCTGCAATAGACAGATTTCAACCGATCCCCCGATATAAATCGTGTGAAACTCGCACAGTACGCGTTAGCGAACGACTCGGTGTACACACGATTCAACACTTCTTCCGCATTCAGCGAATACATATGCACAAAATCGCGATGTATATCTTTAGGCATACCTCCGCGAAGAAAATCGGAAAGCAACCGTCTGCCGATTGCGCTCCCGCTACCTTCGTCACCGAGAATATATCCCAGCGAATCGATGTGATATGATATATCCGCTCCGTCGTACAGACACGAATTTGTCCCAGTACCTAGTATCGCCACAAAGCCGGGATAATTGCCCAGCAATGCCCGTGCCGCCGCCAGTAAATCAACGTACGTTTGAACCACAGCATGAGGGAAAAGCTCACGCATCGCAGCATTAATGATTCCCGCCTTCGCTCCCATACAACCCGCTCCATAGAAATGTACTTCTTTTATCGTTGTACGCGAAATACCATTAGGCCATACTTCATCAATAATATGACAAACCTCTGTCGGACTAATGAAATACGGGTTAAGTCCAACCGTTTCAAAAGCCGTTACCGGACCTCCCTCATCGGCGAGACGCCACGCTGTCTTTGTTGATCCGCTCTCCGCTATCAGCATCATGTTTCCTATTGCTTCCATCCAACTCAATCTTCCGTGTGGCGCTCGCGAATGGTTCGAATAATCGTATCGAAGGTTCCTTCCGGAAACGGGCCATGCGCACCGTACCAGAAGAACGATCCTTTACCCTCATAAACCCCGGTCTTTATATGCCAGTCGTTCGGCAAATAACTCGTGACATCATTGCAATATCCCGCCACCGTCACATGGCGGTCGGGCCACAATGCGCGAATAGCGGGGCCGTATTCGTTCACCACTTCCCGCGACAATCCCACCAGTCGCCAGTCTCCAATGTCGATCGTCTGAACGTAAACGGCCAGCGCGTCAGGAATCGAATCCTTCTCATACAGGGCCAGCATGGCATCGGCCCAGCGCACGTCTCTGGCAGCCTCAAGCTCCTCGATGCGCTTCAATGCATCTTCCCGATACGCCACCACCTCCTCCCGACTCCACATCGGAACGGGTATCAAAATCGTGTCGAGTGACCAGGAGAGTGGTCCGCCGATTTTCTCTTGTGGCGCTCGCATCACTTCCTCAACACTGAGCGCAAGCTTCTTTCCCGTCACACGATGATCCGTATCAGCGGGATTGATATCTCCGCCACATCCTTGCATGAATATCGCCTGCCCTATCTGTCCGGCGGCAACAAGTTCGTTTCTCGCCACCGCGGGATAATTTGCCGACAGCGTAAAGGATTCAATACCCGCATTCCGAAAGACCGGATGACAAGCCGCGCTGAAAAGGACAAACTGCTCGCCACTCGCCCGAAAAGTAATCACATCGAGAGTGCTGTCATACGGAGGAACATCAATCGCTGCCGCCCGCCGGTTCATGCCTATGCTGGTGGTCCCGCGACCGAAGTATATCTCCATCGGCTGTCGCGAAGTCATCGCCTCCCTGACTGCCATGAGCACACCGTCGCGCACAATTTCCATGTATTGGGAGTTCGGCTGCCTGTAGAAAGGACCCATCGGACCAAAATCCTGAGTAATCGGCGCGAAATGCGTGTGGGTCGCATTGATCAGCACGGCGTCCGGTGGAACTCCGTGCTCGCTCGCTATTCTTTCTTTGATGCTTTGAATAAAAGGATACTCGAACCCGCAGACGTCGGCCACGACGATGACTACCCTCCTATCTCCCTCTTCGACAACTACGGCCTGAGCGCTGAGGTTACCGTCCGTGACATGCACATTCCTGAACAACTTTCCTTCCGAAGTGAGCGCATACAGACGCTGCCCCGCGGAAGCAATAACGACCGGATCAATAGTAAAGGTGACATCGTTACGTCGACCGATCATTGTCCATTGCAGTTCCTCCTCACCCAACTTTGCCATAAACAGCGAGTCGCCGCGATTGAGTGCGTAGAGGTGGGCTCCGTCGGCCGCCAGAGACTCGACGACTCCCACCGCACTTGCAACGGATATCTTCCACCCCGTGCTATGGATTGACTCTCCTACCTTGATGCGTCCCCCGCGGTCGACCCCATATACCGATTTTCCGCCCGCAACTACGGTGGTCAACGCCACTCCCGTTTGTGTCTTTCGTCCCTTGCGTTTTGCCTTACCCACTCCAAACATCGCACCCTCATCGTCGATCGCATAGCGGTCACCGTTAACCGATGCCACTGTCCGGTAACCAGGGTTCCCACCCGCCTTCGACCACACCGGATCGCCCTTTTCATCGATATGCCCCTCCCACAGGTCCGTCTCACTCAGCGCGAGCAACACGCTTCCCGCTCCCGAGAGCGAATAAAGAGATGCAGGTACCGTCACTTCCTCCCAACCGACAGAAAAGCGTCCTTCCCGGGGAAGTCCATAGCCGGCCAACGCCGTGGAGAAGATTGAGTTATCAGGTTCTATTGAGGCCGCGCCAATACCTACCCGATAAGTAGACTGTCCCACCGCAGTCAATCCGACCGAAATACACCAAAGACATATAAGTACTCTGATCATCTGCGCACATTAAGCGGCATGCACACCCAGGTAATCAAGGGCCTTTTTTACGCTGCCGTGTTCAACAAGTATCGCTTTCGCTTTGTCATAATCTTCGATCCCGCCTTTCTCCATAAGCATCTTTACACTGCGATCGATAATCTTATTGTTAATCAACTTGACATTCACCATCCGATTATCCACGACACGTCCCAGCTGAATCATCGTCGTGGTGCTGATCATATCGAACAACATCTTCTGCGCGGTACCGCACTTCATGCGCGTACTTCCGGAAACAAACTCAGGTCCCGTGATCACTTCCACCGGATAATCGGCGTACGCGGCAATAGGAGATTCGGGGTTACTGACAATACAGCCGGTAGCGATGCCGTGTTCGCGACAACTCCTGAGGGCCGCCAGTACAAAAGGTGTCGTGCCACTGGCAGATATTCCCACGACGATATCCTTCTCCGATACGTTCTTCTCTTTCAGCATTCGCCAACCCGCTTCGGTATCATCTTCCATTTCTTCACGCGCTTCGATCAAGCGCTCGACACCGCCGGCGAGGATGACTTCCACAATGCCTTTATCGATCCCGTAGGTCGTGGGCAACTCAATTGCATCGAGCACCGAAAGGCGTCCACCGCTTCCGGCTCCAAGGTAAAACATGCGTCCACCCTTCCGCAACCGTGCGACTATCGCTTCGATTAATGCATTCACGCTAGGCAGTGCCTGCTCAATGGCCAGTGCTACTCTCTTGTCCTCTCTGTTAATATTCGCCGTTAACTCGGCAATACTCATCTTCTCTAAATGTCTGTACTGAGAAGGTTGCTCCGTAATTCTTGTCATCGTTCCTTATCTGATAATGTTTACATAGTCGTTATCCATCACTCCTCCCAGCCCTCATTCTGATTGAGCTGTTTGTTCAACAGTAACTCCGTGATGGGCAGCGGAAACAAATAGTGTTTGGGGTCTTCGAATACCTTAACCAACTGCGGGTGAACGATGAGATTACCGCTCGTACCATTTGACAACGCACGTTCAGCACCGAGAAGGATGTTGTGAATTCCGTTTACAGCATCCGATGCATTGGTAATTACCGCTACGTCATCGCTACCATCGTTATCGAGGTCATAGACGCCTGGTCCCGGGAAATACATCCCTTCAAATGTCTTTGCCAGGAGGTCACCCTCCTTCCAGCGCATGAGGTCGGTATATCGGAATCCCTCCAGTGCGAGCTCTAGGCGCCTTTCTCTCCGTACTTCCAGTGTGAGGACATCATCGGTGTGTTGGTACTGATCCAGAAGAAAAGGATCCGGAGTTACACTGTTCACATCGAGCGGTGGCATCCCTGCCCGGGTGCGAATCTTATTGATCGAAATATCCGCAACGTCCTGCGTAAACTCGCCGAGTTCTGCTTTAGCCTCCGCATAGTTAAGCAACACTTCAGCATAGCGAAGGATCGGCAGATCGTTCGTATTACCCCCTCCATCGCGATCGGTTCCCGATACGAACTTGACGTTGTGATAACCCGTATAGGCATTTGTGAAGTCGGGGAGCACAGGCGTCGTCTGTCCTATCCGCGTATATCCAGGAGTTCTGATCGTCTGATACATCCGGGGGTCACGGTCGCGCGTTTCTTCCCAGAACGTCAGCTCAGGATAGCCCGGGCGTTGAGAGATAGGTTCTCCGTCGATCGTCAGATAGCTGTCTACAAACGACTTGGTATAACCGGGCGTTCCACGGGTGGGTGAAGTAAAGACATTGTTGATCGGTGTTGACTTGTTAAACTCCTGGTCATAGACCCGTGCGAGGATAAACTCCGTCGTATTCGCATTCTCGGCAGCAAACAGGTTCAGATAATCGGAATAGGGATTTCCGGTGGAGTATAGGTTGTACTGTCCGTTGTCGATAACCACTTTCGCAGCTGCAGCCGCTTCGCGCAAAAGGTTCTCGGCAGTACTGGCGAGGCCGAGTCCCGTATGGTACTTGCGGAACGTTCCCTCGAAAAGTCCTACCCGTGATTTCAACGCCAACGCCGACCACTTTGTAACACGCGATACATTTTTTTCGTCCTTCAAGTGTTCTATAGCGAAATCCAGGTCCGCCATCACCGAGTCGATAACAAGCTGCCGGGAGTCACGGGGCTTGTACAAAGCGGGACTACCTTCATACAAAGGCTCTCCGTACCAAGGCACATCACCAAACCGCTTCACCTTCTCGAAATAGAAGAGAGCGCGAAAAAACCGGGCAATACCCCCGTAGTGATTCACTATCGCGGCATCTTCCTTCTCGTAGGCCTTGCGATAATTCGCGATGAAGTAATTGATATTGTACAGCTGACTCCACGTCCACCCGGCCTCGCTCGCCGACGTCGGTACAATGGTGCGTCCTGCCACAAGGTTATTTATCGAACCCTGCTCGATGTTGTCGCTCGAAAAATCGTCGGTAAAAATCCCTTCGCCGGGGAGATAACTGTAAAAGCTATTGGTATACAGCATAAGCTCCGCCTCGTTGTTGAAAAACGCCTGTGGACTCACCTGGCTTTGTGGATAGCGCTCGAGAAAGT
>CAZHIQ010000065.1:6895-11957 GCA_964532595.1 uncultured Roseivirgaceae bacterium
GTCGTTACAGGCAACCATCAACGCCAACGCGAGCAGTATAGATGAAACTTTGGTAAATGCTTTCATGACCGTGATGTTGATGTTTTACAAACTGATTTCAATTCCGAACGTGTAAGTGCGCTGAAGGGGGTAAATAAAACCGTTACCATTCGCTCGGCCGGCATCGGGATCTTCCTCCAACCCTTCCGGATCAAAGGCCGGCGATATCTTGGTCAGCTCAAGGAGATTGGCACCGGCAAAGAAGACGTTTACGCGATCCAGTTTGACCCGCTCAGTGATATGCCGCGGTAACGTATAGCCTATCGCCAGGTTCTTGAGGCGCAAATAGGAGGCATCCTGGAGGTAGCGCGTCTGTACAATACCCAACGACCTTGTGTTGTCAAAAGCCATGTAGGCCCGCGGTCGCGGGAAGTACGCGTCAGGATTCTCGGGCGTCCAGTAATTGCCATCAATATGCTTCATGAACGGCTGATTCCAGCGGTTGTAGAAGCCCCAAAACACAGCCGACTCCGCTCCAGGCCAGAAGTCGCGCTTCCCAATTCCCTGGAGGAAGACGTCGACGTTGAAATTCTTCCAACTGAACCCAACGTTCAAGCCGTAAGCATAGCGCGGTGTTGTGTTTCCAATAATACGGCGGTCACCCGGGTTATCGCGTGTATTCTCTCCGTGGTCAATAAATCCATCGTTGTTAATATCCTCGAACTTCAGATCACCTGCCAGCGGATGGCCGTCACCACTGAAGCTATAGACAATTCCCTGTACACGTGATTGATCGGCATGCGACTCATATTCGTCGTCGGTCTTGAAGAATCCGAGGGTATTAAAGCCCCATACCTCCCCGATCTCCATTCCTTCGTAATAGTCGCCGAGGAACTTGTTAGGGTTGTCATAACGCGTAATCCACGAGCGATTGTCGGACAACACTGCGCGGGCATAGTAGCGGAAGCCATTTGATTGACTGCCGAGTTGATCGTTCCAGCTCAACGAAACCTCCCAACCTTTAGTCACAAGGTCTGCGGCATTCTGACGAGGCTCACCGGTTCCAAGGACAGCGGGCATCGTCATCCCCTTTGTCAACATATTGATCGTCTCGCGACGATACCAGTCAAATCCCGCCTGAAGACGATCATCAAACATCCCGAAGTCAAATCCAAGATTGAACGTACGTGCCGTTTCCCACGTCAGATTGTGAGGTGACAGTGCAGGTGCAGAAGTAGCCAAGGGCAACTCACCATCAAGAATGTTTGAGGAACGCGACACACTCATCGAATTGATATACGCATAAGTGGCTACCTGCTGATTACCCAATGAACCATACGATCCTCTGAGCTTAAAAGTGGAATTGGGAAGCAGGCTCTTATAGAAATCCTCCTCCGATACGACCCACCCTGCGGAAACACTCGGGAAGAAGCCCCAGCGGTCTGACGCCGGGAAGCGCGATGTACCATCGTACCGTGCGTTGATTTCCAGAAGGTAACGGTTACGGAAGTCGTAGTTGAAACGACCGAAAAACCCGCGCAATGCCCACTCCGATTTGCTGTCGGCAATAATAGCCTCACCCGTAGTGAGATTGAGCGACTGCAACTCCGGAGTCAAATTTTCATCGCGGCGAGCTGAAAATCTTTTGGCGCGATACAACTCCTGGTTAAACCCAGCGAGCAATTTGAAATGGTGCTGCCCGACATTGCGCTCGTACTCCCCATAAAGGTTGATGATCTCGTGAAGATTCTCAGCGAAACCGCTCGCGTAATAGTCAGGATTGGTCCACTCAACTACGTTGTCAGCACGAGCCTCATACTCAAGACGGTTGTACTGCACCTCATCATATCCCTGACGGGCGAAATAGGTATAATCTCCATTAACCCTGAAGGTATTGTCAAAGAACTCCGTACGGAAACCAAGCGTATTCTTGAGCAACTGGTCGGTAAGCACCGAACGACCGGCGTCCTGCAACTGACCGAAGGTTGTCATGCCGGCGATCGTGTAGTTGCCGTTGGCGGTGCGAATGGCATTCCACGGATTGGCATACAGGGAAAGATAGCGATACACGGTATACCCTCCGTCAGATACTTCCTTATTCGGGCGATCATAAATGCCCTTCGAAATCTCCAGGTTATTGTAAATATTCAGCCAGTCGGTCGTCTGATTATCGAGCTTCAAACGGAGACTTGTACGTTTATACTTGTCGGTCGCCACGCGGAACAAACCATCCTGCGTATTGTATCCTACCGAGAGAAAATATCCTGTTCGCGCTTCGCGTCCTGAAACACTCAAGTAATTCTTCGTGTACGGAGCCCCTTCGTTATAGAATTCATCATACCAGTTGACCCGGGCGCCGTTGATGAAGTTGCCTGAAGGATCAATGTAAATTTCGGGAAGGGATGGATCAGCCTCCCGCTGTTCGAGATAATCAATGATAGCCGGCATTCCGGGAGCATCAGCGCCGGAGAATCCGCGGTAGGCATCGTTGATAAATCGGGCGGCATACAAGGGGTCTTCCACGATCTCGGGACGTCGCGTGGGTTTACCCCAACCAAAGTTGCTTGTATAGCGTATCACCGGCCGCGTGCTTTTCGAACGCTTCGTCGTCACCAGCACCACACCAAACGACGCACGGGCACCGTAAATCGCCGCCGATGCCGCATCCTTCAAAACGGTGACTGTTTCGACATCCTCGGGGTTGACAAGATTGATATCCCCCGGCGTTCCATCGATGAGAATAAGCGGCCCACCCCCGTTGATAGACGTAAAACCCCGCAGATTGAAAGTACCGCCGCGATGAGGCTCACCATCGCCGAACGTAATGTTAAGGTTGGGGATAGCTCCTTGCAAACCCTGCGCAACGTTCGTGATCGGGCGCGTTTCGAACACTTCTGTCCCCACCTGCGAAACAGCGCCGGTCACCTTGGCCCGCTCCTGCGTTCCATACCCAACAACAACTACTTCCTCAAGACTTGCCGTACTCGGTTTCAGAGCAATCTCATAGACTGATCGCGACACATCAACCGGAAGCTCCATCGATGTGTAGCCAATAAATGACACGACCAAAACAGCATCGAGCGAAACCTGGCGCAACCGGAAATTTCCATCCGCATCCGTCACCGTTCCCGTCGACGTGCCCCGCACCACGACCGATGCACCCGGCAACGGCTCGCCCGCGCCATCAGTGACCCGTCCCTCGATATCGACGCGCTCCTGCAACATATGCTCAGAGGACCTCCCGTGTGTGTCGTCCGGAAGTGGTTTAATCAGAATTGTCCGGTCCCGAAGTTCGTAGGTGAAAGGCTGGTTTCTGAAACACAGTTCGAGCACCGTCTCAATCGACTGGTTCGTGACTCTAATCGTAACCGGTCGCGCGTTCCTGATCACCTCGTTGTTATAAAGGAACTGATAACCGCCCTGTCTTCCTATCTTCTGTAACACCGATTCAAATGGCGCGCGTGTCTCTTCAAGAGTGATCCCTTGGGAGAAGGTAGTGGCATTCAGTTGAAGAACTCCAAGGACAAGAAAACACGTGAGCAGTTTTTGCAGAAACAGTCTGCGAAAAACGCAGTCCGTCCGCACCTTAGTACCTTGGTGTGGTAGTAGTACTTTCATACGATTTAGGTAGGTTGGTTTTTGGAAGTATCTCTTAATTCATAACAATCATTTTATCTCGGACTTGTCGAGGTGTATCCTCCGATCCGCTTCAATACTGAAACTGACTCCAGCCGTTAACTCAAGCATCCTAAGCACCTCGGAAACCGGGTTATCGCGCGATATCAGCCCCGTAAAATGCAAATCGGGTAAAGGCTCCTGGTCTGGATGGATTCCATACCAGCGGCCGAGTTGTCGCATAATGGTGGCAAGGTTGGTGTTGTTAAACTGAAAAAAGCCATCCTTCCACGCGACCACCTCCAACACATCGACCTCTACAACCTCAAGGCTATTGCCGATACGCGCCTGTTGACCGGGGATCAGTTCCCTTGTTTCCTCACCGTGTGCAACGCGCACCGAACCCTCGACCAATGTGGTGTTGATGAACGGCTCGTCGCCGTAAGCCATCACGTTAAACGCGGTCCCCAATACGGTAATCGTGGCTTCCCCGACTTTCACCTCAAACGGCATCTCTGCATTGTGAGCCACTTCGAGGTAGACCTCACCCGTCATCTCAACTGTTCTGATATTACCCCGAAAGGTCGTAGGATAACGCAGCGACGACTCCGCATTCAACCAGGCACGGGTACCGTCGGGCAACACGACCCGGTACTGCCCACCCGTTGGCGTACTCACTTTGTTATAGGAAATATCGACCTCCTCCGATGGCGGCTCATAAATCAGCGTGTTGTCGCGCTTATTAATCACGACTCCGCTCGTCGTATTCACCTGGCCGTCGTCGGTCTCTTCCAGCGTAATAATCGAGCCATCCGAAAGCTCGAGCACAGCACGGTTTCCTCCCGGCGGAACGTCAAAGTGCTGTACTGCAACTTTATCATCCTGGAGATGTCCAGGACTCACATAAATCCAAAACACACCGGCCAGCGCCAGCAGACTGACCGCTGCGGCATACCGGATGATCAATGTCATTGACCGTCTACGTACCGTTTTCGAGGCGACGGTCTCCCAGGCAGACGCCATATCGAGTCCCGAGAGAAACGCAAACTCCTGCCGGAAAGCATCGTCCTGCTCCAGGGCCTCGATAAACTTCCGATTCGCCTCGTTTTCGTTCATCCAGGCCATTACCTCCCGCTCTTCGACAGCGCTAGCCTCCCCGCGCAAGTATTTCAAAATCGACGCTGCCCTCCCAAAGGCCCCGTCTTGAATGGATTCCTTTTCCATGTCTTTAAGACACCTGAGGTGGTCGGATGGGGTGAAGGGGTGGGGAGATTTTTGAAGGGACGAGGGACGCTTGCCCGCCGTGGCGGGAAGGACGAATACAAATTACGTCCCGTAGCTATCGGGACGTAATTCGTACTTGAACGGATGGGCGCTTTGCCACGCCCCGATGAGTACGCAAAAGAAAATCTCCCCAAAACCACCCTCGCACCCTTGCGAAGCAAAAATCCAGAAACCAGAATCCCGG
>CAZHIQ010000066.1:0-11655 GCA_964532595.1 uncultured Roseivirgaceae bacterium
AGATAGATAAAGCCATTTTGCATAAAAGCGCGCAACGCCTCATGTGCCTTTCTCGACTTATTGATCGTCGCTCCGCTATGATTCTCCTGATGCCACTGCACGGGTAACTGCAGGATATTGCGATACAACACATCCTGAAAATTACGGCTTACATTAAATGCAAGTTGTTGCTCCATCACACGAGCCGGACCATGCATAGTCCATTCAAGCAATTTCAGCACGAGATAACCTCCGGCATATATCCCGGCCGTTTTCAACGCCGCCGATCCGTTTGCCTGAAGAGCATCGATAAACCAACCATAAAACAAGGGGTAAACGGCAACGATGAGCGTCGCCACAACAAACATCGTATAAACAAGAATAAATCTTCTACGCTCGCTCCCGGCAAACTTCCACGCGGTCGACAGCAGCGATAAATAAGGATTGTTCATCTAAAAGTGGGATTAAATACTTACGACTTGCGTCGCGCATTGACAACACAAAGGTCCCCCGCCAGCGCGCAGAAAAGAAGTTTAATGTTCATGTGATTCTTACACCGAGACGGGCATGTCAGAAAGCGCGCTGCTGCTTGCTATTTGTAGAACTAATTGGTCGAAAGATGACTCCGACGTTTGTCTTTTTGTCAGAAGTGTTTCAAGGTGAAGGGAAACAGGAACAGGTTTCAAATTTTAAGGGTACAGGTTGATTTGGGAAACGGTTGGGCTACCGTACGACAAGCGTTTTAACCTGTATTAACGAATGCGTTGACCTTGTGGCCTTTTTGCCGCCTTACCGGCTCACCCATACTGAACCATAAGTATATGATATCTCAACAGCCAAGACTCCGGATACTTACCTGGCACATACACGGCAGCTATTTGTATTACCTTTCGAAAGGAAACTTCGAGATTTATCTCCCCACTTCTGAAAAAAAGACAGAAGGCTACATCGGCCGGGCCGAAACATTTCCTTTTGGAGACAACGTGATCGAAGTACCGGAAGACAGGATAAGACTACTGGATCTGGACTGTATTCTTTTCCAGACCCCCCGAAATTACACGCACGACCAATATAAAATTCTGACTGACGAACAGCGTCGAACTACACCAGCCGTCTATCTCGAGCACGATCCGCCTCAAGAAGTGCCTACCGACACCCGGCATACAGTCGACAATAAAGCTGTCACCGTCGTTCATGTAACACACTTCAACCGACTCATGTGGGATTGCGGCCAGTCGCCAACCCACGTCATTGAGCACGGCGTTATTGCCCCACGCGCACGCTATACGGGAAAGCACAACAAAGGCATCGTCATCATCAATAACCTTGATACCCGCGGCCGCCGTCTCGGACTCGATATCTTCGAATACGTGCGTAGACATATTCCTCTTGATCTTGTCGGAATGGGTAATGAATCACTAGGAGGCCTGGGCGAAGTGCTACACCCTAATATTCCGGATTTTATCAAAGATTACCGATTCGCCTTCAACCCGATTCGATACACCAGCCTGGGACTCGCGGTCATAGAAGCGATGATGACCGGACTACCCGTTGTAGGATTGGCAACCACGGAAATGGTAACGACCATTCGCCATGGGGAAACGGGGATACTTCACACTGACCCCGACGTGCTTATCGCTGGGATGAAAGAACTTCTAACCCATCCCGATCGCGCCGCACAACTTGGCGACGCCGGTCGCCGGTATGCGCTGGACAGGTTCAATATTGATCGATTTACAGCGGACTGGTATGATCTGTTCGAGACAGCCATCCGCAAGCAACGGAAAATCGCACTCGTTTAACTAGCACACAATGAAAAAGCAGATAGCAATCATAAGTGAACATGCATCACCTCTTGCCACCCTGGGCGGAGTGGATAGCGGCGGCCAAAATGTCTATGTCGCAGAGACGGCCATACAGCTTGCAGACATGGACTACAATGTAGATATCTTCACCCGATGGGAAAACGCCGACCTGCCACAGGTGATACAATGGCGCCCCGGAATACGAATCGTACATATAGAGGCCGGTCCAAGGGCAAAGCTCAGCAAAGAATATCTGTATGACTACATGCAGGAGTTCACGCGCAATATGCTAAACTTCATCCGACAGGAAGACATGGAGTATTCGTTAATACACGCAAACTTCTGGATGTCAGCCATGGTGGCCGCGGACATCAAAAAGATGCTTCAGATTCCTTTTGTAGTGACGTTTCACGCGCTCGGACACATTCGAAGAATTTACCAGGGTAGCGACGACAAATTTCCTGCAGAGCGGGTTGACATTGAAAAAGAGGTAGTCAGGTGCGCTGATCACATCATCGCCGAATGTCCGCAAGACTTGGATGACCTGGTTAACTTCTACGACGCTCCACGCGAGAAAGTATCGGTGATTCCTTGCGGATTTAACCCCCATGAATTCTATCCACTCGACAAGCAACTGGCACGCGCCACGCTTCACCTGGAACGCGACGCCTTCATCATTCTTCAACTGGGGCGAATGGTGCCGCGGAAAGGCGTTGACAACGTAATACGTGCTGTCGCCCAACTGCCCCCTCCGCTCAAGGCTATTCAGCTGATTGTCGTGGGTGGCGAAACAGACGATATCGATCCGCGAAGAGACAAGGAAATTGCTCGTCTCGCGGAAATCGCACGGAACGAAGGCGTCGCCGACCGGGTGACGTTCATGGGACGAAAACAACGCGACCTGCTCAAATACTACTATGCCGCTGCCGACGTCTTCGTGACGACTCCGTGGTATGAGCCTTTTGGCATCACACCCCTTGAAGCCATGGCGTGTGGGACTCCGGTCATCGGTGCGGCGGTCGGAGGTATTAAGTACACGGTGGAAGACGGCAAAACCGGTTTTCTCATTCCTCCAAACGATCCGTCAGCACTAGCTCAGAAAATCACGACACTGGTAAATCAACCAATGCTTCGAAAATCAATGCGCGATCAGGCGATCCTGCGTGTAAACCGCCTGTTCACCTGGTCAAAAGTCACTACGACCATCGCAGCATTGTATGAACGTATTATCGGTACCGTCGCCCCGGATGCCAACGGTACAATGTACGTCCGCTCTGTCACCGCAGCATTCGAGGAAGGTGCTCGTGTATTTCTGCAGTGTGCAGACATGCTTCCGCCCGCCATTGTGCAGGCGGCCGCCTCAATGGTAAAATGCTTCAGAAAAGGCGGAAAAATCCTGATCTGTGGAAACGGGGGAAGCGCGGCGGAAGCTCAGCACTTGTCAGCCGAACTCATCGGTCGATTCGAAGTCGCCCATCGAAAGGGACTACCAGCAATCGCACTTACAACCGACACATCGGTGCTTACGGCCTGGGCAAATGACTTTGGCTACGAAGAAGTATTCGCGCGGCAGGTCGAAGCGCTGGGTACACCCGACGACCTGCTGATATGCTTCAGTACCAGCGGTGATTCGGAAAACATCATTCGTGCCATGCAAACCGCGCTTGCAAAAGGAATGACATGCATCGCCATAACCGGTAAAGGCGGCGGTGAGATGTCGTACTACGCTCATATCAACATCGTAGTCCCTTCGCGTAACACCCAACGCGTTCAGGAAGTACACCTTAACATCCTACACACACTGTGCAGCCTTGTCGAACGACAGCTGTTCATCGGAGAAAAATACCGTGTTAATGGAAAGAGACAGCTCAACGGTGTCGATGCAGACCCGGGAATCACCTTGGACATATAATATCATGGAGACCAGTACCGTCAGCGACAAGCAGGTCAGGGCCGTTTTTCTTGATAAGGATGGTACACTGATCCGCGATATACCCTATAATACTGACCCGACACAAATCGAACTAATGCCCGGTGTAGTCGAAGGACTTCAGCTCCTGAAAAAACACGGGTATCGTTTGATCGTCGTAACGAATCAATCGGGTATTGCGCGGGGCTACTTTACGATTAAGGAACTTAATGTCGTCAGGAGGCGAATCGAGGAACTTCTGCGACCCTATCATCTCATCCTTGACGACTTTCTCTTTTGTCCACATCACCCGGACGGCTGCGTCAAATCCTTTGCCAGGTCGTGCAATTGTCGAAAGCCGATGCCAGGCCTGCTGTTTCAAGCGGCGTCCCGTCATCAGATTGACTTATCCGGATCATGGATGATCGGCGACATCCTTCACGATGTAGAAGCGGGAAACAGAGCTGGTTGTACTACCATTCTACTCGACAACGGGAACGAAACCGAATGGGCTCTATCGCCCTGGCGATATCCGTTTGCTATGGTACCCGACTTCTACAGTGCCGCCGTCCGAATAATCAAGTACGAAAACCATGCGTTACAACACATCGAAATATCAAAGCCTGATAAGTTCATTTGCCAAAAAGAAAGTACTCGTCATCGGAGATCTTCTACTTGACAAGTATCTTCGGGGTAACAGTACACGACTCTGTCCGGAGGCACCGGTCCCGGTGGTCGACGTATACGAAACAACGCTGCAACTAGGCGGCGCGGGAAACACAGCCTGCAATCTTGCTGCGCTAGGAGCGGAGGTGTTCCTCTGCTGCGTCTGCGGTCAGGACGATGCAGGTGAGCAGGCACTCGAGCTGCTTCGAGCGCACGCGGTGCATACCGATGGCGTTATAACCGAAAAAGATCGGCGGACGCAAAGTAAAAGCAGAATCGTAGCGGGTTCGCAACTGATCACCCGTATTGATGAAGGCAGTAGTGC
This sequence comes from uncultured Roseivirgaceae bacterium, assembly GCA_964532595.1. Taxonomy (GTDB): domain Bacteria; phylum Bacteroidota; class Bacteroidia; order Cytophagales; family Cyclobacteriaceae; genus Chryseosolibacter. The sequence goes on from CAZHIQ010000066.1 coordinate 4,685, forward strand.
TCCGGTCGATCGAGGCACCACCTCCAGGTTGTATGATTACATATCTACGTGCTATCCGATCTGTGACGCCATAATAGTTTCCGACTACAACAAAGGCCTCGTTACCGAAGTACTCATAGATGGCCTTCGATTTCTGCGCGAGAGGCATAAAGCATATCTGGCGATTGACTCCAAACGATTGCCGTTCTTCGCCGGTCTGCGACCCGATTGTATAAAACCGAATTATGACGAGGCCACCGGTCTACTTAGTCTACGCCCTCAGCAATGTGACCGCGCAGATCAGATCGGAACCTGTATAACGCAACTTGTAGCAATCACGGGAAGTAAGACAGTCGCCGTATCTCTCGACGCCGATGGTGTTGTAACACTCGATGAAAACAGATTGATAGGTCACATCCCCGCACCCCGGGTTGCACGCCCACAGGTTTCCGGCGCGGGTGACAGCTTTCTCAGCGCTTTCGTGCTCGCAAAGCTCGCCGGAGGCGACATGGCGACAAGCGCGGAAGTCGGCGTAGCATCGGCATCCATAGCTATTGCGAAACCAGGTACAGGCACCAGCTCCCCGGGAGAGCTGAAAAGGTTTTTTAACGTACACTCGAAGTATGTCAATAGCCTTGCTGAACTCCGCGAGCTTTGCGATATTTATCACGCCGACGGAAAGAGAATCGTTTTTACGAATGGGTGCTTCGACATCCTCCACAGCGGCCACGTCTCCTATCTGCATCGTGCGCATACCCTCGGTGATATTCTTATTGTCGGGCTCAATAACGACGCCAGTATACGCCGGTTAAAAGGTCCCGAGAGGCCAATCAATACCTTACCTGACCGTCTTCAGGTGCTGGCAGGGCTTTCATCGGTAGACCATATCATCGCTTTCGGGTCGCCCAATGACGACACGCCTATCCCCCTTATCCGCGCTGTACGCCCCCATATTTTTGCCAAAGGGGGAGACTATTCCCGCGACGATCTACCGGAAGCAGGCGTCGTCGAAGCAAATGGCGGACAGGTGGTTCTGGTTGATCACGTGCCCGACTACTCCACCACCCGAATTATCAACCGCATTCGACATCAACACGACACTCTCGTAATTGGCCATGGATCGGTGGGAAAATTGTAAGAAAGTGCTTTGTGTTCGACTCGATAACCTTGGCGATGTGCTCATGTCGGCACCAGCAATGACGGCACTACGGGAGTCGCTCGGATGCACCATCTCCCTGCTCACATCGTCAAGGGGACGCGACATCGCCCGATACCTTCCTGCGGTGGATGAAATCATCACCTGCGACACGTCCTGGGTAAAAGGCCCCAAACCTGCCGCGCTGGAAGAGTTCATTAGCATCGTTGAGCTGTTGCGAAAAAAAAACTTCGACGCCGCCGTCATCTTCACCGTCTTTAGCCAGAGTCCGCTGCCCGCTGCGTTGATGCTTATGCTAGCCAACATCCCCGTACGCCTGGCCTACTGTCGGGAAAATCCCTACCACCTCCTTACTCACTGGGTTCCCGACGACGAGCCTTATCGTCAGATCAGGCACCAGGTTCAACGCGACCTCGATCTCGTAAGTCACGCAGGGGCGACAATCGGATCGCCCCGGATTGTGATTCGACTACCGCAGAATTACGAGGAGACCGTTCGGGAAAAACTGCAACAAGCCGGTGTCGATTCAACACGACCATGGATCATCTTCCATCCCGGTGTCAGCGAACCGAAAAGAGAATATCCTTCGAAAGACTGGATTGAAGCAGGAAGGCGCATAATCAAGGAGTTCGACTACCAGATCGTGCTAACAGGTTCAGCAGACGAGAGGACGCAAGCCATGCAAATTGCAGAGAACATTGGTCCACAAGCCTTTTGTCTCGCCGGTGTCCTCTCCCTTGAAGCGTTTATGACGCTGATCCGATTTGCTCCACTTCTCGTCTCGGTCAATTCAGCCCCCATTCACATCGCCGCGGCTTTCCAAACAAAAGTTATCGTATTGTATGCTCTGACCAATCCGCAGCACACGCCGTGGAAAGCGACGGGAAAAGTCCTTCCCTACTCTATACCACGGGAAATACAAAGTCGCAATGAGGTACTGCGCCACCTGCAACGCCACTACTTCTCAGATCAATACCCAAGGGTCACACCTGACTCGATCGTCAGCGCAGTACGCGAACTTATGGTAGAAAATCGTGAACCCTTGATCGACGACGTTATTCCCGGAAACTACGGAACCCGGAAATCCCTAAACTTCCAAGCGCCGTAAAAATTCCAGTAAAGTGATAGCGCCGGAATCACCGCAGACGTAGCGACCATCTCAGCGATGTGTGATGGAGAACGAACGGTTCTCTTCAATCTCTTCCACGTGAAGTATCCGGTCAATAGTCCCCAAGTGGCCAATGTGGCAAAACCTGCTGCCGGGCTTCCTACCAGAAAGAATGTCAATGAGCAAAACAAGGATACCACGATACCGTAATACAACAGGGAGGGTCCCCCGCCGATCTTTTGTCTATAGAGATGAGGATATTTTCTGCGCAGAAGCGCGTTGAACATATTCTTTTTCTCTTCGCGAATCGAAACGCCCCACGGCGACCGCCGCACCGGGTGGGTTACCACGGCAGCTTTGACCGGAACAATAGGCACCCCGTTTTCAAGCAACTTGAATTGAAGGTCACTATCCTCGCGCCAGGCCATACTGAATCTCTCATCAAATCCGTTCACGCGTTGTAAAGCATCTCTGCTGCAAGCACAGTTGGCCGTGATAAACTCCGCCTTAGCAAGCTGCGAGATGTTCAGCTCATAGTCGGTAGGTCTCAGAGGAACGGGAACGATCGTGTTTCCGGTAAAAGCAACAGGTCTTTCCGCGTATGGCGTATAAGCCCGCCAAAGGAATCTAAGCCAAGTCACTGAAGGAATACAGTCATCGTCAGTGAAAGCGACCAATTCACCCGAAGCCATCTTCCATCCGGCGTTTCGCGCTGCCGCAGGACCTCCCTTCACCGGAAGGGCATGATACAAAATGTGTCCCGTCGCGCGGCTCCTGAACCGGGCGATTACAGCCGCAGTTTCGTCATCGACACCGTCACTAACCACTATTACTTCGAAACTGGTACCAGGATAATCCTGAAGGAGAAGCGCCTGAAGACACCGCGCGAGCAGAAGTGGCCTGCGATAGGTAGGCACGACAACGGATACTCCTATTTTTTCCATACCCCAAAACCATAAAAAATATGCCTCGGGGCCGGCATCAAATTCGTACGTCTTCGGTAAATGAAAAAAAGAAACATTGCCATTTTTCGGGCCCTTTACCTGGGAGACATGCTGTGCATTATCCCGACTGTACGCGCTATCCGCGCTAACTGGCCGGACGCAAAAATCACCCTTATCGGCCTACCTTGGCAGCAGAGCTTCGCTGCGAGATTCAGCCAATACTTCGACGAATTCATTCCCTTCCCGGGATGGCCCGGGTTACCGGAACAGGACGTCGACCCGCAACGTTGCGTATCGTTCCTCCAGGAAATGCAGCGTAAAAACTTTGAAATTGTCTTTCAAATGCAAGGAAACGGAATGATCACTAATACCATGTGCATGCTGTGGGGCGCTCGACAAATCTGTGGGCTGCGTACACCCGGCGGGTGGTCTCCTGATGATCAATATTTTCCCGAGTCACCCGATACAGACCATGAAGTACTTCGATTCTTTAAGCTTCTCGAATGCTTTAGATTGACTCCGCGCAGTGCTGATCTCGAATTCCCGATTAGTGAAGCTGAAGAACTGACCATCAGAAAAAAACTTGACATTTTGCAGCTCTCACCCGGCCACTACGTATGTCTCCATCCCGGCGCACGTGACACGAAGCGTCGCTGGCCGAAGCAAAATTTTGCTCAGCTGGCAAGGGAGATACAACAGCGTGGCTACCCCGTAGTGCTAACGGGCTCGGAAGACGAACGTGTCCTCCTTGGAGATTTGGAGAAAAGTCTTGAGCCCCCTGTCATCAACATCGTTGACCGGTTCGGGCATCTTCCACTGGGAGAACTCGCCGCGCTTCTTCGTCAAAGTAAACTACTTGTCAGCAACGATACAGGTGTATCGCACATTGCAGCTGCGCTGTCCGTGCCAAGCGTGATCATTTTTTCCCCGTGGTCGGACATCAATCGGTGGAGGCCGACGGACGCGCAACGCCACCTTGCAATCCCTCACGAATACACAGAGAACATCCCCTATGTCACACGTAGTGTTGTCGCCCTTCTGGACAGCCTGGAAGAATCCCTCCCCTTCAGGACTCCAGGCTGACCTCGTCGGGGACTTCATCCCTTATGGCATCGGACTTCGCGTAAGGCATTTTCTCGATAAGAAATGAACCGATAACCAGCGCGTCAAAGGGCGAACTCCAGAAACACTCAATAGCATCCCGGGGTGTACAGACAATCGGCTTACCGAGTGTGTTAAATGAAGTGTTCACCAAAACCGGTACACCCGTTAAATCTTTGAACGCCTGCAAAAGTGAATAATATGCCGGATGTTGATCTTTGTTCACGGTCTGAATCCGTGCGGTACCATCGACATGTCGGACTGCGGGAATCCGGTCACCTGCCGATTCTTTCACCGGATATACAAAGAGCATGAACGGAGAATACGAGGCTTCCTCGAACCAGAGCCCTGCATCCTCTTCAAGAACAACCGGGGCAACCGGACGAAAATCTTCCCGGTCCTTGACCTCGTTCAATCGAGCCTGCATAGTGGCATTGAGGGGCGAGGCGAGTATCGAACGACTTCCCAAGGCCCGGGGTCCAAACTCCATCCGCCCTTGAAACCAACCAACAATTTTATCGTCGGCAAGCAGACGCGCTGTCTCAACGCTCACATCATCCATCTTCCGATAGGGAACCTTTGCCCACTTGAGAAACCTCTCCACAGTGGAATCGTCATAGTCCGGTCCCCAGTAAACGTGATCCATTACGAACTCACGGGTCGAAGCATTCCTTTTATGGGCGTCAACCCAAAGGGCAGCTCCCAAGGCCGTTCCCGAATCACCGGAGGCGGGCTGCACCCAGATATTCTTAAAAGATCCACGATCGCGCAGCCATGCGTTCAGAACACAATTTAGAGCTACTCCCCCTGCCATGCACAAGGTATCGAGACCGGTCCTTGAATGTAGCCACTCCGTTAGTTCGAGTACGGTCTCCTGCAAGACGTACTGAAGTGAATGCGCCATATCAAAATGTCTCGCCTCAAAAAGGTCTCCTTTCTTTCGCGCTGGTCCGAGTACATCCTCAAGCCTGACGTCATCAATGGTGTAAGTACCATCAAACCCCACATGGATCATGTTGCGAAAAACATCGACGTATCGGGGCTTTCCGTAGGATGCAAGGGCCATCACCTTATATTCGTCGGAAGAATGCAGAAAGCCTAGATGCGTTGTCAGTCGCTCGTACAGCAATCCAAGGGAATGTGGCATCTCCACCTGGCCAATTCGTTCCAGATCATTCCCATTACCAACATAATACGCTGTCGTTGCCTTTTCTCCTCTCCCATCAATCGTCATCACCGCAGCGTCGTCGTAAGGTGACGCGTGAAATGCACTGGCAGCATGCGATAAATGATGCTCAACAAAATGCCACTTATCAGCATTTATTCTCGCACCTAGAAAGCGTCTTTGCAAGTGATGGGGCCAGCCATCCGCCAGTTGAGATGGGGCATTGACAATGTAAGAAAGAAAAAGAGGATCCCATGGATTCAGCCATTCATCGTTATGGACTGATGATGGTCTCAACGGAAGAGATATTGTCTCCCCCGCAATACGCCTTTCGGATAGCAGGAGATATGGGTCGAAAGAATATGCGAAATGATCGATGTCGTTGATATGTATATCAGCGACCGAGAGACAGTAGTCTATAGCGTGAAAGGGAAGTTCATATGTTGAAAAAGGCACCGGTCTTTTACCGTGTTTAATATGGGTGAAACGTTCTTCCTCTGCAGCAGCTATGAGCTTACCGTCCTTCACGAGACAAGCTGCACTGTCGTGAAAGACAGCATTTATTCCGAGTGTATACATTGATGGATCAAGTTTTAGCGGAGCGTTTAAAAAACCATTCCGGTGGTACCAGCCTTTAATAATTTCTCTTAACCCGGGTTGTGGCAATGCGTTACAGACGCCATCTCAAAATCCTGTTACAGAGCGAAGAAAAGGCAGGAACGATTTTTCATATACAACGGTGCCGTTAGTAGCAAGGAGCCAGGCTCCTTGAAATAGCCGACGCCGAACTGCTCCTGTAAGTCGGACAATTAAACAACTGAGTTAGTATGAAAAAGAGAAATTGGTTTTATGCACTAGCATTGGCGGTTTCACTGACGTGGGTCGCTTGCGATGACGACGATGATGATAACGTCCTCGATCCGGAGTTAAATGATTCGGATGAAGAATTTGTTGAATGGGCCGCGCAGTCGAATCTCGCGGAGATTGAAATGGGTAAGATTGCCGTATCAAGAGGAATTAGTCCCCTTGTCCGTGACTTCGGACAACAGATGGTCGATGATCACACAACGGCGCAAAACGAACTTCGCGACATCGATAATGACTTCCGCGACATCGACTGGCCCGAAGGATTAAACAGCCAGAACGAAAATTTGCGTTCACAACTTGAAAACGCATCGGAGGAAACTTTCGACTCGCTTTACATGCGGACGAAAATCAATATGCACCAGACGGCCATTACACGCTATCAAACCGCGAGTAGCACCGCCTCGGAAACGCGTGTCAAAGATTATGCAGCGAGACACTTGCCAACGCTCGAAGAACACCACGAACGCGCCGATAGCATCTTTATGGCTATCACCACCGAAGAGAACGAAGGTACTGATGGCGGAACAGATGATGGCACGACAGATGGGGGGACCGATGATGGAACAACCGATGGTGGAACTGACGATGGAACCACCGATGGTGGAACCGACGACGGAACCACTGATGGTGGAACCGACGACGGAACCACTG
>CAZHIQ010000067.1:0-11552 GCA_964532595.1 uncultured Roseivirgaceae bacterium
TTGAAACACCAATCACTTGATTTCTACCTCCCGCCACGGCGGGCACGCGTACCTCGTACCTCGTACCTCGTACCTCGTACCTCGTACCTCGTACCTCGTACCTCGTAATTCGTACCTCGTACCTCATATTTCATCCTAACACTTTCAATCGTGAAACCAATTTCTATACAACGGATATGGCTATTGGCCGTAATGTTACCTCTCTTTTCCTGTTCCGAAAACAACGATCCATCGCCTGAGGAGACCAGACTAAACCTTATTACCTCTTCCGTCCTCGACAACTCGATGACATTGGAACTCTACGCTGCCGAAACGCTGTTCGCCGGATACAATCCCGTGACCTTCGCAGTTAAAGACGGAGACCGCCTGGTCCGCGATGTCGAAATTGAAGTCAGTCCGGTAATGACGATGACCAGCATGTCGCACGGCTGTCCTGTCGAACAACCGGTCTTTGATGGCAAACAATTCTATACGGGTGCAATTCTCTTCAATATGCCTTCGGGCGATGCAGGAACATGGGCACTCCATGTCGCTGTTACCATCGAAGACAACGTATTCGACGCGACACTTCCTGTCGATGTGCAGGCTACCGATCCCTCACGAATGATGTCCTTCACCGGTGACGACGACGAGAGCTATCTGGTGGGGTATTGGTTCCCCGAGGGAATGCGCGTTGGCGTCAATCCGGTCGTCGTGATTGTCTACACCCGGGATGACCACCATTATCACCCTGTGGAAGATCTTGTCATCACGCTCACCCCCGACATGCCGAGCATGGGACATGGATCGCCGAACAACGAAGATCCAACACACAAGGGCGAAGGTCACTACCTCGGAAAGGTGAACTTCACGATGACCGGCGACTGGCGGCTGACGCTCGATTTAAAGCGCGGAGATACCCCGATTGCCACACGAGCGTTCGACGTCATTCTAAACTAAGGCCATGCGCGTCCTCATTCCCATCGCATTGCTGCTGGCAAGCAAGGTCGGCTTCAGCCAGGACTACGACAGCGTTAAGACGTATATCCTGGAAACACTGACCTTCGAAGCGGTACAGTTCGAACACGATACACTGCAAAACTTCTACCGCTCCAACCCGGCAGCGACCACCGAAGAGGTCCTGAGCCGGATGAATGGGCTTTCACTCATCAGGCGCGGGCCATATGGTCAGGAGCCCGTCGTCCACAGCCTGCAGAACGGACAGATCAATGTAACGATCGACGGTATGCGGATATTCGGAGCATGTACCGATCGAATGGATCCTGTAACCATCTACCTGGAACCTCAGAACCTATCGTTCATCCGAACGATGACCGGAACCCAGGGAGCGATGTACGGCAGTACATTTGGAGGGGCCGTTGACTTGTCACTTGCCGACGCCCGTGTGGGTTCCAAAGGCATCACCGGACAACTAACGGCCAATGCTCAATCGTCGTCGCGTGGCATGAACTACGCGGGAAAGATCAACATCAGCCGGGAAAAGAGCGCCTATCGCGTCAGCGGATCTTACCGGAAAAACCAGGCGTACCGCGCCGGCGGCGGCGAGCGAATTCCCTTTTCGCAATGGGAAAAGTATAACGTCGCGGCTACCGGCAAGTGGGCGCTCTCCGCTTCCGACACGCTGGAGGCCGATGTATTGTTCGATCGCGGACGCAACATCGGCTTCCCCGCCCTCACGATGGATGTCGATAGGGCAACGGCGCGGATTGGCGCCGTCACCTATCACCGCCACGCTCCGCTGTTGTTTTTCCACCACGTAGCCGTCAAGGCATACTCCAACCAGATTGACCATTCCATGAGTGATTGGCACCGGAACGTCGAAATGCATATGGATATGCCGGGCATCAGCAAGACGTCAGGAGTCTCTCTCCAGGGCGATGCGCATGTGGTGCATCATCAGCGCACTACGATCAAGGCCGAATATTACGTCAACACCGTCAGCGGCGAGATGTTTATGTACCCCCCGAATGGAGCGGTGATGTACATGATCACCGCCCCTTCGGCTCAACGACGCAACGCCGGACTATTTATCGAACAAAACCTCGACATCGGCCAAAACAAGCTCGCCATCGCATGGCGGGCCGATGTTGCCCTCGATGCTCTTGATCGGGGCATGGGGCTGGAACAGCTCCACATTCTCTATCCATCGCTCGACAGGACCAGCACCACAGGTGCACACACTTTGTCGCTGGGATACGTACGAAAGATTCACCCCGCTATCCGGCTTAGCGTCAATACCGGGTACGGACAGCGCCTCCCTACCCTGCAGGAACGCTTCGGATTCTACCTCTACAATCGACTGGATGGCTATGACTACCTGGGAAATCCTGCGGTCGACGGCGAGTCAGCATGGACCGTCGAGGCCGTTGCTGAATACTTCGGTCAGCATCTGGAGATACGAGTCGCGCCCTATTACAAGCGGCTGGCCCATTACATGGTAGGAGCAATCAACAGTGACTATAGCGCAATGACGCCGGGTGCGAACGGAGTAAAAGTGTACACTTCCCTGCCCTGGGCCGATCTTCTTGGCGCCGACTTCATGCTGCTGGCCCGACTGCACCCCTCCGTGCAAGCTATCACCACCGTGAAATGGGCACGGGGGACCACCTCAACAGGAGATGCAATGCCGCTGATTGCTCCGCTGAAGACACTGGTGAGCCTGCGTCACGACTACAAGTCTCTTCATACCCAATTCGAATGGACCGCCTCATCCGCACAGAACCGCCCCAGTGTGTTGTTCGGCGAGAATGCAACGCCTGCATGGTCAACCATTAACATCCGAACCGGATGGAAAGTAAATGCGTTGTTTCAATGTGACGCCGGTATCGAAAACCTCTTTGATGTAAGGTATCACGAGCATAACGACTGGACGGACATACCCCGCCCGGGAAGAAACATCTATCTTAGCTTGTCGCTTAACTTTTGACAATGAAAAAAGACATCCAGGACCGCCCCGATATTCAACGCCTCGTTGACACATTTTACGATAAAGTCCAGGCCGACCCGCTGCTGGCGCCCGTTTTCAGCCACGTCGACTGGCCCCATCACCTCCCGATTATGTATAACTTCTGGAGCTCGATGATGCTGGGCGACCAGAGTTACAGAGGCAATCCGTTTCAGAAACACCTGCCCTTGCCCATCGAAACGCAACACTTCGACCGATGGCTGGAGTTGTTTCACCAAACGGTCGATGAATTATTTGAAGGAGATAAAGCCGAAGAAATCAAAATGCGCGCGCGGAGCATCGCGGGAATCTTTCAGGCGCGGCTTGGGCTCGTAAGTTAGGCGGCTTCCACGAGCGTTGTCACCGACATGAAATGCAGTACGCTGCCTGCAAGCACAAACAAGTGCCATATCGCATGCTGAAAAGGCCGTGATGAACGCGCGTAGAACCACGTTCCGGCGGTGTAGGCCAATCCACCGAGAATAAGCAACACAAAACCTTCCGTCGAAAGGGCCTTATAAATCGGGATAATGGCCAGCAGTCCTATCCAGCCCATCAGGATGTACAAGGTCAGCGAAAGCCATTCCATCCGGCCTGTAAAGAAAATTTTAAATACCGCCCCCCCGATCGCCAGCGTCCACACACTGGCGAAAATTGCCCAGCCGGTCCAATCGCCCAGCGTGATGACGCAGTACGGAGTGTACGTGCCGGCGATAAGAAAGAATATGGCAATATGATCGAGCTTGCGCAAAGCAGTACGCATACGCGTGAACATCAGGCTGTGGTACAACGTAGAGGCCAGATACAGACCTACCAGCGACACGCCGTAGATCGCGAACCACACCGCCTGCTGGGGAGTGGCCGTCAGTACGAGAAATAAACATCCCGCCAGAGCCAACACAACACCAATGCCATGACTAACGGCGTTCGCAATCTCTTCGCGGGTACGAAGGCGTTTGTAATCGGTGAGTTTCATAGCCGGTATCTTTGCAGGTTAAACGCAAAGTTGGCGTCAATGATTCAGCCGGACTATGACTAAACTCATACAAATGTTAAAAAGATTCGTCGTCCGGTTCGCTTTCTCGCTCAACCGATTCCGTCGAGTTGACTGAATCAACATTAAACCGCGTCTCGCTGGAATCGAGCTCCAGCTGTGGGTTGATTTCTTCACCCGAACCGATGTCGACTTCCTCTTCCTCCTGAGCCGCCGAAGTCTCGCCGGTGCGACTCGAATTATCGCCGCATGCCGCCAGCAAGACGACAGCCGCGATCCATATCAACTTTTTCATAGATCTCTTTTTCGCTCCTGAAAAAATAACTATGCCTTGCTGATGTTGGATTTCCCCCCCGCCTTTCCTAGATTTTGCCGGTTAACCAAAATACCTGATATGAGAAAGTTACTGATACTGTCATGGTTCGTTTATGCCATGATGTTTTCTGTCGCCCTTGAGGCCCAACCTACTGAAAAACAATATAAAGTAATTGTCGCCCCCGACCGGGCAGATTGGACATACAAGACGGGTGACAAAGCAAAGTTCACCATCACCGTATTGCACAACGGAAATCCTGTCGAAAACGTCAAAGTCCGCTACGAAATCGGTCTGGAAAAAGTACAGCCGACGAAGAAAGAGTCAGTGGTATTGAAGAAGGGAACCCTGACAGTCGACGGGGGAACGCTGCGTGAGCCCGGTTTTCTACGCTGCGTCGCGATCGCAGAAATCGACGGACGTGAATACAAAGGGCTTGCGACTGCGGGCTTCGATCCGCTTGCGATCAAACCCACCGTCAGCAATCCTGCCGACTTCGTGAAGTTCTGGGAAGACGCAAAAGCGGAAGCTGCGAGGATTCCGATGGATGCGCGAATGACGCTTCTTCCGGAGCGCTGTACCGAAAAGGTCAACGTGTATGAAGTCAGCTTCCAGGCCTACCGCAATAACTCAAGAATCTACGGTATCCTTTCCGTTCCTGTCAAGGAAGGAAAATATCCCGCCCTGTTGAAAGTTCCCGGCGCTGGTATACGCAGCTATAACGGTGATATCGCCACAGCCGAAAACGGTATTATTACGCTGGAAATCGGAATCCATGGTATACCCGTAACACTTGATAGTAAAGTTTACAGCAACCTGGCAGCGGGAGCGCTCTATGGATATCAAAGCTTCAACCTCGATAACCGCGATGCCTATTACTACAAGCGCGTCTATCTCGGATGCGTAAGAGCAAACGACTTCCTGACCAGTCTGCCACAATACGATGGCCAGACGCTCGGTGTTTACGGAGGAAGTCAGGGCGGCGCCCTTTCCATTATCACGGCAGCACTCGACTCCCGCGTGAAGTTTCTTGCAGCCTACTACCCTGCCTTGAGCGACCTCACCGGCTACCTCAAAGGAAGAGCCGGCGGATGGCCTCACATGTTCAGAGGCAACGATCACACCAACCAAGAGACTGAAAACATAGCGTACTACGACGTGGTCAACTTTGCCCGCCAGCTCAAAGTACCCGGCTACTACTCCTGGGGCTTCAACGATGAAGTTTGTCCCCCTACCAGTATGTATGCCGCCTACAACGTGACCACTGCTCCCAAGGAACTGTACCTGGCGCTTGAAACAGGGCACTGGACTTACCCCGAACAGCGCGAAGCTTTCATGCAATGGGTAATCAGCCAGGCGCTGGGTAATAGGGGTGAATAATGATTTCAACGCCAATTTTAAACGCTCTTTCGCATACGCGGAAGAGCGTTTTTGTTGCCGGGAACTCCTCACGGGAGGAACTTCCAGAATTCAAAATTTCCGGAGGCCGATTTTTCGGCAAAATACCGTCAAACCCTTACAGGAGTTAACCTAAAAATCGCAAACGTTTCCAACGTCGATAGATGGTCGATGGGAGCGTTTTTCCGCATTTGGTACAGTTTCCCGCAAACGTTTTTTTCTGCAATCTTTTTCTGAGCCGATATGTTTTTGAGGGGAGTCCGGAGTTCGGCTCTATTTTTGCGTCCATCAAACTAACGGGGCGGACTATCGCCTGGGATCCAAAAAGGCCCGCCCGAAAAAGCGCTTACCCGAAAGGGGCGCCATGTTCCACCAAATAAAACGGATGAAGAAACTCATTTTTTCTTTAGTGGGGTCAGCATGCCTGTTGACGGTATTAATCTCTGCCGATTTCAGGTCGATCCCGCGCCTGGTACAAAAAAAAGAGCAACCAAAACCCACCGTGGTATGCACGGGGTACACGATCATCGAATTCGACAAAGCCATTAACTGTAACGGAGACACAATACGCCTTGTGCGGAATTACGGCTACGCCGAGCGTGTCCGGTAATCGACCGGCGACCCTATTGCCCTCGGACAAAAATCTCCGTAGATTCGTTTATGACCTCCCCACAACGAATCAACGTAGCCGTCATCGGCCTCGGCTTTGGTGCCGAGTTTATTCCTATCTACCAGAAGCATCCGAACGCCAACATCATGGCGATTTGTCAGCGCAATGAAAAGCGCCTTAATGAAATCGGTGATGCCTTCGGTATTGAGAAGCGCTATACTTCGTATGACGAGTTACTCCTGGACAAAGAAATTCAGGCAGTACACATCAACACACCCATACCCGATCACGCAAGCCAGTCGATTAAAGCGCTGAAGGCCGGTAAACACGTAGCCTGCACGGTGCCAATGGCCACAACGGTTGAGGAATGCGAAGAGATCGTAAGGCTTGTAAAAGAAACGGGGCTGACATACATGATGATGGAGACAGTAGTCTACGCGCGCGAATTTCTCTACATGAAATCGTTGTACGACAAGGGCGAGCTCGGTCAGCTGCAATTCCTTAAGGCAAGTCACCAGCAGGACATGGATGGCTGGCCCGACTACTGGCCGGGCCTTCCTCCGATGTACTACGCAACACACTGCGTCGGGCCCGTCCTCGGCCTTTCACGTTCACAGGCAGAATACGTCTCTTGCTTCGGATCCGGTACCATCCGGAAGGAGTTACACAACTACTACAATTCTCCTTTCGCGATCGAGACGGCGCACATCAAGTTTCTCAACGAAGATGTAAGCGCCCATATCTACCGTTCGTTATTTGACGTCGCGCGGCAGTACCGCGAAAGCTTCGAAGTTTACGGTTCCCGGAAATCCGTGGAGTGGCCACTCATTGAAGGAGAACCTTTAGTTGTTCACACCGCCAAGAGGCCTGAGCCCGAAATTCCTGAACGTATCGAGTGCCCGGACTTTGCTCATCTCCTCCCTGAGCCCATTCAACGCTTCACAACGAAAGGCGTATACGATGCGGATGAACACCAGCACCTTTCTTTCACTCAAGGAGCAGGACACGGAGGATCCCATCCCCATCTCGTTCACAACTTCCTCGACGCACTCGTCAACAACAAACAACCCTATCCCAACGCTGTACAATCAGCAAACATTACCTGCGTCGGTATCCTCGCCCACGAATCCGCCCTGCAGGGAGGAAAGATTGTTGCGTTGCCCGAGTTTACGTTGATGTGAAGCGCGACCCCGCTCCGGTATCTTGCGTCGCAAGCATAGGAGCGCTGAACTATACGAAACGAAAATTGTCAACTGTCTGCACGCTATGCCTACTTTTTGACAATGGCCGCCTTACCATCACACAAAGCACCACAACAACCCAATGTGCGAATCCATCCACCCCTTGTCACGTCCAATCCCCGACATAATCAGACATTCGTCTTTCTCATTCGTTCACATGTGACAGAATCATTTTGTTTTGCTCCCGCGTCTCGACCAAATGCGGTCAGCGCCCAGCCTGCCTGAAGCTCCCGGCCGGGAAGGATCCATCTTCTGCGTCTATAGATTGTGGTCAAGTACCACCTTCGAAGGCCGGTCAACTTCCATTCACATCAAACCCAAACTAGTGGATCATGAAGAAATTCACGACCCTTCTGGTATTGCCATTGCTTTTGGCAAGCCCTGCCCTCTTTGCCCAGCAGACTTCTGAAGTAACATCCGACGGCATAGGATACCTTCAGTATCTCCCTGACGGATACCAAGGCAACTCGAAAAAGTTTCCTGTGGTCATCTCGCTCCACGGCATCGCTGAACGCGGTACAGCATCAACCGACCGCGCTACAATTATGCGCGATCTTCCGCGCGTCGCCAATGTAGGTCTTCCCAAGTATGTGAAGCAGGGCAAAAAGTACCCCTTTATCCTGATCTCACCTCAACTCAAGAACTCCTACGGCAGCTGGCCGCCCGCGTACATTATCAAAGTACTCAACCATGTAAAAAAGACTTTACGAGTAGACAATAGCAGAATCTACCTGACGGGATTAAGTCTGGGGGGCTTTGGCACCTGGAGCACCGCCGGCGCTTATCCGGAAGTGTTCGCCGCTATTGCTCCGATGTGCGCAGGCGCGAATGCGCTTAACAAGGCAGGGGCCATCGCGAGGGAAAACGTAGCGGTGTGGGCCTTCCACGGCACCGGCGATCGCGTTGTGTCTCACACAGTCACAACCCGTATGGTAGACGCAGTCAACAGTCACCGACCTGCAACCCTTGCCAAAGTGACGCTCTTCCCCAACATGGGCCACAACATCTGGGATAAAGCTTATAACGAGACCGACGTGCTTAACTGGATGCTGAAGTTCCGAAACGGAACCTCGGGAGGCAATTCCGCCGAGCCGGATGACGAAGACGAGCCCACCGAAAACAAAGGACCAACCGTTGCAGCTGGCAATGACAAAACGATTACACTCCCGGCTGATGCCGTCGAACTTGTGGGCGAAGCAAAAGACAGCGATGGAAAAATCGCGTCCCTGCAATGGACTCAAGTTGCCGGAACACCACTCACCCTCAATAACCCAAACGGATCACGCCTGCGTGTGACTGACTTGCAGGCAGGTTCCTATACTTTCCGGCTAACGGCAAAGGACGACAAAGGAGCTACAGCCCATGACGATGTAATACTGACCATACGCGAGGGCTCAAGTCAGAAGCCTGAAGTCGATGCCGGTCCCGATATAACAATTACCCTTCCGGAAAACAGCGTGGTGCTAAAAGGTTCGGCCAGTGCCAAAGATGGCAAGATCGAATCGTATCAATGGACGAAAGTGAGCGGTCCCTCAGCCCAACTGCAGGGAACCTCATCGCCTGAGCTCAGCATCACCGGACTCAAGGAAGGCACCTACATATTCCGGCTAACGGTCAAAGACGATAGCGATGCGAAAGCATCTGATGATGTCCGCGTCGTGGTCAACGAAGGAACAAACAAAGTCCCTGCCGTCAACGCCGGTACTGACCGTACCCTCAAACTTCCTGTCAACCACGTTCAGCTAAACGGCACCGCCCGTGACGAAGACGGCAAGATTGTTCATCACCAATGGAGCAAAGTCTCCGGAAATCAGGCTTCACTACAGGGAACGGAGTCGCCCAATCTCACCGTCACCGACATGACCGCCGGGACGTATGTCTTCCGCCTTACGGTCCGTGACGATAAGGGCGCAAGTGCTTCCGATGATGTCGCCGTTCGCGTAGAAGAAGCCGATGCTAAAGCCCCGGTCGCGAATGCGGGGGCCGACCAGACCGTTCAGCTACCTCGTGACCATGTACAGTTGCGCGGGAGCGGTGAAGACGACGGCTCTATTGTCGGCTATCATTGGACTCAGGTATCCGGTCCTGCTGCGCAGCTCTCCGGCAGTCAATCGTCGGTGCTGGCGGTCTCCGGACTTCAGGAAGGAACGTATATATTCCGTCTGACGGTGACGGACGACGACAACATCAAGGCTTCCGATGATGTGACCGTCCGGGTCGTGCGTGGGAACAACATCGCTCCTGTAGCTTACGCCGGACCCGATCGTACGATCAGACTACCCGAAAACAGTCTTCGGATTGAGGGATCCGGACAGGACGAAGACGGGTCGATAGAATCGTATGAATGGACGCAGGCCGCGGGCCGGCCCGCTACGCTGCGCAATACGACCTATCCCGCTCTGCTCGTGTCCGACTTGTCGGAAGGAACTTATACCTTTGTATTAACCGTTCGGGATAACAACGGTGCCACGTCCTCTGACCCGGTGCGTGTTACCGTTCAAGGCCCCATCCCGACCAGCGAAGCCCCGGACGACCGCCAATTTCCGATAGAGCCCATAAGCATATCTCCGGAAAACCAACGGCGAGCCCAGACGAATCCCGATCTGCTGCGCAACCCGGAACTTCTTCCCGGTCCCGTTCGCGATGCCAAAGGCAAATCGGGCCGCCTCATTCCGGTAAAGCATAAGCAGTAAACTCATTAAACGAAAAATCCCCGGAGTCCTGGACCCCGGGGATTCTTCTGTCTATAGATTGCTTTAATCGATACGAAAGTAAGGCGCGCAGCCCTGTGCACGTAGTCAGGATCGGCGACCTCAAAATGGAGCAGACGGATGGCTAATAACGGGGGTGAACGCTTCGAGATCTGGTCTGCTGGCTCCCCTCCGGAAATCTCTCAAAACGTCCAACCCATCCACTGATCGCGGCACCGATTGGTACAATATGTACTTCGGTACATTTCGCATACGATTGCAATCATGGAGTTTTGGTGCAGCAAGCCTCCCCCTGATTCCTTTCTCTCTAAGCACTTTTTTGCTATTTTCAGGAGAAAACCTCACCGAACAATCCTATGAAGGCAGCCCTCCCTCTCCTCGTCGTGTTATTGGCATTCCAAGCCAACAGCCAACACGTTACGTACACCCCGGAGCAGATTATCGCCATGACGCCCGAATGGAAGGGGGAACGCCTTCCGGACGGACGCCCGCGGGTATCGGACAACCTTCTCGCACGATTGAAGGAAATATCCCTGGAAGAAGCCTGGGCTATCCTTCGGAACCACGGGTATAACAATCAGTTCGAAGGCAACTGGCTGCTCCTTCGCGACAACCAGGTACTCACCGGACGGGCGCTAACGGTCCAATATCTTCCCCGGCGACCAGATTACGACACCGTGATCCGGAAGAAGGGCGAAGCGGAAAGGCGAGTAGGCAATTTCAACTCCTGGCCTATTGATATGCTGCGTCCCGGCGATGTGTACATTGCCGATGGCTACGGCAAGATTGTCGATGGCACGCTCATCGGCGACAACCTGGGAAACGCCATATACAGCAAGTCGCAAAACGGGGTAATCTTCTATGGATCGGTGCGGGACATGGAAGGTCTGGAAAAAATTGAAGGATTCACCGCGTGGGTGAAGGGCTATGATCCTTCCTATATCCAGGAAATGATGCTCGGCGGCATCAATGTCCCTATCCGCATCGGCCGGGCTACCGTTCTTCCCGGCGATGTAGTCCTGGCCAGGAAAGGCGGGGTTGTATTCATTCCTGCGCATCTCGTTCAGGATCTGGTGGTCACCGCCGAATTTATCGCCCTCCGCGATCAGTTTGGAATACAACGCCTTCGCGAAGGGCGCTATACGCCCGGACAAATCGACGCGCAATGGAGTGACGAAATCCGTAAAGACTTTCTCAGCTGGCTGAAACAGAATCCCGATAAAATCCCGATGACCCGCGAGGAACTTGATCATTACATGAAGAATAGAACCTGGTGATGACGAAGTACGAGGGACGAGGGACGAGGGACGCCTGCCCGCCGTGGCGGGAATGACGCCTGCG
>CAZHIQ010000068.1:0-10940 GCA_964532595.1 uncultured Roseivirgaceae bacterium
TCTTTCTTTTTCACTGGCGAAGCGCCATCAGTATCATCGTACAGATTCCTATTACCATCGCCACGGCGTTCATATTGCTTAACGCTTTTGGAGTTACGTCAAACATTATGTCGCTCACTGGAATAGCTCTCGCTATCGGCGTGATAGTCGATAATGGGATAATAATGGCGGAGAATGCCTATAAGCACTTATCGGCTCGCTTTCAAGAGCTCAATCCGGACGAATAATTTTATTGCTATGTTGAAAAGATTTCTGCGAAGAAACTATAATCCGATTGAGGAGGCCGAACGGTTGGCGATCATTGAACAGTCGTCCCGGCAGGTGTCACGCGGCGTGTTTTATTCCACGGTAATTATTATCACGTCCTTTCTTCCTGTTTTCATGCTTACGGGCCAGGAAGGAAAACTCTTCCACCCTCTTGCGTTCACCAAGACGTTCATTATGATCGTTGACGCCCTTCTTGTGGTTACACTGGCTCCTGTCATCATCTCTTTCTTTTTAAAGGGACGATTTCCTGCTGAACGGAAGAACCCGGTTAATCGTTTGCTGGAGCGTGTTTACGAACCCATTATCCGAACTTGCGTCAAATGGCGAAAAACGACAATCGGGGTAAATGTGTTGGCGCTGTTAATCAGCATCCCCTTGCTGATGAACCTCGGTACGGAGTTCATGCCCCCACTCGACGAACAATCCATTCTCTTTATGCCGGTGACGTTGCCAGATGTTTCTAACGAGGAGGCCAAGCGCATCTTGCAGGTTCAGGATAAGATCATCAAGTCGGTTCCTGAGGTCGATAAGGTGCTGGGAAAAGCCGGGCGCGCCAGCACAGCAACGGACAACTCTCCGCTGAGTATGATTGAGACGATTATCATGCTGAAACCGAAGTCCGAGTGGCGGGAGGGATTAAGCAAGAGTGACATTATTAATGAGCTTGACGCCAAATTGCAAATACCTGGCGTTGTCAATGGATGGACACAGCCTATTATCAATCGAATCAACATGCTGGCTACTGGCATCAGAACCGATGTTGGAGTGAAAGTGTATGGACAAAACCTCGACAGTATCGCCGCATTGTCCGAGCGCGTCAAGACAGCCCTGGAGGGAGTGCCCGGTGTGAGCGATTTGTTTGTGGAACCCATAACAGGTGGAAAATATCTTACGATAGGCCCCGACCGGGAAGCCTTGAGCCGTTATGGCCTGACCATCGAAGATGTGAACACAGTAGTGGAACATCTCATCGGAGGTGCGCCGATAGCACAGACGATCGAAGGCAGGCAACGGTTCTCCATCAGTGCCCGACTTGCCCAGGATTTCCGCAGTAGCTTACCTCAACTGGGAAGAATACCCATTTCGACTCCTGAGATGGGGTCGATCCCGCTGTCGGAGGTGGCTGAGCTGCGATTTGAAAATGGACCTGCAATGGTTGTATCCGATAATGCGATGCTTCGTGGCGCCGTTCTTTTCAACGTCAGGGGGCGCGATCTCGGTAGCACGGTCGAAGAGGCAATGGAAGTATTGAACGAAAGGATGGAGGAGCTGCCGGCGGGATACTATCTCGAATGGAGCGGTCAGTATGAGAATCTCATCCGTGGGCAACGAACTCTCTTGATGATTCTGCCCATTGTACTTGTGATTATCTTCCTTTCCCTGTACCTGGCGTTTCGATCCATCAGAGAGGCTTTCTTTAGTCTTATTACTGTTCCCTTTGCCTTGATTGGAGGTGCCTATATGGTGTATTTCTGGGGCGTCAACCTTTCTGTTGCGGTGGCGGTCGGATTTATCGCTCTGTTCGGAATTGCAGTAGAGACAGGCGTGGTTATGGTGATCTATCTCAATGACGCTATGCAACAACTCGTGGCAAAGAGGGGTAACTCGCGCGACACCATATCAAGGGAAGAATTGCGGGAATATGTTATTGCGGGCGCTGCTAAACGACTGCGGCCGAAGTTGATGACCGTGTCTGTCGCCCTTTTTGGACTTATCCCCGTGTTGTGGTCAACAGGAGTGGGAAGCGATGTCATGCAGCCTATCGTTCTGCCTATGATCGGAGGTGTTCTTACTTCATCGACGCATATTCTGCTGGTGACACCACTGATTTTCCTTATGGTCAAAGAGTATGAGTTGAGAAAATTCGGAAAAATTGATGTGTATGGTGCAAAGCATTAAGAGGATATTCAATAGCGTAAGGTTGCGACTGATGTTCGCTTCCTGTTCAGTTCTGTTTCTCGCGGTGCCGGACTCTCTCAAGGCCCAGGTGTTATCGCTTGATAGCGTGTTGACGTTGGTCGAACAGAACAATCCGACCCTTCGGGCGTACGACAGCCGGATTGCAGGAATGAATGAATATGTGTCAGGAGCTACGAGCTGGATGGCCCCCATGGTGGGTGCTGGAACTTTCATGACTCCGTATCCGGGCCAGTCCGGAATGGAAGGTAGCGCGCGAGGTTCGTGGATGTTTTCGGTTGAGCAGGAGATTCCCCACCCCGCCCGTCAGCGAGCCAATGCCCAGTACCTGCGATCGCGTGCCGCCGTAGAGGAGGAAGCGAGGGCCCAGCGCTTCAATGATCTGCGAAGTCAGGCAAAGACCTTTTACTACCAATGGTTGGTGAACGAGGAGCGACTACGTCTTCTGAATGACGCGGAAGAGATAATGACGCTAATGCTCAAGCTCGCCAAAATCCGTCATCCTTACAACCAGGGGAATCTCGGAGGCATCTACAGGGCCGAAGGAAGATTGGCTGAAGTGCAGAACGCTCAGATGATGACCCGAGGTGAAATCGAATTTGCACAAGCGCAGTTGAAAGCTCTTATGGCTTTGCCATCGTCTGCTACAATGCAAGTCGATACCGCCATCACACCGGGGTTTAACTTCGATCCGTCTGCTTATGATACGGCGACGCTCAGTCAGGTGCGCAGTGACGTCCGTGGTCTTGAGGCGAGGATCGCCGTCACGCGGCTTAATCAACAGCTTCAGCGATTACAGTCCAAGCCTGAATTCAGGATTCGGTTTGATCACATGCAACCCATCGCAAATATGCCACCACAATATAGCTTGATGGGAATGATATCGCTTCCTATTGCTCCATGGTCGTCGGAAAGGTATAAGTCGTCTGTGAGAGGTATCGAAAGAGAGATCGAGTCGATGAATCATGATCGGGAAGCCGTTCTCCTGGAGGCCCATGGTCGCCTGACTTCGATGACGGCGCGGATAAGACAGATAAGTCAGCAACTGGAAAACTATTCCGAAAGGATTCTCCCTGCCCTGGAAAAAAATTACCGCGTTGTAATGCTGGCCTACGAGGAAAACCGCGAGCAATTGCCGGCAGTAATCGACGCGTGGGAAGCACTGAACAGCGCACGGATGGAGTATCTGACGAAAAAAGATGAGTACTACAAAATGATCGTGGCTTATGAAAAGGAAATTGAGAAGTAGCGCGCGGCAGCAGTGCGCCATTCTGATGGTTGTGCTGATATTGGTAGCGATGGCGTGTGGAAATCGCAATGAATCCGCCTCGAATGACGTCTATACCTGTCCTATGCACCCTACCGTCGTGTCTAACCGCCCGGCTACATGTCCCGTCTGCGCCATGGATCTTGTTCGACAGGCACGTCCGGGCGAGGAAGTCGAGATAAAGGGCGATCTCGTCAGGTTGTTGCAGTCTCCGAATGAAGCTATTGTCAATCGATCAATGCCGATCGTGCGGGGTGAGTTTCGCCGTCTCCCTGTATCTACGCCGGCGCGTGGAGTTGTTACCTATGACTCACGACAACTCTTCAGCGTACCTGCCCGGGTGGCCGGCCGTGTCGAACATATTTACCTCCAGTACCATGGGCAACCGGTGAAAAAGGGAGATCGTGTTGCAGAGATCTATAGCCCGGAGTTGGCGACTGCACTTCGAGAGCTGGCCTTTGCTCGTGAACACGATGGTTCCAATGTCGAGCTTATCAGACAAGCTGAACAGAAATTGATACTCCTCGGCATGCCAAAAAATCAAATCGCTTCAATTCGGCGTGAGGAACCTCATCACACAGTGACGGTGTTCAGCCCGCATGACGGCTATGTTGTTGTCGAAAATCCGTCTCAGGAAGGTGTGATGGTGAAGTCGGGCGATTACGTATCAAAAGGGGAGATACTTGTTTCGATTGTTAATCCCACCGCAGTACGACTTGAGCTGAGTGTTTCGGCGTCATGGAATGGGCTTATCAAAGAGGGGGACCGAGTGATGGTGCAAGCAACCAACGACGAGCTGCTGGAGGCTACGGTCGATTTGGTTCAGCCGTTTTTCAGTTCGGGCGAGCCTTTCACGAAGATTCGAATACATACCGGGCAGGAAAACGTTTGGCGCGTGGGACAGTTCATAAACGCAACGGTATTTGCCGATTCTGTCGAAGCTCTTTGGATTCCCCGGTCAGCGGTGCTGGACCTGGGATTGAAAGATGTTGTTTTCGTTAAGGGGCGTAATGGTGTCTTTTCTCCGAGAGAAGTCGTGACGGGAATCGCTTCAGCAAACAAGATTGCCATTGAGAGCGGTCTCGCGTCGACGGATGAAATCGCCGCTAATGCTCATTTTATGGTGGATAGTGAAGGCTTTATTAAACCATGATTGGATGAAGAACTTAGTTTTATGCGGGATGCTCGTTGTAGCCTTCGCATGTTCTGCTCCTGAAACGGAACAGATCGCGGAACCGCAAACCAACTCGGAGCAAGAAAGCGTTGTGGATGCTATTATGCTGACCAGTAGTCAGGCCCGTCTTGCCAATATATCCTTATCAAGCGTGGGAAGTGCAACACATTCGATGCGTACGCCGATTTCCGGCCGACTTATGGTTAACCCCGAAAGAAGCACTGTGGTCAGCAGTCGCGTAGCGGGTCGTATTGAGCGCCTTTTTGTGAAGCAGACCGGCCAGCGGATAACTTTAGGACAACCGCTATATACTATTTATAGCGAAGAGTTGCTCGTGCTCCAGCGAGAATACCTGATGGCGAAGGAACAGCACGATCGGACAGGCGACGGGCATTATAGAAACATCCTGAACGCGGCCGAGCAGAAGTTGTTGTTGTATGGGCTGACACGGCAGCAGATCCGGGCTCTTTCAAAGGGGCAGCCTGATACACGTGTGATTTTTTCTGCTCCGGCGTCGGGGATTGTGACCGCAGTTGACGTGACTGAGGGCGAATATGTAGATGAGGGCAGTAGCCTTTTCCGGCTTGACGATATTTCCAACCTGTGGGTAGAGGCTGAGTTGTATCCGAGCGAACTGGGTCTGGTTAAACTCGGAGATTCCATCCGGGTTTATGTTACAGGGAGAAATACGGATGAGGTACGGTCAGTAGTAAGCTATCTCAGTCCTGAGTTCAAGAACAGATCTCAGGTAGCCGTTTTGAGGGCTAATGTCGATAATCGGTCTGGAGCCTGGCATCCCGGACAGCGAGTACAGGTGATGCTCGGCGGGAGTAACTCCCGGTCGCTTGTAATGCCCGTCGACGCGGTCATTCGCGATGAGTATGGAGCTCATGTATACGTCGCTTCAGGTCCTAATACCTTCGTGCCCAGGCGGGTCAGGTTGGGAGCCGAGAGTGAACGTGAGGTCGAAATCGTAGAAGGTCTTGCGGAGCAAGATACGGTTGCCGTAACTGGCGCGTATCTGCTATATTCGGAGTATGTTCTCAAAAAAGGCCGGCATCCCATCGCCATTACAAGTCAGGCTGGGAGTCGATGAATCATTCATAAATTGTGAACTATTAAACTATAACGATGAAGATGAAATCAATAACTCATTTGCTTTTTGCCGGACTATTGTCCGCGGCACTCTTTGCAGGTTGTTCCGGCGACAAGAGCCAGGGTAACCATAACCACGGCGGTCATGGTCATGAACATGCTTCTTCAGGTTCCGCTGATCTCCAGGCGGAAGCACCCCAGTTTGAAGTTGATGAGAAATTCAGAGCTCAACTGGGCAAAGGGTTTGCCGCTTACGCGAAACTCCAGGAGGCGTTTGTTAAGTCCGATGCCGGGGAAGTGAGAGAGGAAGCAAGAAAAAGCGCTGAGGCTCTTGAGAAGGTAGATGGTGCGATGCTTTCCGGCGCGGCTCACCATGATTGGATGACCTATAAGCAAGGTATGCAAGATGCGTTGGAGGCCATCCAGACGTCGGACGATATCGAGGAGCAACGGGAAGCTTTCAGCTCCCTGTCGGATAGCTTTTACAAGAGTATAAAGGCGTTCGGAGTAAGCGGAGTAGACGCTTATTATGCGTATTGCCCCATGGCCTTCGATGACCAGGGTGGATACTGGCTTACGGCGAAGAATGAAATCCGCAATCCTTACTTCGGCGATAAAATGCTGAAATGCGGAATGGTAAAGGAGAAGTTGTAATGCATTGCCAGCCCGGGAACGGGCTTGGGATGGCTATTGTTAAACTATCATACAGTAAAGGATAATGATATGAAGACGTCGTACATGCCGGTTCAGTGGGTTTATCGCGAAGTCATTGCGGAGCAGCTGGAGAAGCAGACAAATGGGAAGGTTTTTTTCTTCAATGATTCCGGAGAAGTCGATGAGTTTAAAGGCGTTATTCGGGCTGTTGAAGAGACGGAAGACGGCCTGTTCGTCGTCCTTGACCCTGAAGGTCGGGTGCGGGCGGATCGGATTATCACCCTGTTTGGGAAGCCCGGGGCAGCTTATGATGAATACGATGCCTACGCGAATCAATGCCTGGCGTGTACGGGAGGATATGACGTTTAAGAATGGAGACCGCAGCAACCTGCGGTCTTTTTTTACGTATAAAAAGGACAAAAAAGTCTTTTATTTCAGTTAAAGTCTTATTTTTGTATCGGAAAGCGATTTGATGTTCTCTAAACCTTGTGAATATGGTATCCGGGCGATGTTGTATATCGCTCGCAAGTCCCGTGAGGGCGTTCGGGTAGGCATTCGCGAGATTGCCGCTGAGATTGATTCACCGGAACCGTTTATGGCGAAGATTCTGCAGCGGCTTAGCCGAAAGCACTTAGTGTCGTCGGTCAAGGGACCCAATGGAGGTTTTTATCTCCAGGGCAAACAGTTGCGGGCATCGCTTGCCGATATTGTGCTGGCGATTGATGGTGATGGGCTTTTTCAGGGCTGCGGTCTGGGCCTTCAAGCCTGCAGCGACCGAAAGCCGTGTCCGATTCACTATGAGTTCAAGGAGATTCGAGCAGGTATGCGGTCGATGCTGGAGTCGACGGCTCTTGAGGACTTCGCTGAGCGGCTTGAGGAGGGCAGGTTTTACCTGAAACGCGCCTAAAATTTTTTTGCAAAAATAAAGGATAAAAAAGTCTCTTATTATTAATCATAAAGGCGGATCTGCCGACGCACGCGGTGCCTCGTAGGTCCGTCAAGAACCTTAACCAATTGAACAATGATGACTACAATGGAAACCGCGACGATCGGTGAGATCGTCAAGAACAATTACAAGACTGCGTCTGTTTTTGAAAAGTTTGGTCTGGATTTTTGCTGTAATGGAAACCGGAGCATTGAAGACTCGTGCCGGGAGCTGCAGATTGATCCTGGTGAAGTGATGGAAGCGCTGCGGAAGGTGCAGGCCGAAGGTGATGATGGCGTAAATTTCGATGCGTGGCCGTTGAAAGATCTGGTTGACTACATTGTAAAGCGGCACCATGCCTATGTAGAGGAGAAGGTTCCGCAACTCAACGCCTACCTTGATAAGATTACGCGCGTGCACGGGAACCGGCATCCGGAGCTTGAGGAGATTCGCGACATCTTCAACGACGTGGGTGGCGAACTTACGGTGCACTTGAAAAAGGAGGAGCTTATGCTTTTTCCGTTTATCAAGAAGCTTGAGCAGGCCAGCCTGGAGGGAGTACAGGCGCAATCGCCCTTGTTCAAGAGTGTGAAAGCGCCTGTTGATATGATGATGGATGATCACGCGGAAGAGGGAGGTAAGCTGATGCGGATCGCCGAGCTCACCAATCGTTACGAGGTGCCCGCTGATGCGTGCAATACGTTCATGGTGACCTATAAACTTCTGGATGAATTTGAACGCGACTTGCACATTCATATTCATCTTGAGAACAACATCCTCTTCCCGAAAGCTATTCGTCTTGAGGAGGAGTTAGCGAATCGCTAGCTTGTTGGAGGTAGTGCGCTATGATCAGGATAAAGCGAGTTTACGAACCTGGGAAAGCCAGCGATGGTTATCGTGTGCTGGTTGACCGGGTATGGCCGCGCGGGATCAGGCGTGATGCGGTAGATGATTGGATGAAAGACATTGCGCCAAGCGCGACGTTGCGGAAGTGGTTCAATCATGAACCGGAGAAGTGGGAAGCATTCCGCTCGCGTTATATCGATGAGCTGACAGAAAACGGAGACCTTCTTGTGACGTTGAAAGCTCTGGAGGAGGTACACGGAACATTGACCTTGCTATTTGGCGCCCGCGATACGGAGCGGAATCAGGCAGTCGTGCTACAGGAATTGCTTTCGAAGTAGGAAAAAAAAACAGGCAGCGGTAGCTGCCTGTTTTGGGTTTAGGTATAGGTAGGTTAGTAGGGTTTTCCTGTGCCTTGAAGTAGCCACATCTTCGACCATGCGCTGTTGTTGGTCTGATCGGTTCCTTTGAACTCCGTAGGCTGGAGACGCTCGATCGCGGCTTCGGCGTTACTCGTGTTCCTGGATATTTCATCCACGAAGTGATAATTGAATCGCAGTGGAAGAGCTTCCCGTACAGCGGCGGGGCCTGTCTGCAGCTCGGGGTATCCTGTTCTGCGATAGTCGAACCACGATTCAGCGGCAGCTGTCCAGCTGGCAATCCATTTTTGTGTAATGATGCTTTCGAGCCCGTTGTAGGATACGTCTTCGATAAAGTCATCGAATTGTGCACCTACTCCCCATGCGATGAGTGACTCGCGAATACCGTTCTCGAAGTGCGTTTGGGCGTCGCCCGGCGCCCAGTTATAGGTTGCTGCTTCGGCTAGAATGAAATGGACTTCTGCGGCCGAGAGCAATCGCATTTGCAGCAGTGGACCTGCAGCTTCTTTGTACATCGGGTTGAGCTGCGACACGTGAGGGTTATAGGCACCCTGAGCGAGGTCGGGAGCGAGATTGTAAGCTGACGGGGTTGCAAGGGAAGGAGGAATGCCTACATATTCTTCATCCTCGTCGATGGGAAATCCAACCAGGTCCTCGTAGGCGGTGGCGACGTCTGGCGATACCTGACGCTTGCCACCCACTATTTGATCGATCTCAGTTCCTGCGGCGAGAACCTCAATCGGTGTCTCTACTTTCTCAGCCCAAACGGCCAAGCGAGGATCGTCGTTCGCCTGCATAGCCTCTACGAGAGTGGAGGCCATTTTCCGGCGCATGTATTCTCCGTATTGATCAGGATTGAAAACCATGTTTCCAGGCCACGAATCCGTCAATGAACTACCTATGTAGCCGATATTGGCATCGTCGGCGGCGGAGGTGATGATGGGGTACGCAGCAGGGTCGGACGCGATGCGTGTGATACCTGCTTCGGCAATACCGGGTTCCTTCGCCGACAACCGCATATAGTAGCGCAATGCAAGCGAATTGGCAAGTTTACGCCACTTCGTGACGTTTCCACCGTAGAGCACGTCTTGTTGCGCATTGATCTGGATGTATTGGTCGGGCGAATGCGAAAAGAACGTGTTAGCTTGCTCCAGGTATTCAAGGATTCCCAGGTAGATGTCTCGTTGCGGATCGAAGACAGGCGTGTAGTACGTACTGCCTTGTTCGGCCATGAGCGCTTGCGAAAACGGAGCGTCGCCCCAGAGGTCTGTGATAAGACCAAAGACGTACGCTTTCATCGTCAAGGCAACTCCCTGGTGAAAGAGAAGATTGTCTTCCTTTGCCTTTTGATGGAACTCATCGACTTGCCGCAAGATACTGTAGTATGACTGCCAACTGTGTGATTGGTTTGTCCACTCGTAGTTGTTATGGCCGCCGTTCCATCCGTTTTTCTGGGTGTGCTGCATGGTACCGGCAAGGTCGCCATAGCCGAGTTCCACCACGCGTTGGCCCACTTGCACAAGAAACGTGGGCAGAAGCAGGTTGAGATCAGTGGTTTCCGGCGCCGGACCGTTGGGGTTGACGTTTAGATCGTCAAGATCATGGCAAGCCCCGAAAGTCAAGGCGACACTGAGTCCCAAAACTATATAGATTTTAAATTTCTTCATGGCATTTAGCTTAGAGAGTGATATTCAATTTAAATCCTAGCGGTGTTACCCAAGGCAATCCGCTGAAACGCTCTACACCTTGCAGGAGGCCGTTTCCACTGGGTTGGAATGCACGTTCGGGATCTATTCCTACACCGGCATCTTTTGCCCAGAGAAGAATGTTTCTGCTATAGATCGCTACGTTGATATCCTGCAGCTTTAGCCTTGAGGCGAAGGAGCGGGGTACGCGATATCCAAGAGACACCTCACGTAGTTTTACATAGTCTGCGTCGAATAAATTGGCTTCTCCCATTGACCATGGATAACTGAGTGCATACGGTTGGGCTTCCGATCCGGGGCCGCCAAGGTTTTCCTTGACGAGTACGAAATTTCCGTCGTCGTCGTGGTAGCCAAATACGCCGGGGGTAAGCGTTCCATCGTAAACGACCGCTCCGCTGTAGCTTTCGGGGAATCCGCCATAGTCAGGCGTCGGTCCGCCGATCGGGTACGGTACGGGGCTGAAAAGGAGCTTTTCTTTATTGGCTAGTACCCAATCGCGCAGTTCGTCACTCATTGCTCCACCCAATTCGCCGGGGTTGACAAGGCGCTTTAACCACGCGCCGGAAATTCCCCATTCCGAGAAGTAGCGGTGCGTTTGCGATACGAATTGACCGCCTTTACGCCAGTCAAACGTCAAGTTCAGCGAGAAATTCTTGTAAGTAAGCGCAGTTTGCAACCCGACGATGAAATCCGGATTGTAGTTTCCGACCAG
>CAZHIQ010000069.1:0-10605 GCA_964532595.1 uncultured Roseivirgaceae bacterium
AGGTATGACATATTATCCGTACCTCCGCTGAGAGAGAGTTGGTGACTCATCATAGGAGCGGTACGGTATACTTCGTCCTGCCAATCGGTTCCCGGATTTGTTGCCCAATTGGCGACTTCAGAGTCGCTGAATACCGGTGTCGGAACGATCACATCGTTTCCGGGCATATTCTGGGTTGCGCGAAAGGCGTTGACGGTGCTGACAAACTCAGACGCGTTCATAACGTCGAGTTTATTTCGAAGCTGTTGATAGCTTAGATTGAAGCTGTAGTCAATTACGGGTTTACCGCGCTTGCCTTTCTTGGTGGTGATGAGGATAACCCCGTTCGCTCCCTGCGAACCATAGATGGCTGTCGCAGAGGCATCCTTGAGGATTTCCATCGATTCGATGTCGTTGGGGTTAATCGCGTTGATGTCGACACCCTGCAGTCCATCGACGACTACCAGTGGTTGGTTGCCTCCCTGGATGGAGTTCATACCGCGAATCCGGATCGTCGTTTGTCCGCCCGGCTGACCGCTTGTATTAAGGACCATGACCCCAGCAGCTCTTCCTTGCAACGCTTGGTCTACACGCTGCATGGGAAGTTGGGCCAGTTCAGAGCCCTTCACCGAACTGATGGCGCCGGTGAGATCGCTTTTGCGCTGGGTTCCATAGCCGACGACGACCACTTCCTGAAGGGTTTCCAGGTCGGGCGTGAGGGAGATGTCAAAGCTTGTGCGCCCCATCACGGGTACTTCGGCAGGCTCATATCCTATATAGGAGACGACCAAAGTCTGCGCTTCAGCAGGGAGATTGAGGGTAAAAGCTCCATCAATATCCGTTGTCGTGCCAATGGTTGTGCCTTTGACAACAACGCTGGCGCCGGGCAGGCGCTCGCCATCTTGTCCTGAAACTGTTCCTGAGACGGTACGCTGTTGTAAAACGCTTGAAAAAGCATGAAAACCAGCCGTCGATCCGACGGCACCGGGTGCAAAGGGTGCGGGCGAGTTCGCCGCTGGCCACGCCGCATGGGCGTAGTCAGACAGACACAACATCCCCGGCAAGGCAAAGCAAAGCACTTTGCCGATTCGTGGTAGAAATCGACTCATAATTGTTAGTTATTGGGTTTCGGTCTGGCGCAGTCCGATCAGTCGAATACTATCCAACTAATCGCCGGAAATAACATGCCGCGTCCCGGGCAGTTTTTCCGGATGCGTGGGTCGCGGGTAGCGATGGTGTTGGCGCCAACACAAGGGCTAGAGGGTTCGTGCGACTACTGTAAAGAAAAGTTAGGAAAAAAATACCCAACAGCAAATTTTCCATGCAAAAAAGATAAGGTTTTGAAATGCTGTTTGCCGGGAAGCGTAAAAGCCGATAGGCTCTCTTGCTGTTGTGTGCCCGGGGACACACATGTGTGCCCGGGGACATCGTGGACGTACGGCAACTTCATTCGTAACGAAACGAAAGTACTGGCAAGAAATGATAAGAAATGCTGCTTGAACCGTAAAGACTAGGGCAAAAAAGGAATAGGAGGGACTATGTCTTCGGCAGCGTCGACATCTCCGTGCGCAGGGCCGTACCATACACCCCCACCAAAAGTGATAATGAACACCTTTGTCTCATCGCGGGGATCGGGATCAACACGCTTACCCCATTTGAAGTTGTATCCCGTCAACCGCGACCAACTCGCTCCATCATCGTCGGAACGGTACGCTGAACCGTTGAAACCACAAGCGTAAAAAACATTGATACGCTCATCGTAGGTAATATCATGAATGTGTTGATCGTGACCGAGGACTTGCTTCCACGTGCGCCCATCGTCCTCGGAGAGAAAAATGCCACCCCCCGTATCGGACATAAACGGTCGACTGGCCCGTCGTCCCCACGCGGAAAGAAGCAGTGTTCCCGGCTTACGAGGATGAACAGCCAGGCTCGTAGGACCATTTGTGCCTTCGGGAAGATTGACGCGATGCCAGCTCTCCGCTCCGTCATCGGAACGGTAAACAGCACCATCGCCCGGTGTCCCTAGGCTACCGTCTTCGCTGCGACGCGATACGATCAGAAACAAAGTGCTGTCCGCAGAGCGCTCAACAATCCGCCATGCAAACGGCTCGTCCCCGGGAAGTCCGTTGTTCTTCTGCTGCCACGTCTTGCCTCCGTCTTTCGACTTGTAAACGCCCTTGCCAAACGCGCAGACATACAACGTACGGGCTGCGGGATCACTGGTCAGATCTACCAGCACATGGGTCATCGCCGCTTCGCCAATATCCTGGCTGATAGGAGTCCACGTAGCCCCGCCGTCATCGGTCATGACAATTCCACCTTTGAAATTTTTCGTACCGTTCCGACGAAACATCTTCGGACGCGGCAGATCATGCGACCCGCTCATCGCTGCCCAGGCACGGCCCTCAACGCCGGGATCAAAGGCCAGCCAGTATGTGCTGTTAATCCATGACCGTGGTATTCCATTTCCATTCGTAGCGCTTCGCCAACTCGCTCCGCCATCAACACTCTCCATTAACCCTACATCCGTATTGGCGATAAAAAGATGATCATCGTTAAATGGATCGAAGGCCATGTGGTAAGATGTCGTCACTTCAAGCCCACGTGACGTCCAACCCGTACCTTCCGCGTTGGAACGTGTATACACTTGCTGCCACGTACGTCCGCCATTTTCGGTTTTCGTCGTGCGTCCGAAGTCCGTGCCGTAACACACATCAGGATTTGTCGGAGAAACGCCCAAAGAGAAAGGGTTCTCTCCCCAGGTGGGACCAAAACGTTCATTGATCCAACCGCTTTCATAGTTCTCTGAAATGCTGTGCCCACCCCGCCATGTCCTGTCTTGCCATACCAATTCCCACGTCCTTCCGAAATCGCTGCTCTTAGCTACCCCCAGCGCAAGGGTGTCCGGATGCACCTTCAAATCATTATAAGAGACATAGACGACGGATCCGTTAAGCGCGCTGGCGGCAATGCCCCGCCACTCGGGCATTTCATCACCGACCCCGCGGCGTACAATATCCTGCTGACGGTTTTCCCAGGTAACGGCTCCGTCTTCCGAAACGAAAATTCCGGAGACATCACCCTCCGGATTGAAGTACGACTTCCCACTGATCGCGTACAGGGCAAAGACACTGCTCAGCGGGTCGAGACCGCCCGCGTACGCGGTTACCTGACGTACACCGCCCGGAATAGGGCGCTGGCTCCAGGATCCCTGATCCCGAACGATGACGGATGTTCGGCCTGCCACATACAGGGTGCGATCGTGCGGTGGTGACGAGGGGTCGATAAAAATTGACAACGCCGCCTCGGGGAGTTCATAGACCTCCTCCCAGGTGTCACCTCCATCCGCTGAGGCATACAACGCTACACGCTTGTTGATGTCTGCTACCAGGTAGAGTATGCGCGAGTCATCAGGATCGACGGCAAAGGCCTTTACGTCGTAGCGCGCGCTGTCGTGCGTAACCAGTATCTCCGCAGCGTGGTCGCCCTGGGAAACAATTCCCGCTACATCTTGGGGCTGGGGATAAAAGAGACTCCAGGTGTGACCGCGGTCGGTGCTTCGGAACAGTCCGATACCATTTGCATAAACGGTATTCGAGTCGTTGGGGTCAAAGACAAAGAAATCGACCGGGGACTTGAGGTTAAACATACGCCACCGCTCACCGCCATCATAAGTAACATACGATCCCGTCATGTCGCAGGCCACGAAGACAAAGTCCGGATCATGGGGGCTCACCGCCGGA
Source organism: uncultured Roseivirgaceae bacterium (assembly GCA_964532595.1). Taxonomy (GTDB): domain Bacteria; phylum Bacteroidota; class Bacteroidia; order Cytophagales; family Cyclobacteriaceae; genus Chryseosolibacter. The sequence continues at coordinate 3,726 of CAZHIQ010000069.1, forward strand.
TAGAACATCGCACCGCCACCCCCGTATCCTACATAGCCCCACTGATCATTTCTTCCATTGGGATTACGGATGTCGCCTCGCTCACGCCCGGAAGGAGTGCTGCACGAGGCGAGGAGAATGGACAATGCCGCGATGAGGCTATATACTTTCATTGAATACTTAGTTGCAGTTTTGGGTTACGGGCGTCCGGGCTTCCCGTGTAACACACTCGACCCGTATGTTGTAATGTAGACAAAATCCGGATCATGGACGTCGGGCATAACGCGGTGGCCCCAGTGGAAATCGTAACCCGGTAGTTTTGTCCAGCTCTTGCCATAATCGTCGGAACGCCATGCCGACTGATTGAACGTGTTACAATACAGGCGCCCCGGATTACGTGGATCGACGGATACATCGTAAACGTATTGGCTGGAATCGAAGATAGAGTTCCAGCTCTCGCCGCCATCCTCCGAAAGGAAAATTCCACCCGGCATAGGGAGCAGCTTGTTCTCTTCTCCGCTCGCGCGGACAACATTTCCGCCGACCAGATCGCTGAGCGTAACACCGGCCCAGCAAGCGAGATAGACACGCCCGGGGTTCTCAGGATCTACCTCGATGGCATTGGGGAAAAGAGGTCCGTCGTTTACCCGGAGCTTCTTCCAGGTTTCCGCACCATCGACCGATTTATATACGGCTCCGGAGTGGAAGGCAGTTCCCGTTTTCCCCTCAGCGTGAACAGGGGTGGGTACGACGGTTAAGTAGAGATCGCCGTTCGGTGCCAGAGTAAGTTCGAATGCGGTGGTGTTGGCGTCGATTCCCGTGTTTTTCAGTGTCCAGGTATTGCCGTCATCGACTGATTTGAACACACCTTTGTTATAGACGGCGGCGTACAACGTGCGTTTGCCAGGTTCGGAGCGCGGATCCATAACCAGTGAAGTAGTCGGCGAATCCGACCCCATGCCTTCTACTACGGGGGACCAGGACCTTCCGCCATCCGTCGAAACACATACGCCACCGCGTCCGCGTGACTTCCACCTTGGGCTCCGGGTCATTTTGCCTCGTGGGAAGTCGTGGAGATTAGACCAGCCCGACCACAGCTTGCCCTCGATGTCGGGGTCAAATACCACCCAGTAGCATGTGTTGACCCAGTCGCCGGGAACTCCTTCGACGGAACGTTGCCAGGTTTTTCCGCCATCGAATGAATGGTGATATCCTATGTCGGTGTAGCTGATGGCGATATGATTCTTGTCAAATGGATCGAAGTGCACGCCATAGGCAGTAGTAACGTCCATACCACGACTGACATATGTGTTGTCGGGTTGCTTGATGCTGTAGACTTCATGCCAGGTCATTCCTCCATCTGTTGTTTTCATCGTGCGATACCAATCGGTGACGACGGCGATATTTCCGTCACCGGGGTAGACACCGGCTTCCAGAAGACGAATGTATTCTCCGCCGAAGGCATCTTCCACCCAGGAATCGGTGAGGTTTTCTACACCCTTACCGTCTTTGACTCCGTATCGTCCGGAACCTCCTCCGCCTTTCCAGACCCACTTCCAGGTCTCGCCGGCATCGCCTGTCTTGAGGGATCCATACCAATGGAGCATCGTACCTTCTTCGTCGGCCTCCATGTATCGGTCTGTCACGACATAAGCATGCGCGGCATCATCTTCTGCGGCCGCGATAAGGGAATAGCTAGGTGGTGCGTTGTTTTGTCGGTTATTGGAAATGTCGTCGCTGGTTCGTTGCCAGTTTTGTCCATCGTTGGAGATCCATATCTGCGTTTCGCCAAATGCTTCACCTGGAACGATCGCGGTTGGATTGTGAAGTGCATAAAACACGAGTTCTTTTGATCCGCCTTTTTGCCCTCCGGTAAATGAGTAAGCGGGCACCATCGATGTCGGCAGGTCAGCTCTCCTGAATTCCTGCGTACGCTTGTTCAAGAGGAATACCGATGTCTCGGAAAAAATAAGCAGCGTGTCATTCAGTAAGTTTTGGTTTGAATAGATGAAGATTGGCTCCTCGCCGAGCGGTATGCGTTGCCAGCTACTGCCAGCGTTGTGGGTGACGAAGATGGAGTTGCCCTTGGCGAAGTATAGCGTCGAGGCATCGACGTCGTCAACGCGGATTTTTGTAATGCGACCTGGGTCGGCGTTGTAGAGTGTGTCCGTCGTAACAAGGCGGAACGATGCATGATCGCCCTGGTATACCGTGTCGGTTACAGCCGACGGATGAGGAAAGAGTTGTGTCCACGATCTCCCGCTGTCGTCCGAACGAAAGAGCGCACTCGTGCCCAGGTACAGAGTTTCATCATTCCGCGGATCGTATGCATAGGTTGACGAGCCGTTAGGGAAGTTTGCCTGATGGTAAGAGGCCCCGCCATCCGTTGTAATATACGTACCCGTCATATCACAGCGTACTGTGAAGAAATCCGGGTTGCCGGCGGAGAATACGGGATAGAACGTGGATCCGCCACCTCCCGGCCCCAGCTTACGCCAATGGGTTTGTGAGTGAGCAGATTCATTCGGTGTCACGCCGGTACAGCCGGCCATAACTGCTAAGAGCAGTACGATCATTAAATGGGCGCGTAGCCCATGCGAGGAGGGTGAACGTTGCATTTAGCCAATCTATGAAATTTTTGTTCAACCGGGAGTGGAATTTGATCGGCTGATTCTCTGCGTGATCAGAGGTTGTATTTAACCGGCGGCGGGGGAGGATATCAACAGGGATGGTCCTCTGACTCTATTTCAACCGTTGTGTGGCTGATGTCGAGATGCTGAAGCTGATGTTTAACTTCTTTTTTTATCTGCTCGCGCTGCTCAACGGTTTGTGTCTCTTCAACGACGACATGAAGCGTCATAACGTTGTATTGGCCATCCATTGTCCAGAATCTGACGTCATGTAAGTCTTTTACTCCAGGGACGGCGAGGATCATTTTCCGAATTTCCGACTCGTCGATCCGGTCAGGTTTTCGCTGCATGAGGATGTTGAAAGTTTCCCGCATATTCCGGAAAACGTTGTAGAGGATGTAGCCGGCGATGAGCAGCGAAAGGATTGGATCCAGCACAGGAACATTGGCAAACATCATGACGATGCTTCCTATCAGGACCGCAACCCATCCGAGAACATCTTCAATAAAGTGCAGGGCTACAACGCGCTCGTTAATACTGCTTCCTTTCCTCAGCCTGAAAAGAGCATAACCGTTTACGGCGACGCCGAACAGTGCTAGCACCGCCATGCCCTTTGCATCGGGCTGCTCAGGAACGAAGAGACGCATGACGGATTCACGGATAATGAATATGGAACTGACGAGGAGTATTACAGCATTGATGAATGCGCCTAAAAGCGAGAAGCGGCGGTACCCGTACGTGTAATGTTCATCGCGTTCCTTGCGCGACTTCCGTTCAAAATACCAGGCGAACCCGAGGGAAAGACTGTCACCGAGATCGTGCACGGCATCGGATAGAATAGCCATGCTGTTCGTGTAAAGCCCACCGACTATTTCGAGTAGCGCAAAGCCCGTATTCAGGAAAAAAGCTACTGCAATATTGCGCGAGCTCTGGTGCTCATGATGGTGGTGGTGATGATGATGTCCGTGCGCCATAGTGCCTCTTTGGCGCAAGTTCGCCTTTATTGGCGTGCAACAGGTTTGCAAGTAAGGAGAAAGGTCTTCAATCGGAGCCTTTATCTTACATGTTCTGTAATAACGCAACGCATGGGGCGTTGAATTTTCGATGTCCCAGGTTCGTTGTCATCGAAAACCTGACCTGATGCGTAGAATATCCATCCTTACTTGTCTGATCGCTGTATCGTATTTTTTTCTCCAGTCGTCACGGCCGGTTGAAAGACTTTCCGGACCGGCAATTCTTTCAACGGAACCCGCCGCTAGCGGAGTGCTCACGCGTTTGAATTTCAACGACTCGATTAAGTCGTTGTATCACGCGATGGATGTGGAGCGACTGGGATTAGACTATACTGTGTTCCGGCAGGCGATGACCGGATTCTATCAACTGCGACATGAAGGGGCGATCAATAACAAGAACATTGTCACCATCATCGATTTCTCAAAACCAGGTACCGAGAAGCGCTTCTATACGCTCGACCTGACAGACCGCAGGGTGCTTTTCCATACCTACGTTGCCCACGGACGCAATACGGGACAGAACCTTGCTGAAATGTTCTCGAATACACAACACTCAAATCAGAGCAGTCTCGGCTTCGTGGTGACGGCGGAGACGTACACCGGCAGCAAAGGATACAGTCTTCGCCTGGACGGGAAAGAGGCAAATTACAACAGCAACGTGAGAAAACGGGCTGTTGTCATCCATGCAGCGCCGTATGCCACCGAAGAATGGATAAACCGTTATGGTCGGCTGGGTAGAAGCCAGGGATGTCCTGCGCTGCCTCCATCTTTGTCGCGGGAGATCATCGATACCATCAAGAACGGAACAGCAGTTTTTACCTACTATCCTGATGATACCTATTTGCGTACATCGCGTTATCTGAAGACGGACAATTTGTTTGAGGTGCTCGATCAGCAATATGCCGCTATGATCGGTGCGCGTTGATCGCTATTGTAGACTGGTTGCATATGCGGTCAAGCGCTGCATCTGCCGTCTGTCGTGACCGTAGATGTCCTTGAAGAAGAAGATATTTCCCTCTTCGTCGACCCGTACCGTGTGATAGGTAATATACACCGGCCAGGGTTTGTTGAGGTCAACATGCACCGGCTTTCCGCTATTCATCGCTTCGGTGATCGCTTTTCTGTTCCAGTGGTCGCCACTCGTTTCTTCAAGGATGTACAGGGCGAGATCGATTGGCTTTTCCAGCCGAATGCAGCCATGGCTCAGCGCTCGCTCGTCGCGACTAAACAACGCCTGTGCCGGTGTGTCGTGCAGATAGATACTGAAGTCGTTCGGCATGATGAACTTTACTTTACCCAGCGCGTTCTGGTCGCCGGGGGTTTCAACTACGCGGTAAACACTGGGATCGAGTTTTTTCTTTTTCCACTTTTCTTCCCTGGGATCGATTCGTTTCCCATTTCGGTAGAACTCGAAACGTTCGGGGGCAAAATGTTCGGGATCTTCCCGGAGCTTGGGCAGAAACTCTTTTTCGAAAATGCTTTGCGGGACGGCCCAGGTCGGACTGAAAACGATATACTTCAACGTGTCGTGGAAGATGGGGGTGGGAGTGTAGGCCGATCCGAGGACAACACGCATTTGCATTTTTTCCTTTCCATCACGAAATACCCGTAGCTTGTATTCGGGTACATTTACTAGAATTTCATCGTTCTTGGATTGAAGGTGGGGACGCCATCGAAGACGTTCCAGGTTAAGCGCTATTTGACGTGCCCTTTCCTCGATGGGTGTGTTGAGTTCCTCCAGGGTCGACTTATCTGCTTGTCCTGTTGGTTCAAGTCCGTGATGGCGCTGAAACGCTGCAAGTTGTTCGGCAAGTTCCTCGTCGAAGACATCGCTGTCCTTTGCATGAATATCAGTTCTTACGCCGTTTAGTGCCAGCCGGCGACGGAGGGTGACGACTTCTTGATGCTGTGTGCCGATCTTCAATTCGATCTGGACGGAAACAGGATCCAGCGTATCATCCGCAATGCGCCGGTTGTACAGGGCGAGGGTCTCTTTGAGTCTGCCATAGTACGGATGGTCGGGATGCAGATTGTCGAGCGACTGTTCCAGTTCTTGCGGGGAGCCAGCCTCCAGGAGCAGGGCAATATCATTTTCAAGAGGGGTGTCTCGTTTCCAAAGAAAGTCCTTTGCTCCCGGATATCGTATCCGCCCTTCGAGCAGATGGGTGGTAAAGAGAAAGTACGTTGCTGAGATTCGGACCTCGAGTTGTGAGATATCTTGCGCGGACGGTCGCTTTTGATCATACAACGTATCGACTGCATGCTGCAGGATATCGATATGGTAGTCGGTGGATGTCAATCCGTACGTGTCTGCCGAGCGGATTTGCTCCATAAGAGCGGTGAATTTGCGCCCGGGTGAAGTCCAGCCGAGCCAGTACCACCGGTACTCATTCGCCCGATAGAAGATCTCCGTTTTCTGACGGACCTTCTGCCGGAAGTAGGGTTCGGAAAATTCCATCCTGGCGACGATGTCAGCGATAGGAGTGGCAACCGTGTCGATAGCAGCAGGGCCGCGCTCACTGCCGCATTGTAAAAACAGAGTGGGGGAAAGCAGCAGTAGCAGAAAAATGGCCGGTGTGGAAATACGCATTCGGGTCGATCGGTTAAAACGATGACCCTTGCAATTTATATTCCCGGTGGCGAAGCGGCAGCAGCGCTTATTTCTGTCGTGCGGCCTGCGAAAGAAGTTGCCGGATGCGCCCTTCCGGCGCAATGCTCCCTGCCAGTTCTATTGCGCGGCCCGACATCTTCCTCATCGTCTTACGAAGTATGTCAATGATTTTCTCGTCACTGTAACGCATAGCGAAATCGTTGAGATAATACTCAATGAAAACCAGGCATGCGATATCTTCCAACGTCTGTGCGCGTTCATTGCTGGTGAGTTCTTTCTTGAGGACGAGTTTTTGTACGGCTTCCACATCATCCTCGCGGTAACCGCATTCGGTGAGAATTTTTCCCGCAATGGTGGCATGATGTGCCTTTTCAGCGTTTCGCCATTGGAGATAACCCTTTCTGTCCAGGGGAAAACGATCGCGAGGAATTTCCCAACGTCCGAGGTGCTGGCATCTCACAGCGAGTTGCAGATGCTCGTCGGCCTCTGGGGCGAAAGACCTCATGCGCGCCACCATACGGTTGGTGTACAGAAGTTCGCGCGGCCATATGCGTCCGTCCCATGTTTCGGTTACAGGATCGAGCGCGTGGTAATCGTCAAAGGCTCGTATCGCTTTCTCGAATCGTTCAGTATTGGCAACCATGCTC
>CAZHIQ010000070.1:0-8846 GCA_964532595.1 uncultured Roseivirgaceae bacterium
TCATCACTGAGGCAGGGAGTCGCTTGAGGCGGTCCTTCAGAATATAATCGTCAGCGCCAGCTTTGATGCTTTGAACAGCGAACTCTTCCGAAACTGAGCCAGTCACAAGAATAAAAGGAATACTCGTATTGTGTTCTCGCTGATATTCCTTCCACAATTCCATCGCCTCAATGGAATTAAACTGTGGCAATGAATGATCTGACAGGATGATGTCGGGTTTAAAAGAGTCAAGCGCCGAGAGAAAATCCGCGCGCTTCTTCACGTTGCAAGAGACAAAGTCCACACCTCCGCGCTGCAGTTCCCGCTCGATCAAGTCAATGTCGGCAGGCGAATCTTCGACGATGAGTATCCTCAATTTCTCCATCCTCAGCGTTTGGGTCCTCTTCAGCTACCACCCGGTAGCCGATCGTTAGCGCAGGTCGTCCGTTCTCAAAGATCAACCCGCCGGGTTCGATGCATGTCGACGCCCGGCTAAATATGATCGTTGATCGGCAAAAATAATAATTTCGGCCGACGACGCCGTCGAGCGGCGGAGAAGTTACTCATCCGCCGGGAAATAGCAACGGGCCTAGCGCTGCGGCACAGTTCCCCCTGCGATCCTGCGCCTACCTTCCCGTTTGCATACTCTTCGGGCCACTTATAAAGATAACAAAGAATCTGCCCGAAAGGCAACTATTCCACCATCGGCGACACATCTCCGCCCCTAGGGGAGCTTGAATGCGTCAGGCGCCTGACCGGAGTGAGTTTCGAAAGGACGACTTGCGGTTGCGAAGGACGAGTGGGACGATGAGGAATTACGAAGTACGAATGACGAAGTACGAATGAGAGCTCATTATTGGAAGTGGTGAACCGGTCGGAGAACGCATCAATGCGGTGAGGGAAGGAAGAAGTACGAAATGGAAATAATTTGCTCATAGGAATGCGAAGCAGAACTCCGTAGGAGTTCAATACCAATAGCCCCGGGTAAGGACGCCGGAGGCGGACGCAACCCGGGGTTAACGTAGCAATGAGAATTGTTTGCGCCGCAGAAGATTAAGCTGACTAGCAAATTACGAATGACGAATGACGAATAAAAGCTCATTATTGGAAGTGGTGAACCGGTCGGAGAACGCATCAATGCGGTGAGGGAAGGAAGAAGTACGAAATGGAAATAATTTGCTCATAGGAATGCGAAGCAGAACTCCGTAGGAGTTCAATACCAATAGCCCCGGGTAAGGACGCCGGAGGCGGACGCAACCCGGGGTTAACGTAGCAATGAGAATTGTTTGCGCCGCAGAAGATTAAGCTGGCTAAACTCTGTCGCGCAAACGGGCAATGAACGATGTCGTGCGCGAACCGCTGACCGACGAGAACGGCCAGGAGCAATTGGACAATTTGCTTCTTATACGTTGTTCCGATATCGCCTTGCAAATGAACCTGAAAATCCTGTACGCTTGAAGATGTCCTCAATTCCGCCAACGTACAATCGCGGTCTGCAAAGCCTCCCTTCGAAGCTCAATCACCCTTCGAGACGCCGGCATTCAACTTGGCCGTCGGCGGGACCGACGGATTATCTGGGAACCTGTACCCGGACGACACGCGATTGAACGTCTAACCTGAAACAACAAGCGTAGTCTTGCGAAATAGAAGTCAATCGAGCACGCAATCCACGTCTTGCCCGCACAACTTCGAACATCGAACTTCGAACTTCGAACTCCGAACTTCAAACCTCGAACTTCAAACCTCGAACTTCGAACTCACGCGACTGGCCAGCGCGACGAGAAACACATCCGGATACTGAAAGCCGAAAGCTACTTGCGTATCCTCACCCGCACCTCGTGGGGTGCCGGCGCGGAGCCGCCAAAGTAGGGATAAAGCATGTAGTTCGTCGATCGGGGACACGATGAATCCCGGGGAATACGCACCGTCTGCTCGCCGTTCAATACAAAAACATACGCGTCGGGGGTTCGGCGGATCTCGTAATGATTCTCTTCGTCGATCGCGACAGTGCCAACGTACTTCGTTATACGCTCACCGCCAATGTAGGCGTAAGCATGAATTTGCAATTCATCCTTGTACCAGCGCCAGGCGAAACGGGCACTGTTTTGATGATGATGTTCACCACAATCTGAAAACCCAAGGAGCTTGTTGTGGTTACTCTGAAGCGACGCATCTCCAAGATCGTAACGAGCCGAACTATCGAAGCTGGCATAAAACGAAATGACATTGTCGCTGAAGAACTCCGACCGCCGCGGCTTTGCATAATGCTCCCCCTGCGGAATGATGTAGGTCACCCCGTTGTTCTTATCACCCGCCGTTTCGACTTCATCGCACGCATGAAGCAACACAACGATTACCCATAACGCCGCCATCCAAACTTTCATAACTCAACCTCACGAAAATTCCGTGCCCCTGTCAAAAACGTAAACGACAATTGGGTAAGTCGTTCTAACGAGGTCTTCACTTATTAAATTATCCATCAATATCCTAAAGCCAGTGCGCCGAGAATGTGCTCACTTCCGCCAACAGGCAAGATGAAGTGGAAGTCGACAGGCGGCAACCTTGCCCTTACGACCGGAGCTCACCTCCCGATGCTATCCTTCGGGAGACAAACTTTAACACCGTAACCCTTCAACACTCTGGAACTTTATCAGGAAAAACAGACACTCCCCTTTTTGCTCGCTTCGTCAACATCTATGATCTTAACCATCGCATCAAAAAAGACCCACCATGCGAAGACCCTCTCGCATAGTATTTCTATTGGCTGTCGCGCCGATAGTATCGGGATATGTATGTGCACAAAATCTCGAATCGATCGGACGTGCCCAACCTATTGTGTTGACAGGAGGCATTGCCGTCAACCAGATCTTCCACGCCTCGGAATCTGCAAGCAATCTGCGATCACCCTATACATTCCATGGATCCGGCAATCTCAACATCGCCCTTTACGGATGGAGTATCCCGCTTGCTTTTAATGTCACGAATCACCAGACTTCCTTCTCACAGCCTTTCAATCAGTACGCGCTTCACCCCCGATGGCGATGGATCAGCCTCCACGCGGGAAATACCTCCATGGCATTCTCGCCTTATACGGTCAACGGACATATGTTCGCAGGCGTCGGAACCGATGTCGAACCGGGAGATAAATGGAAAATCAGCGCTTTCGGCGGACGTATGCTCAAAGCCCGTCCGCTGTCCCACGAAAACGCAGGAATCCTACCGACGTATCAACGCAATGGCTATGGGATAAAAGCGCGCTTCGGGCATGAACGCAACTTCGTTCAACTAATCCTCTTCCGCGCAGAAGACGTCCGCCGCTCTATTGATCCTCCCCCCGACAGCCTCCAGATCACTCCCCAGGAAAACGCAGTCGCCAGTATAACTTTCGGAAAAACGATTCTGGCTCGTCTCTATTTCAACGCCGAAGTGGCTACGAGTGCAATATCCCGCGACGTGCGCGCGGAAGCTGCCGATCACAACCACCTGCTCGCCCTGGGAGGCATCCTCTTCAAACCCCGACTCTCATCGTCATACTACAGGGCAATACGCACGTCAGTCAATTACCAGGACGACGCCTGGCGTATCGGCATAGCCTGGGAACGCGTGGACCCTGAATACAAAACTCTCGGAGCGTACTACTTCAACAACGACCTGGAAAACGTTGCGATCAACACAACGGTAGGTCTATTCGAAAACAAACTGAACCTGAACGCTAGCCTCGGCATACAACACGACAACCTCAACCATCAAAAGATATCTACTATGCGGCGGGCAGTAGGTGCATTCCAGATGACATACTCGCCTTCGCAGTCGTTCAACGCCAACGTATCGGCATCAACTTTTCAGACCCACACACACATACGACCAGTTTTCGACGAACGACTCCTTCCCTACGAAAACGCCGACACGCTGACGTTCACCCAGATCGCTCGAAATGCTACCCTCTCGGTAAACTGGACACTGCCCGGCTCCGACATTCGCCGGCAACACTTCAGTCTTCATGCCAGTCTCCAGGACGCCGCTGATCAGCAGGGACAATCTTCCCAACACGCTGGCACACGCTTCATCAATACAAGTTTGGGTTACGCTCTTACACTAATACCGACCCGCACAACGATCTCCCTGAATGCGACTACCTCTTTCAACAGTAGTCCGTGGGCGAATACAGTGACGACAGGCCCGACAGCCTCCCTCACCACCCAGACGATGAATCGACGCATGCGCCTGATGATTTCGGGTGCCTGGAATGCCTCGTCGACAGACGGCGAAAGCTCCCAAACGATTACAACAGCGCGCCTGAACGCAGCGTGGCACCTTCACGAACAACACCAGCTCACTTGCAGTATTGTCGCTTTGAGACGCGCCTTCGCTGACAAAGAAAAACCAACGTCGACCGACTACACGGCGACGCTCGGATACCAATACAGTTTCGGAAGTAGGAAACAAAACCGACTGCCATGAGACTCCTCTTCATCATCGCGCTCCTCATCGCCACATGCGCACAGGCGCAGATCTATCCCGTACAGGTAAACGTTCAGCTAACACCTCCGTATTCTCCCTACCTGTCGGACTACACGCAACCGGGATCACGCAGACTTTCCGTTCACGTCTTTGCCAACGATCACACTCTTGTTGACTATCCCTGTCGGCTCCGTCTTACGGTCGAAGGCTCCGGCATAACGCTGCGCACCCGCGATGACTTCGCCGGACCTCCTCTTCATATTACCGGCGGAAATCCGCACACCTGGTACGGCGATGACCTCGCCGCCTACTTCAATCCCGACGCGCTCGACTTCAATGGAATTTCACGTCCGCCATCCGGTGCAATCCCTCGCCTACCGGAGGGGATCTACCGTTTCACCGTTGAAATACTCGACTACTACCGAGGCACAATAGTCAGCAATACAGCAACGGCTACAGCCTGGATTATCCTCAACGATCCTCCGTTGCTTAACACCCCGGCCAATGCATCAACAATTTCTCTCCAGGATCCGGTCAACATCCTCTTCTCCTGGGCTCCGCGGCATACGACATCTCCCAACGCAGCTTTTACAACCGTCTACGACTTCCGCCTTGTTGAATGCTGGCCCGACGACCGCCATCCGGGCGATGCAATTCTCAGCCAACGTCCCCTCTATGCGACCACCGTCGATCAACCTCAGTTGCTCTATGGCCCGGGCGAACCTCCCCTCCTTCCCGGGCGGAAATACGCCTGGCAGGTCACGGCCCGCGACGTTGAAGGACGCGACCTCTTCAAACACCAGGGTCGCAGCGAAATATTCACCTTCCGCTTCGGTCTCGCCATGCCTCCTCCAGCACAGGTTTTTCTGCGATGGGCAAAGCCGACAACGCTGGCGATTCGATGGACAGCCGTCGACTTTCCCCAACCCGTCCGCTATCGCCTTCAATACCGTCCGCGACATAACCGGACTCAACTAACCTGGTATGAACACTGGACACGCTTTACCGATAAAACGATCTATCACCTTTCATCGAACACCGAATACGAAGTCCGACTGCGCACCGAGAACGACCTGCAGGAGAGCGAATACGGACCGATACAGATCTACAAAACCCTTCCCCCTGAAGCGGAACCCTTTGTCTGCCGCGACGTCCCTCCACCGCCTCCCCCTCATGATAGTCCTCCGGTATTCCCTCTGGCCGTTAACGACACTATTCACGCAGGGGGATACCAAGTATTGGTCCGTGACGTGGCCCAGGTTGGAACGCGATACCACGGATCGGGACTCGCCATCATCCCCTGGCTCAACGAAGTGCGCGTACCCGTGACGTTTGAAAGTATCCGCGTCAACGACAGGTTCTGGCTCACCAGCGGAACCATTCATTCCCGCTGGAAGGCTACATCAAACTCACTCCTTCAATTTGAGAATCCTCCCGAATCAGCAGAGGTACCTGTCGTACAAACGGGACAACTGAACATTACCGTAGCCAGCACGGACTCACTCATCGCTGTAGAAGAAGCTGCCATCGTTTCAGTGTCGTTGGATGACAACGGCGACGTGGTTGTTGTCACCTCCGATGGCGGGCAACAGACGCTCGAGGGTGGAACGCGTTATGCCCTGACCGATGCTGTCGGCAACGGCTATGTCGTCGACGCCAATGGAAACATTGCAAAGACCACTGCAGCCCAGGCGCAGGCTACACGCGAGCGCGGACGACGCACATATGACATAAAGTTTCGATTTCACAAAGGAGTAGCACGATACGGCTTCGACGAATTTACCTACAGTCCATTGCGTCACTTCTATCAGGAAGAGAATGGCGAAGTTATCTCATGGAAAGCATTGTCCGATAGCCGCCCCGATGCAGTGGAAGGTCGATACGAGAGTGCTGACGGCAACACCGGTAGTCTTCGCTTTCGCCTCGGAGATACACCCGTCTCGCCATTGATTGTCGTTGGAAACGAATTCACTCTCAACATTGCGGGACGTGCACACGGTTGGGAAGAAGAGCTCGTGGCCCTGGAGGCTCCGTCCGACACCATCCCTCCTGTTGTCGTCGGTAAAATCAACACCGTCACCTATCGGCCGCAACACTTCCAACTGGTACTTGTGCCCGTAAACGGGACTTCCCTTCCAGCGGGACTTACGTCTGCCGATGTCGCGAACCATCTTAACAACGTGTATAGCCAAGCCGTTGTAACATGGTCCGTAACAACAGGCGAAGCAGTCCACACTCAGCAGGGCGAAACCGTTGACGTTACCTCGAGGGGAGCTTTCTCGTCATACACGAACGGAATGAAGGCGATTCTTCGTGCCTATGGCCGCTTTCAGCAACACGTATTCTACCTTTTTCTCGCGAACCGTTCCACCGACCCCGACTTGCTCGGCTACATGCCACGCAGTCGCCCCGCCGGCTTTGTTTTCGTCGACCCGCACAGCGGCGACAACGCCGACTTTCTGAAAACCATTGCCCATGAACTCGGACACGGAGCCTTCAATCTGCGTCACCCCTTTCAATCGTTCTCCCTCCCCGTTGGTACAACCGACAACCTGATGGACTACAGCGATGGCCTGGCGCTAAACAAGTACCAATGGGACCAGATTCACAATCCCGCGAAGGTAGTCGGTCTCTTTGAAGATGACGAAGAGGGAGAGTTAAACAGCCTTGCCTTTCAGCAATTCGCCACTGCGCTGCAGGGCGACGATGCCCGCAAAGCTTTAGAGGAGTTAAGAACGGTTTACGACTTCTTTAATCAGTGTAAGAGTGAGGGATGGGTGAGCTATAAGGGAGCAGGATTGATCCCGTACTGTCTGTGGCGAAATGCAGCCGTCCCGACTTCTCTGCACTATTCCTCCCAGGACACACCCTTTCAGGCCGGACTGATCGACGGGGGCTATCAGGAAGTCGAAGGTCTTATAGAGTTCATTGTCCTCCTGCTCAGGAACAACCTTTTGGGACTTCGTCTCCTTACCACTTACACGGTAGGCGATTGGTATTGCAGTGAAGACGAACTAAGACAGCTACACACTCAGCACCGGATTATTGTCGAGGAGCTCGCCCGACTGGAAGCCGAAGAGGGCCTATGGGCCTGGGTTCAACGTCACTGGTTTGGTAAAGAATCAGAAAAAAAACTCATAGAAGACCGTGTCGAGTACTGCAACGAAGCGATCGAGTTGCGGGCAAACATCGCCGAACTCTATGAGTTGGTGACCAACTGGGAAGAGATCAAAGGGATTGCCCAGACCGTCATTAAAGAAATAGAGGAATATCTCGACGTGCTCTCCGAGGAAGACAACACGGGACGGTATGAGCGCGGTCGGCTTGTAATTCCTGTAGCCTCCGTCGTTGTTCCCGGCATAGGAGCCGCAACCAAAGTCACGCGCATCAAGCGCGGACTAAGCGCACTCAGCAAAGCACCCAAAGAGACCCTTGGACGATTTGCGCGCGAGGTTTTCGGCGTCAATCCTCGGATTGCGTCGATTATGTCGGAGATGAATGCGGCAGGGAAGTTCCGACGGCTCCGGGCACTCGATGGAAAGTATTACAACGCCGCCGACTTCTGGAAAAGCAGCGACCCGGCATTCAAGATTGTAGCGAGCTCGGACGGAAAATACGTACTCAAACACGATCCCTCCACCGGGCGCGTCATCTTCGCTGATGTGGAGGAGAGGAGGTTTCTTTCCTTTGCACTGGACGAAGACAAAATGATAAGTGGCGACTATGAAAACGTCCTTCGTCAAATGAGAACAATCCACGGCCTACCCGGAGGAAGCAGTTCCGTTGTTGTTAAAGGTAAGCACATCCCTTTGGCCCGTGACAAGCCGAACGTTATCCTGGGAAAATACGATCCCAATTCCGTCCCCGGAGTAACCGGCGAAATTGGAACCGACGACATCATCAGGGAACTGGGTATTTTAAAGAATTATTCTTTTGCAGACGATGTGTTTGAACTTCGTCCCGGCAGTATCCATGTGCTAAATATACCGAGTGCTATGGTCGAGCCAGCCGCCTTCTTCGATCGATACAATAAACCCTTTCTTGATGTGATCCTTAGAAATCCACAGAACACCGAGGTGCTCCTTGTCACCGATCCGAGGAAGTCGCGGGTGTTGAGAGTGTTCAACCCGAAAAACGATGAGATTACCAGGACAGCCACAGGATACGCCCGCGAAATAAGATATCTAAGGGAAAATGGAATTCAACATGCCCGTTTGGTAAACGGGGAAACAATTGATCTTAACACCCTTGATCTTGGGGACTTGATTTGGTAGTCGCTATGGTCGCCTTTATTATTCTGTCCTCCGGCTGAAGCCGGAGGCTATTGAAACGCGGACACACAGTGGAGCAAATCCATAATGACATAATACAGGTACCAGAGTCAGTGCAGCCAGGACAACACGCAG
>CAZHIQ010000070.1:8946-10470 GCA_964532595.1 uncultured Roseivirgaceae bacterium
CTGAGGATAGCAACGCGGTTAATAACATCCTTGATGCAGCCCAATGACCAGGGCGCACGCACCGCAATACAGCGAGCTAACGGACATTATATCAATCCTCCGGCTGAAGCCGGAGGCTGTTGAAATGCGGACACACAGTGAAACAAATCCATAACAACATAACACAGGCACCAGAGTTAGTGCAGTCAGGACAACACGCAGAAAAGCAATTCCTAAAGCCGGCTGAAGCCGGCTTCAAGGCTATTAGCGACCCACCATTAACCCCCATGAGAGGAGCGCAGCTTCAAAGCATTTCGGCCCGTGGTCGCCCTGATGAAAGCCACGCATATATTACCTCTACGCAACAACTACGGCTAACGTGCAGATATTAATATATTAGCAACATGAACCTCAAACCAGGTGTTTATCGGTCAGAAAAAGGAACGGACGTTCTGGAGCAGCATGGAGGCGCTTCCTTGAGGCATGTCTTCTATAGCTACCTCTGCTTTTATGTACCGGAATCATTTGTCGGCTATTTCAGCGCAGGACCGGGTGAGCTGCAGCAATATTATACCAAGTCGTTCGACTATCAGGGTCGGATTGTTAATCACGAGAACAACAGAATCGTCGTACACATTGAAGACGCATTTCTGGGCGACCGGATGATATTCGAAGGGACAATTCAGGACGATAAATTAAATCTTCAAATGACCCGACAAAGCAATCCGGCGAAGATCGTTATAGACGATACCTTTGTTTTAGTGAACAACCGATCCGGGGAATAGCCAAACACAATATTATGAACCTCAAGCAAGGCGTTTACCGGTCGACGAACGGGCAGGAGATTCACGAACCCCACGGAGGAGCTACCCTATGTCACTTCGTCTATAGCTATTTATGCCTTTATTATCCCGACCCTTGGTAGGTTATTACATCGCGGGCGAAAATCAATGGGGACCCTGGTTCCGAAAATCGTTCAAGTATCGGGGCCGGATCGTTGCCCGGCAAAGCAACGACATTGTCATAAATATTGATGACGACTTCCTTAATGACCGGATCGTCTTCGAGGGAACGATCGACGGCGACACCTTAAAGCTTCGCATGACCCGGGAAAGCGATCCTGCAACAATATTAACCGACGACACTTTCGTCTTACAAGACCCGACATCGAAAGAATAACCATGAACCTCAAAAAAGGGATCTATCGTAGCGTCACCGGATACAAGGGCACCGAGAAGCACGGCGGCGCCGAATTCACGTGGACAGACTTCGCCTTTCTCTGCTTTTACCTTCCCGAAAAGAGAGTCGGCTACTACCTCGGTCCGAGGGACAACTTCAATCCCTATCTTGAGGACAACTACCGGTATCGCGGGGAAATAACGGTGATGTACGACAATCAAATTGAAATCGTAATCAATGATCCCTTCGTTGGCGGCGCGATGATCTTCTCAGGCCAGATGATCGACGAAAAACTTCACCTCGCAAAAAAACGACAATCCAACCCCGACAAAATTCTGCGAGAAGATGTTTTTGAGTTTGTTGAGG
>CAZHIQ010000071.1:0-9695 GCA_964532595.1 uncultured Roseivirgaceae bacterium
CGCATAAGATTATGCATTTGAACATGTTGTTCCTGCAACTCTCTAGTCCTCTCCCTCACTTTTCTTGTTAGCAGGTCCTTCGTTTTTCGGCTTCGACGAAGATCTCTGTAAATCAGCAAAAGGAACCCCACCACCAACAAAGCCAACAAAAAAAGCCCAATACTTGACACCCGTTGCCATCGAAGAGCTTCGTCTTTAGAAATGAGCAATTCCTCCTGCATCGCGATCCGTTTCAGGTTCTCGCGTTCAACAAATGATGCCTCGAGACGCATAAGACTCAGAGTTAATGAGTCACTATAAACTCGATCCCTCAAAGTAATGTACTTCCTTTGGTATTTTGCCAACTCCTCAGAGTCATTCATCTCCTCGTAGAGACGAATGTATCGTTTATAGACCATCAACACCTCCTTCATAAACGGGGTTCCCTCATTTATCAGTCGATCTGCTGCGTCCAACATAACCTTGGCCTCCAGAAAATTTCCCAATTCGATCTCAGCATCAGCAATTGAAAACAAGTTGTCAATTTCCATCCTGCGAACACTAAGATTTCTTGCGAGAAATAGAGACTCAAAAAAATGCCTCTTGGCCTGGCCGTACTGAGCAATTTTCAAATTGTAAAGGCCCTGAGAATACTTTATGTGCATCATCACTGCGCAAGATACCCCGGTGCACGTTTCAGTCATTGACTGCACATAGTTACCAGCAGCGGAAATCTCGCCAAGTCTTAGATGACACAAGCTTAAATCAACCAATAAACCGCACCTTACATCGCGATCCTCTTGTGTCATTTTCAAAGCCTGCTCAAGAAATCCAACGGCCCGTGAATAATCCGACAGTCGATAATAGAGGAGTCCGATATTTGAGGTGAACGACATCAGAAGACCTTCATCCTCCGATTCCTCCGCAACCTGCAATCCTTCAAAAAAGCTCTCCAATGCATCATCAAATTGAGATTTAAATAAATAAACCAGACCTATCGTCTGGTAAACGATCGCAAGGTCGGCCCTTCGCTTTGAAAAGGTGGGGTTCGCGAGAATGTCATAAGACAGCGTCAGTGCTTCATCATAGGATTCCAGTCGTCGCAACACCTGCGAAGTTGCTATCAAATTTCGTAGGAGGTACACACTATCCTTCCTCCGCTCCGCTATCGTCCTCGCTTGTTTTAAATACGCCAGAGCTCTCCTATTGTCATTATCCACGAACGTAACAGCCAATTCATGCAACAATTCAACATCCGCAACGTCGTTACGCAGCGAGTCAGTATAAACACTATCTTTATTAGCGTTTACTATGGAGTACGCCAACATTAAGCAGGCAACAAATCCAAGTCGCATTCGCATTTCAGTTGTCATGGTATTTTCGTTAGATCATCTTCCGAGGCATTTCAATACTTCGCCCATGGGAGACAATCGATCGCTCAGTAATCGACGCCTCACCACTCCACTCCGCTGGTTACCACTTGCTCAATGAAGTAGAATTACGATGAAAGGTCTCCTTCTTGTACATCTCTCCTCCCCACAGCTGCCAAGCCTCTCACCCGGCTGGCCAGTTCGTGCAACTCGTCGGCAGCCCGACTAATTGCCTCCTCCCGTTCCAGCGCCCTCGAACAAACAAATCCTCCCTGCTACCAATTTCCCGATTGCGTTCTTTCAACTTGACCCCAGCAATCGCCCAACCCGACTTCGATTGCGATAATGCGTATAAGAGAGTCAATACTACGACCAACAAAACCACCAAGAGCGGCATCAAAACATTAAACTGACTAGTTCTATTGACAACTATCTGATTCAGTCTCAAAAGCTCCGCCTGATTTTCGATCCTCTACGTGTTCTCCCGCTGACTAGAAGTACGCCTGGTGAAATGAATGTGTGTCGCCCCATGTTTTTCACCCGTTTTTCCTATATTTATCCTCATCCCACCCATCCTTAATTTCGCGAAAAAGACCAACTCTTACGCGCATGGCGGATAAGAATCATCTTGAGGAAGAAGTCGCGCAATACATTACCGAAACTTGTGAACAAATAATCTCCGAAATCGGAGCAGAGCTGCACGACGATCTCGTTCAACGTCTTTCGATATTTCGGCTTTACCTCGACCGACTCGAACGCGCCGGTGGGAATAAGGAAGAAGTGGAAACGCTGACAATAAAAATGCGGACGGAGTTTGAACAGGTCATCCAGGCGATTCGAAATATCTCCCGGCGATTGCTGCCCGCAAATCTCGAAGGAGAACCACTCAATAACACAATCCGAATACTCTGTCAGAATATGGAGTATCCCGGAAACTGCCATATACACTTTACCTCCACCGGCACAGCTTACCGGCTTGACGCCCAGACGGAACGCTACCTCTTTCGTATCGTGCAGGAACTCATCCATAACGCACTGAAACACTCCTCCGCCTGGCACATCTGGGTGCGCCTGACATGGGAGCATGAATCGCTCACCGTCGAAGTGGAAGACGATGGAACCGCCTTCTCCGATGTATCAAACGCAATCAGGGAACTGCAAAGAAAGAATAATACCCTGAGGATGCGATCAATGATTATCGGTGCAACATTAGACTATGACTCCGGCCAAAAAGGCCTGATCGCTAGCGTGACTCTTAAAACGCCCGAACACTTCGCCTCATAATATCCCGTTCCGGTAAGCATAAGCCAGTAACGCCGCCGTGTTAGGAACCCCTACCTTTCGAATCAATCTTAACCGATACGTCTCCGCCGTCGCCTCCGCCATCTTCAACTGGCTCGCAATCTCCTTCGTAATCGATCCCTCCGCCAACGCCTTCAATATCTCAAGCTCCTGCGCCGTCAACACCACAGCAGGCGTCTTCTCCCAAGCCGTCGCGTTCGACTGAATAATACGCCGAACCCGCTCGGGAAAATAATCACCAGACGTAAGGACACTATCAATGGTTCTGTGAATCTCTTTGTACCCGTCCAGCTTGTAAACAATTCCATCGACACCAAGCTTGAGCAAATTCACAATCAGCGCCGCACCTTCCATCCCGGTAACCGCGATCACCTTAGGCCGCACTTCCATACTGTTGAGGTAAGTCAATAATTCTACCCCCGTGATGTTCCGAAGACGAATATCCAGCAACACAAGATCGACCTTCTTCCCCGCCATCAGCGCGTAAAATTCCTCCGCACCCGCAGCTTCGAAAACTTCACCCACAAACGGCTCACGCTCTAACAACGATCGTAACCCCTCCCGGATAAGAGCCTCGTCATCAACCATCAGTATATTGACCTTCTTCATACTACTGAATTTAAATAATCTGCAAGAAAAATCAGATACTTGATTGCGTTTGTCAGGAAAACCTGACAGGGCTATGTACGGTTTTCCTGATGAAATGAAAGGGCATAATGAAGTTTTCATCCAGTCGTTCTACTTTTATCCCAGGGTAATAGATGATCAAAAAAGCATAGGAAAGTCATTCACAAGACCCTCTCTTTAGACCTTCCCATGCTTCAAAGCCGAAGCTCCCGCAGCGCTTCGGCTTTGTTTTTAATTCCCTTCCTCCACGCCTACCTACTTTTGAGTAGAACAAAATGGTCCCTTCTGTGGATTGATCAACGTCCCGCCCATCCGGTTATTTGCCGCCGGATCAACCGGTCTCTCGACCGGATAATCAACACACGCTATATGAAAATCAACCCTTATCTCCTTACCCGCATTCTGTTAATCGCCCTATTCCTGGGCCTCGTTTCCTCGGCTTTCGCCCAACTCAACCTGGGATACAGCCACGGTATGTTCCCTGTCGACGTCGCGGTCGACAAAGACGAAAACACTTACCTGCTGACCTTTCGAAACTCCGTCCATATCTTCAATAAAGATCGCGAGTTCGTTAGCATGTTCACCGTCACCAACGATCAGCGCTATCCTGTGGTCAGGTCAATTCAGGTCGACGCAGAAAAACGTCTCCACATTGTTGACGACGAGAACGATGTCATCGATGTCTACGAAACCAACGGTACGCTTGTCAGAAGAATCCACCTCGCATCGGGTGAATACCAAAGCGTAGCGCTCGACGCGGAGGGACGATATTACCTCGCGGACAGAACTTCCGATGTCGTCAGGATTCTCGACAGCAACGGCGACCTTGTAAAAGAGTTTGGAAGTGGAATATTCGGCTCTCTCTACAGCCTGCACGTCGACTCAAAAGGCTTGATTTTCACATGCGACTTCGGCCTATATCAACAAATGAATCCTGCCGTGAGGGTCTTCGATAGCGAAGGCAACTTCATCTCCACCGTTGGGGTTTCGAGTCCAAGCGGTGCTTACGGGGCATATGTCGAACCCACCGCTGTTCAAACCGACAATACGGGACAGATATACGTTTACTCATATGGCAAAGTAATCAAGTACTACTCCACCTATGGGTACAGACAGGAATACCGCCTGACAGAAAACGCCCAGGGAGTGCAATCGGCAGGCTACGCTTTCCGCATCGTCAATAACAAACTGTACTTCGCCGACACCCACCATCGTGTCCAGGTATTCGACACATCGCTCGCCTACCTCTACACCATCGCTGGCCATTCCGCTGAGAACGGACGATTTAACGTTCCGGAAGGCAGCGCAACCGACAAGGAAGGAAACATCTGGGTCGCCGATACACGAAATCACAGAATACAGGCCTTCGACTCCACGGGAGCTTTCACGACTGCGTTCGGAACGTACGGCGGGTCCGATCACGAGTTCTACCATCCGGTCGATGTGGCGGTCGATGACGACGCTGATGTCGTCTATGTACTGGATCAGGGCTTCATCAAAAAATTCAGCAAAACCGGCGTCTTCATTGAACGATTCGGTCCCCAGATCCATGGTGCCTCACGACTGGTCCTGGATAACAACGGAGTCATTTATGTTAACGACCCGGTTACGCAAGCTATCCATGCCTTCTCCCGTACGGGTACCCAACTTCGAACGATTTCGCTTCTGAGAAGTCCCGAAGGTTTCGCCATCGGCCCCGACAATCTGATTTATGTAGTCATCTATCAGCAAGTGGATCACCGGCAAGTCTTCACCTATACAACGGAGGGCGTAAAGGTCGCGCAGTTCGATCTTCCCCGGGAACGACGTTCGCACAATTATGGCGTTGTCGTTACGGATGACCACATCTTTATAGCCGATCAGCACGGACTGCGCAAGTTCCTCAAAGACGGCACGCTCATCGCTTCATTCGACGCCGTAAAAGGGGAAATACCAGGAAGCCTCAACATGCAGCTCCCCAATGGCGGTCTGTATAGGACGGCGCTCACCCTCTGGAACGATCACCTGCTCATCAGTGATGCGCTTCGCGTTCAGTCCATCCCTATCCGCCAACGCATTACATTTGAAGCGATGGCTCCCAGGCGCTTCGAAGATGAACCCTTTCAAGTCACCGCCACGTCTTCTGCCGGCCTTCCTGTTTCCCTGACGACGAGCGATCCCTCCATCGCCAGTATTAACAACGGTGTTGTGACGATTCATAAACCCGGCATTGTAACGATTACCGCCGCGCAGGAAGGTTCCGGCCTCATAGATCCCGCCACACCAGTATCGCGCGACCTGATTATCGAAAAGGGCGAGCAATCCCTGACCTTCTCCCCCATCGGCATACGCATTCTTGGTGAGGCTCCCTTTACCCTCGAGGCACACGTGGACACGGGCAACCCGATTCAATTTTCATCCGACGATCCCTCCGTTATTGCCATCGACGGCAGTACCGCCACACTCCTGAAAACCGGAACCGTTACCCTCACCGCCCGGGCGGAGGGTGACGACCTCTATGCGCCGGCCGAAACTTCTCAGGTAGTCGAGGTCACCTTGATAACGGGCGTTGAACGCAATCCGAACATCATTACCGCCTATCCCAATCCCACAAAGAATCGCATTAACATCGATTTGTCGGACGAAGTAATAACGACCTCCCTACGCGTAGTCGACAGCATGGGACAACCGGTGTCTGTATACCCCACTGAAAGCACTAGCGCCACCGGTCGGATGGAGCTAAACCTGGAACACCTCGACGCAGGTATCTACTACTTGTGCCTGTCGACACGCAGCCGGGGACCCCGCGTACACAAGATCATTAAACTGTAATTGCAAGAATATGGATAAATATCGCTTTACCGCAAAGATGTTACTCGTCGCCGTACTCGCAGGCCTGCTATCGGGCTGCGGCGACGATGATGAAAACAGTGAATCAGCTTTTCTCCGAAAGCTGGCAGGGACCTGGCATATCGCGACGGTGACCCTCGACAACCGCGACCTCACGCCTCTGTTCGGGGAAACAACACTCACCATCCAACGAAACAAGACCTACAACGTCGAAGACGGAATGCCTCCTATCTGGCCTTCGGAAGGCAGCTTCACACTTGTCCCGACTCATGAGCCGAACCAATACAAATTGATTCGCGATGACGGTACGGAAGTGCGGGTCCAAAGCCTTTCCACAAAAGAGCTGGTTCTGACCCTCGCGTATTCCCCCGCCCCCGGGGGGCGGTTGGCCGCCGTAAGCGGGGAGTACGTATTTGAGTTTGAACGACAATAACCGTAGATACTATGCTCAGGAACATTATCATCAACCTGTCCTTCCTCGTGGCAATGGTCAATGTCAGCCACGCGCAGAAAGTCGACGAGCAAAGCGTCCCGGCGCCTATACGTGCCGTTGCGGCTCAACATCATAATGGCGATAAAGTCACTCTTTGGGTTCTCGACAGGAACCGAAACAAGTATGTCGCCACAGCGCTCAATGAAACTTCATTCAGAACAGTCGAGATTGGCCTCGACGGACAGTGGCTGGCAACAACCGATGCCCTACCCGAACACAAAGTACCGGGTCCCGTGATGAAGACGGTAAGGGAACAATACCCTCGATATGAAGGGTCCAACTACCTGTTGGTGAACGACAGCAAGGATGGGCGGTTCTATTCGGTGGAGTTGACGTCGGACGACCGCGATCTGTATCTAAGGCTCAATGAGGCTGGACGAATTCTTCAGGAGGAGGAGCAATAGCCTGTTCCGTCAGGTGGGGTGTTATATCGACTTCGATATACACCGTTGTACCCTGCCCGGGTGACGAGGCGATGTCGAAAGTACCGTGCATCGCCTCGACGCGGGAGGCGAGATTCGAAATCCCTAATCCTCGTGCCGGCCCCTCCGACAGCTCGAACCCGATGCCATCATCTTCAACCGTGATCGTCATAAAACCCTCCAGACATGACAACTGGACATGGACATAGGTGGCTTTCGCATGTCGGATGACGTTGTTAATCGACTCCTGGATAGCGCGATACACAAGCAACTCAAACGCTGTGCTGAGGCGTGGGACCTCGCCTACCACCGTATACCCGACCTCGAGGTCGTCATGCCGGATTCGCGCAATAAAGTCCTCGACCGCATGAAGCAGTCCATACTGCAAGACGATCTCCGGCGCGAGGTTATGGGAAATATTGCGTACCTCCGTATGCGCCTGATTAAGCAGAGACATAACCCTCGAGGTATGTGCTGGCGAAGCATGAATCGACGACAAATGCATGCGTGCCGCGGTCAGCAATCCGGAGACACCATCGTGGAGTTCCCGGGCCTGTCGCGCTCGTTCTTCTTCTTCGCCGAGAAGACGGGCTTTTAGGAGCTCATAGGCCTGCCGGTTCTTCAGCGCACGCTGGCGCGACGTGTACACTACAATCGCAAGGACGGCAAGCGCGGAGATGACAACGATAACGGCGACTATCACAACGATTACCTTGTTCTTCCGCTCCAGTGCGCTCTCCTGGTTTGCGATCAGCAGCTGTTGTTCGGCGAGGGCCTTGTTTTTCAATGTATGCTGATACTTCAGCTCCAGCTCGTGAATCCGCGATTTCGCTGTCGCGTCGATGAGGGAGTCTTTGAGCACATTGTGCTTCTTCTGATAGGCCAGCGCAGATTCAAACGCACCCCGCTTTTCGTTCAGTTCCGCGCCAAACAGATAGATGTCCTTCAGCTCGTTTAGGGGAAAACTTGATTCGACATCCGGGTAAAGTTTATTGTAATACGAGAGGGCCCTGTCGTAGTCATTGAGAAGGAAGTACACGCGGGCGAGGCCGTGATAAATGTAGAGGAGATAATCAGGAGGCGTAGACTGACGCACGCCCTTTTCCGCCTTAAGCAGGATTTCAAGCGCTTCCGGGTAACGCTTCTTTGTTACGAAGATGTCAGCGAGGTTGATGTAACCGTCGAGTACCCGATCGGCATGACCCAGCTTTGTGGAAATATTGATGATATCGTTCAGGTGGACGATGGCGTCGTCGTACAGTTCATTGATGATCTCGCTACAGGAGAGGTTTACCAGGCTGGCGCTGATCTGGAGCGAATCCCCCATATTCAAGGCGAGGGCATATCCCTTTCGGGCGTAGTAGAGCGATTTTTTCTTGTCATTAAGATCGATGAAGACCGACGCGAGGTTGCTATTAAACTTGGTCTGGTTCCGGCTGTGGCCCGTCTTTTCCGCCAGGTCGAGGGCGTGGATATAGTGCTCGGCGGCTGTCGGCAGGCGGCCGAGCGCCTGATTTATGACCCCCATATTATTGAACACGTTAGCCAACCTCGCCAGGTCGTCTGCCTCCTCCGCGCGGCGGCGGAGTTGCTCGCAGATCAGGAGGGCTTCATCGTACTTGAGCTGGCGATGCAGAAACCGGAGGAGTTCCTCCAGGGCCCTCATCTCCAGGGCATAGACATTGAGGCGGGTGGCCAGCGTAATGGCGAGTCCGAAGTAATGTTCAGCCGAATCCGGCTCCCCTGCCTCTACCTTGGCATCGGCCATGCGCAGGTAAAGGGGAACCTTTAGCGTATCGTGCGGAGCGGGCGCCTCGGTGGACACCTCCGGAGAAAACGCCTCTGGCGGTTCGGCGAGCGGGAACAGAACGAGGAGTAAGGCGAGTAGCATTCAGGCTTTCCGTTAGACCAACTGATAATCGAGGGCCATTCTGATCAGCATGGCGGTGTTACGGGCTTTGAGTTTCGCCATGATATTCCGGCGATGGCTTTCCACGGTCAGCTGGCTGAGGTAGAGTTTTTCCGCCACTTCCGGTGCCGTCATTCCTTCCGCGAGCAGTTTCAGGACCTCAGTCTCCCGCCGGGTAAGCGTGGGGGTAGCCACGGGCTTGTGAAACAGGGTTTCGGCGGCCTCCTTGCTTATAAACAGGTGACCGTTGTACACCTGGCGGATAGCTTCGGCAATTTCGGACGGACTGGCCGTTTTCAGGAGGTATCCCTTCGCTCCTGCGCTGAGCAGTTGATTAATCAGTACGGGGTGGTTAGCCGTGCTGAGGCCCAGGACCTTCGTATCAGGGTGCAGAGCGAGGATTTCCGTGCACAGCGCGATGCCACTCGTATCCGGGAGGTTCATATCGAGGACCACAACGTCGGGTTTATGCGTCCGTAAGAAACGGAGGCAATCCTGGCCATTGAGGGCATAGCCGATGATGTCAATATCGTCGGACTGTCCCAGGGAGGCTTTGAGCCCTTCAATGATCAGTCCGTGGTCGTCGACAATAAATACCTGCATACGCCGTCAGAATTTCCGGTGGGTTCATTAACGTAGCGGCGGGCATTTGGATACAGTTTGGAGGCGGATTAGGGAAAAATATTTGGCCGAAGACGAGGGGGCTGACACTTGGCGGGGAGGGATCTTTAGTTTTGAGTGCTACTAACTGGGGGAAGCTTTCA
>CAZHIQ010000072.1:0-9573 GCA_964532595.1 uncultured Roseivirgaceae bacterium
TCCCGTCATAAAGTGTGTCGTATACCCTCTGACGCGCCAGGTTTTGACGCGTTCCTCGAAAGTCATGTTAGATGCACCGTGGTGATCCTTAACGCTGTAGATGATCGCGACATCGGCACGAACGTCTATCACCGGTTTCCACGGGTTTGAAGTCTGAAATGCTGTCTTTTCCCTCGGTCTGTCCTGTACACTTTCCGCTTGCTGCACCGGACGGCACGTCTGAAATAGCACAGCAGAGACGAGTAATGGAATAATCGCTCTGTTCATTTTTTTGTTTTGATCTAAAATCCTTACCATCAGCCCGGAAGCACAGCGAAGTCGCCCGCCAGGCGAGCGACTTCACTATTATTGGCTTCACGGAATCATCACCTCAACTGGTTCATTGTAATTCCATCGTCGCGTTCCGCTACCTCGCGGAGTATCAAAGTTGATACGCGCAGCAGCCCTGACGTAGACGATCCTGCCCGAAGGAATTGGCTGTCGCGACTCGATCGTAATGGGTTGGCCCAGCAACGCATTGAATGACGAACCCGTATATAGAATTTCGTTCGACCACCGCTCATCGCGCGCACGATACCCTACCGTTGAAGAGTAGCTGATAAACAGCTGGATATCCGTCACGTTGAGAAAGCTGCTGCTGTAACCTCCCATGGGTTCGATCTTGTCGCGAAAATCCTCTTCCGACACCCCACGCGTAACGCGGACCTGCGCTCTGACCTTGCCGTTGATCACCACCGGCTTCTCAACCCATTCCACTTTCAGGAAGGGCTGCACTTCAAACCGCACATCGGTGACACCGTCGACCTCAACGGTTTTTGTCTCGTCGGCCAGGGGTACCCCACGATCGTCTTCGCGAATCAAAGGGATGAATGGACCATCAATCTGAACATTATACGTCCCTTTGAAGAGTTTGGTGTTCCGGAACGTACCATCCGGACGGCAAAAGAAGTCCGGATTGTGAACCGCATTATCGCCCCAACTCAATTCGGTAAGGCGAACGCGAATACCTTCGCTACCCTGGTCGGTCAGAACAGGGTCGCCTGTTGCCACGTCGACAACCTCTCCCTGAATTGTCTCTCCCGGCGCATCGTAATTGTCAATCTCGAACAGGCTGCACGCGCTGAAAGCGAGGGGTGCCAGGAGTAAAGTACTCAATATTGTTTTTTTCATTTTACTCTAAGTCTAAGTCAGCAATAACTTATTCACTATCGGTTCGGCTGCTGGTCGATGACCGGGCTCTTCGTCACTTCCCCTCCGGGGATGGAGAAATAGTAATCAATGATGTTGTATTCGAAGGTCTTAAGGCTGACCCACTGGAATCGCGCATCAAAGAAATACTTTCCGCTCTCAGCTGAAAGGAAAGGATACAGACCACGGAAGCGATAGCGGGCGTTGCTGCTGTACATGTCCTTGTCTCTTATCTCGCCCCAGAAGCCATCACGATTTTCATAGTGCTGTACCCTCCAGCGACGCAGATCCCACTTCGACTTGTGTTCGAATGCCAGCTCTTTACGGCGCTCCTTGCGAACAATGTTGCGGCCGTTTTCATCGGCGGTGATACTTCCAGCGAGAAGTGTGGCACCTGCTCTTTCACGGATTTCGTTCACTGCCTCCGTGGCAACCTGCATCAGATCCATTCCATCGGGCGAAGTCTCTCCGGCCAAAGCAAGTTCGACCGCTGCCTCTGCAGCGTTCAGCAGAACATCCGCGTAACGCATCAGGATAAAGTGCTGCGAAGACAAGCCTTCTCCCGCTTCGAACGACGGATCAGGGTTGAGCCACTTGCGTCCGTACAGACCTGTAAGGGTAGCCTCGCCGTTGTCATAGAACGGGCCGTTCGCTCCTGCTGCATCGATTTCTCCGTCATCCAGGGTAACGCGCTCCTGATTGAGACCTTCGCGCGGGCTCAGGTACAACTGCTTGGGATTTTCGGTATATGCGTCAAGCTGCTGATACCTTGTCTCCGCCGCCGCGTAGGAATAGTTATTGAAGAACGGTTGAATAGGTTCCGCTCCGGTATACACGCCTGCGCGAACTTCGATCTCCTGTCCTTTGAACACATCACCAGGGAAAATCACGTACGCGCGAAGACGGGGCTCGGCGTCAGCGAAGAAATCCATGGGACTATCGAACAAGAGGTACTCTCCCTCGGTGTTCGACGAGCCCGTAGTGACCCTGATGGTTCCGTCGGGATAGCGGTCAAACCCATCAAACAGTTCAACAAAATCCAGGGTTGGACATGTTCCGGCCGACAGCGGCGACTTGAAGATAAACGGCGCGCTATAAGCATCATATCCGTGTGTAAAGGTCGGATATACATACTCTTTTACGTAGATGTTCTCCGGACTCACGGGATCGCTGAACATATCGACCATGTTCTGATATTGCGCCTGCGGGTCGTTGGGCGCCCATCTCTTCTTATACAGCGAGTACATACCGCTCTTAATCACCTCGCGTGCCGCCAGATATGCCTCGCGGAAGTAACGACGCGAGGCATCCATCCACGCATCATCCGCGAAACCGATCACACGGACGCCCGTCTTCTGCCCAAAACCTGTCAACCTGCCCGAGACGGTCTCATTGTACTTGGCCACACTACCGGCATACAACATTGCTTCCGATTTGAAAGCCAGAGCAACGTACTTGTTGGCATAACCGCTCTTCGGACTAATCGGTTGCAGCAGCGAAACGGCCTGATCGAAATCGGCCAGCACCTGATCCCATGTTTCTTCCTCGGAAGACCGCGGCACATCCCATTTGTCTTCGTCACCGGGATAGTCGAAAACCGACGTCACCAGAGGAACGCCACCATACCGTTTTGCCATTGCATAAAACACATAGGCACGCGCGAAATAAGCTTCTCCCAGGTAATGATTGTAAGTTACTTCAGGGAATGCATCCCGGTATTCGGGAAGTGAAGCAATAAGTTGGTTAGCGTCGCGAAGCAATACAAATGCATCCCCCCAATAGGAAGTTTCCTCGCCGGTAAAGGCGCGGGTGATACCGTCGCGGTTAACCGCCTCTCCGGTACCTTCAATTCCAAAAGAACCCAGCCAGGAGTTGTGTCGCAGACCCCACGAAGCCATGTATTTGAAGTCTTCAAAAGGCATCCTGCTGTACATACGAGCCAGAAATACCTCCATCCCGGATTCACTTGTAAACAGGTCATCGTCCGTGACAATATTCTTCGGCGGTATGTCCAGGAAATCGGAACAGGCTGATAGCGACAGCAAGCCGACCAGTAATCCTATATATATCTTTTTCATAATCATCTGATTTATGGTTCACACCTCATAATGGATCAAAAGCGAGCCGAAACACCGACCGTATACGTCTTGTTCAGCGGATACAAACGTCCGAGATCGCTGTCCGGATGCTCGGGGTCGACGAACCTCACACCCGTCCAGGTGATCATGTTATAGGCGTTAGCAAAAACGCGCACGTTGAATGAAGAAGCTCCGAGCTTCGGAAGGGTATATCCTACCTCAATGCTCTTCAGACGGAGGTAATCAGTACTTACCCTGTTGAATTCGGAATTAGAACGAGGATAGTTTCCGGTGAATCCATAATATCCCTTCACCCACTCGGTTTCCGGGTCCCAGGGATCGGCCAGCGGATCAACCGTGTGCCAACGGTCGAGGTATTGGGTGAGCGTACCGCCTCCGTTGGATCCCCAGATAGAGTACAGTGGTTCGCGATATTCCATCGATCCCAAAGCGGATCCCTGGAGCAGCAGGTTCAGATCAAAGTTCTTGTACGAACCACTGAACCCAAGACTGAAGTTCATCCAGGGTGTCTGATCAAAGGCAAAGGGATGTTCATCCAATCCGTTAATCTCACCGTCTCCGTTCCAGTCCACATATTTGTAGTCACCCGGCAAAATATCCCGTTCCTTGTAAATCGGGTAGCTACGGATGTCATCCCAGTCTTCGTAACGTCCCGCGGCCTCATAACCAAACTGCACGCCCTGATAACGGTTATTCAGGTTATCATTACGCCAGCGGTCATAGGAGTTACCCCAGGGACCCTTGTGAACAGCCACCAGATGTTTGTTCCGTGTAACCGTTGCCATCCCGTTGACCTGGTATGACAACTCCCCTATTCTGTTGCGGTGTGTCAATGCCAGCTCAAGTCCGAAGTGGCGGTCACTGTTGACGTTCTCCTCCGGGGGCGTAGCTCCTATGACAGTGGGGAATTCTCCCAAACGACGATTGAATATTCCCGTCCGATGACGATTGAAGTAATCGAGCGAGAAGCCGAAGAGTCCGTTCCATCCCTCAAAATCAATCCCAACATTGACGGTCCGGCTGGTGTACCAGGTAATCCGCTCGTTCGGAATCGGAAGGCGGTCAACGCCATAAATAAACTGGCCACCGAATACGGAACCGGGAGCATACTGGTTGTAATATCCTTTGTCAGAATTTCCTCCAACAGCGGGATAGGTATATCCGGCGAGCCACTGATAGGGACTTTCGCTACTGTTCACAAAGTCATCTCCCATCTCTCCGTAGCTTACCCGGAACTTCAACTGATCAACAAAGGAAAGTGCGTTGACCGATTGGAAGAAGGACTCCTCCGATATACGCCAGCCCAGTGAGGCCGAAGGGAAGAATCCCCACCGATGATCGGGGTGGAAGCGGGAAGAACCATCATAACGAAATTGTCCTTCCACGATGTACTTGTCGGCAAAGGTGTAGTTTACCCTTCCGATAGTCGAGAGATAAGCAAACTCGTAAAGGTCATTAAATCCGCTTCCCATACCACTTCGCTGCCCTTCCTCAACGCCACCCAGAAGATAGTCGATAGCGAAAGCCAGATCGCGTTGCGAGAAGAAGTTATCTCCGGCCCTCCGCTGCGTTTCCCAGCCGATCAGCGCTTCCACGTTGTGTACATCGCTGAAGGTGCGCTTATAGTCGAGAATAAACTGACTCAACACCTGCTGCTTAGTATACATCGACCGGTTGACCCGGCTCGGGGAACTAGGGTTGTAGAGTTCGGAAATATAACTTTCTGTGTTCTTGTCATAGGTGTACTGATAGTACTCCCTCCGATATGAGCTGTTATCATCCTGGCGATAGTCGAACGAAAGAAGCGCCTTCGCACTAAGTCCTTTCAACGCCGGCGTGAGGGTTCCCAAGTCGTAATCCAACGAAGCCGACGACTGGAAATACCGCTGCTTGTATTTGCGATAGCCTGAAACATCGGCGGTCATCTTGGCGACCGTGTTCTCCTGAAGGTCGAGTCCCTCGAAGTTGAGCATGGTATTTTCCGGATCCGCATAAGCGGGGAAAAGAACACCCTGTCTCCAATAATTTCGAATGATATCGACGGCATCGGAATACGGGTTATTCCGCTGGTCGGCGATACCACTCAGGTTGAGATTAAGGTTTAACCCCCGGGCAATCTCAGACGTAATGTTCGAGCGAATGTTGTATTTCTCGTAGTTCAAATCGCCCGATTTGAAGAAACCTTCCTGAAAGAAATAACCCGCCGAGATATGATACTGCGTTTTATCTCCACCGCCCGAGATACTCACATCGTGTTGCGTCTGGGGTGAATAGTCGGAGAATATCAGCGAGTTCCAGTCGGTTACTCTTCGCGTACCGTTGCGGAACTCTTCAAAGTGTTCTGGTTGATAGATAATACTCGGACTACCTATACTGTTTCTCGCCCGTTCATTATACAACGTCATGGTTTGGAACGGATCTGCCAGCATAGGCAATCCTGAAGGCTTCTGCCATGTATACGAGCCGTTATAGGAGACCGTGGTCTTTCCTTCTTTCGAGCCCTTCTTCGTTGTCACGAGGAGTACACCGTTCGCACCTCTCACACCATAGATCGCCGCCGACGCGTCTTTGAGCGCGGAGATATCTTCGATGTCGTTCGGGTTCATCCGTTGAAACTCCTCCATCGTGCGAGGAATACCGTCGATGACCACCAGCGGTGATCCAAAGGCGCGGATGTCGAAGTTGTTGCTGTACGTTCCCGGTTCAGCGCTTCGCTGCCATACGCGAACACCTGGAATACGTCCAGTCAACATATTCTGAGGGTTCTCGTTTTTTGTCTGCAGCATCTCAGAGCCCTTCAGGGTAGCGACCGCTCCGGTCAGTGTGACCTTCCGCTGCGTACCATACCCCACAACAACGACTTCGTCGAGTTGCCGAACGTCCGGCTGCATTGAAACGTTAATCACCGATTGTGCGGCTACGGCGACCTCCTGGGTTTCATAACCGATGAAGGAAAATACAAGTACGGCGTTGCCGTCCGGAACACGAAGCGTGTATCTTCCGTCGATGTCGGTCGTCGTACCCTGACTGGTACCTTTCACAAGGACGCTCACCCCGGGTAGGGTGACGCCATCTTCCGACGACGTAACGCTACCGGTGACCGTTATTTCCTGCAGTGCGTCGGCGAACGAAGCACGTACACGGGACACATCTTCCGCCTGGCCCGTGACGGGCGAAAGGGCGAAAGCAAATCCGAAGCTGTACACCATCGCGCCTTCGGCGCAACGCTTTATCAGCCTCTTCACTACTTGCTTGTAATTGTTTTGCATATCCTTAAAGAATCATTTGGTCTTTTCAGTAATTCAATCGGAATCAGTTCTATTTCTGCAACTCGAAGCGCCCCAATACCGCGTACTCAGCTGCAAAAGAGAAGCTGAACATACCTTCGGTGTTGTTGTTAGCGTTGTCGCGACTCCACCCCACAAGCAGGTTGGTCGGAAGGAACCCTTTGTACAGAAATTTGTCGTATGCGTAATCCAGGTTCTTCTGGAATGAATCAATGTACTCCGCCACACCGCTGTAAGCGGGATATACATCGACATATCCGCGCATAAGCACACCGTTGAACCAGTTTCGGAATCCGCTGATGTCATAGGTGTAGTATCCGGGCACTGTCTGTCCCAGTTTTGCAAAGTACTTGAAGCTGTTGTCCGACAACTTCTTTACGTCATCGAGATAGACACTCTCGCCCGTAGCACGATAAAGGTCCGCCCCCCCTGACAGCATGGTTCCACTGTTATAGGTGATTGCAGGTCCCACGCGGTCGCGGCATGAGATTCCCCGACGATACGTTTGACCACCGATTACTTCTGTCTGCGGATTTCCCGGTGTACATCCACCCATCATGTCGTCATACACCCCGTCGCTTCGGAGCAGATACTTCTTCTGCCACGCGTAAACCTTTCGGGCATACTCGAGGTAATAGTCACTCTTGTTGACTTCCTCCGTACGACGCGTCAGTCTATCCGAGGGGTCGATGAAGCGATGTATCACCTTGTCTTCCTTCCCCTTGTATATTTCATGGAGCCACACCAGCGGACTGACCATGGGACCATTACTGCAGGCGTGTTTGGTCACGTAGCCAGGCCCCCAGGGGATACCCCCTCTCTCTTCGCCGTTGTCATCGCGCGTCGTATCCCATCCGTCCAGTACATAGTCGGTCAGGTACTCCGCCTTTTCGAGATAAGCGTCGTTTCCGGTGAGGCGATACGAGTGAAGGAGTTCCCGGATCAACCACATCTGATCGTCATAAACGTTTTCCACACCTTCAACTTTCGCCGTGCCTTTTCCTGCGCCACGATGAACGCCGTATACCGACCACTCTTTGGTCTGGGTATATGACACGAGTGTAAACGTGCCCAGGTAAAAATCGGCGTTGTCGTACAAGCGCTCGAGAAGGTCGGCATACTTGCCGAAGTGCTCGTCGTAGAGCCTTGCGTTGCCCTTTTCCTTGTGAGTGTGCAAGCTTTCCAGGATCGCATTCACCGCCTCAATGGCAGCGGTATACATCCATATACTTCCTGTTTCATTAGACCGGACTTCCGTATACGGATTGTAGTATCGGGCCATCGCCATCCCTGCCCCAGTAAAGTGGGCAGAGACAGCGTTGTCCGCTAACTCCATCGCTCGGAGCAAATTCTGCTCAGCAAGTTCAACCTCTCCCGGAAGATCTTCATCCTTGCCGGGCGCATCATCATCACAAGCCGCCACTACCAGCAGCAGAATAAAACTCCAGATCGTCGTGTAAAACATTCTATTGATATATCTCATTTCTTACTTCAGTTCGATGGTATGAATAACCAGCTTGTCTTCTGTATTGCTCACCGCGCCTTTGTATACACCCAACGCCAGCGTTACTGACTTTCCATTAAAGGCTGAGAGATCATATACGAAAGCTGCATACCCCTCGGGATCACCTGCTCCTCCGCTACCGTGCTTGAATTTCCAACAACCGTCTTCAGCTGCCGAAGCCTCCTGCGCTGTATTTGACACCGGATCCAGATGAGTAACCGTGCCATCATCGGTGAGAGCTGTGAGCTTGAAGTAGGTATGATGTGTACTGTTGAAATTACGCGTGGTGAAAGTCAGCTCATTGCTGCCCGGGGCGATGCTAAACTTCGCGTACAAATAGGCTTCGGGAACGCTGGTATCGACACCGGCATCGCTCCTGGTCTTTATCAAGTATCCTTCACTTGGGAAAACCTCCGGGTCTTTGCGAAGCGGAACAAATGACCACTCGGATGCCACGTGATTGACTGTCCTCCATGCTCGATAGGCATCGACATAGTTGTCGCGATTACCGCTCATCGGACTGATTCCGGTGAAAGAGTTCTTCGTATGAGGCATTGTGGAGCGAACCGTTTCCCAGGTCAGCTTCCATCCGTTGATCACTTCAGTGCCCGGCAGCCAATCCCAGTTCTCAACTTTTCTATCAGCGAAGCGAATCGCACGAAGTACCAGTTGTTTCCAGTAGTCACCTGTCTCAGCACGATAAATTCCGATGGCGATAATGACTTCCTTACCTACGTAATCACTCAGGTCGAAGTCGAAATCAGCATAATCGCCCGACCCATAGGTGCGGTTCTCGCCTACCTTGACAGCAACCGGCTCCGGATCTGACAGATCGACCACCTGCACGCCAAAATGCGCAGGACTCGCCGGATCGGCATTGTGCGTGCGCAGACGCAGGGAAAGAATCTTATTGTCTTCAGTAATGTATTTGCTTCCAAAGACAAACGAATCAAACATGTTGAGATCGGCGGGATTGCCGCGCTGATCTTCGTTGTTGCGAATTTGAAGTGTTGTTCCTTCGTTCTGTTCCTGCCACGCTCCGCGGAAATCGAGAGCGGCCATGTAGTCACACGCCCAATCCCAGTGCGGATAGGCATCTCCGTTGCGACCGCCGCGATATTCATTATAGTACCACTTGTCGGCATCCATGAGATCTATTTGCGTCAAGCCGCGCAAAATCTCCATGCTGCCCATCGCCACGTTGACAGTCGCGACACCATCTACGAAGTCCGACTCCTTGACCTGACGGACGATGGGGTTGTAGGTGTCCTTTTCAAACGTCACGGTGTAATCACCGGGAACGAGGTTCTCAATAGCGAACGCTCCGTCAGCACCGCTCTTCACCGTCGGGGTGACGCCCCAGCTGATGGTCACATCAGCGAGCGGCTCCCCACTATTTCGCGCGTCCGTAACCGTACCAACAATCCGCGCAGAGGCGCTCATCAGCGTCGCATCGACCGTTGCCACGCGGCTCTCGCCAAAATCGGCCGCCGTC
>CAZHIQ010000073.1:0-9432 GCA_964532595.1 uncultured Roseivirgaceae bacterium
CTCAGTAACCCACTCGGACTCGTCCTTCGTCATTCCGACCCGGTTCATACCCTCAATAACCCACTCCGAACTCGTACTTCGTACTTCGTCATTCGTACTTCAACTCATCCCGGCTCAAACTTTCAATGACCGACTGCGAATTCGTAATTCGTAATTCATCCTTTTACTCTCCTTCGTCTTTCAGGTCTTTTTCGATTTCGTGCATAAAGACCGCGTCGATGGCTTCTTCGACGGTAGGAAGGATATTTAGCACACTGTCGAGTTGCGATATTTTGATCAGCTTGGCGGTGTGGTCGGAGAGGCTGGCCAGAACGAAGATGCCGCCATCTTCCTGGACAATCCGGTTTCCGACGAGAAGTGCACTCAATCCGGATGAATCGGTGTATTTGACTTCCGCCAAGTCAAGAATGATGTTACGCACCCCTTCCGCGTGAAGCGTAATCAACTCCGACTTAAGGGCGGGGGCCACACTTGAGTCCATTTTTTCCTCGTGGAGGCGAAGTAGACTGTATTTTTCCTGCTTATCGATCGTGTATTTCATGTTGCAATTGGTAGCCTGTTGAAGCGTCAGGATTTCTTCCCGGACGGCTGTAAGTTAATCGATTTTATTGAATTCACGGTGTTCTGTTCGATGCGTGCGCTGATAGCCCCGTACTCGACAGGGGCGAGCTTTTCGCCGGTCATCTGTTCGAAAAGCTCTTGGTATCGGGCGCTGATGGAAGCGACTACGTCGTCGGTCATTTCGGGGATGGACTGTCCTTCCTTCCCCTGGAATCCATTCTCAATCAGCCATTGTCGCACGAATTCTTTCGAAAGCTGTTTTTGCGCTTCGCCGCGGTTCTGGCGCTCTTCGTACCCGTCGCGGTAAAAGTACCGGGAAGAGTCCGGCGTATGGACTTCGTCGATGAGGTAAATTTTACCCTGGTGTTTGCCGAATTCGTACTTGGTGTCGACGAGGATGAGGCCTCGTTGGGCTGCCAGTTCCGAACCGCGCGCAAAGAGCTTCAGGGTATAGTCTTCGAGGGCGGCGTAATCCTCGGCGCTGACCAATTGGCGGCGGAGGATTTCTTCGCGGGAAATATCTTCATCATGTCCGACTTTGGCTTTTGTGGTCGGGGTGATGATGGGATGGGGAAGGGGGTCATTTTCTTTGAGTCCTTCGGGAAGCGGGACTCCGCAAAGGGTTCTCTTACCAGCGCGGTATTCCCGCCAGGCGTGGCCGGCCAGATATCCACGCACGACCATTTCTACGGGGAAAGGTTCGCAACGAAAGCCTACCGAGACATTGGGATCCGGCGTATCCAGGACCCAGTTGGGCACGATATCGCGGGTGGCCTTGAGGTTAATAGCGGCGATCTGGTTCAGGACACGTCCTTTGTCCGGGATCGCCCGAGGCAGAATTACATCGAAGGCCGAAATCCTGTCGGTGGCGACAAGGGCCATGTAATCGCCGAAGTAGTATACATCACGGACTTTCCCGCGGTAAAAGCCGGTCTGGCCGGGGAAGTTATAATGGGTTTCCTTGATCGCTTCCATAGTTCTGCCGGCAAATTAATGCAAATCGAGGAACTTGGAAGGATTTCGTCAGCTCTCGTCAGTTCTTTTCGGGGACCAGAACCCCCGCGCGATAGGTTAGTACCCGGATTTCGTTTCCCTGCTCGTCGAATTCCCTCCATACCCGATGACGCTTGTCGGCGACGTACTCGCCTTGCTCGCGTAGCTTTCCGTTTGGATGGTAGTAGCTGAACATGCCGTGCTTTCGGCTGTTGCGGTAAGCGCCCTCCGACTTCAGTTTGCCGTCTTCGAAAAAGCTCTTGTAGGGGCCTGTCATCAGGTGGAATCGCCACGTTTCTTCTGTAGCCACCTTCCCGTTGGTGTGATAGGTATATCGCGTACCGCTTAGCTTTCCGGCATCATAGGTTTCTTTAATGCGCATTGTCTTGGTGCCCTCGTGATAGTACGTCCAGGTGCCGTGCGGTTTTTCGTTGCGAAACTTTTGCTCCGAAATCACCAGACCGTTTTCATCATAGGTAATCCGCGTAAGGTCTACGCCATTGTGCGACCCGGTTTCCTTTATACGGACTTGTCCGTTAGGATAATACTCATAGTTCGAACCTACCTTCCGGCCTGCCTTGTACTGGAAGCGGTGCTGGACTGCACCGTCGGGGAAATAGGCAGTGTTCGGACCTTCAAGTTGACCTTCGAGGAAGTTTCCTTCCAGTATCAGACGACCTTCGCGATCGTAAGTCTGATAGCTTCCGTTGCGTGCGCCGGCGGCCATCGTCGACACGGTCTGCATCTGCCCGTTGTCATAATAAGTCTTGAGAAAGCCGGTCAGTACACCATCTTCATAATTGGCTTCTGTTTCGAGGTGCCCGTTTTCGTAGTACGTGCGGGCGATGCCATTAGGCTTGCCGTTGCGGTAGGTGATTTCGCGCTTAACCGATCCGTTAGGGAAATACTCTCTGACCAGCCCTTCGGGCTTCCCTTTTACGAACATTGTTTCTTTACGGATCTCCCCGTCAGGGAAGAACGTCTTTACACTGTCGCGCAACTGATCGTTCTCGTAATAGGCGACCTGGATGGATTTTCCGGTTTCGTCAAAAACTTCGACCGGACCGTGACGGCGACCCGCTACGTAGGTGAGTCGGCGGGCTGCTTGTCCGTTTTCGTGATATTCCGTGAATACGCCCGACTTATCGCCGTCCTTGAAGTGGCCTTCCATCATGGGATGGCCGTTCTCGTAATAGCTGCGATAGAACCCAACGAAAGTCTCGTTATCGGCGGCGACCTGGTATTCTTCCCTGAGCCGCGTACGTTCGGCGGGGTCGTACCATTTGCGAACGACTTTTTGTGCTTCCGCTGCCAGCGGAAAACAAAGGATCAGGACCAGAAGGTATTTTGATGTGATTGCGCGCATGCTCTCCTGACAACGATCGGGATCTGAAATTCGTGCGTCAGTTCAGGCGTTCGACGACCATCGCCGAGGCGCCACCTCCGCCATTGCATATCCCCGCTACGCCAATGCTGGCCTTTTGCTGTCCAAGAACATTGATCAATGTGGTGACGATTCGGGCTCCGGAAGCACCGAGGGGATGGCCAAGGGCAACAGCGCCACCGTTGACGTTTACGCGATCAGGGCTGAGTCCGAGTTTGATGTTATTGGCCAGTGCGACGGCTGAAAATGCTTCGTTAATTTCGTAGTACGCCACGTCGTCAGCACTCACACCGGCAACCTTCATCGCCCGTGGAATCGCCAGGGACGGAGTGGTGGTGAACCACATCGGATCTTGGGCGGCATCGGCAAAACCGCGGATTTTAGCCAAAGGCTTTAGTCCAAGTTCTTCAGCCTTTTCCTTGCTTACCAGGACGAGCGCTGCCGCGCCATCGTTGATGGTTGAGGCGTTGGCCGCGGTCACAGTGCCCTCTTTTGTAAACACAGCCTTCAATCCGGGGATTTTGTCGAAGTTTACGTTCTTGTATTCCTCGTCTTCAGCAAAAACGGTGACATTTCCCTTTCGGTCTTTAATTTCCACCGGCACTACTTCGTTGGCGAAGCGTCCTGCTTTCCAGGCGTCTGCAGCGCGTTTATACGATTGGATGGCGTAGTTGTCCTGGTCCTCGCGCGTGATATTCATTTCACGGGCTGTATTGTCGGCGCAAACGCCCATGGCGCAGTGGTTATAGACGTCGGTCAGGCCGTCGTACTGAAGGCCGTCGACGAGTTCGCCGTTTCCATAGCGGTATCCGTAGCGGGCTTTGAGGAGGTAGTAGGGGATATTGCTCATGCTCTCCGTTCCTCCGGCCACTACGATATCGTTTTGCCCCGTCATGATCGATTGGGCTCCAAGCATGATGGCCTTCATTCCGGAAGCACATACCTTATTGACGAGGGTACAGGGAATTTCAAAGCCCAATCCCGCGGCAGCGGCTACCTGTGTCGCCGGTGCCTGGCCGAGACCCGCCGAGATGACGTTGCCGATAAAGACCTCCTGGATAAGCTTCGAATCGATCCCCGCCCGTTCAACCGCGGCCTTTACCGCGATGCCCCCGAGCGTTACCGCGTTTACCGAGGCGAGTGTGCCGCCAAAGCTTCCTATAGGTGTCCGTACAGCCGATACGATATATACTTCCTTCATAATGCTAATGCTTGATTACTGCAAGGTAGCAAAAAATGTGTCGGCCTCAGTGTGAGGGACGGGCCGACATTATCGGACAGACAAGTATTTCTACCAGTCGGGTTTGTTGCGGTCGCGCGATTGCGTCGCCTTCCGCTTTTGCTGCTGCAGGTATTGCTTTTCCTGATTTTTCATGGCTTCGAGGATCATCCGCGCTTTTTCTTCGCTGATCTTCATCTGCTCAAGTTTCTCGCGATCAACGTTGGGAAGCTCGCTTTCCTTTTCAGCTTCTTGTTGTTCCTGCTGTTCCTGTTCGTTCTTTTTCTGCTGCTCCTGTTGGTCTTTCCGCTGCTGATTCTCAGCGTCCTTCTCATCCTGCTGCTGTTCCTGTTGATCGTCTTTGTTTTGCTGTTCGTCCTTGTTCTGCTGCTGCTCCTCTTTTTGTTGCTGCTGATTTTGTTGATCCTGCTTGTCCTGGTTTTGTTGCTGCTGGTCGTCCTGATCGTTTTGCTCCTGCAGCTTTTTCTTCACCATTTCATAGTTGTAGCGGGCATCGTCGTTGGAAGGATTTGCTTTAATCGACTCCCGGAAGTGATTCAGCGCTTCTTCCGGACGCCCCTGCTGATTGGCGATAAGTCCGAGTTGCAACTGGGCGCTTGAGCGGATATTGCGATCGGGGCTGGTTGTTACCGACTGGTAACCACTGTAAGCGTTCGCGGTGTCTTTCGCCAGGTAATAGGCATGGGCGAGGTTGAGCATTACTTCATCTTCACGTACGTTCAGTGAATCGACGAGGTAGCGGTATTTCTCGATGGCTGCCGAATAGTCGCCCTTCTTGAAACTGCTTTCAGCCGCCGATTTTGTTTCATTGATCTTTTTAACCGTGGCAGGATCAACCCAGGTCAGGGCGGCAAGTAATATCAGGGCCAGGTATTTCATATTGAAATTGTCTTGATGCCGATCAATACGTCGACCAGAAGCAGGACTACGGCGACAGCGAGGAAATAGAAGTATTTGTTGGCCGTCACATCCATAATCCGGGCGCCACGTAGTTCGCCCTCGATACGGCTTATCGTACTGATGAGGCGTGAGACATCGTTTCTGTTTTCGTTTATTTCAAAATACTCCCCGTCCGTGCGGTTAGCAAGGTCGCGCAGAGAGCTTGAGTTCAACCGCGTGATGACGGGGTTTCCGTTTTGATCTTTTTTAACGCCAGCGCCCTCATAAATGTTTCCACCTCGTTCGGTACCCACTCCGAGGGTAAATAACCGGATGTCCTGGCGTTCAATCTCCCGCACGACCTCGGCGGTCTTTTCTCCGAAGTCTTCTCCATCGCTGATGAGAATAATGACTTTTGATTTAGGGTCTGTCAGCTGGCTATTCTCCGAAGAGAGTTTATCGAGCGCGAGCTTCAGCGGCGGCCCGAAGTCCGTTCCTCCGACCGGCACCAGATTCGTGTTCATGGTTTCGATAAAGAGGTTGAGGGCATTCTGGTCGTAGGTAAGCGGACATTGCATAAAAGCTTCCGACCCGAAGATGACGAGCCCGATGCGATCGGAGTTAAAGGCAGCGACGACCTTCTTCATTTCGTTCTTGACCTTTTCCAAACGGGTAGGCTGTATGTCGAACGCATCCATCGACTTTGACAAGTCGAAACAGATCATAATGTCTTTTCCAACGGCTTTCACCTCTTTGCGGGCGCCACCGAATGAGGGGCCAAGAATTGAGACGAGTACCAAAGCAAAGAAGGCGGTACGGAGGGCGAGTTTGATAAATACCCGGCCAAAGGGTGTTTTGAGTGCGCGGCCAATGCGGATAATGCGCACGAGGTAGAGTGCGTAAAAGACAACAAATGCGATCGCAAAGATGATCTCCGTCGTACTGATTTCCCTATACCATTCCACGGCTGAGCAGTTTTTCTGCAATTAACAATGTGCAGACCAATTAAGAAAGTGAAAATACGGGACGTGCCGGTCCGGGACGTCGTCACCCTTCCCGGGGGATCAATCGCCAAAATAACGGCTCAGCATAGCGCAAAGCTCCTTGTACTTGTAGGTTTTAGTGAAGAACTCGGTGGCTCCGAGCTTCTTGACCTTTTCGATCTGGGAGGATTGCGCAGTGGTGGAGTAGACAATTACGGGGATATCTTTGAGGATTTTGCTCTTTTTCATGGCGGCGAGGAACTCGAAACCGTTCATGCGAGGCATATTGAGATCGAGGAAGATATAGTCGGGAATGGTTTCTTCGTTATGTAGCAACTCGAGGGCGCGGTCTCCATCGGGGGCGACGAGACAGAGTACACTTGAGGCAACATCGTTAAGCGCGGTAAGAAACACTTCCTGATCGTCGGGGTCGTCATCGACCAATAAACAAATTTTAGGTTCTTTCATATACAGACGTGGGGTGCCCAGCCGGCAATCACTTCGAGGATTATAAGTTACGATATTTTGTAACACACCCTTTACACGTGTTCAAAATAATGTAGGGATTCTCCGGAAATAGCCCTTTTGCCGCGGGGTAGCGGCTATTGAGCCGCAGCTGCGCGACCGATACGGTCGGTTAGGGTGATGTTTCGACGTTCGGAGTAGGGGTGTTGACCGCGTACAGCCACACCGTTATCGATTATATTCGTGGATCGGATAAATGCTCTCGATCTGATGGAGGTCGAGTGTCAACGTATCGTCTGGTGTTTCCGGAATGAGTAGGATTGTCCGAATACCTTCCTCGTCGCTGACGACTTCTTTGACGAGGCATATTCTGACAAACAACTTTTCGTCGCTTCTGAAACATACCGCCAGTTGTTGTCCTGTCGATTGGCTTTGGACGAGGCCGGCATATATACCGGACTTGTCGCGGATCAGTCCTGCTTGTTCTTCCGTACCCCTCATCCCAATGCGCTGTTTTGCCGACAGAAACTAAAAACATTCCCTGACTGACCGGCAAGGTGCTGTCAGACAAAACGAGGTTTGCGATCCACAAAGAGAGCGCCGGGCACTCAAAGTCAGCGTCGGCGTGTATCCATGCCGTTAGGTCCGCCGCGCGATGTTTGTGCTGGCCGGTCGTCACGCGGCGGGCAGGTGAACACTTTTTCGATTTCCTGAAGGAGGAGCACGTGGGAGGGTAACAGGTTTCCGCGTGCGTCGCGGTCTCGAAGAATAATTACCTTGTCGTGCTCGTAGTCATCGTCGACAATACTCTCCACCGCGCACATACTGATGCCGGGCCCAAGCGAAGGAGCCCAGATGCCGATTTCACGTCCGCTGTCCTTACTGGCGACCAGTTCGCCGAGGATGTGTCGTGGTTCTGTAATAATTCCCTGCATACAACTTCACTTTTGCCGATACGCAGAAAAAAGCTGTTCCCGAGGCGACGGCTGATAGCAGCTGGAAAGCGTAGCGGCTTTATGGCCTCTCAAGGCCCATTCTTTGCTTTTTTTGCGTCCGGGTGTATGGGGAATGGTTTTTTCCGTGAAGGAGTCAGTGAAGGAGGCTTCGCCCCGTCACTGTAAAGATTACGATTCACGATTGACGAATAATTGCTGTGCGAGGAAGAGGGGGAATGGATAGAATGCTGCGTGGACGACGTCCGGAGCGGGGCTATGTACACGAACGGGAAACGGGGTTGGAACTGGTGATCGACCGACAGGAGATTCTTGATATCCTTGACGAAAGCAAGGAGCACGGTACTGCTGTGGGAATATGCGCCGCTGCGTTAGGGCAGGGGATGACCGTAACGGCTGTCGATGCCATTGTAATTGACGCCGAGGTGACGATCGTGCTGCGGAACTACGATTCTACCGGATACATGTTGGAGACGAACAAGCTTAGCCTTGACGAAATTCACGGCGTATATCCTTTTCAATCGCGGTTGGAAAATCCTTGGCTTCGGTCGTTGAAGGGAAACAAGTTAAACCGATAGGCGAGATAAAGATTGTATTCTATGGATAAGAAAACGGAAGAAGGGACACTGACGGGTCGGGACGCGGTAGCGAAGATGCAGGAGCTTGTGAAGCATAACGCGGTTTGTATGTTCACCTCAAATGTGGGTGAAGTACCGCTGCAAACGAGACCCATGACGACGCAGGAGGT
Source organism: uncultured Roseivirgaceae bacterium (assembly GCA_964532595.1). Lineage (GTDB taxonomy): Bacteria > Bacteroidota > Bacteroidia > Cytophagales > Cyclobacteriaceae > Chryseosolibacter. The sequence continues at coordinate 8,207 of CAZHIQ010000073.1, forward strand.
AGACGATGAGGGGAATTTCTGGTTTTTGAGTTCGAAAGACAGCCACAAGAACCATCAGGTCAGCGAAGATGCCCGTGTTCAGTTGATATATGCCAACACCTCGGAGTCGGAGTTCCTAACCGTGTATGGCAGGGCAAGTGTGCTTGACGATCGGCAGAAGATAGAAGAAATGTGGTCCCCGATGGCGAAGGCCTGGTTTGAGAAGGGGAAAGATGATCCGGACTTGTCCCTGTTGCGCGTGACTCCTGAAGAAGTGTATTACTGGGAGCCGCGTCACAATAAGATGATTACCCTGACGAAGATGGCCGCTGCAGCGATGACTGGCGAACGGCGTGAGATTGGTCGCGAGGGCAAGCTGGAGATCTGATTATCCCTTTTCCGCTATTCTCACCGTGACCTTAATCGGTCGGAGCGGTTTGTCGCCGTCATGGGTTTTGACCGCGGCAATCTTGTCGATCACTTCGAGGCCTTCAATCACTTCGCCGAACGTGGTGTAACGCTGGTCAAGCGACATGTATCCGCCGGCGGTCATATACGTTTCCTTTTGTTCAGGGGTGAGTTGAAGACCAAAGTTTTCCATATCCGTTTCTACCTGGTAATCGGCGTAACGGGATCCCTGGACGATGAAGAATTCGCTCGACGATGATTCGTAGTCGGGGTTATCTTCATCCGAGCGCGCCATTGCGAGAGCACCTTTCTTGTGTATGTATTTCGGAGTTATCTCCGCAGGTATGGTGTAACCCAGTTCGCGCGGGTAGATTCCGGCCTGCACCATGAACTGGCTGATTACCCGGTAGAAAGTGGCATCATCATAAACGCCCTCCTTGATGTTCTTGATGAAATTAGCCCGGTGCAAGGGCGTGTCGTCATAGAGGCGTACCCGGATCGCGCCGAACTCAGTTTCTATCAGTACTTCATTCTCCGGGTTCTTGTCTCCGTAGGCCATCAATTGCTCCCGAACCTTCGTCGGGTCAATGGGAGTGTATTCTTTTTTCTCCGAGCATCCGACGAACAAAAGAAGGGAAAAGACGATAGTAATGTGTTTCATACAGCATTAGGATTCCGGCAAATATAGTCGCGAAACTGTAATCGTCAACGTTCGATGTGACCTTACCGTTCTGGCTACTCATCCGTCCCGTTTTACATTTCCAATAATGAATCCCTTGCACCCATGACAGCAACGCAGCTCCATAGCATTTTCAATACAACCGAATGCACGCGGCGTA
>CAZHIQ010000074.1:0-8963 GCA_964532595.1 uncultured Roseivirgaceae bacterium
CACTTCCTCGTCTGAGTAAGCGCTGTTGGAAGCCGTGAGCTTAACGGTATAAATACCCGGCTCCTCGAAAGTCACTGAAGGATTTTGCCCTGATGCCTCAAGGCTTGCCCCCAGGTCCGATGTGAATTCCCACTCCCAGGTGTCAGGGTTGCCCTCGGAGTTAGCTGTGAAGTTCACGCTTTCGCCACTGAGAATGGAAGTCTTGTCGGCGTAAAAATTCGCTGTGACGGGTTGTGGCGCGGCGGTAACGGTGATGTACCCCGTCTTCACCATCTTGTCGGTATACCGGACGTTGCTTACCACGAGGGTCACCTCATAGGTTCCCGGTTCGGTGTAGGCCACTGCGGGATTCTGAACATGTGATTTATCGGGTGTGCCGCCTTCGAAGATCCAGCTCCAGGTATGGACATCGCCGGTAGACTGATCGGTGAATGCAATCGGTCTTCCCGCCAGTACGTCGGTGGCGTCGGCGGTAAATTCCGCCTTGACCGGTGATGTGCTGATCCTGCCTTCTTCTTCGGCACAGCCCGACACCATGCAGGCGGCGCCGATGATCATGACGGAGATAGCATTAAATATTCGTTTCATTTGTGAATGCGTTTATGGTGACGGACAGATACTAGTTATAACCATCTGTTTGGACGATGTTCCGGTTCCGGTTGATGACGTCCTGAGCAACGGGGAACAACAGAATGTTGCCTTTGTGCTCCGACTCGCGGCCGGCAAGCGTAGGGATCATTTCAAATGCTTTTCCAAATCGCTGGATGTCGAACCACGATTTACCTTCGAGCACGAACTCGAGAATACGCTGGTTAAGGATTGCTTCATCCACCTGCGCTTCGTTCAAACCGGTGAAGTAGTTGTCTACTCCATACGCGCGCTTTGCAATCTTGTTGAGATGAACAAGGGCTTCAGGTGTGTTGCCCAACGCGTTTTCAATTTCAGCCTTGATGAGAACAGCGTCAGCGAAACGATAGATGATCAGGTCGGATGAAGAGACGCGCGTGCCTGCAAACACTTCTCCGATATACTTGTTGATCCAGGTGACGGTCTGTCCGCCGGTGCCCGCGGAATTGTGCGTCACGGGGGTGCGGCTATCATTGATCGATGCATTCAGGAAGTCGTTGATGAAAAACGCTGACAGATCAAGCCACTGCGGTTGAGGCTTAACGGGTACTTCCGACTCCAGGTTGTCGGGCGTGAGCTCGACGGAGGGGAGCGTGATGTGGGAAGGATGCGTACCGATAGCCCGGCCACCGCTTCCACTCGTGCCGCCGGCGCCGTTTTCCAAATCTGAATAGTAGATCGAGAAGATGATTTCGGGGCTGAGTTCGTTGCGGAAGACGGTTTCGAAATTGTCTTCCAACACATATCCGGCTTCGAGTACGTCGTCGATAGCGGCTTGTGCCTCTTTCAGATCGGCTTCGCCGCCGTTCTCAAGCTTGGCGGTCCACAGATAGATCTCCGCCTTAAGCATGTTGGCCGCGTCCTTGCCGATATAATTCACACCTTCTCTGTCGCCGAGCAGACTGATTGCCTGAGCGACATCGTCTTTTGCTTGCTGGAAGACTTCTGCTTTCGGACGGCGCGCCGGCTCCAGCTCCTGATCCGTTGATTCAAAGCCCTCCGTTACGATGGGAGCGTCACCCCAAATCCGCGCGATGTAGAAGTAGGTAAAAGCACGCACGAAGTAGGCCTGTCCCAGCACGTGATTCTTTTTCACTTCATCGCGAAACTCAATCGCGGGTGCTTTTGATAGAATCAGGTTGGCGTCGTTGATCAGCATGTACGGGGTCGACCAGTTCGTACCCACGCTGGTAGGCGTCATGGTGTTTTGCCACAGATCGTTCCAGTTCGTGGCTGTCGATGAACCCTGACCGTAAAAGCCTGTCCGGAATTCGCCCCAGATCACCGTCTTGACGTCAAAGGTTGAACGGAACATGTTGTACATGCCGTAGGTGGCCGACTGGACGTCGCCTTCATCTTCCCAGAAAGACTCCGTTGTAATCGTACTCTCCGGTTTCAAGTCAACGAGATCTTCGCAGGAGAACATTCCCGCTGCGAGGATCGCAGAAAAGAGGGTTGATTTATGTATTCTCATAATTGAAATCTTTAGATCGTTGGATGTCAAAGTCCCAGTCTTGCGCCTACTGTAAATGTTCTGAAGACGGGATATCTTCCTTCCTGATGGCTGAAGCTTCCGCCGCGTTCAGGGTTGGGGCCCTTGTATTCGGTGAAGTAGTGCAGGTTGTTGCCCGTTGCGAACAACTCCAGGTTGCGAACGCGGTTGTTCAACAACGACTGAGGGAAGTTGTAAGTCAGACTGACGTTCCGGATGCAGATGTAGTCGCCTTTGTAAGCATAGAAGTCGCTGGCACGGAGGTTACCCTGATGGTTTTGATCGTGATATTCCGAGCGGGGCTGTTTTGTGTGTGCAGCGTCGCCGGGCTTTTGCCATGCGTCCAGTACATTCCGCGTTGTAGCTACACGACGGGCACCGTTACCATCCATCCAGCTTTCAACGCCGTCGATGATGGTGTGACCTGCCGCATAGTCGACAAAGATGTTCAGTGAGAAATTCCGGTAGCGGAATTCGTTGGTCAAGCCTCCCGTGGTCGTGGGTTCTTCGTACCCCAGCACAAACCGGTCGAAGTCGGTGATCCGGTTATCTCCATCGCGGTCCTGCCATTCGAAGTCTCCGGGGAACTTCTTCCCCTTGGCGATCAACGCACCCGTATAAGGGTCATAACCGTTGGCATTGTCGTCGTAACGCGCCGCTTCCGCCTGCTCTTCGTTGTCAATGAGGAAGTCGACTTTGTATCCTATCAGGCTACCGAGGCGTTCACCTTCGGCGATACCACCGAATCCGGTTCCGTCAGGCAGGATGGTTCCGTTGATCCTGTTCTTGTCAATACCTTCACGATAGGGCAGCTTGATGACTTCATTGATGTTGTAAGCAAAGTTAAAGCGCGTCACCCATGAGAAGTCACCCCGGGTGATGTTCCGCGAGGTGAGCCCCAGTTCAATGCCTTTGTACTCTACGGATCCGACATTCTGTTCAACAGAGCTGAATCCTGATTCTCTGGGGAGCTGCACGGTGAACAGGAGGGCGTCGGTGCGGCGGGAATAGACGTCAGCCGACAATTCCAATTGTCCCTGGCTGAGCAGGCCGATGTCGATACCCGCGTCAATTTGCGTAGTCTTTTCCCAGGTCAAAGCCGTGTTGGGCATCTCCGTAGGAGACGTTGCCGCGTTGCCACCGTAGACGTAACCCGCCTGGTACACGCCCTGGGCCACATACCTTCCAATGTCGTTGTTTCCGGTTACGCCATAGCTTGCTCGCAGCTTCAGGAAGTCGACGGCATTGGTGCTCGGAAAAAAGTCTTCACTCGATACCATCCATCCCGCAGACGCGCTGGGGAAGAGACCGAAGCGGTTACCGCTTCCGAATTTCGACGATCCATCGCGACGGATAGACGCTGACAACATATACTTCTTATCGAAATCATAGTTGATACGTGCGAAGTGGCTGATCAGACGCTCTTCGGAGCGTTGTGTATTTGCCTCCGTTTTTGTGGGCGCGCCGTTCAGCGTCGGCACTTTGTCTGTGGCTCCACCATAGCCGGCAAGCCCGGCGTTGTCGCTCCTTAATGCGAGGTCGGTCATACCCAGCAGGAAGTCGAAGTTGTGGTTTGCGCCGAACGTCTTCTTATAATTGAGCAGCAACTCCGACTGTCGGGTGGTCGCGATGTTTCTTTCGGCGGCGGCCTTTCTCGACTGATCGAAAACGTGCGCTTTTTCGAAATAGTCGAAGGTGTTAAGCGTCATCTGGACGAAGGTGTTTCCGCGCAGTGAAAGACCTTCGAGAATATCCCATTTCGCATTCACGCCAAAGGTTCCGATGGTTCGTTTGCTTTGCGCGTCGCGGGTGGCCAGCACCCATTCAGGGTTCGCCAACGTACCATTGGTTCCCCAGCCGGGGGTGCCATCGGGAAAGCGCGCGCGCAGGGTAGGCGCATTCAGTGCACCGCGTGTGAAAATGTCTCCTTCTGTTTGATTTCCACCCGCGTTCGCGAATTTGTCTGTTACGCTGTGCGATACGTCAACCTGCGTACCGAAGCGCAATTTCTTGTGCGCCTCAAAGTCCAGGTTCACGCGTCCGTTCACGCGTTCGTATCCCGTTCCGATCGCAACCCCTTCCTGATCGGTGTACCCCAGACTCGCCGCATATTTGATTTTTTCAGTACCACCGCGTGCGGTCAGGTTGTAGTTTGCCTGCTGCGCGACGCGGAACAAGCGATCCTGCAAGCGCGCATCCTGAAAGATGATGGTCTTTCCTGTAATGGGATCGATCATTGACTCCCAGCCTGCGGGAACTTCTTCACCGTCGCCGAGAAAGCGTGGCGTCCAGGTACTGTTTTCGTCATTTCCGGTTCCGGTAGGCTGTTCACCATCGATCCAGCCCCCCGTATAGCCATAGCGTGATGTCGCGATACGCGGTCTCCACCATTGCAGATATTCGCGGGCGGAAAGCAAATCATACTGTCTGTTGAATTCCTGCAAGCCGTAGCTAACCTGGAAGTCAAGCTCGGTCTTACCTTCAAGCCCTTTCTTTGTCGTGATCAGAATAACACCATTCGAAGCACGCGAACCGTAGATAGCGGTTGCCGCGGCATCCTTGAGGACGTCGATCGACTCAATGTCGTTAGGGTTGACATCGTTGAGCGAACGCTGGAGTCCGTCGATGATGACCAGCGGGTTGTTGCTCTTGTTGATGGAAGAACCGCCGCGTACCCTGATCTGAAGCTCCTGACCCGGCTGGCCGCTGATGGTGCGGATGGAAACACCGGGAAGCCGACCCTGCAGTTTTGAGCTGATGGTGTTGGTAGGAACTTTCGTCAGTTCATCTCCTTTGATGGTTGCTGTCGCGGCTGTCACGGTTGCCTTCGTCTGCGTGCCATACCCGACGACGACAACCTCATTCAGTACCTCGGTGTCGGGCGACAGGGCAACATCGATAACCGTGCGGTTGCCGACTACTCTCTCTTGCGAGACGTAACCAATGAATGAATACACCAGGCGGACCGAATCTCCGGGCATCTGGATTGTGTAAGTACCATCCACCGTGGTGGTTGTTCCGAGTGTACTTCCTTTGATGACAATGGAAGCGCCTGGCAGTGGCTCATTTCCTTCGCCCGTAATGCGCCCTGTCACCGTACGCGTTTGTCCGTACGCCGCGCTCAACAGAAGCATCGGGAGAGCGAGAGCGATCATAAAACTGTACGCTTTCTTCTTCATGATGTGTGATTTGGGGTTGGTGTGCTGTTTTTTAGGTTAAGTTGTTCGCTATGCAGTATGCCCGACCATCATCGGATTTGGTCGAGCAGTCTCCGCAACGTATCTATCTCGGTCTTGTATTGTTCGTCGTCGATCACATTGGTTGTCTCCAGCAAGCCATTCCGATAGTCATACAATTCCTCGGCTTCGACGTCACCGGATTGGACGTTGACCCACTCCGTGTATCGCAGATCGTTGGTTCTGACGGAATATCCCATCAGGTGGCCGTCTTTTGATTTTCTGGGAAACTGACTGAATGCGGCTTCTTCCCAGCGCGCTGAAGGATCTTCCAGTACGGGTTTGACACTAGTCCCTTCGAGGGATTCCGGCACGGGCAGATGAGCGAGATCCGCGAGGGTAGGGTAGAGGTCGACGAGTTCGACGATTGCATCGGTGGTTTTGCCCTTGTGCTTCTGGCCCGGGTAAGAAATAATCAGCGGTACACGTGTGTCGAGTTCAAAGTTGGTCGTCTTGGCCCACAGTCCGTGTTCACCGAGATGGAAGCCATGATCGCTCCATAACACAATTATCGTATTCTCACGGAGTCCGAGGCTGTCGAGTGTGTTGAGCACTTTTCCGATCTGCGCGTCGGTGTAGGATGTTGCCGCATAGTAGCCATGTCTGAGTTCCCGAATCTTGTCGTCGGAGATAGGGCCTTCATCAGGAATGTCAGTGTAGCCGCGTAGTTCAACGGAGGGGTGAAGCGCAATCGACGGCGCACCATCCGGTGGATTCGCGTTCTCAGGCATCGGCACGGACGCGCGGTCATACAGGTTCCAGTATTTTTCAGGCGCGCTGAAGGGAAGGTGTGGTCTTCTGAATCCGACAGCGAGGAAGAAAGGTTTGTCTTTGATTTCTTTGAGGATGTCGACAGCCGCACGGCTGACTTGTCCGTCGATATAGGCATCATCTTCAACCGGTGCTTGTTCACTTGCCGCTGCTTTCCATGAGCCAGTAGTCTTCCGGTTGTGCGGTAGTACATACTTGCCCGGGTTTGTGGTGACAGCCATCGTTTCCGGAGCTGACCATGATAAAGAGTCCTGCGCCCAGGCGGGATCATGGTAGATTTTGCCCACCGACTGCGTATGATATCCGTGGTTTTTGAAATGCTGCGGTAATGTAGTGACGTCCGGGAGTGCCTTGCGGAAGTGTGTGGAGAGGTCCCATACCTTTGTGGTATTGGGACGGAGACCTGTCATGAGGGAAGCACGTGACGGGTTGCAGACCGCTTGCTGGCAATAGGCGCGGTTGAAGACCATGCCCGAAGCACCTAGCGCATCGATGTTGGGTGTGATGGCAAAGTTGTCTCCATAGCAGCCGAGTCCACAGCGCAAGTCATCGACGGCGATGAACAAGACATTCGGTTTTTCCGCGACTTCCTTATATTGTGTCGCCGTGCATGAGATGAGGGCGGACATAAGGAGTAACGCTCCCACTGCCTGTTGCCAATTCAATTTCCGGACGTTCTTCATTATGTTATTATGTCAATATGTCCTACTTATTCGAAAGTTGAAGAATTCTTTCTATAAAGCAAAGCCACCCGGATAGTTTTAGTTTAACGTCACCGCAAACGACTGAATTACAATGGGATAAAAAGGGCAGCTACCAGCGGGAAATGTCCCGCCAAACGGCGCGGGTGGCATGTTAGGGCCGGTAGCGTGAAGAATCCGGGGCAATTCCTATATTTGTAGGACATTTATACAACACGATGAAGAAGACCGGAAAAGACTTCGAGCCGATCGTTCCTGTATCCATGACCGAGGTTGTGGAGGAGCGGATACGGGAGTATCTGAAGAAAAAGAAACTCAAGCCCGGTGATCCCATTCCCAAAGAGACGGAGCTGTCGGAGCGACTGAACGTAAGTCGCAACGTGATTCGCGAAGCGCTGAGTCGTTTCCGGATGCTGGGATTGATTCAGACGAAGAAGAAGCGCGGGATGATTCTGACGAAGCCCGACATCTTCAATGGTCTTGAGCGCGTGTTAGACCCGACGTTATTAGGGGAAGACACGTTGAACGACATCTTTGGCATGCGCCTGGTGATTGAGATGGGGATTGCTGAGTTGTTGTATATGCATAAGACCGAAGAAGACATTGAAGAGTTGGAGCACATCGTCAAGAACAAGAAGTACAACGGTAGTTCCAGCTTCAAGCTTGAGCACGAAGTGGCCTTTCACGGCAAGCTTTACGAGATGACCGGCAACGTAACGCTTCAACGCTTTCAGAAGCTACTCCTTCCCATCTTCCAATATGTGATCGATCTGGAAGCCCATTCCAGCAAGCCCGCCAAAGTCGGCACCGTCGAGCATCAGGATCTCGTGGAATTGCTGAAGAAAGGCAATCCCACCTCATTCCGCAAGGCGATGTATGAACATTTGAAGCCGCACTTTGAGAGAATAAACGAGAAGAAGTGAGCCCGCGAGGCGGGCTCGGTGGCCGGTTTCCGGTTTCCGGGAGACATCCGGTCGCGCATGCTCGCGCGCGTGGAGACTCGCCGTGACGAGTGAGCTACTGTTATGCTGAGGGAATCGCGCGCAAGCCGAATCAGTCGCCAGTCACCAGTCGCCAGTTGACATCCGGTCGCGCATGCCCGCGCGCGTGGGGAGTCGCGTCACCTTGAGTACGCACGCAACAAATTAATAGCCGTCATCCTGAGCGTTGGAAGGGAATGAGCGATGGCACGCGAAGGACCCCCTTGTGGTCGTAGGAGCAATGTAGAGCGCGTGATGGTTAATCGTTAGTTGAAACACGCCCGCTCTATGTGACGTGAGCTCTCAATTCTGGTAATTCTGTGAAATCCTGTGAATCCTGCTTCAGACAATGAGGGCGGGCTGAGCGCGCATCCCCTCCCTCTGTCTGAAGCAGAATTTAACAGAATTACCAGGATTAACAGGATTCTAATCTGCATCTTAAATGCGTACTAGCGAAGCAAATACTGTCTACTGCAGTCTGTTACTGTCTACTTATGTCGGAACCAGCGAAGCAACCCGGCGACCGCTGACTGGCGACCCCCTTGTAGACGCACGAGCAATGTAGAGCGCGTGAGATGTAATCGGTAGGTGAAACACGCCCGCTCTATGTGACGTGAGCTCTCAATTCTGGTAATTCTGAAAATCCTGTGAATCCTGCTTCAGACAATGAGGGCGGGCTGAGCGCGCAAGCCTCCCTCTGTCTGAAGCAGAATTTAACAGAATTACCAGGATTAACAGGATTGTCGTACTGCATCTATGATGCGTACCAGCGAAGCAAATACTGTCAACTGCAGTCTGTTACTGTCTACTTATTTCGGAACCAGCGAAGCAACCCGGCGACTGGCAACCGGTACCCGGTAACAATTTTTGACACTCCTTGTCAATCTCCCTCCATACCTTCGTCTCCTACTCATCATTACCCCAATACCATGACCTTTCAAGAATTTATTACCCGCTATGATATTCCTGGTGCCATTGTGTTGCTCGAGGGAAAACGAAATGTGCAGGAGGCCGACCAGGACAAGCTGGTTGCAATTGGAAAGCTGTTGGTAGAAAAGACTCGGTTTGTGCTTTTCAGAAGTGGCAATGCCCCCGGTGCTGATCAGTACTTTTCTGAGGGCGTGAGTGCGGTTGATCAAAAACGGTTGCAGGTCAT
>CAZHIQ010000075.1:0-8773 GCA_964532595.1 uncultured Roseivirgaceae bacterium
CGGGACGAACCGATGACGCTGGGTGAGGTTGAAAAGAAAATGTGGAGAATATCGGATTCGAACCGATGACCTCTTCCATGCCATGGAAGCGCTCTAGCCAGCTGAGCTAATCCCCCTTTTGTAACGGCCGCTAGCGGCCAATTCCACCGATCAGACGAGGGGTCTGATGCAGCGGACTGCAAATATAAGTTCAATTTGTTATTCGGCGCTTTTTTTTAGTTTTTTTTCTGCCGTTATCGGCGTGGGCGGGTGGCAGAAGTCGACAGCAGGAGGCTGTCCGATGCAGGGTGATCGTAGTAATAGCGGATCTTCTTTTTGTTTTTCCGAATGTTGTTCCGCACGGCTTTGGGCATGGTCTTCTTTTCGCCCGGACGAGGGCAGTCCATTTCTTCTACGTCGACACGTTGAATTTCATAAGGTACGTACCGGTAGCGCGTCGATTTTTTGCTGGGCGTCTCTGCGTTGGACGCCACAGTGGAAACAGGCTCCACGGGTTGACGTGCTCGCATGCGCTTTAAGGCGCTGCTTTTCTTCAGCTTCGCAATCTCAGGATCTGGACAGGGAATAATTCCCGACCGACATCCGGCGCAGCAGATTAACAAAACGATGAGCAAACGAAGCGGCATGTGCAAACTTTTGGCAGCGACTTCCTATACAATATATAAAAGCCATACCGCAGTTCATCTTCTCGGGGCGTTTCTTTTTGGGGAAGTCTGAAAATAAAAAACGCGGCCAAAGCCGCGTTTCAAAAGCGAAGTTCCCGGTTATAGTTTTCTGAGTTCTTCGCGGATTTCGTCGCGTGTTTTACCCAGTTTTTGCTGAAGACGTCCGTACATTTCGTCTTCCTTTCCCTCTTCATAGGCGAGGTCATCGTCCGTCAACTGTCCGTATTTCTGCTTGAGTTTGCCTTTCATCTCGTTCCAGGCACCCTTGATCTGAAGCTTTTCCATAATTGTTATGTTAGAATTCGCTCCAAGACCGAAAAATGGAGTGCCAGCGGATTTGTTTCGTTCATCGTGAGGCCGACTCCTCTACGGTGGCGTTGGCTTCCTTCAGGGATTCCGAGGTCGAACGCCTGCTGAGCAAATAAACGGCGACTCCACCGGTGATGAACATAATGATTGAATAGACAGCGGCCGGAATAGACATAGTCGGGTCGTTGAGCAGAAAAGCGCTCGACGCAATGGTGATGGCAAGCGTGCCGTTTTGAATTCCGGCCTCGATGGAAACGGCTGAACGCTGCCGATGGCTCAGACCCAGTGCTTTCGCCACGTAGTACCCTGCTGCAAGAATCAAGACATTTACCAGAAACATGATTATGCCCACGGCGGCAAAGTATCCAGCCAGTTTGTCTTTCTCTTTTACAATGGCTCCTGCAATGATCAGCGTAACAAAGATAGCGGAAGCGATTTTCACCGGACGCTCGGCTTTTGCTGCGATGGAAGGCGATTTCCAACGGATCAGCATACCCAGCGAAACAGGGATAATCGTAATGATCAGGATCTGCAACATCGTCTGGACAACGGGAAGCTGAACGTACTTTCCGTGGCCGATGAAATATTCCATCGAGAGGTTAACCAGATAAGGGATGGTGAAAACGGTGATCACGCTGCATATCGCCGTAAGGGTGATGGAAAGGGCAATATCCGCACGTGCGAGGTTTGACAGCAGGTTGGACGTGGGCCCGCCCGGACACACGGCGAGAAGCATTACGCCTACAGCCAGTGCGGGGGGAACACTGATTATGTGCAACACCAAAAATGCAGTAGCGGGAAGAAGAATCAGTTGCGCCGATAACCCCACAAATGTGGCTTTCGGATAGAGCGCTATGCGCTTAAAGTCGTCAATAGTGAGCGAAAGGCCCATGCCCAGCATGATAACGCCGAGCGCGACGGGCAAAAAGACTTCCGTCAGGATGTTTGCTTCCATAAGTTCAGGTTTAGGCGGTATACCCGGAAGATAACAAAACTGCCGCATATGGAAAAAACCGTCAAAAAGGGGGTGGATTTTGGCTTAGGATGTCCGTATGTATGAACATATGAAAATAATCATTATACTTGCACTGTTGGCTACCGCGGCGGCCAGCAAAGGATCTCGTTTTTGAGAGGATTGTAATACATCAACATTTTAAACCGTAGAACTTTGAAGACATCGAATTACGACAAGTTGCCTTTTGTCCAGGTTGAAAGCGAAAACCGCTCATGCGTTGAAGGATGGGGAAATGTGCTTGCCGTTTTGGAGAAACAGCTCGCATCGCGAGAGTCGAGGTTGAAGACATTGGTAGTGGAATGCTACCAGGGGGTAAACGACAATGAACTTGTCTCCCGTTTGAAAAAAGCGCTACCCCATCAGTTGTGGATTGATTCGCGCGAGGCCTTCAAGTCAGAAGAAGCGGTGCGGGAAATGGTATACCCCGATGTAACCGACGATCGTACTTTCGGGTTTATGACGCGGCTACGGATCGATGACTATTTCGATGCGGAGCGTCTGAGCTCGGTAAAAGCCCGGATCTCAAAATTAACCTCCGGTACGGTCATTGTCTACGGTCCCGGAGCGAGCCGCATAGTCTCTCAGTATGATTTGATGGTGTATGCCGATATGGCGCGTTGGGAAATTCAGGGGCGGATGCGGAGAAATGAAGTGAGCAATCTCGGCGTAAACAACAGCGATGCCGAGTTCTCTGAAAAATACAAGCATGGCTTCTTTGTAGACTGGCGTGTGTGCGATCGCCTGAAAAAGGAGCTGATGACGAAATGGGACTACGTTCTCGATACCAACAAGAAGGACGAGCCCAAACTGGTTACCGGTGCCTCTATTCTCAAAGGCCTGGAAATAGCGGCTCAGCGCCCGTTCCGCGTGGTCCCGTTTTTCGATCCGGGTCCGTGGGGTGGTCAGTGGATGAAGGAAGTGTGCGACCTCGACCGGTCGGCCGTGAACTACGCATGGTGCTTTGATTGCGTTCCGGAAGAAAACAGCCTCTTGCTGGGATTCGGTGACGTCCGTGTGGAGATTCCTTCAATCAACGTCGTGTTTTATCAGGCTGAGAATCTTCTCGGAGCACGGGTTCGATCCAGATTTGGTGACGTTTTCCCGATTCGCTTCGATTTCCTCGATACCATGGAAGGTGGAAATCTCAGTCTTCAGGTGCACCCAAGTGCGGAGTACATCCGCGAGAATTTTGGTATGCCGTTCACGCAAGACGAAAGCTACTATTACCTCGATGCGGTTGAGGATGCAGATGTTTACCTCGGATTCAGGGAAAACGTTAACCCCGAGGCTGTCATCTCTGAACTGAAAGCAGCGCAAGAGGAAGGCAAAACTTTTGACGCCGACAAACACGTTCAGAAGTTTCCCGTACGGAAACACCAGCACGTCGCGATTCCTGCCGGAACTATACACTGTTCGACCACGGGAAGCATGGTACTGGAGATCAGTGCTACCCCGTACATCTTTACGTTCAAACTGTGGGACTGGGGACGCCTCGGCCTTGACGGAAAACCGCGTGCGATCAGCCTCGAGCACGGATCAAAGGTTCTCCGTTGGGATTATACCAAGCCGTGGGTCGAAGAAAACCTGCTCGACATCGTTAAACCTATTGCTTCCGGCGACGGTTGGAAGGAAGAAAGCACGGGACTCAGCCACCTGCACTTCATCGAAACTCGCAGGCATTGGTTCACGAAGACTGTTCCTCACAACACCAACGGTAATCTTAACGTCCTGAACCTTGTCCAGGGCCGTGAGGCAATTGTCGAAAGTCCGACGGGCGCTTTCGAGCCCTTCGTTGTTCATTACGCTGAGACGTTCATTGTTCCGGCTTCTGTAGGGGAGTACACTATCCGGCCTTATGGAGAAAGCGAAGGAACGGAGTGCGCTACCATCAAAGCATATGTCAGGTTCTAAACTGAAGTAACCCACAAAAACAAACAGACATCGGTTACCGACGCTACAGCGTTGGTAGCCGCACTGTCGAGAACTGAAACTCGTTTAATAAGGGGAGCCGCTCCATGTCCGGCAACTCAAGTAATAAGGGCGAATTATTAATTTCTGAAGCATGAAGGAGAATCATAATTATTTCAGAAAGGCGTTTTCCGCGGCGGCGCTTATGCTTGTCGCGTTTGGAATGCTGCCAGGTTGCAGAGGACCTCAATCAACGGGGACACCTTCAGCCGCTACTTCATCCGAAGTATGGAAGATCGGACTGAACGATAACTCGGGTGGCGACCTTGCGTTAGGCCCAGCCGACTACAAGTCGTTCCTAAGCAAAGACTTTGGATATGAAGACCGCTACTATCTGATTGGCGTGTCGGAGCCCGCCAGCGACTTCCCCTATGTATTACCGGGGCCTGACGATACCTGGGGTGGCACGTGGGGTACTTCGGGATGGCGTACACACGATATCAATATACTCTTTGGTGTTGAAGAACTGGTTTCAGGCGATTGGTCATTGGTGATTGACCTGGTTGATTCTAATCCGTCCAGGTCTTTGCTTAAAGTCAGCGTAAATGATCAACATCAAAAGTTCTTGCTCAAGGGCGTGAGCGATGCGTCGATTACAGGTGACGTAGCCGCGAATAGCGAGCACATCATTACGATTCCGGTTACAGAGGCAATTCGGCGTGGCGGTAACATGATCAACATCACTATCCTTGAAGGTTCCTGGGTGGTGTTTGACCAGGTGAAACTTATCGGCCCCGAAGGGGTAAAACTTGTCGAACCTGAAAAGATTTTTGTTCGCTCCGTCCAGCCCGCCCGTTATGAGCTTGATCAGAACGGTAAACGCGTTCAACCTCTCCTGGTTGACGTCGAGCATCTTTCGGATAAGCCGATCCTCGAAGTTGAGCTCGACGGAAAAAAGATTCTTTCGAAAAAAATCGAAACAGGACGGTACGTTATCGAGGCTCCGATGCCCGCTGTTTCCCGTACAACGCGGAGCGACTACCGGATACTTCTGGATGGAAAGGAACTCGAGAAAGGAAGTGTAGTACGGGAGTCACAAGAAATTCAAACGCCTGCCGATTACGTCGATACGTATATGGGAACCGCCCACTCACGGTGGATGATCGCTCCGGGACCCTGGATGCCGTTCAGTATGGTCAAGTTGAGTCCCGATAATCAGAATATGGGATGGCAGGCAGGATACCAGCCTTCTTTCGAGAATATCGGAACCTTCAGTCATATCCATGAGTGGACAATGGCCGGCCTGGGGATGATGCCCACTAACGGTCCGCTTCAGATTCACGTAGGTGACCAGTTCGACCCGGACTCCGGTTACCGCTCGCGGATCGACAAGGCTACTGAAGAAGCGCCCCTGGGCTATTATAAGGTTCATCTGACAGATACTGATATCTGGACGGAAGTTACGGCTACAACGCGCGCCGCTTTCCACCGCTACACTTTCCCGAAAGACAAAGATGGTCGTGTCATGATCGACCTTCATGTTCAAGCCGAGTACGACTATAAGTTGCTCGACGTCGAGGTGTCGAAAGTGAGCCCGTATCGCATTGAAGGTAAGAGCCATCAGATTTCACCCAGGCCTACGGTGTGGAGCAACGATGCTGACCAGGAGTATATCGTTCACTTCGTAATAGAGTTTGATCAACCGATCAAACATGTTGGTGGATGGATTAATGATTCTACGGTTGAAGGCGATCGGATCGCTGGGAAGGATTTGAAGGAAGCCGGTATGTATGTCGAGTTCGATACCAGGAAACAAAGTGTCGTTCAAGCACGATCGGCTATCTCGCTTGTGAGTATAGAAAATGCAAGCGAAAACCTTGAGACGGAGATTACGAAGCCTTTTGGGTGGAACTACGAAGCGGTGGTGAAGAACCAAAAGGATGTGTGGAATGAGTACATGTCGAGAATTGAAATCACTTCCGACGATTATCTCGAAAAGAAACGATTCTATACGAACTTTTATCGGTCGATGTGCCGGAACACCTGGAGTGATGTGAATGGTGAGTGGGTCGATGCCGATGAGGTGGTACAACGTTTCAGCAATCCCGATCACGTGGCGTTAGGCTGCGATGCCTTCTGGAACACCTTCTGGAATCTTAATCAGTTCTGGAATCTGGTAACGCCTGAATGGTCTTCCAAGTGGGTGAACTCACAGTTGGCGATGTACGATGCAAATGGTTGGCTTGCTAAAGGACCTGCCGGCATGGAGTATATCCCGGTGATGGTGGCTGAACATGAGATTCCGTTGATCGTCGCGGCGTGGCAAATGGGGATTCGTGATTTTGACGCGGAGAAAGCCTTCGAGGCGGCGAAGAAGATGCAGACCACGCCGGCACAACCCGTGGCGGGAGGATTCGCGGGGAACCGTGATCTCGAACCTTACCTGAAATATCAGTATGTGCCGGAAGACAAAGGAAGGTTCTCCAATACGCTCGAGTATTCATATGACGACTGGAGCGTGGCACAGTTCGCCAAGGCACTGGGCAAGAAGGAGGAGTACGAAGTGTTTAAGGAGCGTGGAAACTGGTGGCGAAATGCCATCAACCCCGAAACCGGGTATGCGCAGCTGCGCGACAGCCAGGGAAACTGGAAGGAACCCTTTGATCCGTTCCAGTCGGGTCGAAATGATGAATACGTAGAGGGAAATGCATGGCAACTAACCTACTTCGTACCACAGGATGTGCCGGCGCTTGCCGAAGCGATTGGGGTGGATCGTTTTATCGATCGATTGTCATGGGGATTTGAAGCCAGCGAACCGTGGCGATACAATGCACCGAATGATCAGTACTGGGATTATCCTGTGGTGCAGGGAAATCAGCAATCGATGCACTTTGCGTTCCTCTTTAACTGGGTAAATCGTCCCTGGCTGACACAGAAGTGGAGCCGCTCTATCATGGAAAAATACTACGGGAGCGGAGTGGCGAACGCCTACCTCGGCGATGAGGATCAGGGACAGATGAGCGCCTGGTTTGTGATGGCGGCTCTGGGACTGTTTCAGACAGACGGAGGAGTAAGTACCGATCCTATTTATGAGATAGCCAGTCCGTTGTATGAGCGCGTTGTTATTGATCTGGGTGAGCGATACGGACGGGGTAAGACGTTCGTCATAGAAGCCCGGAATGTTTCCCGCGACAATAAATACGTTCAGTCAGCAACACTTAATGGCAAACCGCTTAAGACCATGTGGTTCCCGGCGTCGGAGTTGCTGGGAGGCGGCGAACTGATTCTGGAGATGGGAGACCAGCCGAATAAGGAGTGGGGTCTTCTGACCAATGGAAATTGAGTATGCGAATAACGCTTGCTGCAGCGATAGTTTTTGGGTTAGCGTTTTCGGTGAGTGCACAGGCTCAGACGGTGTTCGTCTACGAGCCTGTGCCTGCCGAGAAAATCGCTGTGACCGCGAGTAGTTCGTTCCCGGGATTCGACCCGGAGAATACCAGCAACGGTGAAGGGCTGGAAAGGCATCGGCACCGCTCTCATAACCTGGGGAATGGAATGTGGATTTCCCGGACTTCAAAGCACCCGACGCAGGCACATGCTAACACGGCCAAAGGCGTTGTGTGGCTTTTGTACACGTTGGATGAACCGCAATCGGTAGACCTGGTGGAGATATGGAACCATAATCAGCTCAATCATCTCAACAGAGGGCTGAAAAAGGTGTATTTACAGCATTCTATTGATGGCGAAAACTGGACGTCGATCCGGATTGATGGTACCGACGCGATCGAGCTGCCAAAGTCTGGAGGAGAACATCTCGCCCCGCCAACTTTTCAGGTCAACTTGTCGGGAGTTGAATTCAAGTACTTTTGCATCACTGCCGATACTCTAGAGGGAAATCACTATCGCGACGGCAGAGCGGAGACACTGGAGAATGCGCGAATTCACAATCAGGACATCGATTACTATGGACTAAGCGAAGTTCGGTTTTATACTAAGACGAAGAAGAGAGTCCGTACTTTGCCCGTCGTTGACGATGTTTCCTACATTGTCTCCCAAGGGTATCAACGCTCAGTGAATGGCCCTCGGCGCGAGTATAGGGTAGAACTTGATGTGCCCTTATACGCAGGAGCGCGCGTCACCGTGAAGACGGCACAGGGAGAACATACGGATAACATTCCGACTTCAGCAGTGGGCATCTACAGTTACAGTCTTGTATTTCCTCCCGGAATGATGGAGGAGGCCGAAGAAGTGACGTTTGAGTTTGCCAGCCCGCAGGGAACCGTCAGCCAATCATTAAACGTGCCGCCAGCACGGCAATGGACGGTGTACTTTCTCCCTCATTCACACCTGGATATCGGCTATACCCATCCACATGAAGATGTGATGGAACTACAGTTACGCAATATTGATCTCGCCATACGTCTGATTGAAGATAGCCGACATCTGCCTGAAGCTTCGCAATTCAGATGGAACATCGAGACGATGTGGCCGGTAGTGGAGTTCAGGCGTCGTTATCGCCATACGGCGAAATGGGATGTGTTTGCGGATGCGGTGAGAAGTGGACATATCGGGCTTAATGCTTCCATTGGCAATATTCTGACCGGATTGTGCAAGCAGGAGGAACTCATGCACCTTTTTGACGATGGGATAGCGATCGGACGTGAACTCGGTGTTAATGTAAACACGGTTATGATGTCCGACGTTCCTGGGTTCTCGTGGGGTGTCGTAACCGCGATGGCGCATAATGGGCTCAAGTATTTCTCCATGGCGCCCAATTTTGTTCCTCACCTGTTGAACGGTGGAAGCCGCGTGGGATTGGCCCACATTGAATGGGCTGATCGTCCGTTCTACTGGCAGTCTCAATCGGGAGATGATC
>CAZHIQ010000076.1:0-8682 GCA_964532595.1 uncultured Roseivirgaceae bacterium
TTTTGGCGCGGATGAGCCGCTGAGTGATTTTGTATTTGTAGCGAAGGGGAATTAGAAGTTTCTTTTACCAGTCGTCCTGCATGGAATACTCCGTCTGTAGATAGTTTTGCAGCGATCTCACCAGCTCGCTTGACATCGTGTTTATTGCTGCGATCAGTTTGCGCGGGTGATCAGTCTTCTTCTTCTTCTCTATCAAACCAAAGTAATACTCCAGGGGCTGTACGATATTTCGTTGCTGCGGGTTGTCGTAGAGAACGAGACCTCTTGACAACGTTAATCGAAGCTTCTCGTCCTTAATGTCGATCGTGAAGGTATAGCGAAAGTCAACTGAGCTGAGTGCACCGAGTTGGTAAACGTTGGCATGGTAGGCATCGCCCCGGACGTATTCGGATTCTATGCGTGCCTTGACAACGTGTTCCGGATTCTTAAATGTTGCCAGTAGCCATCGATTTACGTGTTTGTAAATTTGGTTGGCGTCCTGTCCGGGTGCCGTTATTACCGATTGCATCGTCGCTTTGTTGCCGACTACAGTCCATTCATGGCCTTGTGCGAAAGTGGCCAATGGAGCTATAGTTAAGATCGTGATGAATATTGCTTTCATAAAATTGCGATTTAGGTAGCTCCTCATTGAAGCGAATGCATCAAATTTCGATGTCCTGTTTGCTTATACTGATGGTATGTACATCGTTCTCGTACGTATAGGATAGATCAAGATGATTCATTTGACATATCTTGTTGATAATTGCTAATCCCAGCCCTAGCGAAGCCGTCGAGGTATTTTGCTTTTGAAAGCGCTCCAACAGTTTGCGGGGATCGGTGGTTAACGGCGGTCCGGAGTTCGCTATAGTCAGGTTTGCGGATGACACCTGGACCTTGATAAATCCGGCAGTCGGGATGTTATGCTTCACAGCGTTATTAAGGAGGTTGCCAATGAGTATCTCAGCAAGCACGGGGTGGATGGGCGTGATAAACGATTCACTTTTTGCGATCGTCAGGGAAATTGATTTCAAGGTAAACGCCTCGCCCATTGCCTCCAATTGTTTCGTTAGCACTTCGTTCAGGTCGATGGCATGGGTTTCCTGATACTGTCGGTTATCAATCTTGGCGAGGAGTAGGAGGGCATGGTTAAGCTTGGACAGCCTCATGACGGATTCATGTATGTCTTGAATCCATTGTATATTCTTTCCTGATATAGATGAGTCCTGAATCAACCCCTCGATACGGCTGTTGATGAGGGCAAGAGGCGTTTGAATTTCATGCGATGCGTTCTCGGTGAACTCCTTCAGGCTTTGATAGTCGTTCAGGATAGTTTCCGTCATGGTATTGAGTGCCGAGTTCAATTCATTGAACTCATAGATTTTCTGCGGAGGTAGTGTCAGCTTGTCTCCACGGTGAATGTTAAATTCCTTTGCCTTTGACAGGGCGTCATAGAAGGGTTTCCAAAGACGTTTCGACGTGCGTTGTTGGACGATATACAGCAGCGACAGCCCCGCACACAAAACGACCAGCATGACAGAGGTGATAACCCTGAGTAATCGGTTCGATTCAATTAGCGATTTGCGTATTGTTACGCGATAGAGCGTATTCCCGATTGTTTTGTCAAAGCTGAGTTGGCGAAAGGGGACGTATTGCGATCCGATTCTACTTTGGAGAATAGTATCGGTGTAAGTTACCGGCGATGCCTCGAAGACCGGAGTTACGTCTACCTTGTCTTCAACGAAATGCGACTCCGTTTCCCAGTAGCCATTTCTATCTACAAAGTTTTCGAAGTCACTTTTTTCGACCAAGAGACGAGTATCTACTTCTTCGTAAATGACATGCTTAACCGCTATATAAAAACTCACCGCGACGATCACATAGATGATTGCCGAGACGATGATGTAGTTCAGATTGGTTCGTGTCTGTAACTTCAATCTTTTGAGAATTTGTATCCTATTCCGTAAATAGTTTTGATGTATTCGCGTGCTCCTTTTTCCGCAAGTTTCTTTCGCAGGTTCTTGATGTGCGAGTAAAGAAGATCGAAGGAATCGGCTGAGTCCATATGGTCGCCCCATAGATGCTCTGCCAGTGATGCTTTTGTTAGAGCTATATCCTGGTTTGCAATGAAGTACATCAGCAAATCATATTCTTTCCGGGAAAGGGCTACCTCACTGGAGTTAACATAGACCTTTCTTGCGTTGTACTTAATGCAGATTTCCTCAAAGTGGATCTCGTTAACCCCGTCGTAGTTTCGCCTGCGCATGATAGATTTTACTCGCGCGTTAAGCTCCGATAGATGAAATGGTTTGGTTAGATAATCGTCGGAGCCCAGGTCGAGGCTTTTTATTTTATCTTCTATTGTGTTCCGGGCCGAGATCACAATAATGCCGGCATTCGATTTCGCTGACCGGAGTGCTTCGATCAGGTCGAACCCAATGCCGTCAGGTAGATTGATATCGATGACAATGCAGTCGTACTTGTAGAGATTTATTTTTTGAATGGCGGCTTCATAAGAGTGAACTGTTTCGCACACAAATCCCTCTTTGACCAAATGGTTTGTTATGCCTTCCGCCAGGATGTGTTCATCTTCAATTACCAGTACCTTCACAGTCCACGCTTTTTTGCAAAGATATCGGTCAATTCTGGAAAAATTCTGAAGAGTTGTCGATTGTGTGATGGCCGGTTAATCCAGAAGTTTTCCAGAATGTTTCCAGAATGTTTCCAGAATGTTTCCAGAATTGGCTCTTATAATTGCGGCAAAGTGTATGGATGATGTACAGAGGATTTTGTGTTTACACTATTCTGACCATTGTATTATGGCTGGTTTGTTTAGAGGGTAGCGCTCAACGGAGCTTGCCGGATTTACTTGAACAAGGGATCAGGAATTATCCAGTAGTGCGGGCGAGGATGGCCGAGGTAGAGGGATCGGTCAAAGACGCAGCCGCGGCGAGATCCGCCTATGTGCCAAAACTTACCGCTCAACACCAATACACTTACGCGACAAGCAATAACCTGGCGGGGTCCCTCTATCCGATCGGGGTGATTTCGCCGTCGGGTAGTATCCGGTCCGAGAATATCGACCAGCCGGTTTGGGGAAGTTATACGTCGGCGTTGTTCGAGTGGAATGTCGTCAACTTTGGTAAACTCTCGTCTACCGTCAGGGTTGCTGAAAAGGATCGGGCAGTTGCGGAGGCCGACCTTGAGCGTGAGCTGCTGGAGCATCGAGTGAGGATATCGGATGCCTACCTCCTTACGTTGATGTATGAGCGATTGGAGGCAATTCAAGAAGTAAATGTCGAAAGAGCGCAGGTGTTTTTCGACATCGTAAACGCTGGCGTTCTTTCTGGTATCCGACCGGGTGTGGACAGTTCGTTGGCAAGTGCCGAGTTGTTAAGAGCGCGGCTTCTCTTATTGCAGGCGGCGCAGGAAAGAAGGACACAGGAAATGCGTTTGCGGGAGTTCATAGGTATTCCTGCGTCAGATGAACTCGAACTCGATAGTATGCTTTTCCTTTCGGCGATTCCTACGAGTCTCGATACGGGCAATGCGCATTTTCGTGAAAATCCTTTGCTCCGTTATTATAAGTTTCGCGCGGATGCCACCCACGCGAGGAGCATCGCTTTAAAGAGGTCGTTCCTGCCTTCGCTCACTCTTGTGGGGGCTGCGTGGGTACGTGGATCCGGAATATCGCCTGTCGATGATTCTTATCACGCAAGTTTTCGATACGGAACGAAGTATCGTGTGAACAATTACCTTCTGGGTGTCGCGGCGCGCTGGACACTGTCGGACTATGTATCAAGCCGACAACGTTATAAAGGAGAGTACTACCGGGCCCTTCGTGACCAGGAACTTTTTAGCGCGCAGGAAATTCGCTTACGGCGGGAGCTTGCTGAAGCGTACATGCGTTATGAGGTGTCAATCGAACAGGCATCCACAGCTCCCGCGCAGCTCACGGCTGCTCAGGACGCTTATCGTCAGGCCATGGCGCGCTACGAAAATGGATTGGCGGACCTCCTGACCCTTATGCAAGGTATGGTCGCCTTGAACCGCGCGGAAGCAGATCTGGCTGTCGCGCGCATAAATGTTTGGCGATCGATTCTGGCTATTGCAGCGTCGAAGGGCGACTTCTCCATCTTCATGAATGCGGTAAGATAAATTGGGTTTGATATGATCAAGCTTATCAAGGCGGCACTTCGAAAGCCGATCTCGGTTCTGGTTGCTATCCTGGCGATTGTATTCTTTTCAATCCTGTCGATACGGAGCATACCGGTAGATATCTTTCCCGACCTTGACTTACCTACCATCTACGTGGTTCAGCCTTATGGAGGAATGGCGCCTGACCAGATGGATGGTTTCATTACCACGCGCTATCAGGATCACTTCTTGTATGTTTCCGGTATCCGCGACGTCGAGGTGAAGACGATTCAGGGTATGTCTCTGATCAGACTTCAGTTCTATCCGGGCACGGACATGGCTCAGGCCGCCGCCGAAGTGGCTAACAACGTTAACCGGGCGAAGGCCTATATGCCGGAAGGTACGGTGCCTCCCCAGGTTATCCGGTTCGATGCGAGTTCCGTTCCTGTTGGACAACTCGTATTTTCCAGTACGACACGGTCGCTGAATGAACTTCAAGATCTTGCCAGTTCGCGTGTCAGGCCAATGTTTTCGAGGATTGAAGGGGTTTCCAGTCCTCCGCCATTGGGAGGAAATCAACGTACGATTGTCATTCGCGTCGACCCGGCCCGTCTTCGTAGTTATAAACTTACGGCTGAGGAAGTCATCAAAGCAGTAACGGCGAACAATCAGCCTTCTCCCGCGGGTAACATTCGCATAGGTGATAAGGCGATGATGACTCCTGTCAATTCGTTAATTGATAGACCTGAAGATTTCCTGGATGTCCCGGTGCGAGTCGGCGCCGGCCCAACGGTATTCATCCGCGATATAGGAACGGTGGAAGACGCAGCCGACGTTACCGTTGGTTATGCTCTTATTCAGGGGCGACGGGCAGTATATATTCCGGTGGTAAAGAAATCAGATGCATCCACCCTCTCCGTCGTCAATAACATCCGCGACGCGCTCCCGGTACTGCAGAATGCCCTTCCAGAGGATGTCAGAATTTCCTATGAGTTCGACCAGTCAACATACGTGACAAACGCTTTGAAAAGTCTGATCGTCGAAGGTGTCCTCGGGGCGTTACTAACGGGACTCATGGTGTTGTTGTTTTTGAAAGACTGGAGAAGCGTCATTATTGTTGTTGTTACAATTCCGATTTCTATTCTGTGCGCCATTATCTTGCTGGACCTCTTTGGTCAGACGATCAATATCATGACACTCAGCGGTCTCGCCTTATCCGTCGGAATCCTGGTTGATCAGGCAACAGTTACTATTGAAAACATCCACCAGCATAGGGAGATGGGCAAGCCTCTTCCCGTCGCCATCTGGGAGGGTTGCAAGGAAATTGCTTTTCCGGAGCTGCTCATTCTGCTATCTATCCTTGCCGTATTCGCTCCGGCTTTTGTGATGACTGGAATTCCGAAGTCGATGTTCCTTCCCCTCTCACTTGCGGTGGGTTTCGCAATGATCGCTTCTTTTCTACTGTCACAGACGTTTGTTCCGGTCCTCGCAAACTGGCTCTTGAGACCAGCACATTCCCATCACCAACCAGGCACGCTAGCGCTCGATTCTGCCGAGGTGGATACGTTGATTCGTGAGAGTAAAGAGCCGGAACATAAAACCGCATTTGACCGCTTTAAACTTCGCTACCTGGATCTCCTGGCATCCATATTCCCGCGAGGCAAATTCTGGATTTTTGGTTATCTGTCCGTTTCTACGCTCATCGTGGTGGCCGCCTTTCTGTCGATCGGAACAGATATTCTTCCAAAGGCGAACAGCCGGCAGTTTCAACTTCGGGTCAAGGCACCTGATGGAACACGAGTAGAGCGGACCGAGGAAATTACGTTGCGCGTTCTGGATCTCATCAAAGAGGAAGTCGGGCCTGGATCCGTTGATATATCATCGGCGTATGTTGGCAATGTGCCGACTAGTTACGGTACTTCTCAGATTTTTGTCTTCAACAGTGGTCCGCATGAAGCGGTAATACAGGTTTCGCTGAACAAGGCTTACAACGTCAAAATCGATGATCTGAAAGAACGCCTTCGGCAACGGATACAGGCAGCGATGCCTTCTTTGCGACTGTCGTTCGAGCCCATTGAACTCGTTGACAAGATAATGAGTCAAGGGGCGTCGACGCCTATTGAAGTAAATGTGGCCGCGAGGGATATTCGGGAAGCGGAGAAGTTTGCTCAGAAGATTATGGCGGAGATGAGAAGCATCAGCTTCTTGAGAGATGTTCAGATTGCTCAGCCTATGGATTATCCAATTCTAAGGATTGATATGGACCGTGAGCGCGCTGGACAGATGGGGGTCACGGCTACGCAAGTGGCTCGCTCACTTGTCGCGGCAACTTCCTCGAGTAGGTTTACGGACAAGAATCTCTGGCTCGACAATACCAAAGGGCTAGCCTATCAGGTGCAGATACAGATCCCCGAGTATAGGATGAATTCCGTTGACGAGATCAGGAATATCCCCTTAAAGAGCGGAGAGTTGCGTCCGACACTCAGCGACGTCGCAACGTTGTCGGAAGAAGTGGGACCCGGTCAATACGATCGCGCCGGACCAAACAGACTCGTGACGATCAGTGCAAACCTACATGGCATTGATCTCGGTACCGCGAGCAAGGCGGTGGAGGCAGCTATCGAAAGAGCAGGGGAAGTTCCACGGGGTATGGTCATCGACTTCAAAGGTCAGGTAAGGTTGCTCAAGGAAACTTTGAGTAGTCTTCAAGGCGGACTTGGTGTTGCGATCGTTATCATCTTTCTGATGCTTGCAGCCAATTTCCAGTCGATGCGATTATCGTTGACCATTCTCGCGTCGATTCCCGCTGTTTTAGTCGGTTCCCTGCTCATGCTGATGGTCTGTGGAGCGACTCTGAATCTGCAGTCCTACATGGGTATGATCATGTCGGTGGGCGTGTCGGTAGCCAATGCGATACTAATGATCACGAATGCTGAGAATCTTAGGATGAAGATAGGAGAGGCACAGCAGGCAGCGATGATAGCCGCTTCGAGCCGTGTTCGTCCGATACTGATGACAAGTATCGCAATGATTGCCGGTATGATTCCTATTGCTTCGGGAATGGGCGAAGGAGGCGATCAGATCGCGCCTTTGGGTCAGGCTGTAATCGGCGGTCTTGTGGCGTCGACGGTGGTGTCGCTACTGATCCTGCCCGTTGTCTTTAAAGTTGTGCAGGATAAGGCTTCGCTGGAGTCAGTATCCCTGGATCCGGAAGATCGCGCGAGTAAATTTTATAACGACGGTAAATAGAGATAATCACAATTGAGAAGGAATGAGGAGTATTAACACGATCTGGGTTGCGCTCCTATTTTGCGCAGCGTGCAAGCCGGAAGTCCAGCTTTCAACACAGGAGGCGGATGTTCCTGTTGTTACCGTGACCTCAGTCAGAAGCTTGCAGCCATCGCTGAAGACCATTCTGCCGGGAGAGTTAAAGCCTTGGAATAGAACGCAGGTTTTTCCTCGGGTGAAAGGATATATCGCCCAGGTGCGCGTAGACCGTGGGGCGTTTGTGAGGAAGGGCGACGTGTTGGCTACTCTGGAGGCGCCTGAACTCGTTGCATCGCTGAGTCAGGCGGAGGCACAGGTAGCATCGGCCGAGGCGACGCTGCTCGAGCGACGGTCAAAACAACAGGCAAGTACGCGAACCTACTTTCGATTGCTGCAGACAAGTGAGACGCGGGGTGCGGTGTCGCCCAACGAACTTGAGGTGGCGTACGCCGCTATGATGGCGGATAGCGCGCTGCTTAAAGCTTCGGTCGAAAACCTTCATGCTGCGAAGGCTCATAAAGAGGCTCAGAAGCAACTCGCTAGCTACCTTGTCATTCGCGCGCCCTTCGACGGAACGGTCGTTGAGCGAAATGTGAGTCCGGGAGATCTCGTCGGGCCGGAGACGAATAACAGACCCATGTTTGTGCTCGAAGATGGAAGCAAACTTCGCCTTACGGTTGCTGTGCCGGAAAACATGATCAACGCCATTGACGAGAGCCGGCAGGTTACCTTCACTACTCAAGCGGAGCCTAATAAGACGTTCGTGGCCAATTTCGCACGCAGCGCAAACAGTCTGCAAGAAGTGAACCGGTCGATGATTGCTGAATTTGATTACGTGAATGTAGACGGTCTCCTTAAGGCGGGAATGTATGCCGAAGTAACCATCCCTATAAAGCGGAACAAGCCTTCCCTTTTCGTTCCCAAAACGGCGTTATTGCACTCTACAGAGGGAGTTTTTGTCTTGAAAGTCGAAGACGACGTAACCCGCTGGGTAAACGTACAGAAAGGGCATTCGCTTGATTCGCTGGTCGAAATTTTCGGTACGGTACGGGAAGGAGATCGGATTGTCGAGTCTGCGCACGATGAACTTCGGAATGGCCGCGCGGTTCGGGCGATGTGACCTGTCTTGCTGTCTAAGCGCTTTGTGCTCCGCAGCACGTGTCTGCGTTCTTAATTAGGAGCGACAGGAAAATTTTTCTTTCTTGTCTGTAAAGTCAAACCTCCTATCATCGAACCCATAAAGGCGCCCGGTGGAACGAATCAGAACATTTTTTCAGAAGTATGCTGATTTGTCTGATGAGG
>CAZHIQ010000077.1:0-8522 GCA_964532595.1 uncultured Roseivirgaceae bacterium
TCGCCATCGGCTTCTTTTTCGCCGGTACTCAACGGCAAAACAGAAATTCTGCCGTAAAAGCAAACGAGAAAAGGACCCCTGTTCCCGAGATAAACTGATCAATCATCAAAATCCTCTCGGAAGTTGAAGTCGGAAAAACAAAAAATGCTGGACGGTGAATTGTACGATCCCCTTGATCGACAACTAAGCCACGAGCGCGAGAAGGCACGTATACTTCTCCATGAACTGAACGCCAGCAGGGACGACGACTCAGACGGCCGAATGAGAATACTGCGCCAACTAATCCCGCACGCAGACAAGGGATTGTGGATGCAACCACCATTCTTTTGCGACTACGGGTACAACATCTATACGGGCGAAAAGGTATTCTTCAACTTCAATTGTGTTGTCCTTGACGTAACCCGTGTTTCCATTGGAAGTCGTACGCTCTTTGGGCCCAACGTACAGATCTACACGGCCACCCACCCACTGGATGCCGATGAAAGAGCATCCGGACTGGAATACGCAAAGCCCGTCACCATCGGATCAGACGTGTGGGTCGGCGGCAGTGCAGTGATTTGCCCCGGTGTCTCCATTGGCGACCGTGCTGTAATTGGTGCCGGTAGCGTCGTCACACGCGACATTCCCCCTAATGTTTTTGCCGCGGGAAACCCCTGTAAAATCCTCAGACAACTCCCCCGTTTTTAGCCCACCTCAGCGGAGAAATCACCCGAAGAATTCGACGGATGGTATTATCCGACCCTTATTCCGAAAAAATTGCTATCTAAATTCAGAAGTCAGCTTCCGCACAAAGGTCAGACACCCGCGGCCCCCAAATTAGCAACTGCGCCATCGGCATAATTTTTCTCCTGTCGGACTAAACATCATGATGATAGTCCGCGTATATTGGGTAAGTAACCGGAAAGGTCGCGCCAACTTTTTGCGGAAATTGTTCGTTACAAACAAAAGACTGTTCGCGTATGGCAAGAAATACCTTTGACAACTTACCTCTTTCGGAGAAAGCTATTCTCATCGATGAATATGGTGTTCATCTGACTTCGATTGAATATTACGATTATCGCATTGACCTCTTTGCGATGCATTCGCTCCTGATCGAACGGTATCAAAAAATCGAAACGGATGAGGTTGAGGCGATACATACTTGTCATTACCGCGATCTCGACAAATACGCTAGCCAGATTGTCATCGGCAAACTCCGACAGGAACTCAAGTGTTGAACGTGATCGTTCGAGCTTCTACCTTTGGAAGCAGATTGTCGACATCGCCGCGATAAAGCATACCAAGATCTTCGCGCATACAATTGGCACCTCCACAAGCGACCGCCAGCTTAGCCATCTCGACCAGGCCCTCACCGCGAAGAAGCGAGACAGCGAGTCCCGCCAGTAAACAATCTCCGCTACCTACCGCGCTGAAAAACCTATCGACAGTACAACGGGTGTGGACACCTTCACTTCCCCGAAAAAGAAACAATCCGTCGGCCCCAGCGGTTACGGCGGCGTATGTACACCGTTGGGCCAGCAAGCGCGCATTGCTCTGAACATTATCTCCCCCAAAAAAGTCCGCCGCCTCGCTGCGATTCATATGCACAACGGTAGGCTTGTAAACGAGGGCGTGTTTCAACTGGTCACCGGTAGTATCAAGCAACGTTGCCTTGCCCAAACGTTGAGCTTCAGCAAGCATTCGAGCATACCCGTCTGCCGGAGCTCCACCCGGCCACGATCCACTGAAACAAACACCCTGACTCTCCTCCAGGGCATCCTGGTAAATAGCGAAGAACTTATTGAAGTCCTTCTCATCTATCGTCGGACCTGTACCCAACAATTCAGTATCCGTCCACTCCGGGTCTTGAGACTTAAACGTCATGCACGTGCGCGACCATCCATCTACTTCGGGACCATAACATTCAATTCCCCGTCGCCGACATTCACTCTTGATCCACTCGCCCGTAGCACCACCCCAAAAAGCCAGCAGGCGAACGGGCATACCCAACTCTGCTGCCGCAAGCGCTACGTGGACACCTTTGCCACCAGGGAACCGCGCTTCCCGACGGGCCCGATTTACATTGCCGGAATGTAATTGATCAATCCAGACGAACATGTCGACAGAGGGGTTAGGACAAACGCAAAGCATGGGGGAAAGTGGTGAAGTGAAAGTAGAGTGTTAGTTGTTAAAGTTTTGAGATTGCCTCCCGGAACGAATCGCAGGGAGGCGTTAAAGTATGAGGTTTTGTGATGATTGTGAAGAGATTCCGGATAACCGGCAGTTAAATGGTTTAGATCGGGTCTCACAAAAAAAACGTCGCTCAATTGAGCGACGTTTCCCTTTTTAAAGCAATCTAAACAAGAGAGAAGCTAGACTTCCAGTTGCTGGTAGAGGGCCGCCTTTTCCTTGTTAACAAGGCCAAGTTTTTCAAGGATGCGGTCAACAATCTGATAGACCACCGGAACCACCACCAGTGTGAGCAGCATAGAGCTGATCAAGCCTCCGATGATAGCCCAGGCAAGTCCGTTCTTCCATGCAGCGCCGGCACCGCTCGCCAAAGCTACTGGCAACATGCCCACCACCATCGCGATGGTGGTCATCAATACCGGGCGCAGCCTTTCCTTGACGGCCTCGATGAGCGCGTCATGGGTAGAGTGCCCCTTTTGTTTCAACTGATTCGTAAAGTCAACGACAAGAATGGCATTCTTCGCCACCAACCCGATGAGCATGATAATCCCGAGGATCGTGAAAATACTCAAGGTCTGTCCCGCAAGAGCAAGCGCCCACAAAGCACCTATCATGGCGAGCGGAATAGAGAAAAGGACGACAAACGGATAAACGAAGTTGTCATACAAGGCCACCATAATCAGGTATACGAGGAGAATGGAAGTCAGGAACGCAAATCCCAGCGATGCGAAAGACTCCTCTTGATTTTGCTGGTTTCCCCCAAACGTCACAGCCACACCTGCCGGCTTATCCATACCGTTGATAATCTCTTGTATCTCGGCTGCCACACTTCCCGAGGGACGCCCAAGCAGCTGTGCGTTAATATTAACGGAGGTGATCCGGTTATAACGCTCAAGACGGGACGGACCTGAACTTTCACGAACATCAGCAAACTGCTCCAGCTTGACCTTCTGCCCAAACTTGTTCACAAAGGTCAATGCCTTTATATCCTCGACGCTCCGACGGTCATACTCGTCAAACCTGACATTGATATCATATTCATATTCACCGTGACGATACTTCGCATCGGTATAACCACTGAAAGCAAACTGCATGGTCGATCCAACAGTTCCGAGATCCAGGCCGAGTTCAGCCATCTTTCGACGATCAGTCGTCACAACCACCTCAGGGCTTCCGCTTTCGACTGACAGCTTTACCTCCTGAGTCCCTTCAACCTGTTTTACCTGTACCATCAGCTGGTTAGCAAATTGCATAACCGTATCAAACGTCGGTCCGGTTACAATCAATTGAATGGGGGCCTGGTTAGCCGTCCCCATCATGGAAATCGGCGTAGATTTCACCTTAACACCGGGAAAACGCTCCAGTATCTCATTCTTGAGAAGAACGCCATAAACGTTCGAACTTACATCACGCTGGTCAGGCGACACCAACTTCACATTGATTTCCGACTTGTAAGCCGTTGCCTGCGCCGAGCCCATACCGCTCTCACTGGATTGTCCTACAGACGTAAACATGGAGACAACCTCCGGCTTTGCTGCGACATACTCCTCGATCTGGCGTGTCATGATGTTATTCTGTTCCACCGTAGTCTTCTTGGGATACTCGAGGACGAGCACAAACTCGCCTCGATCACCTTCCGCCACAAACTCAGCGCCAATGAAGCCGAATCCAACAAGCATCAGTGAACTTACGAACAACGCCACCGCGACGAGGATTGTCACTATGCGGTGTTGCAACGCCCAGCGAAGCAAACCCTGAACCCATGCGGTGAAACCCTTCAGGGCGTTTTCGAAACCAATAATTATTCGTCCGAAAATGGTCCGGCTCGAAACATGCTCGAGTTTGCCCAGTCGCGAATACAGGTAGGGGACCATGGTAAAGGAGACGAGAAGCGAGAGTAACGTAGCCATGGCAATCACAAGGGAGAACTGACGCATAAGGTCGGAGATCAGGCCGGATGTCATCGCGATCGGAAGGAAGACGACCACAATAACCATTGTAATCGATACAACCGTAAAACCTATCTCCTTCACCCCGTCATAGGCGGCCTGAATCCGGCTCTTACCCATCTCCATGTGCCTGTAGATATTCTCAATCACGACAATCGCATCATCAACAACGATACCCACTACAAGCGACAACCCGAGTAGCGACATCAGGTTAAGTGTAAAGCCGAGCAGCGACATCCCGATAAAAGTAGCAATCAGCGACAACGGAATGGCGATCATAACGATGATCGAGTTTCTGAGCGAGTGCAGGAATAACAGCATGATAGCTGCAACAAGAATAACGGCAAGCACCAAATCGTGAATAACGGCATTGGCCGCTTCAAGCGTATACTCCGATGTATCCTGGGCAATGGTAAACTTAAGGTTCTCCTTAGCATAGATGTCCTCCAAACGCGAAAGCTCCTTGCGAACGAGTTCGCTCACCGATACCGCGTTGGCGTCGGTTTGCTTTTGAATCGATATCCCGATAGAGTTTTGAAGATCAATCCGGTTAATAAGTTCAATCTCCTTCTGTGTATCCTGGACTTCGGCAACATCATCAAGAGTTACCGGGCTTCCATCCGGTCGTGTTGCTACCACCAGGCTGCGTAAGTCGTCCAGACTGGTATACTTACCTGCAAGGCGGATAAGCACCTGTTCATCGCCAGTCTTGATCTTACCCGTTGGAAAATCGAGATTTGAGGTTTCGATGAGCTGAACCACCTGAGGAAGGGATAGGTTATAAGCCTGCATCTTCTCGTTGCTCACGTTAACACGGATCTCGCGTTCCTCTCCACCAATCAGGTTGATCTGAGCGACACCGGGAATCTTGGCAAGATTGGGCTGAACGCGCTGCTCAATAAGATCATAAAGATCGGTCGGGCTCATGGTTCCCGATACACCCAAACGCATAATGGGCAAATCGTCAAATGAGAATTTTCCCAGCGAGGGCGTAGTCACATCTTCCGGAAGATCTGAAAGAATCGCATTGACCTTTCGTTGAGCATCCTGCAGGGCAAGGTCAACATTCGCTTCACTTCGAAGTTGTATAACGATCACGGACACGCTTTCATAGGATGTGGCCGTGATCCTGTCAACGTTCTCCATCGACGAGACGGCATCTTCCAGCTTTTTGGTCACACTATTCTCGACCTCATAGGGCGACGCGCCGGGATAAGTCGCCGTCACAGTCACCACCGGGGCGCTGAACTTTGGAAGCAACTCGTAACTCAGGTTGCTGTAACTCATCAACCCAAGGAAGGTAAGGGTAATGAACAGCACCAGTATGAGTGATGGTCGCTTTATTGAAATTTCTGTAATTTTCATAAAAAGGATGGTAGCTTGTTAGTTGACGACACTTATGCGCGCACCGTCGGAAAGATTGATCTGGCCGTTAATCACCACCTGATCGCCGGCTGAGAGAACATCCAATACCTCGACCAGACTGCCAAAAGTCCTTCCCGTAGTAACCTTCTTCTTCACTACTGAGTCACCGTTGACGGCATAAACTTCTCCCTCGTCGAGGCTGCCCACAACTGCCGCACGCGGCATTACCAGGGAGCTACTTCCCTCCGACAACTCAAAAGTGGCACGACCAAACATCCCGGCACGAAGGGGTTTATCGTTTACATTCGTGATTTCCAGTTCTACCGGAAAATTAAGATTCGCATCGGCCTTCGCGCTGATAAACTTTACGCGCGCCTCGTAGGTAACACCCGGGTATACATCGGCCTGCACCTTAATCTTACTGGCTTCGCTAATCTGCAGTACTTGTCGCTCTGTGACGTTTACGATCATCTTCAGCTTTGATGTATCTACAATATCAAAGATCTGCTTTCCAGGTGTGACATAGGCGCCTTCTTCAACATATCGCTTGTTGATGTACCCTGAGAAAGGAGCGCGGATAAACGAATCGTCCAGCTTCTTGCGGGCATTGATCACACGGGTCTCAGCGTTAACCCAGGCGAGGTTAATTTCATCAAGCTGTCCTTGTGTAACTCCTCCGCTCTTGACCAGACGCTCGTATCTTTCTTTGTCAGTACTCAACTTCTGCAGATTAGCTTCGGCAGACTTCAAATCCGCTTCCAGAGTCGCAAACTCAATTCTTCCCAGCAGCTGTCCTTTGGTAACGTATTGTCCTTCGTCCGCAAGCAGACGAACGACCTTGCCGGATGCCTCGGTGACTATCGTCAGTTCGCGAAGCGGAGTAAAATTTCCCGTAGCGGAAAACGCTCCGCCAAGGCGTTCTTCCTTAACCGTAGCAACTTGAACGGGAATTGTGGAATTCACCGTCCGCGCAAGTTCAACCTGCGCCTGCATTTGAGCCTTATTGTTGCGCAAGGCAAACGCTGCCCCCGCGATAGCCCCAAGAGCAATTAGAATCGTGATGATTGTTCGTTTCATATAATAGTTCGGTATAGTGCTAGTTGAGAAGAGACTTGATTTCGCCTTTTGCCTTCAAAAGATCTACCTCGGCTTGCTTCACCTTAAGAAGTGAGGTAATGAGTTGGCTTTGAGCCTGAATCTTTGCCGATTCAGCCTGTAGCAAATCCGTAAGCGGACTTACTCCTTCGTTGTAGTTCTGCAATGTCACCTCGTACACGCTGTTGGCAAGGGCAACGTTCTCGCTCTGGGCCCGGTAACTGGAGTAACTTGTTTCAAAAGTCTTCCGGGCGTTGTCGTATGCCATATTCGCTTGCTGCTCGGTGAAGTGCATATCTCTTTCCGTCTTCATCCGGCGAATCCTCGACTGTTGCATACGGGCCGACTTATTGAAACCATCGAATACCGGAATTGTTAGTCGCAGTCCGATAGAAGCCATATCAAACCAAACCGAATTGGCGTTTGCCGACAGAATGAAGTCATTGCTCTGTCCACTATAGGTGTATGAGGCGAATGCCGACAACGTGGGGAAATACCCGGAGGCGAAATTCTTCCTCTCAAGGTCATACAGCGAAAGCTGAGTACTCAACTGCTTGTACTCGATCTTGTTCTCCCACGCCCAGTCGTCATCCAGCACCTGCGGATCGACCTGATACGCGTCAGCCTCCTGGAGAAGTGGTTCGACAACATCAATCGAAGTATTCATGTCAATCCCCGCTAACAGCTTGAGCTGATTAAGTCTGCTGGCATGCATATCATCAACAGACCGCAACTCTGTCTCAATATTGGTAGCGTTCACTTTAAGTCGATCCACATCGACCTTTCGCGCTAATCCGTTCTGGAATTTCTCGCTGAGAATAGTAAGGTTCTTTTGCGTCTCAGCCAGTGTCGACTCCAGCACCACTCGCTGCGATTTTAAAGAAGCTACCTGATAAAATAAGGAGGCTACTTGCTGAATTACTTCTTCTTCGGTTCGCGCAATATTTTGGTTATAGAAGTCTTCGCTCACCCTGGCGGCCTTAATTCCGGTAAAGACGCTCTTGTTAAAGAGCTGTTGCGTTGCCTGTGCGTTTACTGTTGTTGAGTATTGCATTCCGGCGCGGATAACGGCGTAGGCATCTTCGCCCGCGTTCGGGTCCATAAAACCCACAGGGAACACGAAAGCTTGTTGAAGAACATTATCGGTTAGGTCTGCCGTCACATTTACCTGAGGCAATGCTGATGACTTGACCTCCCGGGTTTTCTGAAGTCCTTCTTCGTAGTCATATCGCGCTTTGACAACGTTGTTGTTATTCTCAAGCGCGACTTCCAGGACTTCCTTCAGCGTGTAGGCTTGTTTTGGTCCTGACTGGGCCTGGACTGACCCCGCGGCTAAGGCGAGGAAAAGGAAGCTGATAAACAGCGGTCGATAAAATACATTCTTATACTTCATTGGTTTGGTGTTTGCCTTGCATATATCTGTTCTGGTATTTTCTAAAGAGTGTACGTCCCCGATTGGTCGTTATGGCCAGGACAAAGTGTTCCAGGATCGCTGATGAGACTGCGGAGAGGTCGTACCGTTCGGGCGGAAATATTTTGTCATTATGCGGCATTGCCAGCTCCTCCAGTCTGACCGCGGTCGTGATGTCCACGTCGATGTCCTCACGGAAAAGCCCTTGTTCGAGACCCCACTTCAGGTTTGTGCTAATGAAACGCGCGAGGAATCCGTACTTGAATTCGTTCATGAGGCCCGCAGCATGAGGATGGTACTTGGTGAGTTCAAAAAGGAGCGAGGGAGTTGTTTGACTGATGACTCCGCGGATATCGTGATGGACTCTGACAAAGACTTCAACGGCGTCTTCCGACTCCTGGGCAATTCGGTCAAAAAGCTCCTGACGGGCTCCTATGAAGTCGGCCATAGCCGTAGAGACGATATTGTCCTTGTCGGTAAAATGCTGATAGATAGTTTTCTTTGAGATGCCCAGATGACGTGCAATGTCATCC
>CAZHIQ010000078.1:0-8320 GCA_964532595.1 uncultured Roseivirgaceae bacterium
GATTTGCTGTTCGCCGGTGTCTAGGCTACGCCCGAAGAAAGATCAGGGAGAACAAATACGCCGCATAGAGCACTACGAACACAATGCCCTCCCGACGAGAAACCATTTGATCGCTTCGAAATACCGGATAACAAACAATCGCTACAGCCGCAGCCAGTGGAAGGTCGAGCCAAAGGATATCATCGGTCACATCAAGGCCTTTAGGAGATACGGCACAGGCGACCCCGAGGATAACCAAAATGTTCGTTATGCTACTTCCGATAAGATTTCCGATGGCCACATCCCGATCATCCTTAAAGGTGGCTACGAGCGTGGTGATCAGCTCCGGAGCAGACGTCCCAATCGCCACAACCGTTAGCCCGATGATCACGGTAGACACGCCGAGATTGCGAGCGATCGTAACGGCACCTTCTACGAGGAAATCTGCTCCCAACACCGTGATCCCCATCCCGACGATCAGCAACAACGAATAGCTCACCGCAGCAACCCAACCCTTCCTGATCTTCAGAGCGGTCGTTCCGTATTCCTCTTCGTACTCCTTTCGTATGCTGCGGGACTCGCCCTTGCTCTTTTTTAGCAGAAAGAAAAGATAGACAACAAACGATAAAAGTAGAATGAGGCCATCCCGACGGTCGAGCACGTCATCCATTGCCATTACGAAAAGCGCTATTGCCGCTCCGATCATAACCGGAACATCGAGCTTGATGCTAAGTAATCTAAGCCCAAGTGGTCTGATTGCCGCACTTAGCCCGAGGATGAGGAGAATATTCACAATGTTTGTACCGGCGATATTACCCACCGCCATTGGTCCTTCATCATTCGACACCGCCGTAACCGCAACTGCGAGCTCTGGCAAACTGGTTCCGATTGAAACAACAGTAAGACCAATAACCATAGGCTGCATACCCAGCATCGAAGCTACGCGGGACGCTCCGCGTAAAATACATTCCGCTCCGACTACCAACAGGGCAAGTCCACCGAGAAAAGTTAAGACACTATTCAGTTCCATACGCGGGCTGATCCATTTGATTAAATATTGCTATCTTTGATAACAATCCTGCCAGGAAAGCAAAAGTTATTCAAATGGATAAGAAGAACAGGATCATCGCGCTAATAGACTTTTCCCGGTATACTCCTGCCATGCTTCAGTTGTGTTTTAAGTGGTCGGAGATCGCTGAAGCTGAGCTTGTGTTGCTTCACCGTGTCGCCGGCCTCATCCCCGCCCGTGCAACCTCAAGTCAACAGGAAATGCTTTCGAAAGCAGAAGAAGAGGAAGCGCGGAAGAAACTGGATCAATTTCTAGAAGGTTTTCAGAAAAAGGATTCAGCCAAGGTTGAAATTACACATTACAATATTGTCGAGACCGTCTGGAAAATGACGGAAGACAGTCACTATAACGACTTCCTGGTGGCCGGCCTTAAAGGAACAAACACGTGGAAGAGTATTCTGCTGGGTGGAGTGACCACCCATCTGATTAATGAACTGGAGCGCACAATTATCGCCGTGCCGGAACAACTTTGCACCGACGCAGACGGACACTGCAATTTCGTTCCGGGCAAGGTAGTGGTGATGGTAAAGGACCGGTTTGCGCTGAATGAACAAGCACTCAATAACCTGCTGGATACCTTTTCATCGACCATCAAAGGTGTTGTTTTTGTTACTGTCCTCGAAAAAGGAAAAGGAACCGGCGAAGACGAAGAAATGCTCTCCCGCCTGGCTTCGAAATACAACGACAAGCGACAGACTTCCTACAAAGTATTCGAAGGCGACGCCCTTGAAGAAATCCGAGACTACGTTCAACACGATGACGACACTATTCTCGTCACACAAAAAGGCACACGGACACTTACCGATCGGCTCTTCCGTGAATTCTTTATTCATCGTCTGGTAGAAGACGGCTCAATGCCGCTTGTGGTGTTACCACAAGCGGACGACTAAAACCGTCATCATACTACAGTAGTCTTCCACTTGCCCCGCGTGAAGAGCCACAGGGTAAAGAGACCAACGGAAGTCTCCGAAATAAATACACCCCAGAACACACCAGACGCTGCCCATCCCAGCTCAATGGCGAGGTAGTAGCTAAGCGGTATTTGAAGGAACCAGAAAAATCCAAGATTTATCCATGTCGGCGTGCGGGTATCCCCCGAACCGTTGAAGGCTTGAACCGACACCATCCACCATCCGTAGACGAAGAACGAGTACGACAAAATTCTTAGCCATTCAGCGCCAATCGCAATCACCTCTGCGTCGGAGGTAAAGAGTCCCATAAGCCACTCGTTGCAGAAGAAGAACAGTAACGACACGACCATGAGATAACCCATATTGCAGAAACCTATCCGCCACACCGACGATTCCGCCCGGTCGGCATGCCCGGCGCCAAGGTTTTGTCCTACAAGTGTAGCCGTCGCGTTAGAGAATCCCATAGCTGGCATCATCGTAAACATCATAATCCGAAGGGCAATGGTAGCTCCGGCCACCGCTTCACTTCCTATGTCGGATAAGATCCGCACCAGGAATATCCAGGATGTCATGGAAACAATCATCTGGCCCACGCCACCCAACGATGTCTTGACTATCTGCATGGCGACTTCGCTGTTCAAGCGAAGCTGCGTCACAACCACGCGGATGTGCTTACCAACTTTGAAAAGGGCCCACAACTGAATGGCTACACCAACCCCGCGACCGATATTGGTGGCAATCGCCGCACCTTCGATTCCCATCGCAGGAACAGGTCCCCAGCCAAAAATGAGGATAGGGTCCAGGACAATGTTGACAATGTTAGCGGTCCACAATACGCGCATGGCAATCGCTGCATCGCCGGCTCCGCGGAAAATAGCGTTGATGATAAAGAGCAAAACGATGACAACATTTCCACCCAACATCCACTGCGTATAGCGATATCCGTGTTCAATCGCCCAGGCGTCGGCTCCCATAAGAGTAAGCAGGTCTTTGGAGTAAAAGAGGCCGGCAATCATAAAAGGAACGGAACAGAACATCCCCAGGGCGATAGCCTGAACCGCCGCGACGCCCGCACCCTCCCGGTTTTTTTCGCCGATACGACGGGCCACAATTGCGGTGACCGCCATCGCCATCCCCATGGCAAGGGAATACAGAATATAAAGGTACGTCTCAGTCAGCCCGACAGTGGCTACCGCAGATGGACCAAGCTTTCCCACGAAGTAGATATCTGCAATGGCAAAAGCTGACTCCATGACCAGTTCCAGTATCATCGGGACAGACAGCAGAAAAATCGCCTTGCCCAATCCAATCTTCGTGTAGTCGGCCTCGCTGCCTCTAACCGCATCCTTCAAGGCTTCCCAGATAGAGGTGGAAGGTGGTGCCGGAGCTGTTTGTACGGGTGTGTCTTTGTCAATAGTATTCATAGCTGTTTGGAGGCAAATTCTAGTCAAACGCATCAGACGGCACGAGGGTTGCGCCGCTGCCAAAAAAAGCGATTCAAACTTACAGCCTCCGTGACGACTGACAAGCGCCCAAACCCGGCATTCTGCAGGGCGCATTCCGCCAAAAGAAAACTCATACCAACAATAGTCGAAATTCTATACATTGGCCTTGAATCCAAACCTAACTTAAGACCTATGAAGCTTTCACGCAGTCAGTTTCTCAAAGTCGTGGGCACTGGCGCCCTTTCACTACCGGTAATTTCGTCCTGTAGCAGCGCCGCCTCCGACAACCCCGCTCCTGCCGAAGACCACAGCCTCGATTTCGGCCTGGCCTCCTACACTCTTCGGAAATTCGACCTCGACGGGGTCATTCAAATTTCCAAGCGGTTGCAGTTGAATTCGATTGCCCTTAAGAGTATGCACATGCCGCTCGACGCATCTCCGGAATCGCTCAAAGAGGCGGCCGAGAAGGTGCGTAACGCAGGGCTTAATCTATACGGCGCCGGAGTGATTTATATGAAGACGCAGGAAGAAGTACAAAGCGCCTTCGAATACGCCAACACTCTCGGCATCAAAACCATTGTCGGCGTTCCTAACCACGAGTTACTTCCCCTGGTAGAGGAGCTGGTAAAGAAATATGACATCAAGCTAGCCATTCACAACCACGGCCCGGGCGACGACCTGTATTCCAGTCCCCATGACGTATGGGCTAAAATCGAATCCCTCGATCCACGCGTCGGGTTCTGTATTGATGTCGGTCACGTCGTAAGAATTGGTCAGGATCCGGTACCGATGATCGAACAATACAAAGACCGTTTGTATGACATGCATATCAAGGACGTCGACAAGGCCGAGCCCGAGGGCGACTCCGTCGAGATTGGCCGCGGCGTTATCGACATTCCGCGGATAGTGCAGACGTTGAAGAAGATCAGGTATCAGGGTGCAGTGGCTCTTGAATATGAGAAAGATGGCGACGACCCCGTTCCCGGCCTGGCTGAATCGATCGGCTATGTGCGTGGCATCGCCAGGTTGACCACCGCTTAAGCTTTTGCAATTGAACTTCAGGAGAGGATGACGCGATACGCCCGCTCAATGTCGCGTTCACCCTCTCCTTTACTGTATCCCTCCTTTTACCTTTGCATAAAACAACTCCCGTTATGAAAACGATAAACATTCTCTACTGGACCTTTACCGTCCTTTTCGCCCTGGTTATGGCTTCGACCGCCATCCCCAATGTAACCGGCAATGACGAAGCCAACGCTTTCATTACAGCGCTGGGATATCCCGACTATTTCATCCCCTTCATTGGCATGGCAAAGCTCCTAGGCGCTGTGGGAATTCTCGTTCCGGGAATCGGACGCCTCAAAGAGTGGGCATATGCCGGACTCTTCTTCGATTTGACAGGCGCGGTTTATTCTGGTATTGCTGTTAGCGGATTTATGGTAGAAATGCTTGGTATGTTGATCTTCTTCGTGCTGTTTGGTCTGTCATACTATTTCTACTACAAACGCGAGAAGTTGCTGGCCCAACAAACTGAGTCGGCTCAATCCGTAGCGATGTCATAGCACCAACCGCTTCTGACCGCGGCGTGATTTTATTGCAGCGGTCAGAAAGCGGATGGTATGTGGTATTTTCTCGAAGAGGGGTTTTGGTACGACCCTTGGCTTATTGCCTTATTTGTCGTCTCGGTATCGCTCATCGTTTTCCTGCGCTACGTTCTCTTCGCCTGGGTATACCAGGTTACACTGCGCGCTCTCAGAAAGGAAACGCCAGACATATTCAAAGTCAGGGAAGGTCAGATCCGGACCGAAATACGATACGCCTTTCAGTCATCCTGTGTATTCACCGCCATGGCAGCAGCCACTCTCTTCGCATGGCATATGGGTTGGACGAACCTCTATAGCCGCATGGATGAATATCCCCTTTGGTACTACCTCCTCAGCGGCGTAATTATCGTTTTGGGCTACGAGACCTACTATTACTGGCTCCACCGCTGGATGCACCAACCCCGAGTCTTCAAGCATATCCACAAGGTCCATCACCGCAGTATACAACCGACGGTCTTCACGTCCTTCTCCTTCCATCCGCTGGAAGCCCTGCTACAGTTTGCATACTTCCCTGTAATCCTCATAGTTGTACCCGTACACTACTCCATGCTACTGGCGGTACTCACGCTGTTCACTATCTCCGCGTTGATCAACCACAGCGGACAAGAAATTTACGGTAACGCCAACGTTCGCCGCCACATTATTGGCGCGGGTCACCACGAGGTTCATCACAAATCCTTTCATCACAATTACGGGCTCTTCTTTACCTGGTGGGATCAATGGATGGGGACGAATAGGGACCCCTGATACTACCGGAAGTTCGCTGCCTGCATCGAAGTTCTGAACCTAAGCGCGGCGGCTTCCTTGGCCTTTGCTTCAAGCATCACATCTACTTCATTACCCCACGACGTGAAGGGTTCATAAATAAAGTCGGCGTGTGACGCGGCCGATGCCGCCTGGTCTTCATAAAGCTTCCTTGAACTCGAC
Organism: uncultured Roseivirgaceae bacterium; assembly: GCA_964532595.1. Taxonomy (GTDB): domain Bacteria; phylum Bacteroidota; class Bacteroidia; order Cytophagales; family Cyclobacteriaceae; genus Chryseosolibacter. Next base: position 5,936 of record CAZHIQ010000078.1, read on the forward strand.
ACGTGAACAACGGGCCGGACCGCCCGCGGCCAGGTTGACAGCGCCAGCTCAAGAGCTTCCCGCACCGTCAGGTCACCCGAACGAAAGGAATGGTGATGATAGTCAAACACGATCGGCGTTCCTGTAGCGTCATGAACGGCAATCAAGTCTCCAACGGAGAACATATTCGCCCGGTCATCATTCTCCACCGTAAGTCGATCACGAACTGACGGAGGCAACTGATAAAAATGGTCGATAAAACGCTCAATTGCCGAGCGTCGGTCGCCATAAGCACCTCCGAGATGAATGTTGATCTTTGAAAACGGCGACTTCGGAAGCCCTATCAGATCCATGATTTCGGCATGCTGCCGAAGTTCCTTGATTGTCCTGGATACGACATTTGAATCCGGTGAGGCCAGGACATTGAAGGGGCCCGGATGAAAGGTAAGCCTCAGATCGTGCTGGCGAACTTTCAATCCAACCCTGGCCAGTATTTCGGAAATGCGATCAGAGTCAGGCAAATCTCCCAGTTCATATTCACTCATCCAGGGGAACATATCACTGCTCATTCGATATAACAGCAATGAGTTCGTGATGTTCCAATCTATAATCGCCTCCAGGTCAGCCACGTTAGCCTGCGCCAGTTCCGATGCATAAGAAATACCCCGTTCAGTAAACGTTCTTCTTATCATGGAGCGATTAACCTGAACGCCGGTTTCCGCCAGCGCCGTATTGATACACGCGTAACCCAATCTCATCTCATCCAAACAGCGCGGGTGGGATTAAAGTTTGGGAAGAAACGAACCTACTCCCGGCGCAATTGCGTGGTGTATTCGACAATAACCTCATCGACGTGAGGCCGAAGGATTTCCCGAAGTCTTCGTTCCATTTCACGTTGGGCATCCGCAACAAAACCGGCGTTCTCGGCAAACTTCCTTGCATCCGTCATAAACGCATTGGTTGCCCGCATTCTGTCGTCATTGTTCACCCAGTTCCAGATTCCCTGCTCGTCCCTGTAAGTAATGTCGCCTCGCGACTCTACCGACAATATCTCCGGGGGAGCCAGGGTAACGTAAGCTCTATTGTCGCGAAGAGAAATGGCGAATCGCTTGTCGAGATCGAAGCCGACCTTTGCTGTGAAGCCACCCGTAATCGTAATGCGCTTCGTACTACCAAGCCACACACTCTGCCAATAGTAGCGGTGCTCAAAATTCTGCGTCAGCACAGCGATTTCCAATGCAGGCGATTGCTGTTGAATCACGACTGTGTTGTTCACTTCGATTTCGGGAGTGAAGTTGAGCGCCTTTCGAAGATCTTCTCCCATAATGCGCGCCCCTTCATAACCCCTGCGCGCAACTTCAGAGGGAATGATGACGAACACCACCCACGCAGCAATGGTCACTACAACCGTTAGCGCGATCAGAAGCTTAAGATTACGACTCATCCCGAATCACATTGAGATTGCTATAATACAAACTTCCAGAGACACTATTCCTCAAAATTGACGGGACGTTGCGGAGTACTACGGATGGCCGACCAGAATAAATCCACCCCAGTGGGCGGGGTCGGGGCGGGACGCGGCCTGCTCCAGCTGGGCAGCGCGCAAAGCGTCGTGCATGGGTCGGCCACCAGACCAATGCGTATAGAATCGGACCATGAGATCCCTTGTAGAATCATCGTCAACTTTCCATAAACTGATCAAAACGTTCTCGGCACCCGCAAGCATAAACGATCGCTGCAACCCGAACACCCCTTCGCCGTTTTCAATCTTCCCGAGACCAGTCTCGCAGGCCGATAGAACGACAAGGGAAGTTCCTGACAGGTCGAGGTTCATAACCTCGAAAGCAGTAACGATGCCGTCATTATTTGATGTGATCGCTGTACCGTCAAAGTTGTCCGTAGCGCCGGTCAGGACGATGCCGGAATGAAAGAGAAACGCATCGCGCGCCTCCGGTTTCAATGACACCACATCGTCAGAAAAATATCCATGCGACGCCACATGTAAGATCCCCGGCGACTCCACGCGCTTGAGGTTCTTCTCATTAGCAGCTTCGCGCAAATGAAGTTGTGTGGTCCATCCCTTCGATCTTAACACATCGTTAATCGCCCGGATTTCTTCCTGGGTAGCCGGCAACGATGTGAAGCGATGAAATCCGGCGTCGCGATTACGAGGGCCCTCTTCGCCCGGATCGAACAACGGATCGCCTATTAGAACCGCTGATCTATTGATGACCTTTGAACTACTCTTGCCCTCCAGGAGCTGAACGGGGTTGAGCAAATGAATAATCTCCAACTCTTCGATCAGGCGTCGGTCGGTAGAGGGATTAAGAAATGTATTGCTGTTCAACTTGTAGAAAACGCCATCGGCAGAAAGATAAATTCGCTTCCTTCCGGCCAACCCAGCGC
>CAZHIQ010000079.1:0-7916 GCA_964532595.1 uncultured Roseivirgaceae bacterium
TGGTTTATAGGACGTTCGCTGCCCTGAAATTTCAGCCCCCCTGGTGGCGCCGCGGAAAGCGGGCTGAACGTATATATTAATAATAGTGTGCAGTATAATCTAATGGGTAAAAGCATCGTCTCCCTGATTCGAAATCAATCCACCGTCTCCTTCCTTGGGATGACCGGTAATTTGCGCCAATAAATTAGCAAAAACCCGGGAGTTATGGCAAAGTGCGCGTTTTTGCGCCATTGGTCTGTGACTGTGAATGGGTTACGAAAGCCCGTCTTTCAAAAAGATTCGTAGCCTCCTCAGCGAAAGAGGTTGCCGAACCCTACGCGCGCGTCCGGGACACCATTCGGATTTCCTCCTTTATTGCCCAATCCCGTTCGTGCGAGGCTTTCCAGGGTGTGTTTTCGATTTCGTTTAATATCAATTTGGTTACTATTTATTTGTTTTTATATCAAATGTGTTAACTTTATGCCATCCAAATGTGAAAACGTAATTAAAAGTAATATCGGATACGGGAACGAGTGCTCGGATTGTGAGGCAGAGGGTTGAGACGAGAGGGGAATTAGAGGCGGGAAACAAGCTTTCGAGGAGTGTAAGGTCGAAAATGAATTGATCGTTGACACTGGAGAGTTCGCTGCGCACTTAAGGGAAAGTTGAAAGTATCCGAAGCCCGACAGAAAATTTGGATATCGGTGTGAGCTTCTGCTCAGCGAAGGGTGGGTAATCGATTAACATTTTAATAATAATCCGTTGACCGGTTGATAAACGTTCGGCAACGGCCGTGAAGTATTATTGCGACCATATGAACAGACAGGAATTCATTCGTTTACTATCAGGACTTTTTTCTACCGGTCTGTTGACCAATTGCGCTTCCGACGATGATCCGAAGCCAGCGGACGACAGGTTACAACTGAAAGAGGTCTCCGTTCCCGCGCAGGTGAACGTCGTTGCCGGAGGAACGGTTACGATTCAGGGAAAAGGCTTTGCTGAGGGCGATCGTTTTCGTCTGGTCCTTACAACGGATCAGGGACAGACTCACACCGTCGATCTCCTTTCTTTTGATTCGTCTTCGGCAACGTTTACGCTGCCCGAAGGGCTCTCTGCCGGGACGTACCGAGTCGTGCTCGTCAGGGGTAGCCAGGAGATGATTCTGGGAACCACCACGATCAATATTGTGATCGAAAGCAACCTCCCGGACATCGAAGGGATGACTATCAAGGGCGTTGTACACAGCAACGGTGTGGGAATTGCCGGGGTCGTGGTTTCAGACGGGTATGAGGTAACGAAGACCGATGAGAACGGTGTCTATTACCTGCCTTCTGAGAAGAAGACCGGATTTGTCTTTATCTCGGTTCCGGGTAACTACGAAGTTCCGCTGGTCGACAATATTCCTCAATTCTATAAGCGCGTAGCGCCGGGAACCGGGGTAGTTCAGCATGACTTTGCTTTGAACCCGACGACCAATAGCAAACATGTCGTTGTTGCTTTGGCTGACTGGCACCTGGCCAATCGCAACGAAGACATCTCACAGTTCAATGCAGGTATCATACCCGATGTGAACGCGCTAGCGAACGATTACGCATCGTCCAATGCCAAGGTATACGGCCTGACGTTAGGGGATATGAGCTGGGATCTCTACTGGTATGACAACAACTTCGGTCTTGTAGAGTACAAGTCAGAGATGAAAAAGGTCAACGTGCCGATGTTCAACGTCATTGGCAATCACGATTACGATCCTTATGTGACGAACGACTGGGATGCTTCTAAGAAGTATCGCGATGTCCTTGGTCCCACTTACTACTCATTCAACCTGGGCGAAGTTCACTACGTTGTGCTTGACTCCATTCAGTGGGTGAACACAGGGGGTGCACAAGGTAATGTGGGACAACGTAACTATAACGACGTCATTTCGACTGAACAGATCGAGTGGCTCCAGAAAGACCTTGCTACGCTGGAGGATAAGTCAACACCCGTTGTTCTGGCGCTGCATACGCCGTTGTATCGCAACCCCGGACTTGATGCCAATGGCAACCAGGTTGACAGCCACGCCCTCAACAACGCGAACACGCTCATTGCTGCCCTCAATGGATTTTCCGAAGTCTATATTCTGTCGGGTCACATTCACACCAACTACACCGTCAAGAACGGAGCGATCACCGAGTTCAACGTTGGAGCTGTGTGCGCGACGTGGTGGTGGACCGGTAGAAGTGGTTATGCCGGAAATCACATCTGCAAGGATGGTAGTCCGGGTGGATACGGGGTTCTCGAAATCGAAGGGCGAGATGTGAAGTTTTACTACAAGAGTGTGGGCATGCCTAAGAACTACCAGTTCCGGGCATACGACCTGAATAAGGTGCACATCACCGCGCAGAATCATGCACCTAACTCGACCGATACGGCACTTGAACCGTATGTTGGTGAGTTCGGCGCTCCGCGTACAAGTAACGAGGTCTTGATAAACGTGTGGAGTTATGGTCCCGGATGGTCGATCGAAGTTACCGAAGGAGGCAATAGCCTCCCCGTGAAGCGTGTGGTGACCAAAGATCCCCTCCACATCATTTCTTATGAGGCAAAGAGGCTGAATGCTCAGGCTGCGCCGACCTCATCGTTTGTAAGCAGTGAAACGGCGCATATGTTCAAAGTCACCGCGTCAAGTCCTACGTCAACACTGGAAATAAAAGTGACCGATCCGTACGGACGTGTTTATACCGAGTCGATGCAACGACCGAAAGAATTTACCTATACAACCAACTAACCAGATTATTAATGCTCAAATCTACCACTCAATGAAACGACAAATCCCTACACTAATTGCGGTCTGGCTGCTATGGTTAGCGTCCATACCGACCGTGGCCCAGGATAGGCTGGTGCGAGGAACGGTCCTCGACGAGGGCGGTTTCCCCATTGCCGGGGCCAGTATTATAGTAAAGGGCACCACCTCAGGAACGGTGACCAGCGCCGATGGTACATTCAGTTTGAATGTTGATCCGAATGCCGTTCTCGTATTTCAGTTTATCGGTTACGAACCGCAGGAAATAACGGTAGGTAACCAATCGAACATTCAGGTTACCCTGCAGGAAAAAGTAACCGAGCTGGGAAGTGTTGTGGTTACAGCCCTTGGTATTACCCGCGAGGAAGAGTCGCTGGGTTATTCAGTCACCCAGGTAAGCGGTGAAGATATCACGCAGGTGCAGACCAACAACTGGATGAGCACGTTGAGCGGAAGGGTAGCAGGTCTGACGATGAATTCAGCCAACTCCGGTCCGATCAACTCGGTGCGTGTTACGCTGCGTGGCGACAAGAACATCGGGTATGGCAAGAACGAGGCACTGTTTGTAATCGATGGAGTACCTGTTCTGTCAGGGACAGTGGCAACATCCTCAAGCAGTAGCTATACCAACTCCGGCGCCGACTTTCCGGTTGACTACGGAAACGCGGCCAGTGACATCAACCCCAATGATATCGAAAGTATTTCGGTGCTGAAAGGGCCGTCTGCAACAGCTCTTTACGGTTCGCGCGCTGCAAACGGTGCCATTATCATTACCACCAAGTCGGGTCGCAAACAAAAAGGTGTAGGGGTTTCCGTCAGTTCAACGGTGTCGTTCGAGAAGGCCGGGTACTGGCCCGACTTCCAGAAAGAGTACGGCTCGGGTAGCGACATGGGGCGGAACGAATACAACTTCTGGACATTGGATCCGTCGCTCATTGGCGGAGAGACTAACTTCCCCGCCCGCAACCTGTCGCGTTACGCGTGGGGCGAGAAACTGGAAGGACAGCTGCGCTACCAGTACGAAGGTAAGAACTGGGAGACCGGACAAATCGAACGTACGCCCTTTGAATATAAAGACGACTGGTTCACCGGAATCTTCAGGACGGGTGTGACGTACACCAACTCTGTTGAAGTAAGCGGAAGCAATGGTGAAGGCACCAACGTTCGCTTGTCGTTGAATCAGAACAAGAACGAGTGGATTTTGCCCAATACCGGGTTTAAGCGAGACAACCTTTCCTTCTCCTTCGAATCACCGATCAATAAGTGGGTGAAGTTCAGATCGAAGGTGAACTACTACAATACCACCAGCGACAACATGCCGATGGCAGGTTATCACGAGACCACGGTCATGTACAACCTGATGTGGGGATACAACACGAACTCCATGAATGACTGGAAAAACGAGTATTTCCAGGGCCGTTTCAATGAGATCAACCGGAACTCGGCGCAGTCACAAAACGGTAACAGTCTTGTGTTTGCCGGATCGGGATCCTACAACCCTTATCGTATTCTGTACGAAGAACTCAACACCGTCGATAAAGACAGGATCTTCGGTACAGCCGGATTCACCGTTGATCTCGGTGACGTATTAAAGGGACTTACCGTTGATCTTCGGACTGGTCTGGATATGGCTTCGGAGTTCCGGACACAGCGCAAACCGCATCTGACGCGTGTGTGGGAAAACGGTATGTATCGCGAGCAGTCGTTTACCGATATAGAATCGAATACCGACTTCCTCATTAAATACGATGGGAACCTCACGGAGAGGCTGTCGCTTGTAGCAGGAGCCGGTGGAAATACGCTCGTCCGCCAGTACAGAAGAAACAAGGTACAGCTCGATGAGCTTGATATTCCGGGTGTATACCACATTGATAACGTTCCAAGCGGAATCTTCCCACGTCCGGACAATACGCGGGGCAAGAAAGTAGTCAACAGCTTGTACGGTTTTGCCACGTTCGGTTGGGATGACAAAGTATATCTCGACGTAACGGCCCGGAACGACTGGTCGAGTACGCTCGCACCCAAAAACTGGTCGTACTTCTATCCTTCGGTGTCGGCCAGTGTGTTGCTTGATCGAGTATTCGACTTCCACGCCTTTGCCCCGGCAGTATCGATGGCGAAAGTGCGCCTCTCCTGGGCGAATGTGGGCCACGACACTGATCCTTACAAACTCGATCAGTACTACAGTGCATCGGCCATCACGGGTGGCTATACAATAGGGGGGACGATCCCTAACCCGATGCTCGAGCCGGAGAACACGGAGAACATCGAGTTCGGACTTGACGCGCGCTTCCTTCAGAATCGCATAGGGTTAGATGTTGCCTTGTATCGAGCCTCCACAACGAAGCAGATTATCGACGTCCCGATTGATCCGATTGTCGGTGCTTCCCGGATGAGAGTGAACGCCGGTGAAATCGTGAACAAAGGTCTCGAGGTCGCGTTGTCAGCAACGCCCGTACAGACCCGCGATTTCTCGTGGGACGTAAACTTGAACTGGGCGACGAACAAGACCACGTTAGTGAGTATGTATGACGGATGGGATCCGGAGGAACCCTTCCAGACGGATATGGGAACTACGATTGGCGGCCGTCTCTTCGTCTATTCTTACCTGGGCCAGGAGATGTACCAACTTTACGGCTTTGGACTGAGACGCGCTCCCGAAGGTTCGTACTATACCGATGCTAACGGTAATCGCGTAGATGCTTCCGGTATGGTGATTATAGATGAGAACACGGGGCTTCCTAATCTGACTCAGGATCCCGATGTGCATCTGGGTAAAGTGAATCCCGACTGGCGCGGTGGCTTTAACACCCAGATCCGCTACAAGAACTTCAGCTTTAATGCCATGTTCACGTACCAGTGGGGTGGTCGTCGCTTCTCGGTAACACATGGTATCCTCTCGTATCAGGGCAAGTTGAAGAACTCTCTTGAAGGTCGCTACGACGGCATTGTGCCCGTGGGTGTCAATCCGGTGGATGTGGATGGAGACGGTGCTGGCGAATACAAACTCAACAACACCATTACGAGCAACATCTACACGTACTATCAGGCGCGGACGCTCGACCGCTATAACGGAGAGGCGCACACGTTCGATACGTCGTTCCTGAAATTCCGCGAGGCCCGTCTGACGTACACCATTCCTGCGTCTTTCCTGAAGAACCTCAAAGTGATTCAGAGCGCCAGCATCGCAGTGTTCGCTACGAATATCTTCTCGTGGGACAACTGGCCTCAGTTTGATCCCGAGGGCGGTATGTTGACCGGTTCGGATGTCTATAACGGAATCGAAGCCGGGGCTTATCCGATGACCCGAACACAGGGCGTCAATGTGAAATTGTCGTTCTAATTCTAAAAAGGACTAGAGATGAAAAAGATAAAATCAATCCTTCTCGGTGGGCTTATATTGACGAGTGTCGGAGCCTGCACCGATAAATTCGAGGAGATCAACACGAACCCGAATGCAACCCTCGTCGGAATGCAGCAGGCAACGGCGATGTTCCAGCCTATCCTGTTTAACTCGGCTAACCAATGGTTGAACCGGACCTGGTATTACAACAATGAGTTGATCCAGTTTACCGCACATACCGGTGGAGTTACCCGGCGCGAGCACCTTTACTTCCTTGAAGACTCAAGAGACTGGTATGGGTTCTGGAACCACTACTCCACCTATGGCAACAACGTCAAGCATATGTACGAGCTTGCCGTTGCCCAGGAGAACGACGCATTTGTGGCTGTTGCTCTCACTTTCAAGGTGCTTTTCTTCGCGAATATGACGGACATGTTCGGGAGTATCCCCTACGAGGAAGCGTTTACAGGTCGGGACCTCGGAGGAACAAAGACGCCCAAGTTCAACTCGCAGCGGGAAGTATATCAATTGATGTTCGCGGATCTCGAGCGCGCCAATGACATCTATGCTACTAATCCGGTGTTTCCTAAGCCCGAGTTGGATGGCATGTATAACGGTAGCATTGCCGCGTGGAGAAAGTTCAATAACTCCCTGTACCTCCGCCTTCTCATGCGGGTGAGTGGTCGTCCTGAGATGAATTCCGGTGCGAAGATTGCCGAGATTATGAATGACCCGGCGAAATACCCGGTCTTCACATCGAACGCCGACAATGCTACTGTGAAGTTCACCGGAGTCGATCCTTTTATCAGCAACTTCGGTACGGAGACGGAAAGCGGATTTACGTCGAGCGGCCGAAAGCTTACCGAACAACTGATCAAGATGACGGTACAGACCGATGGCGGAGGAAACCAGATTTACGTTGACCCCCGCCTGCCCATCATCGGGAAAAAGAATCCCGTTGCCCAGTCGAACCCTGACAATATCTGGAAGGGGACAATTGCCGGAGCTTCTGAAGATCAGCGGGCCGATGGTGATCGCGGTGCGTCATGGTTGAACTGGAAAGTGTTCTGCAGACGGGACGCTCCTGCCACGTATATGGATTATGCTGAAGTCGAATTCATCTTCGCCGAGGCTGCTCTCAAAAACATGATTCCCGGAGGCGAGGCCAAAGCGAAGGAGCATTACGAAAAGGCGATTACCGCCTCCATGGAAAAATGGTCGGAGCAGGGAGCATTCTCCGAAACGCCAACCAGTATTTCCCAGGCGGATATCAACACCTACCTCGCCTCACCGCTGGGCTCGTGGGATGATGCTGCAGACAAGGCAGAAGCGATTGGCAACCAAAAGTATCTGGCGCTTTTCTGGGTCGGAATGGAGGCCTATCACGAGTACCGCAGAACGGGATATCCCGAGCTAACCATCGGTGATGGGACGGTATATAATGATGGTGTTCTTCCTACGCGCTTCGGATATCCGTCGATCACTATGACTACCAACAGAGTTAACGTTGAGGAAGCGTTGAGCGATATGGGTGGCCCTAATGATATGAAGACGCCCGTATGGTGGAGCAAGCAAGCAATAGGTAACTAATATTTTTGAAACGATTAATTTAATGATAGTCGATATGAACAAGTTTCGTTCAATCTTCCGAAATGGAGCCGTGCTGATGGCGATGCTCATGAGTGCCGCCTTTGTGCTCCAGTCGTGTGAAGACGATGAGTCTTCGGGACCGACGAGTTTTACAATCGTAGGTGAGCCTACGGGGCTGACCGCCGGCTACGAAGGAAAGACGGAAAAGTATACGGTACGGGG
>CAZHIQ010000080.1:0-7715 GCA_964532595.1 uncultured Roseivirgaceae bacterium
TTCGGTTAGGTCTGCAAATAGCCCTAACCGACACCCACTGTCAACCTGCCTTCCGCAGGCAGGCTGCAGTCTGTTACTGTCTACTGTTTCACACTGCACTAATCCTCTCCTTACCCTTCACCCAGCGTTTCAGATCAAACTTTGATAATGCTGTCTCGAGCGCTTTCTTCTCTTCGGCGGTAAGGTCTTGCAACGGGAGGCGTACGGTGCCGCAGTCCATCCCGACCAGGCGCATGATGAACTTCTGCGCGGGGAGTGAGCTGAACTTCAGGAACGCGTTGATCACTTGTACGGCTTTGTATTGATACGCCCGCGCGGCATCGTGGTTGCCGTTCCTGAAATTCTCGATGATGGCGTGGTAGAGGCCGGGCATGAAGTTATAGGTGCTGCCGATCATACAGGTCGCGCCTACGCCCAGGGCACTTAACAGCATTTCGTCCATGCCGAAGAGGATCTGGTGTTTGCCATTGCTCTCCTCGAGGCAACGTTGATATTCATGGATGTTCGGCGCGGTGAACTTGATACCGTGAAGGGAGGGAAGCATATCAGCGCTGAGGCGGAGTACTTCAGCCATGTCGAGCTCGACCCTGGTAATGGCGGGGATGTGGTAATAATAGAAAGGCATATCAGGCGCCGCGCTGGTAATCTTGCCCAGCGTCTTCACCAGTTGTTTCTCGGAGGTGATTTTGTAGTATGTCGGAGGAGCGGCCGACACTGCGTCGACGCCGATCTCCGCGGCATGGGCTGCGAGGTCACACGCGTCTTCCAGACAGTTGTGTCCAACGTTCACGATGGTTTTCATCCGGCCTGCACTCGCGGCATGGAATGCCTCCGTCAAAGTCTTTCTTTCCGCTACGGTAAGCGAGTGTCCTTCCCCCGTGCTGCCGCAAACGTATATACCGGAAATTCGGTTCGCTACCAACGTCTCCACCATATCCGGTATCGCGCCAAGGTTAATCTTTCCTTGAGCATCAAAGGGTGTAAATGTTGCGGCAATGAGTCCTGTCAATTGCATCGTTTCGAGTCGTTTATTTTATATCGATATTGTGAAATGTATGTTTTCGCGCTTCTGTGTTTGTCGCTGACGGCATAACCAGACTCGCCAGATAACCTACGACCACACAAGTAATGACCCCTGTGGATACATAGAGGAGCGAGTGAAGGTCGAGGTGCTGGGATACAAGGTATTGCACCACACTGCTGACGACGAGGCCGACGATGGCCCCTGAGCCATTTGCTCTTTTGAACAACATACCCAGCAGGAACACGCCTCCAAGTCCACCGGTAAAGAGTCCGAGCACTTCAAAGAACTTATCCCATAGGGAGAGAATGTCCGACGTTGCCATCCAGACTGCGGCAAGGATTCCGAGTACACCGGATACCAGGGTGGCTATCCGCGCAACGGAGAGATCGCCCCGAATGGAGGTGTTTTTTCGAAAGCGCTTGAAGAAGTCGGTCGTAAACGCCGTACTGATAGAGTTCATGCTGCTGCTGAGGCTTGACATGGCAGCAGAAAAGATACCTGCGATAAGAAGTCCGGAAATACCCGCGGGCAACTCATTCGTAATGAACCAGGGGAAAATCGAGTCGTTGTTCTCCATGAACGGATCAAGCCGTTCGGGAAATTTCGAGTAGTAGATAAAGAGGGCAGTACCGGCTCCGAAGAAGATAAGGGTCGACGGAACGACGAGAATCGCGTTCGTCCACGCCGTCTTGGAAGCGGACTTCAGGTCGGGCGTGGTGAGGTAGCGTTGTACGAGGCTCTGGTCACTGCTGTAGGTGACGAGGTTGATGAAGAATCCGCCTATCAGTACCACCCAAATCGTGGGCTCGTTGAGGGCGAAGTTGAGATGGGCTAGCGTAAGCTTTCCACCCTCCATCGCGTTGGTGGCGAGGTTACCCAGGTCGTCGCCGACCCGAAAGAACATGAATGCCAGCGAAAGCAATGCGCCACCCATGAGGATAATCACCTGAACGACATCGGTCCAGATTACGGCTTCAATTCCACCAATGAGCGTGTAGGCAGTACTGAGGACGCCGACCACCAGAATGCAGACGAATATGTCAATTCCTGTCACCAGCGACAATGCAATCGCAGGCAGGTAGAGGACAATAGCAATACGACCGATCTGGAAAAGGATAAACGAGAAGCTGCCGAACAGCCTTACGAAGACATTGAACCGCCGCTCCAGATACTCATACGCCGATGTGATCTTCAACTTGCGATAAAAGGGTATGAAGACCATCGTGATAATGGGCGTTGCCAGCAACACACTCATGTTGTACAGAAAGTAGCTCCAGTTTGTGGCGAATGTTTTTGCAGGTATCGCCATGAAGGTGATCGCGCTGAGCGCTGTTCCAAAGACGCTGAGACCCGCGGCCCACCAGGGCACACGTCCGCCGCCAATGAAGTAATCTTCCGTTGAATTCTGTCGGGCGGAAAAGTAAACGCCAATTGCCAGCATCAAAGCGAAGTAGATAATCAGGACGGCATAGTCGAGCCACTGAAAATCCGCTTTTTGCTTTGTAATTGCGGAGGCAAAGACTTCGGCCGTCCTGACACCAGGCTTGATCTCCCCACTGGGTATGACGACACGTCCGTCCCAAAGGAAGGCCGGTGTTACAACGGGTGGGGTAGGGGGCATGATGCCGGCACACTGGAAAGTACCGGTAATGGTATTGAAAGATAGAATTTCTTGCCTGAATCCGGGATGGTTGATGAACGAGTCCTTGAGCTGTTGTTCGGCAGCGGCAACAATGTCCGGGTCAGACGATTGGTTGATGAGCCGCTGCAGACTGTCGCGCTCGAGCAACCGCTGACCGTCATCGCCGCCAAAGATCAGAATGTTGCTGGGGCCATAGGGGAGGGCTGCGGCCGCCATTACGGGCGGACATTCCGCGATCCGTTTCCAGATGCCTTGCCTTATGTTGTAATAGTATCCATCGGAAAGTATTTCCGCGCCTTCATTACTCACATGCCTTCCGCCGAACAGATACAGACAAGGATCCTGGCCATCGCTCTGCGTTGCATAGGCAGGTAATAGCCGCGGCGGCCCCGGACTTCCCTCGAGAAATGTCCATTCCGGCGTAGATGATCCGTCCAGCAAATCCTTTAATGAGATGCGGATGAGTTTGTTTTCGGTGATCGCTGTTCCTGTGACATACAACTGACCCGCTACGTTAAAAGCGCCTGAGGCGGCAAAGTCGGGCGGAAGCTGACCTACAATGCTTTGCATAATCTTGTTTCCGTTCCAGCTCAGGATGAAGATGTCGGGAGAAGGACCGTTCTTGTTTTCACCGCCAATGCACAGTAGTCCGGACTCGGTGGAAACGGAAACGCCGTTCGATAACGGTTTATGGAGCGTAGCCGTACCTGCGTCAATCCAATTGTATCCGGAAGCAGTCTTTCCGAGTACATAGATTTCGTCATACCACACCTTTTGACCTGCCTCCCACGGCGGCGCCACGGGGAAATTGGACCCGCCGGCGAAAATCAACTTGTCATTCACAATCCCGGCAAAGGCACCCGCGAGACCGGGTTGGACCTTCATTCCTCCGGAGGGAGGAAGTTTGGCGATCGTTTCCCACTGGAAATATTTCTCCACGTATGTATCGTTATCCGACGACGTGCAGTCCTGTGCATGGTTGACCAGCCACAGGCACGTAAAAGCGATGGTAAACAGAATCCGTGCGCCGACGGTAAAGGGACTATTTGTTTTTTGCATTACAATCAATTTTCAGAACGCATCACACGCTCGTTCAGGACTTCACAGGTTTCAAGCGTCTGCATCGGTGTTTCAGTAGGATTACAGGGAACCTTGTGCGTCAAGATCCAATAGTTCCGATAAGGCGATCTTCTGGAAGGTCATGTGCGCCTGGCTTCCTTCATAGAGAATGCCGATCGTGTTTTCGTCGATGGAAGTAATGCATGAGTACCCTCTTGATTTGCCTTCGTCCAACAGAAGCCAGTATTCTTCCGGCCAGGTATTGCCATCGTCCAGGCTTACTTTGATGGTCATGCGATGGCGGGTGGTTTTGGAATTGGGATTCGAGAACAGCAAGACGCTTTTCTTCTCTCCATTGACGGTATAGTCGTGTCGGTGGAGACTTCCCATACACGTCGGTTCGATGAGGGCGTTGCGTGAAGTCGGATGCTCGGTCCAGGTCGCGCCGAGGTCGCTTGTAACGGCAATCGCTCTTCCGTTGGCGTCGGTCGTGTCGCCCCGGTTGGCGTTGTGTCGCATGTTGAGCATAATGGATCCGTCGGTTAGCTGGACTGCCATACACTCCGTCGTATTGCTATAAGCGGGCTCGCTCGCCTTCCAGGTTCGTCCGCCGTCTTTACTCCATGAGATGTTCGAGAATGGCTTGCCATTTTCGTCCCGCCCCTGCGTCGGCATAACCAGGGTACCGTCGTCAAGCGTAATGCCATGACCCGGTGCCGGTGCGAAAAGCCACCATTCCTTTTTCTTTAACATGCGGGTGAGGTTGACCGGCTCTGACCAGGTCTTTCCGTCGTCCGTGCTCTTCGTTACGACAAACTGCGATGTTTCTTTCACGCCGAATCCGGGCTGCGATCCTTTGTTCTTCCACTGATGTTCCCACACGTCGGACTCTTCCGTCAGACCTTCGATCCACTTGCCATTCTTGTCCAGGACGCCGTGCATCCACAACCCCGCGACGAAGACGTTGTTGGTGGTTTTGTCAACCAGGATATTGACATCACCCACGCCGTTGAACTTTTCCGGCAGGCCTCCCCATTCGTTGTAATCGAGGACGATGCGCATCGGCTCCCAGGTGTTACCACCATCTTCGCTGCGACTCAATCCAACATCGATATTGCCCTGGATATCACGGGGACTGTCTCTGCGAACGTCGTACACGGCCAATAGTGTTCCGTTGTTGGTGGTGGTCAGGCCGGGAATTCGATAGGTATGGACGCTGTCATCCATATGATGGCGGACCGCTACGCCGAGCCGCAAGGCCTTAACGTCATGGGGTTCAACAGCCGCGTTACCCACGTCTGTTGACACCGATTCGCAGGAGACGGTAATCTTCTGCATGAGATCCACCTTGTCCTTCAGCTGAATCGACAGCCACAAGTACGCCGTATCTCTAACAACGAGGTGATCCTCAAAAGTAATGGTGGCCGCCGGCGACTGGTCGGTTCCAAATTGTTTGTCGGCCTTGAACGCTTTGCGTTTCCCGGTGCTGAACAGGCGAACCGCCTGAATGTCCTCCAGATTCCCGGTGCTCTCCAGTTTGATGGTCACCTGATTGACGGCGGTCTCTTCGCCCGTTGATGAAGTAAGGGCAATCCGCAGCGCGGGATTGTTTTCCTTGTTTACCAGTATGGGTACCTGATATTGATGTGTCTTCACCTGTACATCCGATTGCTGGACGCAGGCGGAGGCAGCAAGTATCAAAGCGAAGAACCAGTGGAGTCGTGTCGTCATTTCTTAAGTGTGTTTGCGGCCGGGGCCGAAATATTTACGCTCGCGTTTGCGTGGATTATTCGATGAAATTGCTGATGGCAGCAGGAGAAATCCGAACAAAGTCGATCTCGCCCACAAATCCGTCTCCGGCATTGGAGCCGCCGATCAACAGATCCCGGCGGTTTGCAACCGACCCGGTCAGTTCGTCTTTGATTTCACCTGACAATTCGCCGTCAACATAAATATATAACTTCTGCGCCTCTCTGTCTCTGACAGCTGCGATGTGATGCCAGAGGCCATCGGTAACCTGAACCGATGATTTCAGACTCATGGACTTCTCATCGTCATCTAAACGGAATTCCGGATGACCTTCCGCATCAAGTTGCAGATACCATTGCGGCCACAGAGATTTATGCGGTCTTCCGACGAGAAAGCGCGTACCGGAATTGCCCTTCGCCTTGAGGATGATCTCAACTGTAAAGGAAGCGTTTTCGTGAAAGTCGAACTGTGTCCACGTATCGATGTCGTTGAGCTTCAGCTGTGTCTTGCCGTCGAACGACAAGGCGGTCTGCTGATGGAATACTTCAGCACCCGCGACTGCGCGCAGGTTACCCGTTGCGCTCATTTTTCTTCTGTTGCCATTCCGATACGTCTCTTCCAGCGATCCGCCCTCTTCGACAACATCACCTTCCTTCAATTCTTCGAAATCCCATTTAGCACCCGTGAGTGGCACGTCAAGAAACGCTTCGTTGATTTTAACCAACGACGTTTCGCTGAAATAGCTGTCGGGTCCTTCCTCAAACAAGATGGCAATAAGTCCATCACTGGTCCTGCCCATGCTTGAGTATCCGCCCTTTACGTCTTGTATGCGTTTCGCTACCGGATTCCAGGTGTCCGATTCATCGAACGAAGACCAGATGCCCACGTGCCTTCTTCGCGCCTGTGCGCCGCCCCCTCCGAAGGCCGGAGCCCAGCTTACGCATGAAAACAGTATCCGGTTGCGCGCGTCTCCCTGGTCGGTGGCCGACCATCTGAGGAGTGCTCCCTGAATGCGCTCGGTTTTGATATAGTTGTTGCGTTGGAACGGCGAGGCAATGGTTTCACCGCTGTTACCCGCATAGGCATCGAGTCGTCGGTAGACATCTTCCGTCGGCGACGCCTGGTTGCGCGCGTTGATGTAGACGATGGACTCACCTCCCGGGGCTCCCGCCAATTCTACACAGGCTGTTTCATTCTCGAGAATCCCGCTCCCGGAGGTGGATGTTGATTGAAATCCGGCATGCCACGTCTCACCACCGTCATCCGAATACATCAGATAGTTTCCACTGCGCCCGCCGTCGGTATACCGGCCCGGTATGATGAGGCGGCCTGCGTGGTTGCCACGTTCGAGCTGGATGCCGATACCGGGGCCGGCGGGTCGCCATGCCGCGTTTACCACATTGGGTACGGCTTTCCGTGCACTCCACGTGACACCATCATCGGTCGACACCTTGTAGTACATGGTGCCCGTTGTACCGGAGGGGGTGTTGAAGACCTGGTTGTAGAACAGATGTATGTATCCGGTTTCATTGTCGACTACCACCGTTTCATTTCCGAAGACATTGACGACCGTGTGTTCTTCGAGAAGTGTCACAGGCCCCCACGTCTCGCCATTGTCTGTCGATCGTCTGTATGCCAGCGTCTTCGGGTCGAAATCACCACCGGTACGCATTTCGGTGAACGCAAGCAATGTTCCCTTGGGTGTAACCGCCAGCGCCGGAATTCTGAAATGGAGATATCCCGGATAGATCACATCCTTGCTGAAGACGTTGACCTTCGAATATACCGGTGCCGGGCCCTGGTATGCCGGGCCTGCATCGGGCTCGGATACCAGAGACATCGGATCGCGGTTATCCTGTGCGGTTACGTCCGGTTCGTCGCAAGCGCCTAACAACAGGGCTTGTGCGGCGAGAACTAACAATAATGTTCTAAACCTCTGCATCAATACTTGTTCAATAGTCAATAATCCTTTGATGATGATCTGTTAAAGTCCGCTCAGGAACTTTACTTCATCTTCAGACAAAACACGTTTGTAAATGACGAGATCATCAACTTCTCCGGTATACAGATTGCTGAAGCTACCACCTGCACCCAGTTGCCCACCTATCCGGAAGCCCTGGTCATTCGTAATATCGGTTGCTGTATTGTTGATCTCTTTCATGAGCACGCCGTCGACGTACATGCGGGACTTGCCGGCGCCGACATCCCTGATACAAACGATGTAGTGCCATTGACCGTCGG
>CAZHIQ010000081.1:0-7269 GCA_964532595.1 uncultured Roseivirgaceae bacterium
AGGCCGAAATGGATGCAAAAAGGGTCGGTGCGGTCGGGCGAATACTCCAGAATCTCCGTCACCGTTCCTTCGAGGAAGCTGCGTTTGATTCGCGTCAGGCGGGCGTTGACCAGGTCGCCCGGCGCGCAGCCCTCGAGGAAAATAACGACACCGTCTACGCGCGCGACACACTTTCCCTCGGCGGCCATGGTTCCGACGCGGATATTCTCGATAATGTCTCCTTTTCGCATTGTTCTAAAAGCGCAAAACTACGGAATCCCGGGGTTTTCCGGCTGTGGGCCATTTGTTATCTTTAGCTATTTGAGGTAGGTATGAGGAAGATTCTACTGACGCTTTGTTTCTTGTGGGCGGTTCCCGGCGTTGCTTCGCACATCGTAGGAGGTGAATTTGAGGTGATTCACGTGTCAGGCAACCAATATCGAATTAACCTTATTCTGTATTTTGATGAGATAAACGGAAGTGAAGGAGCGCGTGATCCAAACGTGGAAGCACGGATTTTCCGGAAGCGCGACAACTGGCCGATGATGGATGTTTTTCTTCCGCTGACGGAGATGACACCCGTGGGCTATACGCAGCCCGAATGCGCCAGTGACGAAATTCAGATCTCGACGACGCGAATTGTCTATACCGCGCTGGTCACTCTTTCATCCCAGCATTTCTCCGATCCGGAAGGCTATTATATTTCGTGGGAGCGGTGTTGTCGCAACTATGCGATCACGAATATGTACAGCGACAACCCGACGACCAGCGGAAGGTATGCAGGTCAGACGTTTTATCTTGAGTTTCCCCCCGTGGTGAAAGACGGCAGACCCTTCATCAACTCGTCACCGCGTCTCTTTCCTCCCCTGAACGACTTCGCGTGTCCTTATCGCCCCTATTACGTCGATTTCTCCGGCGTTGATGATGACGGTGATTCGCTGGTGTATTCGTTGGTCACACCGCTGAATACCAAGACCGCCGATGCTCTTCCTCTTCCTGACTACAAGCCCCGGCCGGCTCCCTATCCTGAAGTGCTCTTCAGGCCCCCTTACAGTAACAAGAATATTACAGGAGGTAGTCCCGACCTGTGGATCTCGCCTGATGGACTTCTTACAGTAACGCCGACGTTGCAAGGGCTTTTTGTTTTCGCCGTGAAATGCGAGGAGTATCGCGATGGCGTGAAGATAGGCGAGGTGCGGCGCGATTTCCAGCTGGCGGTGGTCGATGGTTGCGGCCCCGCTGAGATCCCGCGCATTGTCGGAAAGAAAGCAGACAACGACGCGATATCGTATGAGAAGGAGATGCACGTCGAATTCAGCAGCGCCGTTACGGACGCGGATCGCTGCATCCTGGTGGAAGTCTCCGATCCTGATGCCTCGCACGCGGGTCATAATTTTTCCGAGAATGTCCGCATTCGTGCCATTCCATTAGGGTTTAAAGCCGACGTGTCCGATA
This sequence comes from uncultured Roseivirgaceae bacterium, assembly GCA_964532595.1. Lineage (GTDB taxonomy): Bacteria > Bacteroidota > Bacteroidia > Cytophagales > Cyclobacteriaceae > Chryseosolibacter. The sequence goes on from CAZHIQ010000081.1 coordinate 1,435, forward strand.
TTCTACCCGAGGTTACCCAAGCTACAATCACCGAAGGTGAAACGGCCTCCTTTCAGATATGCTTTGATCGATGTCCCTACGTCAGGGGAGAACCTTTTCAAATTGCTATCATCGCTTATGACGATGCTTGTAGTGTACCCCTGACGGACACGTTAAAGGTAACGGTCAATATTGAGCCGCCTCCGAATTCACCGGTGGAGTTTCTTACCCCTGATGTCACGGCTATTCTGACGGAAGGAGACTCGCGGCGCTGGCCCATTCATCTTTCCGATGATGATGGAGACGAGCTTATGCTCGAAATAAAGACAGACGGGTTTGATCTTGCTGCCGCCGGTATCCGCATAGAATCTGTTGTCGAAGAAGATGGTTCTTACCAGGCTGAGCTGGTCTGGGACGCGTATTGCGATATCTATGATTTTACCGGGCAAACTTCCTTCGAAATAGTGATCCTTGGCGAAGATGTTGATGAATGCCTTTTTGCAGATCCGGCATACATGGTCTTCGACCTTAGCGTTAATCTGCCGGACAACACCGAACCTGTGATTAGTTCGGATCTTTCTCCCGAAGAATTGGCGAATGGAATCGTCAGGGAAATCTATCAATCCCTTTCCTTTAATATAACGGGCACGGATGACGATGGAGACTTGCTCAGCTTGTACGTCGTAGCAGACGGCTTCGACACCGAGGCTCACGGAATAAATTTTGCGGAGACTGCCGGCGTTGGTGTCGTTACGGCGTCGTTTGACTGGACGCTGTTATGCCAAAACATCGACCTGAGCGAACGCGATACTTTTCCCTTGCTTTTTGTGGTGATGGACAATAACAATAAGTGTAGGATTCCACAGGCCGATTCCCTTTACGTCACCCTGGTGGCAACTGCTCCTCAAAATTCGCCGCCCATACTCTCCGTTGCTTCGGCCAACCCCGACCATCTTTTCATGGAGCACCGACAGGAGGTGTTGTTAGGGCAACCCATTTCCCTCAACCTCACCGCGGTTGACAGTGATGTGGCGCCTGTGGATCGTCTTGTTATTGAACTCGTTGAGTCAGAGGGAAGGATTCCCCCTGAGGGATTTGTGTTCGAAAACGGCGAAGGTCTGGGAAGAGCAGAGTCGAATTTTGAGTGGAGTCCGGATTGTTCCATCTTTTCTGATGGGATCTTTGAGAATGACTACCGATTTACTTTCCGCGTCTATGACGACCGTTGCCAGCACTCGATGGCCGACACGGTGGTTGTCGAGATGACTATTCGTGACAGGGAACACGGCATCCGGGAGCTTTTGCCTCCGAATTTTGTATCGGCCGATTACGATCCGGGATCGAAAAATGAGTTTTTCGGTATGGTGCGATTGGACGAGTCAACGGGAACATTGCAAAACATAATGCCCGAGGACAACTGCACGGGTCGATTTATCGGCATCACCATTTATAATCGTTGGGGTTCCGTCGTGTTCAGTAGCGAAGACCGCCATTTCAGGTGGTATCCTTACGGAGAAGCCGCCGGTATTTACTATTACACGATGAAATTTTCCGATAAGGAATACAAGGGGCTGATCACGGTTAGAAACTAACGGACATCTTTGAAAAGCCGCGATCGGCTAAATTTCTACCCTCCTCACCGCTGCTTCTTTGACATAGGCTGTGCGGTTGGCCCAACGCACCTTTAGCCAGATGTCCTCTTTGCCGACAATTTCAACCCGGTGGCCGTTCCCCACGATATCAATAACGCCAGCTCCAGCCGATGGGCCGGTCATCAGGTAGGTAGTCTCGCTGGCAATAACCGCTTTCGCAGGCGGTTGAAAAAGAAACAGGTGCGTCGCTAGTCCGATCAGGCAAACCAGAAGTCCGACCCCTGAGGCCAGGGGGCGTTTGTGGAGTCTGACGCGGGTAAGGAACATCAGACTCAGGAAGAAAAGGCTGATCGCAGCAAGGGCGAGGCTGATATTCAGCCGATTGTCCCGATAGTAAGCATAGAAACGGTCGCTCCCCGAAGTCTGATATCCTTCGAGATTGTATTTGCGTGCCAGGTCGTTCATTTTGGCGGCGACGGCCTCGTCTCCTGTTACCAGATGGTAAAGGTTAAGATAATATATTGCTTGTCCTGTCTGGTTGAGACCTTCGTGGATGTAGGCCATTTTTAACAGCATAGCCGGCGTATATTGACGTTGTGCGAGGATCTCTTCATAGTGGGCAAGAGATTGAGTATACCGCTTAGCCTGGAAAAGAGAGTCAGCAGTTTTAAGTCGGTGACCGGAGGTTTGGCCCTGCGAGGAAAAATGGACGAAAAAGGCCGACAGAAGAAGCGTAAAAAATAAATATCGGCTTTGTATTATTTTCATATCCTGTTACCTTTGTGGCCTCAATTACGGAAAAGAGGCGGATGCAGACAAATACACCGCCAGTCATTTGCAGGATCTTTTCAGGTTGGCAAATGCTCTCTCCGAAGTTGAATCCGACTCAGGTCGGTAAAAAAGTATAGGATTCCGTAGCTCAGTTGGTAGAGCAATACACTTTTAATGTATGGGTCCTGGGTTCGAGTCCCAGCGGAATCACGATGAATGCCTCGGAAGATATCTTCCGGGGCATTTTTATTTTAGGCATCACGGGAGCCGTCATGGGAAATATAGGTAGAAGCAGGTTTTTCGAGGTAAGAATTTAGGAAATAGGGATGGGTTCCGTGATTCGGCAATCAATTTACCCTGAACCTATGCATGTTGGGCTTTGCTCGCTTTTTGGTTAACCACTTATCCCTTTCGAAGCGTACATAATGTACTGACTTATCAATTTGGTTTACAAGCAAGACCTCGCCTCGATCCGCACCAAAATGCATCTCTGCCCCCGGAAGTGCAAAAAAAAAAAGAGGTTGCCTTTGCAACCTCTTTACACGAAACACTCTTCCGACTAATCCAACGCCAGACGAATAGCCTGCTCAACTGGAGTATAGCCGTTAGTAGCATCCGAAATAGATAGTTCGCCTCTCAACAGCAGGGGCGGTTGTGCCATAAATCTAGGATTTGTTCCGTTGTGTGGTTGAGCTGAGTGAACTATAAACGGGTGACACAGATAAACTGTGCCTGCTTTACCCGTTGCATAAACCTCTTTCCTTTTGGGTAGATCGTTTAACTTGCTTGCCAATTCCATAAAGGAAAGACCAGAATCACCCTCTTTGGCTAAGAGCTTAGCAACATCAATGTGAGAACTCTCGTAGATGACGGTTGGCGCATCTTTTTCGCTAACGTCTGAGTACAGTACAAGCATTAATAAGGCTCGCCCTTTTGATCTGACATTGACACGCCACTCGAAATAGTTACTTGGGTCGTCACCCGGAAAACTGGCATCTACATGTTTGCCGATATCATTGGGTTGCTGAACAGACGGAAACCTGACAGGGAATGTCCCGACGTTTCGACAAGGTATCCATCTATCTTCACCAATCAATTGGTCAAAAATTAGATGCATCTTCTTGCCATTTAACGACTCGATAAAGGGTTGTTGAGTGTACATGCCCAAGCGAATAACAGGCTCAGTCCAAGTGGAAGGATTATGCCTGTCGCACGGAAGGTCGTTCCATAGAATGTCTAGCACTGCATTAGCAATTTCTTTAGAAAAAGCATTTTCAATGCGAACAAAGCCATTGAGAACGAATTGCTCTATTTCCTTTTTATTAAGTATTTCTGACATATTTTTTTCGATATAAACAAACTATACAAGGAGCAACAGTTGTCTGTTGATCTTATAGTTTAGAGCGTTAATAAATATTAATAGAGAACCAGCGCTATGCAGATAGTGTATAGCGTATTTGCTTAAGAACTAAGCGTGAAAAGGATTTTTATAGCATTACAGCCATTCTCATCTGGCAAAGGTAAATATTATTTTTGTACCTGTAGAAATGGAAAGTTTCTTGAAATCGGATTTTTTTTGCATGCGGCGAAGCGATAAAGCCTCAGGTTCACGCTAAGGCATTATCGTTTCTCTGACGGCTAACTTCTTTATTTCGAGTTGAGTATTTCTCTGACTTTCGGCTCGATCACCTTCAACATCCGGGCGAATCCCAGATCATTGGGGTGGGTGCCGTCAACGGTACCCTCGTGATCGTCCCCAAGAAGATCATCTCCATGGATGATGTAAAGTTCCTTCATGCCGCTGTTAATCAGGCGGGTGTACGCTGCTCTGAAGTTCTTGTTTTGATCGCTTACCCTTTTTCGAATCATCGAATCAAAATTCCCTCCTTCACGTACTACGCTTTCTATCATGAGAATAGGGGTATTAGGATGCCTGTTCCGAATCATTTTCACAAAGTTCTCCGTACGCTCGGCGATTTCCTGCGGTGAAGGATTGGCGGCACAGTCAAGAATGAATAGGTCTGCGCCCTGAATATCGGACACCATTTTGGCCACGCTTTCCTCCATCTTTCCGCTTCCGCTGAAACCGAGATTGATGAATTCATAATTTAACTTGCGGGCGAGCTGAGCCGGGTAGGCCATTCCGGGACGCGAGGCCGATGCGCCCTGAGTGATACTCGATCCGTAAATTACGACTTTCCCCGTCCATGTTAATTGATGTGGCTGAACGAGACTGCCTTTAGGGACGCCGAGTTCGAGTTTGGTTAGTTCATCGTACAAAGGAAGGAATAGGAGACATTCCTTCTCACCTTCTTCCAGATTGTTGACAAGTCGAAAAGTCGAAGCTGCTTTGTCTCCGGGACGTCCTACTCCGGCAAATTCCCATTGACCGTCTCTTCGAATGTAGAGGTCCAGTCCGCGTTTGCCGATAGCCGTCATGTTGTTAGAGAATCTCATCGGTTCCTTTACTTCCCAGCGTGCATGAATTTCGTTGGCGTTTGTCTTGAACGCTATTGCCAGTCCCGCTGAATGTGTTGACAGCCCCTTTACCGCTGGCGGCATATCGTTGTATCTGGCTGTGTCTACACGGTGAAAGTGAGCTCCGGAGTGAGGTGACTTTCCATACAGCGTCAGGGTTGTCGCGTCCGTAAACTCCAGATTTTGAGCGTGTGATTGCGCGTGAAAAAGAAGTAAGAGGGCTAGCAGTAGGGTGATCTTTGGCATACTCGTGTTTCTTTGTTGAAGATGGTCCGGGGAACCGGCCAGCATCCAAAGTAACAAATTCGAGCAAGTTTATAAAGGGGTCTGGTGTTTTTGCACAATAGCGCACCGTGGTGACGACTACTCTTGAAGTACCGCCGCGCGGTTGTGCTCGACCCAAACCAGGTCGTCGGTTTGATAACCAATTTCCTGAGCTTGCCGGAGATATTTTTGCTTTATATCATCTGGCATGGAAGTCGTTCTCGATAAGAGCCAGAGATATTTCAGGTTTTTGCCAGCGACGAGAGCGTATTTGTAGTCAGGGTCAAGGGCGATTACATTATATCCGGAGTAGAAAGGACCAAAGAAGGAGACTTTGAGTTTTGCTTCGTTGTCTGAGTCTGTGAATTTTGCCTTTCCGGAAGCTTCTCTCCACTCTCCCTTTCGCGTGTCGTATCCTTTGTTGAGGACTTTAATCGAACCGTCATCGTTAAGGGAGTAGTCTGCAGAGGTATTGTTGAGACCTCGTTCCTGCTTGAAGTCGAGACGGGCGATTTCATACCAACGACCAGTATACCGGTTGACATCAAAAGGCTTGACGGCAGTCGCACCTTTCGGGATTGACCGACTACAGGAGGTGAGGATGAAAGCAGCGGCAGCAGCCGTGAGGAGTAACGCGCCGCCCAGTTGAATGTTGGAATTGCTTGGTTTCATTTCAGTGCTTTGGCCTTTGAGTGACAAACACTGTTCCAGCCTACGGTCGGCTCGCTAAAGCCCGGTCAAAGGTCAGCCG
>CAZHIQ010000082.1:0-6797 GCA_964532595.1 uncultured Roseivirgaceae bacterium
ACGATTGACGTCCCGATAGCTATCGGGAGACGATTGACGTTAAAACAACGTCGCTTCCATCACGATTTCCTTCGTCACGTTGTAGAATTCCTTGTGAATGTTAAACGGTGGTTCTCCGTTTTGTTCCTTGATAACATAGGAGCCGTCCTCTTGCATGACGTACGCATTAACGTTGTCCATCAGGTTGTAGCGCAGGTTGTTGATGGCCTGCTTTTTCAGAATATCTTCTTCCAGAAGGAACAGTGATTCGATGCGGCGATCGAAACTTCGTACCATGGCATCGGCGCTGCCAATATACACTTTCGGATCGCCCGCGTTGTGGAAGTAATAGATACGCGAGTGTTCGAGGTAATCTCCAACAATAGAAATTACCTGAATGTTTTCGCTGATCCCTGTTCTTCCCGGGCGCAGGCTGCACATTCCCCTCACGATAAGTTTAATCGGGACACCTGCCTGCGAGGCCCCGTAAAGCTCATCGATAAACTCCTTGTCCTGCAGAGAATTCAGCTTGATGACAATACCCGATGGAGCACCCTGCCGCGCATTCTCCGCCTCCCGGCGAACGAGATTGATCAACTGGATACGCATGTCACGGGGTGACGTGATCAAGTTCCGGTAGGTCGCCGGAAGTGAATGTCCGGTAATGACGTTAAAGAACTCAGAGACGTCGTTCGCATACACCTCCCGGGTTGTCAAAAGTCCAATGTCAACATACAGTCGCGCCGTTGTTTCATTGTAGTTCCCACTCGACAGGTGGACATATCGCGTAACCTTGTCATCGCCCTGGCGACGAACGATCAGCAAGAGCTTTGTGTGGGTCTTGAGACTGCTCACTCCGTAAATCACGAAACATCCCGCCTTCTGGAGGCGCTGTGCTTCTCTCAGATTGTTCTCTTCGTCGAAGCGCGCTTTAACCTCGAACAGTACGGAAACGTGCTTACCGTTCTCCGCTGCGCGAAGGAGCGCTGCGGTCACCCTCGACTCCTTTGCCACACGGTAAATGGTGATTTTGATCGAGAGAACATAGGGATCGTCGGCCGCCTTTTCCAGCAACTCCAACACAGGATCCATGGAGTTATACGGATGGTGCAGCAAAATATCTTTCTCAAGCAACACCTCGAAGAGATCGCGCGAACCCTGCTCGGGGAAATTCAACGGCTTGACAGGCTCCGGCACCTGGCCACGACGCGACCGGAACTCCTTATGGTTCACAATCTGCAGCAATCCGGTAAAGTCGAGCAGACTGTTTTGCGGGACCTGGAAAATGTTGTGATCGTCAAGATCCCATTGAATTTTGAGTATCCGCATCATCCAGGGGTCGGGCGTGCCTACCACTTCGAGCCTAACCACCCGTCCCGACCGACGGGTTTTCAGCTTGCGTTTGAGCTCTTCGAGGAAATTGGATTCGATATCTTCACTTTCTTCCAGCGTGAAGTCTCCGTTTCTGTTGATGCGGAACAGATTGATACTGGCGATTTCGACGTTGCGGAAAAGGTTGTGAATATTATAACTGATAATATCCTCAACCGGAACGAACAGAATCTTGTCTTCGGTGACAATCTCGTAAAAACGAGGAAGATTGTGAGGAACCTGGATAAAGCTGACTTTGAACTGGTTCTGGTGATCACCAGGATTGCGGGTCACCACACCGAACAACAACCTGTTGTTCATCAGGACCGGGAAGGTGTGGTAGTTATCGAACACCATCGGCGTCAGCATCGGGAAGATGATGCTGTTGAAGTATTCGTTGACTCGCTGCGTGTTCTCCAGTGAAAGATCCGCATAACCAACGATGTTGAAACCGTTCTCTTCAAACAACGGTTTCAGCCGCTGGACGTAGTAATCGTTCTGATCTTTGTAAAAGCGGCGTGTTTCCGCCAGTAACAGGACGCGGAAAGGTTCTTCACGCAGACCGTTGTAGTCGAAGCGTTCCTTTCCATAATCGATGTAGTTATACAAGCTCCCCAGCCGGATGGTACAGAACTCATCGAGGTTTGAGGCTGTGATAGACAGAAACCGCAGACGATCGAAGATCGTCCGCTCTATGTGTTTGGCCTGATCCAGCACGCGATAGTTGAACTGAAGCCAGCTCAGATCGCGGCTGATATAGCTGCTTTCCTGTATCTGTTGCGTAATCTTATCGATCGACAATACCGCCTCACTCATGGTTAGACTGCTTTTACGAATGACACAATTACGTTACAACGCGGGTGCGCCGTGCCTTCCCGCGTTAAGCGGACAGGCAAGCGTCAGGCGTCGATACGCGCGTACTTGGCGTTACGCTCGATGAATTCCCGGCGAGGGGCAACCTCATCTCCCATCAACATGGAGAAAAGGTGATCAGCTTCGGCAGCTGATTCAATGCTCACCTGCTTAAGGGAGCGTCGTGCGGGATCCATGGTCGTGGACCAGAGTTGCTCGGGGTTCATTTCTCCCAGACCTTTGTAGCGCTGAACGTGTACCGAATCGTCTTTTCCACCGCCGAGCTCTTTGACCAGAGCCTGACGCTCATCTTCGGTCCAGCAATACCGCTCTTCCTTGCCTTTCTTAACCAGATAAAGGGGCGGAAGGGCGATGTAGATATGACCCCGTTCAATGAGCTCGCGCATATAGCGGAAGAAGAAGGTCAGGATCAGCGTACGAATGTGGCTTCCGTCAACGTCCGCATCGGTCATGATAATGATCTTGTGATAGCGGAGCTTGTTAAGGTTCAACGCCTTTTCGTCTTCAGGTGTTCCAAATGTCACCCCGAGCGCGGTGATGATATTCTTGATCTCGTCGTTGTCGTATATCCGGTGTTCCTGCGCCTTCTCAACGTTGAGAATCTTTCCTCTCAACGGCAGGATCGCCTGGAAGTTCCGGTCGCGTCCCTGCTTCGCAGAACCTCCCGCTGAGTCACCCTCCACCAGATAAAGTTCGCAAACGCTGGGGTCGGTACTCGAACAGTCGGCCAGCTTACCGGGAAGCCCTGTTCCGGACATGACGTTCTTCCGCTGTACCATCTCACGGGCCTTGCGGGCGGCGTGACGTGCCTGTGCCGCGAGAATGACCTTATTAACGATCATCTTCGCTTCGCGAGGATGTTCTTCGAGATAAGTGGCAAGAACTTCACCTACCGACTGGTCGACGACTCCCATAACGTCGGAGTTCCCGAGCTTTGTCTTGGTCTGACCTTCAAACTGCGGTTCCGCAACCTTGATGGATATTACCGCGGTGAGTCCCTCACGGAAGTCGTCTCCGCTGATTTCGATCTTTACTTTGTCAAGGGCACCCGACTTTTCAGCGTAAGCTTTCAGTGTCCGCGTCAGCGCACGGCGGAATCCCGCCACGTGCGTTCCTCCCTCATGGGTATTGATATTGTTGACATACGACACGAGGTTCTCCGTGAACGAGGTGTTGTAGCTGAGCGCCACCTGCACCGGAACTGTCCCTTTGTCGTTTTCGATGTAAATAGGTTCCGGAATAAGCTTCTCGCGCGTCGCATCTATATAATCGACAAACTCGCGCAAGCCTCCTTCCGAAAAAAAGCACTCCGCACGCGGCTGACCCGCTTCATCTTTCTCGCGCAAGTCTGTAAGGTCAATCCGGATGCCCGGATTAAGGAATGCGAGCTCGCGAAGTCGCGCCGCGATCGTCTCGTAATTGTACTCCGTGACGAGAAATATTTCGCGATCGGGTTTGAAGGATACCGTGGTTCCGCTGCGGTCGGAGTCGCCAACTACACGAACAGGATACTGCGGACCGCCCCGGCTGTATTCCTGCTCAAATGCTTTTCCGTCGCGATAAACGGTGACATGAAGCCTCTCAGAAAGGGCATTCACACAGGATACCCCTACCCCGTGAAGACCTCCCGATACCTTGTACGTGTCTTTATCGAATTTTCCCCCCGCGTGGAGAACCGTCATTACGACTTCCAGAGCGGAGCGTTTCTCCTTCTCGTGTATTTCGGTCGGAATCCCCCGACCGTTATCTTCCACCGTAACGGAATTATCCTCGTTAACCGTGACTTTTATGTGATCACAATGCCCCGCCAGGGCCTCGTCGATTGAATTGTCAACCACCTCCCAGATTAGGTGGTGCAGACCTTTTATCCCCACATCTCCGATGTACATCGCGGGCCGTTTCCGAACCGCTTCCAACCCTTCCAGAACCTGAATATTGTTGGCAGAATAGCCAGTGGGAATTTTATCTGTTACTTCACTCATTTTTATTGATTAGAACCGCCAAAAATACATTCTTTTTGCCTCTGAATCAGCTTTTTTGGCCGAAAAAAAGCGCAAAATAAGCCTCGAAAAAAGCCGGGAATTGCGCACCGGTGAACTTCCTGCTGAAAGCCCCCGAAAGCTGCCAGGGCAATAACAAAAATAACGTTGCAACGCGCGGGATATGCGCTAGCGTGGGGAGTTTCAAAACTGCCGGCTTCTCAGCATCACCAGGGTACAACCTTCGACAACCTCAACGCCCTGATCTTCCGCCTGCTTCATAAACTCGTCGTTTTCGGTACCCGGATTAAAGATGATCCGACGGGGTTTCAAGCTCAGAATATAGTCGATATGCTCAGGCTGGCGCTGTGGTCCAATGTAGAGGGTTACCGTATCCACGTCTTCCAACGCAGGGCGGGCATAAATATCGAGGATCTCCTCGCCGAAGACCTCTCCGTTTTTGATACCGACCGGAACAATTTCGTGGTTGTATTCTTTCAGCATCTGCGCCGCCAGGTAGGCATAGCGTGCAGGATTGGTTGTAGCGCCTATAATGACCGTTTTTTTCACACTGATGGTCTGTTGTTTGTCGGATTATTAATAACCAACAAAATAAAACTAACTTGGTTCCAAATTTATCACTCATGAGATTTTCACTCGCTTTTTTGCTGGCTGCAGCCCTTACCTTCAGTGCCTTCGCGCAAAACAACTATCGATATACCGTCGACCTCACCCGTGTGGTTGACGACCGCGTTCAGGTACAGCTTACTCCGCCGACGATCAAAGACAAAGAGGTCACGTTCTACCTTCCGAAGATCGTCCCCGGTACCTATGCGATTGCTGATTACGGCCGCTATGTAGTTGACTTCAAAGCTCTTGATAACAAAGGACGCACATTACCGGTCGAGAAAACGGAAACCAACGCCTGGAAAATCAGCAAAGCCAACCGATTGGCCAGGATCACATACTGGGTAGACGATACCTGGGACACCAAGATTACAGGGCCCGAAATATTCTGGCCGGCCGGTACCAACATTGAAGAGAACACCAACTTCGTAATCAACACCAGCGGCTTCTTCGGCTACTTCGACGGCATGAAATCGCCCGGTTTTGAAATTAATATCGTCAGGCCACGTGAACTTTACGGATCCACCGGACTCATCGCTGAACAGACCGGTGCTTCACCCTCTTCCCTTAAACTGGAAAAGGCAGCTGAAAGCAATACCGGCGTGGTAGACGTTTATCGCACCGACAACTACGATCACCTCGTCGACTCTCCCCTCATGTATGCCCGTCCCGATACAGCCGTGATTCGGGTCGCCAACACGGAAGTGCTCATCGGCTCCTATTCGCCTACCGGCAAGATTTCCGCTAAAGAAATTGCTGCCAGCATCGAAGAAGTGCTGATGGCTCAGAAGGCTTTCCTCGGCGGCGAGCTCCCGGTCGACAAATACGCCTTTATCTTCTACTTTACCGACCAGCCGATCCTGAGCTACGGCGCGCTCGAACACTCCTACTCGTCGATGTATTACATGCCGGAAATGACCATCGACCAGCTCAACCAACAGCTGCGCGACTTTGCCGCCCACGAGTTCTTCCACATCCTTACACCACTCACGGTTCACTCGGAAGAGATTGCCGACTTCGATTTTAACAATCCCAGGATGTCGCAGCACCTCTGGATGTACGAAGGCGTAACCGAATACTTTGCCTCCCTCGTGCAAGCCCAGTACGACCTTATTTCTATCGACGAGTTTATCGAAACGCTGCGGGAGAAAATGCTCACGGCCGACCAGTTTATCGACGATGTACCCTTCACCGAAATCAGCAAATTCACGCTGGAAAAATATCACGATCAGTATTACAACGTCTATCAGAAGGGTGCCTTGATCGGTTTGTGCCTTGACCTGATCATCCTCCACAACTCAAAAGGTGAGCGGAACCTTCGCGATGTAATGCTTGAGCTCTCGCAGAAATACGGAAAGAAAAAAGCGTTTAAAGACGACAAACTACTCGACGAACTGACGGAAATGACCTATCCGGAAGTAGGTGAATTCTTCCGCAGACATGTGAAGGGAGCCGGCCCCATCGCTGCGGATACCGCATCGTCGAAAGGCGGCAGAATTGAACCGCTACCTCTTGAAGAACTGTTCGACTACGTCGGCGTCGTCTATGCCGCGGAACACACCTTTGAAGATCTTTCCCTCGGAATTGACAACCACGATCTGGGCCTTACGTACGTCGACAGCGTGCCCAAGCTTCAGATTGCCACCACCGCCTACCTCAACGCTATGGGACGCGCGCTCGGCTTCCAGGAAGGCGATGTCCTGATTGCAATCAACGGCGAAGAAATACCCGAATTGGGAAGCCCCGCGGTTAGTCCCTTCATTCAACGACAAATGATGTCGCTGACAGAAGGTGCCGAACTATCCTATACCGTCTTGCGGAAGGACTCCACCGGGCAACAGCAGGAGACGATCCTCACCGCCCCGGTGCGAATGGTGCCGATCACCCAACGTCATCTCATCGCCCCGAATCCCGACGCAACTCCGGACCAGCTTTCCCTGCGGGAGAAATGGCTGACAGGATCGTGAA
>CAZHIQ010000083.1:0-6586 GCA_964532595.1 uncultured Roseivirgaceae bacterium
CTCAGTTGGTAGAGCATCACCTTGCCAAGGTGAGGGTCGCGAGTTCGAGTCTCGTTTCCCGCTCTGAAAAATCAAGAGAAAAGTGTGAGGCTCGCTCACACTTTTTTATTTTGGGACGGTTCTTCCAGACGCACACGAAGAATCATCAGCCCGGGTGGTGAAATTGGTAGACACGCAGGACTTAAAATCCTGTAGCCAGAAATGGCTGTGCGGGTTCAAGTCCCGCCCCGGGTACATGATGTGATAGCGCTCCGACCGGTTGGGGAGTTCCTTTTCGATTTGCCTCCTTTGTTGGGGGTATTACCATTTGGCGGGTAGACACGCAGGCCCCGATCTCTGATCGGGGTAAAATCCTGTAGCCAGAAATGGCTGTGCGTTTCAAGTCCCGCCCAGGGTACTGATAATCAACATGTGGTTTACGCGCCTCGACGCTCTTTCTGATTGTGAGCGTGAGTACAACACAGTGACTATTCCCGCCATTGCCTTCCTAGTCCGGCAAGTTAGATAAAGCAATAAGCACAAATCTTCCAATGAAACGGGGTCCATAGAATATCCCGTATACATCAATCGTAGACGTTCTTGAAGAACACAACCGGCCTTTGTTAAGAGAAAACTGAAACATCAATCAAATGACAGCAGGAACTGTTGGCTCAAAGAGCCGCTAAGCAGTAAAGAATTGCCTTACTCCTACAAGGCTTTGCTTATCGATATTGGTTGCAGGGGCAATACCACTCCTGCATTAAATCGGTCTTTATTCGGGTCGACTCCACGCGACAATCTTTCAAATAATGCTGTTTAGAGCATTCATTTTTTCAGGACTAGGATGTATGTGTCATTGAAATTCTATATTTATATGCTATAAATAGCATTTATGAGTCATTACTGGAATAGAAAACTCATTCGAGAGCAATTGGATTCAAAGCTCAATGTTCTGAAGTCATTCAGCCCTCATATGCCTGAAGGCGGATGGATTAAAGTGCTTCGTGAAGCTCTCGGCATGTCAACCAAGCAACTGGCCAGGAAAGTTGGGATTGACCAATCGCGTATTTCAAGGCTTGAAAACGCCGAGCCTGCCGGTGATCTGAAACTTTCTTCCTTGAAGAAGATTGCGGAAGCTCTCGATATGGACTTCGTTTATGCCTTTGTTCCGAGAGAAAGTCTGGAAGCTACCGTAAGGAACCAGGCTCGAAAGACGGCTGCCAAGCGGCTGGACAGACTAAGCCACACAATGCGCCTTGAACAGCAAGAATTGACCGCGGAGGAAAAAGAGAAGGCACTTGAGCATATGGTTGATAGAATTCTTATTGAGGATCCTAAAGGACTCTGGAATCAATGAAGGCCTTGGAGTATCCGCGAGGCGCGACCCCAATTGATCCTGAAGAATTGGAAGGGTTGAGGCTATCTCACGTTACGACGCGTGAGGAGCTTAATCGTTGGGAGCACGAGAATATATCCGAGGCCATGCGCTGGCTTGAGCGCCGCCGTCAAAAGGCAGAAATTTTGAACGAAGAGTTCGTTCGTGCGCTACATAAGAGAATGTTAGGAAAGGTCTGGCGTTGGGCTGGTCAATTCAGAAGGACAAACAAGAACATCGGAGTTCACTGGGCGCAAATTCCCTTGGAGCTAAAACCTCTTCTTGACGATACAAAGTACTGGATTGAACATGAAACCTACTCACCTGATGAAATTGCGGCCAGATTCCATCACAGGATGGTATTGATTCATCCGGTTCCAAATGGAAATGGACGACATGCACGTCTTATTGCCGATGTCTTGCTGGTAGATGTTCTGCGGCGTGAGCCCTTCACCTGGGGGAAAACTGACTTGAACACAGCCGGAAATGTCCGCGACGCCTATATTGCGGCATTACGAGCTGCAGATAATCACGATTACAATCCGCTCCTGGATTTTGTAAGGTTGTAACTTGATACACACTGGAACTCAAGTAGTGTTGGTGGTTCCGGCTTCATATGAACTACCGCGAATCTTCCACCGGCAGCTCCGGAACTTTTGGGCCGAAAAACGGCTTTTCAGAAGAAGTTCCATGCTTTATGCCGATAAAATATTCCGTCCTTGAGCTCGCCTCGGTTGCCGAAGGCGTTACGATACACCAGACTTTTAAAAACGTGCTCCACTTCGCCCGGAAGGTCGAAGAAATGGGCTATCACCGCTTTTGGCTGGCGGAGCACCACAATACGATTAGTATTGCCAGCTCGACTCCGCCCGTTCTCATCGGGTATATCGCCGGTGGAACGGAGCGTATCCGCGTTGGGTCTGGCGGAGTTATGCTGCCCAACCACTCTCCACTGATTGTCAGCGAACAATTCGGAACACTCGGACAGCTTTATCCCGGTCGTATCGACCTGGGATTGGGGCGTGCGCCGGGGACGGACCAGGTAACCGCTCAGGCGATCCGACCCGACCGCATGAAATCAATCCTGAATTTCCCCGCCGAAATCGAGCAAATACAACAATACTTTTCAGACAACCGCGGAGCGGCCGTCAGGGCTACCGTTGCGGAGGGGGTAGATGTTCCTATCTACGTCCTTGGCTCAAGCACCGACAGCGCTCACGTTGCGGCACGACTGGGTTTGCCGTATGCTTTTGCGAGCCATTTTGCGACGGCGCACTTGTTCGAAGCGCTCGATATCTATCACAATGAGTTCCAGCCCTCAGCTCATCTCAAGGAGCCCTATACTATTGCGGGGGTTAATATCATCGCGGCCGAAACTACGGAGGAGGCTGAGCGACTCTTTACAAGCCTGATTCGTATGTTCCTTGGCGTACTCACCAACCAGCGCGAGTACCTCAAACCGCCGTCGGAACTGACGCCCGATCTGCGCGAACTTCTCTACCACCCCCAGGTGCAACAGATGTTGAAGTACACGTTCGTCGGCGATGCCGTTAAAGTGAAAGCCGAGACTCAGGAGTTTCTTGAACAGACACGCGTTAATGAACTCATGACCGTGGCCAATGTCTATGATGTGGATGCGCGTATCCGGTCGGCCGAAATATTTGCCGAAGTCATGAAAGAGATCAACGCGGAAGCAGTCCCATCTTCTTCTTCAGATGCCGCGCAGCGATCGTGATGTAGTTTTCAACAGTCCGGCGGGAGATCGACATCTTCTCCGCAATGTCGGGAATGGAGACGTGCTCCACCCGGCTCAGATGAAATGCCATGCGACAGCGATCGGGAAGGTCACTCATATAGCTGTCGATACTCTCCAGTAGTTCCGACACTTCAAGGTTAGCCGTTGCCGGTGTCTCGTATTGTTCTGCAAATACTTTGAAGTCGGCCGCGTACGCCTGGCGTACCGCCGATGATCGGTAGTAGTTGAGAATACGATTCTTCGCCGCCTTGAAAAGGTAAGGCTTCAGAGAGAGGCTCGTCGAAATGTCGCCGCGGTTGGTCCAGACCCAGACAAACAAGTCCTGAACAATCTCTTCTGCAATTTCGTGTTTGCCCGTCTTGTTGTAACAGAAGCGCAGGACGGGCTCCGCATAGCGATGATAGATTTCGTTGAATGCTTCATGACTGTCTTCGCGAAGAAGCAGTAAGAGCTGTAGGTCACTATGGTTCTTATAGCTTTCCAACACGTCGGGAGGTAACGTGAATTCCGGGAGCTCGTCAAAATTAGTCATCGCCGGGGAATACTCCTAATACGGAGTATCTGAAAGCGGAGTAAAGTATGGGTGCCGTGTTCATTTATTTTATTGTATGAAGGGACCCAAGAAAGAGAATCCCCTGCTCGTGCGGAAGAAGGTTGGCGCCAAGCTCAAGCGAATCAGAAAAGAATTGGGCTATGGCAACAGCGATGATTTTGCCTATGACCACGGGATTAACCGGTCTCAATACGGAAAGTACGAGGCGGGTTCCCAGGATCTGCGTCTGTCGACCCTCGTTAGAATCCTCAACGCCATGGGGCTCACACTCGAAGAGTTCTTTGGCGATGGGCTTGATTAAATTCCTTCCTTTTGCTCACCCCTCTTCTTTTATCAGGAAAACCTGACTAAAAATTTTAGGCAAAATCTCTTGCGATTAACAGAGTCCTTGTTAAATTCGTTGACCGATTTGGTCATGTCGGGTGAAGTCCATGGAGTATTTTGGTACCCATATCCGAAATTTGCGACAGGAGCGAGGGTTGCTTCTCAGAGAAGTCGCTGCCCGTCTGGAGATTGATCCGTCTCTTCTCAGTCGTATTGAGCGCGGCGTCAAACAACCTACGCGTGATATGGTAGTTCGTCTTGCGCCGATATTTAAAGTCAGGGAAAAAGATCTGATGATTCATTTTCTGAGCGATCGCGTCCTCTATGCGCTTCGCGACGAAAAGTTTGCTCTCGAGGCCGTTCAGGTCGCGGAAGAGAACCTCGTTTATAAACGGAAACGAGGAGTTTAGCCAACCACAGGATAAGGGCATCGCCCTTTGCTCAAAATTGCGATTGTGTCGCGTTCTTCCGGAGCGCGAAAGCTGTTCCCTTTGCGGATGTGTTCACTTTGTCCGGTGAATGATTTCTGTGCGGGTACTTTACGTATGCATTGGTAATCGTCAAACTTCAAATTTTATGGCAGCGGTTAACGAGAAGGTAGCGAAAGCAAATCGAAGTTCGGAGGGGGAGGCCGTGAGTCCGGAGATAGTGGAGAGTCTTGCGGTTTTTATGGAGTACTATTCGGCACCCCGTCTCAGCCGCAACCTGAGGAAGATGCTTTTCGAGTTTCTTATGACGGATAATGGTGTGGAAAGTCTCTATTTCAACGATCTCATTTTCGACCTGGAAGGGCTGTTCACATTTCTGGACAGCATAGAAGATGCGCGGAAGAACGGGTAATGTCGGGCGGCAATTTGTTCAATTTTTTTCTTTTCGCACTGTGCGTAGGAGCTGTGTTACGTGTTGTTAGGGATGACGCGCGTTTCCATGACAGAAGAAGAGTTTGATCGTTTAATAGATCGCTATCAGCGAGGCCTTTGTTCATCGCGGGAAGAAGAACTTATCGATCGATGGTTCGAGGCGAAGCACCAGGATGATTTCCGTTGGAGTGCAGCCGATGCGGAGCAACATCTCGCTGGCATTCATGCCAGACTGGGTGTTAGCGGTACGGACGCAGCTTTTTACAGAAGGTCCTGGCTCAAGGTGGCAGCGAGTGTACTGATCTTTGTCGCTTGCTTGTGGGGTCTGTTACACTATTCGTTTCAAAGGGATACGATGGTGGTGGCGTCAAGAGAGGGGGAGGTATTCCGCGCGATTTTGCCTGACGGAACCCTGGTATGGTTGAAGGGCGCGAGTCGGCTGACTTACAACAAAGATCTTGGGGGTGATCGAAGGGATGTAATGCTCGAGGGCGAGGCGTTATTTGAAGTTGTGAAAGATCCGGCCAGGCCGTTTGTAATTCATGCGGGCGATTTCAATGCGGCGGTGTTGGGGACCAGTTTTCATTTGAAGACCGGTGTGGGTGAGGTCTCCCTCACTGTGTTGACGGGGCGGGTAGCTTTATCGTCGAATAGGAGTAGCGTTCCCGTTACTGTGACCGCGGGTGAATCGATCGTCTATACAGGGAGTGCGGCGGAACGCGCAGTCGTTGTTCCTGAAGAGGAGAAGTCGCGGGTAGTTGAGGGGACGTCGTATGTAATGGTTTTTGACAACGATATGATGGTTGGCGTATCGCGACGGCTGGAGGCCAAGTTTGGAAAGCAGGTTATTATGGGCGAGGCTATCGGACGCTGTTTGATTACAGCGGATTTTACAGATCAATCGCTGGACGACACATTGCGTATCCTTGCACACATTGTGGGCTTTGACTATGAGGTCGACGGTGATGTGATTCGGATATACGGAGACGGTTGTTAGTATTCATTTTTCGATGCCGGTATTCATCCGGATGAACTAAATCAGAAAGACCCTTATGACTCACTTCATTTCTTTATCATCAGGTTAATGGCCCGCTAGTTCGGGACCTGGGGCGCGCCCGCGCCCCCTCCTTCTCTCCAGACCATTTTGGTCAGGGTGCTACACTATTGTCTAAACTCACCAAAGCAGGCTATGATAAGATTCTTTACTATCGTGATTTGTTGCGTATTGGTTATCGGATCGGTTTCCGATCTGAGGGCGCGATCGGAGCAGGGGCTTCTGGATCGCAAGGTTACGCTGGAGTTATCGGATGTGTCGTTATCGACGGCGCTGGCGGGGATTGAAGCGGCGGCGGTTGTCAGGTTCGCGTTCAGTTCGAGTCGCATTGAGTTGACGCATATAGTTTCAGTACAGGCTAAAGGCGAGCGGTTGAGTTCCGTTCTGGATGCGCTATTGGGTCCATTGGGAATTCGTTATTCCGCCGAGCGGGGCAGTGATGTGATCTTGCTGAGTCCGATAGAAGCCAGGGCATTGCCCGGCGAAGGATCATCGCTTCTTCTTCGCGAAGAGCTGCAGGCCCTTGTTTCGGGAGTCGTGCGTGATGCGGCTACCCAAACACCGATGGCTGGCGTCAACGTTATGGTGCGCGGAACGACCCGGGGAACAACAACCGATGCAGAAGGTCGGTACTCAATAGAAGCCGGTATCGGTGATGTGCTGGTGTTTTCGTTTATAGGGTACA
>CAZHIQ010000084.1:0-3024 GCA_964532595.1 uncultured Roseivirgaceae bacterium
CCGTCAACAATTATCCGTACGGTTGTCGGCTGCAAGCCCATAAGCTTGCGGATCGCCGATGCCGTACTGGACTTCGCGCGTTCCTCGAGAAGTTTTCCAAGGGAAATAAAGGTGATAATGACAGCCGCCGCCTCAAAGTACACGTGCGCGTGAAGGCCTCGCGAATGCCAAAATTCCGGGAACAGGGTGTTGAACACGCTGAATAGGAAAGCAATACCGGTTGAAAGGGCCACCAGTGTATCCATGTTGGCTTTCCCGTGACGCGCCTGCTTCCAGGCATTGACAAAAAACTGTCGACCGAAGTAAAGGACAACCGGCGCGGTCAATACCATGGAAATGTAGTTGCTGTAAGGCAATTCCATCAGAAACATGCCCAATACAACTACCGGCACGGTTAGGATCGCCGACCAGATCGTACGCCGCTTGAGATCTTCGTAGTGCCGCCGCTTTGCCTCCTCCTGAACCACCCCGGCGTTTTCCTTCTCGATAACGAGATCATATCCGATCGACTGAACAACACCGCGAAGGTCCTCCGGTGAGGCCACCGTCGTATCGTACTCAACCATCGCGGTTTGATTGGCAAAATTGACGGAGGCATTCCTGACTCCCGGAGCCGATTTAAGCATTGACTCGACACTAACCGCACACGCGGCACATGTCATTTCGAGTACCGGAAATGAATCTTTCCTGACTTCTTCCTTTTTATCGACTGTTGTTTTCATGGCAGTATCCTTCTACAATACTACAGCCGTAACAGCGAATAAGTTTTACACCTTTCCGTGATAGATTTCCATAGTTGTCGGGGCCCGCTTAGTGAATATGATCGATAGGCTTTCGCCCGGCCCCGGTCCGTGATTTCTTGAGTTCAGAAGGACTGAATCCCGTTACCTTCTTGAATTGACCTGATAGGTGTGCGACACTGCTATACCCCAATCGATCGGCGATTTCGGTTAAAGAAAGCTCATCGTAGAAAAGAAGCTCTTTTACCTTTTCGATTTTTTGTCGGATGATGTATTGTTCAAGGGTGATCCCTTCGACCGATGAGAAGAGTGAGCTAAGGTAATTGTAGTCGTAGTGAAGTTTTTCTGACAAGATGGTCGACCAGTTCAACTTTCGGTCTTCCGGGCGCCGATGGTGAATCGACTCGATCACATGTTTCTTTATATTCTCTATCAGCCGAGCCCGGCGATCGTCAATACGTTCAAAGCCGACCTTTTCCAGCGCTTCGTCCAGATCCCGAAGCTTGTCCTCGTCCAACTCTTCCGCCAGGGTTACTTCACCGAGTGTGACCTGTTCCGGTTTGATCCCAAGCTTCTCCAGTTCCTGGTTAACCACCATAACACATCGATCACAAACCATATTTTTGACGAACAGCTTGTACATGTTTATTAAACCTTCTCCCGCGTCTTCATTGCCTCGCGGTCTGTCCAGAACTCGGCATCTTTGATGCCGAGGCCCTGTGCGTCGAATCGAATTTCCTCGCCCGCCTTGTGTTGCCGCTCGTAATCGCGCAATGCCCGAAGGGCAGGTTTATGGAGTATGAGAATCGCGATGATATTCAACCAGGCCATAATGCCTACGCCGAGGTCCCCCAGGTCCCACGCCACCTTGGCGGTCTTCACGGCACCGACAAAGACGGAGGCCAGCAGGCCGACTTTTAGGAGAAACATAAGAATCCGACCGCCTCGTCTGCGGGTGAGATAGGCGACGTTGGTTTCGGAGATATAGTAATACGCCATGAGCGTTGTGAACGCGAAGAAGAACAACGCGGTGGCAACGGTATAGCTACCAACACCTTTATAATCAATATCAAATGACTCACGCCCGCTAAAAGCCTTATCAACAGCCGCCTGAGTATAAACTGCGCTTCCATCAACATGGCGTTCGCCGTTCTGGATGTAGTACACACCATTGTCGACCAGGAGTTCATCACTTGGACCCTTTACATTATACATCCCCGTACAGAGGATCATCAGTGCGGTCGCCGTACAAACGAACAGCGTGTCGATATAAACTGAAAAAGCCTGGACCAGTCCCTGCTCGGCAGGATGCTTGACCTCGGCTGCCGCAGCGGGGTGCGGTCCGGTTCCCTGTCCCGCTTCGTTTGAAAATATTCCCCGCTTGACCCCCATGGAAATCGTCGAGCCGATGATGCCTCCAAAAGCGGATTCAAGACCAAAGGCGCTGGAGAAAATAAGACGAAAAATGCCGGGCACCTGATCGATGTTCATACCGATGACAACGAGAGCAAGAACTACATATCCGATTGCCATAAACGGCACGACGTACTCGGCTACGCGCGCGATGGTCCGGATGCCACCGAAGATGATCAGTCCCAACATTAGCACGAGGCCCATCCCTGTCCAAGCATGATCGATGGCAAAGGCATTGTTGACAGCGGCAGCAATACTGTTTGATTGAACACTTGGCAGCAGGAGGCCGGTGCCGATAATCGTCGCAACGGCAAAAGCGATGGCATAGACGCGCGCTATTCTCTTGTTTTTGAGTCCGGCTTCAATGTAATATGCGGGGCCGCCGCGATACTGGCCATTTACATTGCGCTTGTAAATTTGTGCCAGGGTGGATTCAACAAAAGCGGAACTCGCGCCGAGAAAAGCAACGAGCCACATCCAAAAGATGGCCCCGGGTCCGCCGAGGAATATTGCGGTGGCGACACCGGCGATATTCCCCGTTCCTACCCTTCCGGACAGCGACACCGCCAACGCCTGAAAGGGTGATATTCCTTCTTTCGACTTCTTTCCTCCAAGCATGCACCGCAACATGTCAGCGAACATGCGCACCTGAAAAAATCGCATTCTCAGGGAGAAGTAAACGCCGGTGGCGAGCAGAAGAAAAATGAGCACATCGCTCCAGATTACGGCATTGGCCGCGGAGACAAATCTTTCAAGATATTCCATTCATGAGGGTTCAGCACAACAATCAATTCCGCCTCGCACGGCGAACCGGACAACCCTTAAAAGTAACTGGAATGAGGGATTTCCGGAAACCTGAACGGAGAAATAT
>CAZHIQ010000084.1:3124-6466 GCA_964532595.1 uncultured Roseivirgaceae bacterium
CACAACGGTAGACGGTCGCGTCGGACCGCGGTGTTAGCGGTCACACAGTAGAAACTAATCAATGAACAGAACCCATAACACTAACGCTAACCACATGAAACGAAGTTTACTTTACTTACCCTTGATGCTGGTCTTTCTGGCGATGTGCATTTTGCCATCGTGCAGTGACGAGGATGAAAGGCCTACGTTCCCGCTTACAGTGGAAATATTCCACAGTGTCTCAGGCATGAAGGTTGCCTTCACGGGGCTCACCCACAGTGCAACCTCGTGGCATTGGGATTTTGGCGATGGAAACACGAGCACGGAGCAAAATCCGGTACACACCTATGAAGAAGGCGGTTATTATATCGCCAAGTTGACCGCCTCTGACGCCTTGGGGCAATCCATCACTAAACAAGTTCGCGTTGCGCTAGCTTTGACGCCCGAAGCGATGCTGGTCGGCGACCATACAGCGGAAGGTTACGCCGGCAAGAAATGGAGATTGTCTACCGACCATGAGCCGCTGGGAGACTACTTTGCTGAAGCGAAACCTACACTTCCACCAGTAGGAGGTACTCCCGTTCCGCTACCGGCTTCAATTTTCGGACAACTCGGTTTTGGTGCCGCGTATAATGATGAGTTTACCTTTCATGTCGATGGGTCATACTCCATGGATCTGAAAGAAGACGGAGCTGTTTTTGGTGGATACGCGTTTCAGTTGGTTCAGAATGACGGCGATGACGTTATCAACTACAACGACGAGTACATGTTGTGTATCGCCAAGTACACACCAGACGAAGAGGCGACTTTCACATTTACTCAGGGAGAGGATATCACCATTCCGTCTGTGTATGGGGGCGTAACCTTTGAGAACGCAATGACCCTTGATTTTTCCGGAACATCGTTCATCGGGTTCCGCGACTTTCAACGAAAGGTTATCGTGCGATCGATCTCGGACACGCGTATGCAACTCGTCGTCTTCATGGCTGGCGCCGAAGCTCTCCCGGGTGCAAACACTCACGCCCTTATTCTCACATTTGAATCCGTTAACTAAGGAAACCAACTCATTATGAATAAGATCTCTATTTTCAGATCGAGGGGATGGCGATTGACCACCCTCCTGCTGCTAAGCGTGCTTTGCATGACCGCACCGGTCAATCTGCTCGCTTCGCCTTTTCAAAGTCACCAGGTAACCGGGATAGTTACCTCTGCTGGCGACGGGGCGGGCCTACCCGGTGTAAGTATTATCGTTAAGGGTACAACCACCGGGACGGTAACCGACATGGATGGCCGTTACAGGCTCAACGTAAACCCTACCGACATTCTTGTATACTCATTTGTAGGATATGAGTCACAAGAGGTAGCTGTTGGGGGACGCTCTACCATCGACATCTCCCTTCAGGAGTCACTGCATTCTCTTGATGAAGTTGTAGTGACCGCCCTTGGCATTGAGCGTGACGAAAAATCGCTTGGATTCTCCGTTGGCAAGGTTCAGGCAGACGAAGTCACGCGTGTCGCACAGGAAAACTTTCTCGGCAGCATGGCCGGGAAAATCGCGGGTGTAACCATCAATTCCACAGGAGGACCTGGGTCCACAACAAGCATCATTATTCGCGGGGCTACATCGCTTCGGACCGACAACCAGCCGCTCTTCGTTGTCGACGGAGTTCCGATGAACAATACGACCAATAACGTTGGGGGCTTCGGAAGCCGAAATCCGGTTGACTACGGAAATGCGATTGCCGACCTGGATCCGGAGAGCATAGAAAGTATAAGTGTGCTCAAGGGGCCGAGCGCAGCGGCGTTGTACGGAACCCGTGCGGGTAATGGTGTTATCCTGATCACCACCAAGAAAGCAAAGGCTGGCCAGGGTATGCGTGTTTCTCTCTCCACAAACACCACATTTGACTTTCCGACCACATACCTGGATGTCCAGAACAAGTTTGGCCAGGGGGCGTTCTCTTACCGTCCTGAGCACATCGGAAGCAACATCATGCCGGCATCCAGCTACGCGGCAGGTGCAGGACCCGAGCTCGATAAAGGATACTGGCAGATACAGTGGCATTCCCCGCTCGACGAAAACGGAAATCGAATCCCGATCGAATTGGTCTCCTACAAGGACAACATAAAGAACTTCATGGAGGATTATGCTCTGACCACTACAAACAGCATTTCTGTTTCAAACGGAACGGGAGCGTTGAGCTATCGCGTGGGCGTCACCAACATGCAGCACCGGGGTCTGATTCCTAATTCCGACCTGAAGAGGACCAATTTCTCGCTGGCAGCTTCGGCTAAGGCTCACGAAAAACTCACCATCAGCACGGACGTGAACTTCGTAAACAGCTATGCTGACAACCGTCCCGCAAGTGACCGGGGTACCAACCCCATTGAGTCTGCGATGCGCGTGCCGGCGAACATCAACATCAACGATCTGCGCGACTACAGGATTGATAACAACTACAACAGGATTTCCACGGAATACGAAAACCCCTGGCTGTTGGCGTATGAAGTAAATAATAGCTTTAACCGCTACCAGATCTACGGTAACGTTAAGGCACACTGGCAGATTACACAAAAAATCAGCTTAATGGGACGTATTGCGCTGAACAAGTCTGACCAAACACGCGAAACCAAGATGGGTCCCGGATACTGGCGCGAAAACAACAACGGTACTTATGGGATCGCTTCGGGAGATCACCTCGAACAGAACATGGACGTCCTCGCTACCTATGAGGATGAATGGGATGATTTCTCTTTACGGTTCTCTGCGGGGGGAAATACCCTTTACGAAAAGACTCTTAACGTCACGAATGCGGCAAAAGAAGGTGTGGGCTTGGTGCTCCCCAACCTTTTCAACTTAAGCAACATTGTTCCCACTGCGCTGAACTACTCAAGCCGCCGAACGCAGCGGGCTATCAACAGTGCATATGCTCTGGTTAACGTTGGCTGGCGCGACATGGTCTATCTCGACCTCACTGCACGAAACGATTGGTCTAGTACGCTGCCTGCTTCGAACCGATCTTACTTCTATCCCTCGGCATCACTCAGCTTGATCCTGAACGAGATGGTGGACATGGGAAATCAGGTTGATATGGTTAAGCTCCGGGGCGGATGGGCGCGCGTAGGTAATGATGCATCCCCGTACCAGATCGTGGCCACCTATGACAACCTCGGTGTCTGGGGAGATGCAACGCGACTTGCAAAACCGACCAACCTGTTGACCCCCGACCTGAAGCCCGAGATAGCCACATCGTTCGAAATAGGACCCGAGGTTAAATTGTTCAACAACCGCGTCCGTTTCGAAGGAACGTACTACCTTGTTAGAAATCGCAACCAAATCATTAATGTTCCCCTCTCCGTTTC
>CAZHIQ010000085.1:0-5884 GCA_964532595.1 uncultured Roseivirgaceae bacterium
CGATCATCTCGCTGAGTGGGTCAGAAAGGGCGGCGTTCTCGTATACTGCGGACGTGACAACGATCCTTTCCAGCGAGTACAGGAGTGGTGGAATACGGAAGGGAATGCGTTCAATGCGCCTTCCGAGCATTTGTTTCAAAAACTTGGGTTGTCAGCGCCTTTCGGGGGCGGGGAATACAGCTATGGAGAGGGGAAAGTCTTTATCCTCCGTCAGGATCCGAAAGAGTTCATAATGGACGAAGACAACGATGCCGAATTTGTTTCCGTTGTTAAGCGGTTGTATGAGAACAACACTGACGGCGGAACGTTGAAGTTCAAGAATTCGTTCGCCCTTTCAAGAGGTCCATATGAGATTATATCTGTGCTTGACGAAAACGATGACCAGACTCCGTACACATTAAGAGGAAAGCTTATTGATCTTTTTGATCCGAAAATTCCGGTACTGGACGAGAAGAAAGTGATGCCGGGCGAGCAGGCATTTCTCTTCAATATCGGTCAGGTAGCTGATAAAGATCGACCGCAGGTTCTCGCGACCGCCGCCCGTATATACGACGAGCAGAGAGGAGAAGGTGAATACAGTTTCGTCGCGAAGAGCCCTGCGAATACAACGAATGTAATGCGGGTGTTGCTTCCGGCCGAGATAAAAGAAGTTATTGCGACCGACCACTCAGGAAACGTTTTGGATGTAGAAAGCACATGGGATGCCGGAAGCGGCACCTGTTTCCTGAGTTTCGAAAATGACCCTGATGGAATACAGGTAAAACTGCGCTGGTAGCGCATAATTTAGAGTCTATTAAAACAGAATGATGGTGAGAACATTTTTCAATCGAGTACTGATCGTGTTTGCAGCGGGAGTCGTGCTGGCGGCTTGCGCAAGGGTGGAGGCCCACAAGGAACGAGGGGAGACCTTTGGCATTTCTATGCGAGCGCCCGCGTATCCCCTTATCACAATTGATCCTTATACCAGTGCGTGGTCTACGTCTGACCAGTTGTTTGATACTCCGGTAAAACACTGGACGGGCCGGAATCACTCGCTTATCGGAGCGGTTCGGGTCAATGGTGAAACCTATCGCTTCCTTGGGAAAGAGGAGATTCCCCTTCAACCGGTGTTGCCCAGCGCGAAGCACGAAGCCTGGGAGGGACGATACGTGAATACGCGTCCCGCGCGAGGTTGGGAGAAAGCTGACTTCAACGACAGCTCGTGGAAGACGGGAAAGGCGGCATTTGGTACACCCAACACTTTCGAGACCCGGACGGGCTGGGAGACAAAGGAGATTTGGGTTCGGCGTGAATTCACAATGCCTGCCAACAGCAGCAACGGTGACCTCTTCCTTGTTTATTCGCACGACGACGACTTTGAGCTCTATGTGAACGGAACGGAAGTGGTGAACACGGGAAATCGCGCTCGCGGCAACGTAGTGGTTGAGCTTGATAAAAGTCTCTTGAAGCCTGGTCGCAACGTGATAGCTGCTCATTGCCTTGACCGGGGCGGACTGGCGTATGTCGATTTTGGAATTTATCGCGAAAGCGATCAGAAGCCGGTATTCGCGCAAACCGCCAAACAGAACAGCGTCAGGATTACCGCGACGCAAACCAAATACAGCTTCACGGCCGGACCCGTCGATATAAACATTTCGTTCGTGTCTCCTTTGCTGATGGACGATCTGGATCTTCTTTCGCGACCGATAAACTACATTAACTACGAGGTCGTGTCGAACGATGGAGGGCTGCACGATGTGGAAGTGTACTTCGAAGCTACGCCTGAGTGGGCGGTAAACGAGTTGCATCAGGAAGTGGAAGTGACCACGGGAAAGACAGGGAACATTCAGTTCGCAAAGACCGGAACGACGGAACAACCCGTTTTGCAGAAGAAGGGCGATAACGTGCGCATTGACTGGGGCTACTTCTATCTTGCATCGCCCGGATCCAGAACTTCGGCGATTGCGATCGGAGAGTTTGCACAGGCCAAGACGGAATTCTTAGAGGTAGGTAAGGTCAACGGAGCGAACGGAAAAATCACGGCTATTCCGACAACCTCGATGCCTGTCCTGACCTTTACCGATCGGTTGGGCAAAGTATCGCCTACACCCTCAACGGGGTATGTAATGGTTGGGTATGACGATATAGAGTCGATTCAATACTTTGGCGACAATCGGAAAGCCTGGTGGACACAGGATGGAAAAGTCACCTTTGATGCGGCGCTGAAGGCTGCGGAGGCTGAGTATGGCAAGATCATGAATCGTTGCGATGAATTTGACCGCAGCGTATACCAGACGGCTCTGGATGCAGGTGGGGAAAACTACGCGCGACTTTGTATCCTCGCGTACCGCCAATCTATTGCTGCCCATAAACTGGTTAAGGATAAGGAAGGGGAGATACTCTTCTTGTCGAAGGAGAATTTCAGCAACGGCTCCATCGGGACGGTGGATGTAACTTATCCTTCTTCGCCGTTGTATTTGAAGTACAATCCGGAGCTTCTGAAGGGAATGTTGAACCCGATCTTTTACTACACCGAGAGTGGAAAGTGGACGAAGCCGTTTGCGGCCCATGACGTGGGGACTTATCCGCATGCCAATGGTCAGACTTACGGAGGCGACATGCCTGTGGAAGAGTGCGGGAACATGCTCATCCTAACGACAGCGATTGCTCACGTCGAGGGCAACGCTGATTACGCGGCGAAACATTGGGAGACCCTCACCGGTTGGGCCGATTATCTTCTGGAGAATGGTCTCGATCCGGAAAACCAATTGTGTACGGATGACTTTGCCGGACACTTTGCTCATAACGTGAACCTGTCGGCCAAGGCCATCATGGGTATTGCCGGATATGGAAGGCTCGCACAAATGCTCGGAAAGAACGAGATAGCGGAGAAGTACACTTCTGAGGCGAAGCGTATGGCGCAAGAGTGGATTCGCATGGCTGACGATGGAGATCACTTCCGCCTCACTTTCGACCAGCCGGGTACATGGAGTCAGAAATACAACCTTGTATGGGACAAGTTGCTGGGGCTGGGAATATTTCCGAAAGAAGTGACCCAAAAGGAAATTGACTATTACCTCACCAGGCAGAACAAGTACGGGTTACCGCTCGACAATCGCAGAACGTATACCAAGGCCGACTGGATTGTATGGACGGCAACGCTTTCTGATGACGCCGAGACGTTCCCGAAGTTTATTGATCCGCTGTATGCGTTTGTTAGCGAGACACCCGACCGGGTTCCGATGACCGACTGGTACGAGACCGTCGATGCGACGCAGGTAGGATTTCAGGCGCGTTCGGTCGTCGGGGGGTATTACATCAAGATGCTGGAATAGGATTTCCGGTTTGTTAGTTGTGTAGTTTTTGGGGTGTCTGGTGAGCGATCACCGGACTATTTGACGACAGGTCCCCGGGAAACCGGGGGCCTTTTTTTGTGCCACGAGTCAAACCTTCATCGCGTGCGGAAACTCATTGCCCATTATCTTCTTGTATTCGGTGACAAATGTCTGGTACCGGACCTTGGCTTCGTCGGTCATGCGGAGTTTCTGCATTGCTTTGATTTGATAACTCAGAGCGGCTTCGTGCAACGGGTCGATGTTGAAGATCGCGTCCGACAAGGCCAGCGTCACCTCGTATTGTTCGGCTGCGTAGCACTTTTCCAACTCCACCAGCAGGATCGGCTCTAGCTTGCTTTCGAGTTCCTGTTTGAATGAATCGAAAAGCGGGTGATCCGACAACTGCAGGAAACGTCCACGGGATAGAATCTCTACCAATTCAGGTCGGTGTTCTTCCGTTTCATTGGCGGAGATGATTTCCCAGCACCGCAGATAGTCGCAATAGAAGGGAGCGGTATGGGCAATCTTAAAGTGTCCCTTTTCGTAGGTGAGTTCTATGCCGTCGAGTTCACTAAGGACTTTTCTCAGGTGGTTGATAGTAACACCTCGGGAGTTCTTTGCTTTGTCGGCCGGGCGATCAGGCCATAGAATGGCACTTAGACGCTGCGACGTAATTCCTCCCTCGGTGGCCGAGTACTGCAGAATAAGGCAGAACACCTGTTTCAGCTGGGCGCTGAACATGTAGGTGATATCGCGGTTCTTCTTGTTTCGTACCGTAAATTCGCCAAAGAGGTAGATGGAGTTGGCGCGCGTCGGTGCTTCGGGTTTGTTCGGAACTTCGTTTTTGTCTATCGAGACGATGGGTACGGGGAGCGTATCGGGATCGTCATCCGGCGCTCGCCTTCGTGTGCGTAAGAAGAGGTAACCTCCTCCTCCTATCAGCCCGATGACCGCGAGTACGAAGGCAACTGTATTCTTTTTCTCCTTTCGGGCGTAGCTCGCCAACTCCTGGGCAGTGACGGGAGGAAAAGCGAGCGAATATACTTTCAGATCCGACGCGATGTCGTCGTCGAACTCCTGCACCACTGCGTAGAGGTTATTCAGGCTGTTGTCGTAATAGAGATTGGCGTTAGTGGTAATCTTGTCGGAGTAAATGGGAATGGAGTCGCCCAGAATCTCGTAACTGCCGTCCTTTAGCGAGAAACGGTGGAGTTTGAGATACGACTGAGTGAAGTGTTCAGGATAGCACAACGTGTAGAAACAGGAGTCGTTGAGGATGACCATTCCCCGCACAGGCACTACGTTGTCGCGATTCCAGTTGATCTCCCAGAGTTTCGTTATGTGTTTTTTGTTCAGGTCAACTTTGTAGAGATCGTAGTAGTACTTTCTGCCCACGATTTGCTCGCCTGACTCGTTCCCCATACCTCCGAAGACGTAGATCGCGTTGTTGTCTTTGAGGTAGCCCACGGAGCAGAAATATCGAGGTGAGATCACGTCTCCCGTGAATCCTTCCAGGGTTGTCCAATTTGCTTCCTCTATATTATAGGAAAAGAAGTCTTTGCTATAGCGCATGTTGCCGAACCCACCGAAGAGGGTGAACTGCTTCGACGCCGGATCGACATAGGAACCGTGGTGATGCAATTGCCGGGGTAATTGATCATAGTTCTCGGCCTTCCAGCGGTAGGTGTTAAGGTCGAGGCTAGCCACGGTTGGCCCCTCGTAGGGGGTGCTGTAATAGACCTCGTAGGAGTACAACTTGTCGTTTTGGGTGTCAATGAAGTTCGTTCCAAGCACGAGGTCGACCGGGCATGGTTTGTCGAATACCTGGACCTGTGTTTCGTCCGACCTGACATTATATATATGTAAAGAGTCCTTGTTGAAGTAGTAGATCTCTTTTTGTTCGGGATTGTAGTTTGCCCCCGCCACCGATTTGGACTTGAACGAAGCCTTGTAACGCCAGTGATACGCGTCGTTCATCAGCCATTCGGCATTGGCAATTTTCCCGTAGCCATCGCCGTGAGTATCATGGGCAACATAGCCTTCGATTTCCTGGAGAGGGAAATGGTAGGTGCGATTAGCCTCAACCACGAGATCTTTCATCGCGAAGGAGGGGACGTCAATGATGTGATCGCTTTTCCCGAACAGGATAATGGGGCGGTACGTGTCGGGCATGGTACTTTTATTGGCCCCGAAAACGCGGTCGTTAATTGAAAAGCGTATCGTATCGTTCAGGAGGTCGAAGGCTATTTTCATCCTGAACCAGTCCATGTGGGGCAACTCGCTTTTTTCAAGGGTCGCCGTAATCAGGTTGTAGGTACCTTCCTCATTGAATTTGAAAACCAGGTGGTCGCCCTGGCCGTCGTAAAAGAGGTTATAGATAACATCGTTGTCTTTGTTCTTCAGGCGCAGGATATAGCCGAACTCCGTCGTAGGGTAGAGGGCCAGATCGAACGAAATTGAAAATTGCCCTGCGACCTCCGGGGCCTCGTTGCCGAAGACATCGTAGGAGGTCCGCTGGTTTATAGGACGTTCGCTGCCCTGAAATTTCAGCCCCCCTGGTGGCGCCGCGG
>CAZHIQ010000086.1:0-5615 GCA_964532595.1 uncultured Roseivirgaceae bacterium
ATCAACCGGTATCCCGCGACTGGACTCCGCACTTCATAGGAATTTCCGGCGCCGTCTGGATCGACGCAGACCGCGACGGGAAGCCAAACGCTGCAAGGTTCTACGCAGAGAAAATTATGAAAAGCGCTGGCAACAACTATGCAGCACTCATAGGCGAGCTTTCGAACTACCACCCTTCCGTCGCCGTGCAGGCGGCGGCTCTCCTGTACAGGGACGGGATAAACCTAAATACTCCTTCACTCAGAGAGGCTCTCTCGGATGCTTCCGACGACACCCGGGAGTCATTTCAGCTTGTTTTCGGGAACTAAGCTAACGCATGAATAGCCACGAAACATTTACGGGAAGGCTTGCGGTAATTCGCGCTGTAGAAATTCCCGGTACCGCGCGAATCCATGCAAATCGTTATGGCCGCCCCCTTCAATGATCACAAATCTTTTATCACCCTGATATCGATCGTACAACTGTTGACTGTGTGCAATGGGAATGAGATCGTCGGACGAGCCGTGAATAAAAACAATCGGCCCTTTAACTTTGTTAATTTTTCCAAAATTGTCAAACCGGTACCGCAGGTACAACGACGGGAAGAGCAAAGGCAGCTTTTCGTTCGCAAGTACTCCCATTGAAGTAAACGGAGCTTCGAGAACAAGGCCTTTACATCGATATCGTGACGCAAGATCAACTGCCACTCCCGTCCCGATCGATCGGCCGTATATAAGGATATTGTCATTCTCAAATCCGGCGCTGCGCAACCACCGGTAAGCTGCTTCTCCATCCGCGTATAATCCCTTTTCCGATATGCGTCCCGTACTCTTCCCATATCCACGGTAGTCGATCATCAAAACGTTATAGGGAAGTCGCGCGAAATCCTGGATAATAAATTGCCATCCACTCAGATCGCCGGCGTTTCCATGGAAATATAAAAGCACGGTTGAAGAGTCATAGTGATAGAAAATTCCGTGAACCCTTTCGCCGTCCTCCGTCTCCATCCACACCTCGCGACCAGGGGGAACAGTATTGAATGTGTAATCCGCGGGAAGTTTGCCCGGAAAAAAAATCAACCGCGTTTGAAACGCCCAAAGCAAGACCACCACCAGGGAATAAGCGGCGACAAACATCCACGCAATTGCAGTCAGTATGGTCATGAGATGCTGAACATTGGAAGATAATGGTTTTCGCGAAATGTCGGCAGTATTTGCTCTTCAAAACAAAGGGTAAAAGAGAAATTGGTTTGGTATCTTTGAGGGCAGACCTTACCAGCCTATGAACTTATACATCCTCAGCGGGCTTGTGCTCTTCATGAACTTCTTTTTTGGTTCTTCATTTGCACAACTTTCAAGTCCGATTATCTCAAAGCCCGCGCCATGGATCAAGGCAATTGAATTCGACCCTAAGGCAAAACCAGCGGCCGGACAAGAGGAGTCATTCTACTACCTCGTTATTGACGAGCAGGAAAACATTCGTGAGGAAGCCCGCTATTTCCACGTTGCCTATAAAATCCTTTCAACGGAGGGTGTCCAGTCGATGTCCGATATATCTGTGGATTTCGATCCGGTCTATCAAAAGCTTCACCTGCACCAGGCACGCATCCATCGCGGCAACGAAGTCATCAATCAACTTTCGCATCCAATCAAGACGATCCAGCGTGAGCAAAGTATGGACAGGTACCTGTACGACGGGTCCCTCACCGCGATCATCCACCTTGCTGATGTTCGCGTGGGCGACATTATCGAGTACTCGTACACAACAACAGGATATAACCCGGCATTCGAAGGTCACTTCGCGACTAAGATTAACTTCACCTACGGAGTGCCATACGAATTTCTGCACCGACGTCTCGTTGCCCCTGTCGAGCGACATCTAAGCTTTCTACAGCACAAGACTGATATAAGCGTACAGGTGACGGAACACAAAACGGAGAAGGAATACACGTGGACGCAAAAACGAAAAAGTGCCCTCATCAATGAAAACAATACACCCTCATGGTTTGATGCCAATGAATATATTACCGTAACCGACTTCGCCTCGTGGGGAGAGGTCGCGAAATGGGCAGCGAAGCAGTTTGAAATATCCGACCGGGACCTGCAGCAGCTCCGTACTGAGTTGAATCGACAACTTAAGCAAGATGACCCGGACGCCTTCATCCTGAATGCGATCCGCTTCGTACAGGATGATATCCGCTACCTGGGATTTGAACACGGCCTCAACTCTCACAAACCTCATGCTCCCCTGAAGGTTCTCCAACAACGCTTTGGCGATTGCAAAGACAAATCATTGCTTCTCTGCGCACTTCTGCGCTCAGAAGGAATCGAGGCCTGGCCCGTGCTTGTTAACACCGTACGAGGAAAAGTACTCGATAAAGCCTTACCATCAGCACACGCTTTCGACCATTGCGTCGTACAGATAAAAGCAGAGGGGCGCTCCGTCTATTATGTCGATCCAACGCTGAGCCAACAAGGCGGCAGTCTTTTCAATATGCCTTTTCCTCAATATTCCTTCGGCCTTGTGGTCGAGCCTCAGACACGTGATCTCACTGAGTTGCCCACTGTAGCGACGGGTTCCATCACCGAGGATCAACAGTTCGCCATGACCAACCTTGAAGGTGAGGCATTCCTGCAGATCTCGACCACTTACACGGGAAGCCCGGCTGACGACATGCGCCGGCATTTCCTTAACAATACGCTGGAAACCATCCAGAAAAACTATACCTCGTACTACGGAAATCTCTACCCTGATATTGAGGTTGTATCTCCCATAGAGGTTAAGGACAACCGGCGAATGAATTCGTTTAATGTCACAGAGACGTATCGAATTCCCACGTTTTGGAAACCAACGGACAACCCGGACAACTACTACGCTGAGCTTTATCCGCAGACGATCAGTAGCTATTTCAGTTTCCAGAAGGCATCACGCACTACACCCTATGCGCTCAGCCATCCGGTTTCTTTCCGCCATGTTGTTCAGGTAAAGTTTCCTGAAGAGTGGACGGTACAGCCCGAACGGAAGGTGATCGAAAGTGACTTTTATGAGTACAATTACATGGTCTACTACGACGACCGAACTTTGACACTCGAGAGAAACTACCTAACGAAGGACGACCATATTCCTTCCGACTACTTTCAAGACTTTGTTCGCGATCACACCGCAATGTCCGACGACCTGTCCTTCGAACTCACTTTTAACAAGAAGGTTGCGAGCGTCCGAAAAGGAGCG
Source organism: uncultured Roseivirgaceae bacterium (assembly GCA_964532595.1). GTDB lineage: Bacteria > Bacteroidota > Bacteroidia > Cytophagales > Cyclobacteriaceae > Chryseosolibacter. The sequence continues at coordinate 3,211 of CAZHIQ010000086.1, forward strand.
AGCTGGTTCGGCGTGATTACCGGGCTGATTGCGCTGGGGGTAGCAATCTGGCTCGTGCTCCATATCTTCTATTACTATGATCCCCTGCCGGCTGGGCGAACTTCACAAGAAAGCCTTTCTATCGGCGGGTGGCTGATTCTACCTGCGATCGGACTCTGCATAGCGCCAATCCGTATGGTTCTCCAAATGCTTGATTTACCCGAAGTGTACGACAATCAAACCTGGTCGGCACTTTTTGAGCTTGCCAGGCTCGACTTGCTTGCAGTGCTGTTTATCACTCACATCTACAATATTTTCGCGCTGTGCTTTTCGGTTCTTGTACTGGTACTCTTCTTCCAACGCCGCTCGTCCCTTCCCAGGATTCTCGTGATATTCTTTACTATTAGTTGCCTGGCGCAAGTGGCCGACACGTTCGTCTCGATGGCTCTTGACCCTTCGACAAGCGTCCCAGGGGCAATCGGATCCGTCATCGGAACCGTGATAAGCACCGTTATCTGGGTGCCCTATTTCACCTTGTCACAACGTGTGAAGAATACCTTTGTCGAACGTATAGCTGATGACGAGGATGACGACTTTACGATTCACGCGGTCTCAGGCGACCCGTGGGCATCGGTAAGAAACGACCAGGCTTAGTTCGGAGAGAAATCAATTCATCGAAAGGAATTTCAAGCAAACCGGCTTATCGACCGCAATGCGCTTGCCCGTATCTTCCAGCATGCCCGTTTGCTTGTCACGTCGAAAGATGGATATGCTGTTGGCGCCCTGGTTCCCCACCAACAGGAAAGTGCCGGTTGGATCGATGGCAAAATTTCTCGGCGTGTCGATACCCTCTCCCTGCCGTCCGATATGAGTAAGCATGCCGTCGGCTGCGATTTGATAAATAACGATTTCATTGGCGTCACCGCGATTCGATGCGTAGAGAAACTTTCCATCCGGGGAAACGTGAATATCCGCCGCTCCAACGCGCCCATCAAAATCGCGGGAAAGCATCGAAATAGTCTGCTTTTCTTTTAGACTTCCGTTCTCGTAATCGTAGGCAACTACCAATCCCTCCAGTTCCATTACCGCGTAGAGAAATCTGCCATTCGGATGAAAAGCCAGGTGTCGCGGACCTGCACCGGCTTTCACTGCTACAAAAGGTACCAAAGCACTCGAAAGCGGCTTCCCCGTTTGGGGGTCATATCGATAAACCCCTATCTTGTCAATGCCAAGATCCGGCACAAGTAGAAACTTTTCGTCCGGTGTCAACACAACGGCGTGGACATGCGGTTTCTCCTGACGACGTTCATTCACACTTCGTCCCTGATGTTGGATAACCTGAACCTCGTTCGTCAGAGAGCCGTCTGCCTCCAGCCGGGTTACCGCCAAGCTGCCAGCGCCGTAGTTTCCGGTAAACACGTTCCGGCTTTGCCTGTCGACTGATACATAACAAGGTCCACCCCCGCCCGATGTTCCTCTGTTTAGTAAACGCAATGTTGCCGTCTTACGATCAAACGAGAAAGCATTGATGCCCTGTCCCTCGCCTGCTTCACTCACGGCATAGACGTTTTCTCCATCCGCACTGAGTGCAAGAAACGAAGGGTTTCGAATATCCGTGTACTTCGACCGCTCCGAGAAATTGCCGGTACTCGCGTCGAAAGAATAGACATGGATACCATTGGTGCCCTGATCGTTGGTGTAGGTACCAACAAATAAAAAGTAACTTTCTTTGTCTTGCTGCGCCATGACTGTTGTCGTCAGTAAAAAAAGAAGTGCCAGCAAACAGGAAACTTTCATACGCTATCGTTTAATGCCATTCAGGATTATCTTATTCGACTGACTTTGCCTCATCGGCCGCATTATCGAGGTCTTTTAGGATACGATTCACATCCTGCTCAGTCGACGTAAGTTTTGCCTTACACACTCCGATAAGAAAAGCGGCGCGCTTCACTTTTTCCGACAACGCATCCACTGAGATTTGCCCGCCCTCAATTTCTGAGACAATGTGCTGAAGTTCCTCGAATGCTTCGGTATAAGTTGGTGTATCGTTTGTCATGATTCGCCTGAGTTCTTGACATATTACGGATTCTTCTCCTGATTTGAAAGACTATCGGTATTGGGAGTCTTGCGAACCGCGGTCACCTCACTTGATACCATTCCATCGGCAAACGCGGTCTCCAGCAAATCTCCAGCAACGAGTCCTTCTGTCGAAGTAACAATTTTGCCGTTAATACGCGTCAACGTATAGCCTCTCTTTAATATGTTGTCGGGGTGAAGGTGCCGTATTGCATCGGAAAGATGGCCGACCATGCTATGTTGATCCCTCAGATAAGATGCTGTCCCCTTTTTCATCGCGATATTGACTGCGTGCAGTTCGCTGCTTCTTGTCTTGTGCATCATTCGCGCTGCGCCCGAAAGTTGAACGA
>CAZHIQ010000087.1:0-5338 GCA_964532595.1 uncultured Roseivirgaceae bacterium
CTCGCGTCTTATTGTCATCAATGACACCTTCGCAAGACGCCTGAGCCCTAATGACCCGTCAAGCGCTATCGATCTAACGGTTCAACTACCCGACGGCAGAGAAGTGATCGTCGCGGGCGTTGTGGAAGATTTTCACTACGCAAGCCTGCAATCCCCTATTGAAAACTTCTTCTTCGAATACGCGCCCGAAAATTTCCGCTATGCCAATTTTGAACTTCAATCCGCCAACGAACAACAGGCATTTTTGGAAATGGAGGAAGTCTGGAAAGCCCTTGGCCATGACACCCCGTTTACTGCCGAATTCCTCGAGGACCATATCCGTAGCACATACGCGTTCTACAACAACATCGTAAACATGTGGGGATTCATGGGACTATTAGCCATCACCATAGCATGCCTGGGCCTATTGGGCACTGTCGTGTTTACGGTCAAAAACCGGGTGAAAGAAGTGAGCATCCGAAAGGTGATGGGAGCTTCCTCCAACAGTCTTGTATACCTCCTGTCGAAGGATTTCATGCTGCTTCTCGCCATCGCGAGTATAGTCACGATTCCTTCCGTCTACTTCACGATGGAGTTAATGTTGCAGGAGGCGCAGTACTATCATGCCTCAGTGGGTTTCGTTGACATCCTCATAAGCGTGACGATCGTGATGGTTCTTGGACTAACAACGATTTTCTCGCAGACACTGAAGGCGGCAAACGCAAATCCAGTGGATAATCTACGGGTGGAGTAAGAGGGAAGGCACCGTCACCCGCAACAATGAGGGATGGAAGTCGACGGGCCGATCGATGCCTAATTGAACAACCGTTCTATGGGCTGCCAGAAAACGCCTTCAACGCTTCGGCCACGACCGCCGGATCCGGCTCATGGCTTTGTCCGACAAGCGTCTTGACGCTGCCCTGAGGTAACGCTTTCAGTAATTCCCGAATGGAATCCCTGGCGTAGGGCAAGCCTTCACTACCCTCCATCAACAACACCGGTTGCGTTACCTGAGCTGCCACGTTAGCGGGAGGTACCCCATCATCAAGGATGGCGTAATCATAGGCGAGCGTAGGCGCAACGTCATTCATTATGCTCCAATCCTCGGGATAGGCATCCTGAAACGCTTTCACGTCATCGGGTGACATGAAATTCTCCATGAAAAGAGATACCGCATCGTCAAACTTATCCTGTGCAATCAGCTTGTCAAGCTTTTCCCTCGTCACCAGGAAAACTGACTTCATTTCTTCACCCAACCACGGTGGCTCAAACATTGCCACTCGGGCCACGCGTTCTTTGAGTCGCGCCGCAGCCTTCAGAACAAGGGCGGCACCGGTTGAAACGCCATAGAGATCTGCCTGGCCCCCCATCGCAACCACCAACGCCTCTATATCGTCAATCTCGCGATCCACACTATAGGGAGGCGTATCCGCACTCTCACCGCGCCCTCTCCGATCGTATATCACCGCAGTGAAATTATCGGCCAACATTTGCGCCAGCTCCCGATCCCCATGATAATCCCGGTAGCCGACTGTTCCGTTAACGAGAATCACAACGGGACCCGCACCGTATTTCTCAAATACAATTTTGGTACCGTCCTTTGACTTTACGTGCAGCATCTTTATTCGTGTTGGTTGAAATTAAATGTAGCAATTCATGACGAGCCGCGAAAGGACCTTGAAGATGGGCCACAACCAACAATTTTCACGACGACAAAGAATGAAGTTGCGCACAACAAGAATTTCACTATCTTCAGGAAAGCAACCCTCCATGTCGATCGCTTTCTTACGCCAAGCCGCTCTCCTGTCCTTCCTGTCTCTCTGCTCTTTTTGCCATGCCCAGCAGCGGGTATTTGATGTCCATCTTCACGGAGCGAAAGACGCCGCCTTTCAACTCGAGTCCCTGACGTCGGCAGGCGTTTACAAGATTGCCGTCAGTACGTCATGGGATCTTCAGCAACAGTACGAGAACAGCAGCAGCTTACAGGTGCTTCGGGGATTGATGATACCGTGCCCAAATGGAAAGGTTCCATACAGTCTTCAGAGCTGCTTCGATGATGATAAGGAGTGGCCCTCTCTCGCCTGGGTCGAGGCGCGAATTGAAGAGGACAAGATCGACTTCCTCGGAGAGGTGCTTTCTCAATACCACGGAATCAGTTCATCCGATACCATGCTCCTTCCCTATTACCGGTTAGCGCAGAGGTACAACATCCCGGTAGGCATTCACACCGGTTCTGCCGGCCCGGGTCACGGCTGTCCCAACTTCAAAGAAGAGTTCGGTAATCCATTGTTGATGGATTCGTTACTGAAAGAGTTACCCACGCTGCGGGTATGGATCATGCACGCAGGCGCGCCGTACCATCAGGAGGCGATTGACATCATGCTGAAATACCCCCGCGTATATGCCGATCTCTCGGTCATCAACAACCCCGACATTCTGACTCACGAACAATTCGGTAACATTGTTAGACAATTCATTGAACGCGGACTGGAAGATCGCCTCATGTTCGGCTCCGACAACGGCGACATCGACGCCACCATTCGTTCAATTGTTCAACTACCTTTTCTAACCGAAGCCCAGAAAGAAAACATTCTGTATCGAAATGCTGAAAGGTTCTTTGGTGTGGTTCCGGCGACAAAGTGAGTAATTCCTCAGCTTATAAGTGTCATTCGTTTTGGTTATTCAACCCCCCCTAGGGGATACGTCGCTTATCAAATACTTGCTCCGAATCAATCCATTCTTTATATTGATAAAACGTTTAGCAATTGGTAGTTTCAACATTCGTTTCCTCCGAATAGCATGAACTCAGCCCCTACGCTAAAGGCTTCATGTTAGAACGCGTGCGATGATCACGCAGCCAGGAACCTGATCATTAACACTCCCAAAATGAAAAACCCTTTCTACAAGTCACAATCGCTCTTAGCAATTCTGACACTTCTTATTGTTTGTTCGTGTGGTGAAGAAAATCACGTCAAGCCAGACGTATCCACACCGGAGGTGACAATCTCTACATCAACAAACTCGACGACCGTGTGGAATACAGTGACGCTTACCGTAACTGCGACCGGCGATCTGGAAATCGACAAGCTCGGGCTTAAGATCGACGGGCAGTCCGTTGGTGAAGCTTCGTCGTCGCCCTATGAATTCAGTTGGGATACTAATGAGACCTCAGAAGGACCACATACAGTTACCGCCACGCTAACAGACATGTCGGGTAAGGAATGGGAAACCGAAGTTGAGTTGAATGTCCGAAACACATTGCTGGAAGCCGCGATCAGACCAGACATGCTTCTCGGCCAGGAGCGCGGATTCATTTTTTTATCAGATGAAGAAGGAAAAGTGATCATCGCTCAGGAATTCATCAATGGCGATGCGGTCGCCCTTAAGGTTCCCTCGTTCGACGGTGTCGAATTTACCATCAATGAAGTGATAACCGACCCATGGCACGCCGACTATACCTTGACGAAGATTACCACCACTACTCACGTAGGTCGAGGTCCATGGGTACTGAAATCAAGACCTGGTCAACATAGCCCGGCCATCGCCAGTATGTCCTTCATCAACCGCGATGACAATCTGGACTATCTCCTCCATACCAATGATCTTGTTACCCATCCCCTCTATGGCACGAAGGCGAGTGGCCTCAATTTGCGGGCAGCGCCGTGTCCGCTTTATGTAACCAGTACCCCCAGGGAGGGCAGCGGCATTTCCAAGTATCACGTGTTCAACCCGATAGTCGCGGGTACTAATCCGGATCCTTTTGATCTTGCTATGGTTGACAAGCCAATGACGGAAGAAACCGTTTCCCTTCCCGAAGGAAGAACAAGTGGCTCCATTGCTCTCTACGGACTGCGCCAGGTTGACAATAATACAAGCTATATTTACGAAGTTGGGCGGTACAGGGCTGACAAAGACGGACAATTCACATTACAATATCCCCCTACAGCGTTTGACAGCTTCCTGTCAATTACCAGTCTATCAGGCGGTACAGGATACAATATCCTCAACGTTTCGAATTCAAACGATCGCTACGATTTCGAGCCGCTGGAGGGGACCCTTAGCGTGTCGCGCGATGACCGCGAACTAACCTTGGCTGCAACAGGGGAAATGGATGTGATAAGCATCGACTTAAGCCACAATCATCTCAACTGGACTCTGTTCACTGACAAGAATACAACTCATCTCATGATACCCGAGGTCCCCTCCCTTCTCAACGATGTTGTCAACCTTGACGTCGACATTTCCGGTGCGCGGCTAAACATCACCGGAGAAGCCTATCCGCAAATTGAGGACTACGCGAGTTTTCTCGATTTTATCCGTTCGTCTAACCACGGCAAAAACGATCTGACAGAAAACTTTGTATCTTACAAACACATATCCAAATAGATCAGCAGCGGCTAATCTCGGTTGCAGTCCGTATATGTTCTACAAAGCATCTCTCGACACGACAACGAAGGTCATGTCAGCCTTCGTGGCGGTGCTCTTTGTTTTCCTTGGTCATCAAAGCGTTACGGAGATCATTGCATCCAACGACGATCTTTCTACCCTGCTCCTTCACACCTGGATACTCCTGGTGATGCTCACTACGTTTGTAGGAGCGTATTTATTCAGCGTACGCGGATACCTGATCAAAGGCGATACGCTGATCATCCGACGTCATGTTCGTCCGAGAAACATAGCCTTTGCTGACATAGAGTCGGTACGTATGCCAGATCCAAAAGAATTCTCCGGCACCATCAGAACCTTCGGCGTCGGCGGACTCTTTGGATACTTTGGCACGTTCTGGAACCGGCGACTCGGAAGTATGACCTGGTACGCCACCCAGGCGAAAAACAGGGTCCTTATTAAAACAAAATCTGGCAAGAAGATCGTGATCACCCCCGATGATGTCAGGCTGTTCGACCTACTTCGAAGTCGTTCAGATAATGGTGTTTGATCGCACTCGTTACGACTCCTTCAACAAATCAACGCTTGCGAAGCAAAAACCCGGAAACCAGAACGGGTAGCCCGCGCGGAACTCACACTTCGAACCCTTTGCGGTACGTACGTCCCACGAACTGGTTTGCCTCTTCGAAGTTGGTGATCTTCATATTCTCGCCATCCCACAGGAGTTTCTTCCTGCCGTAGAATTCAGCCTTGCCGTTGTTTTCTCTTCGAAGCATATAGCTTCGGATGGCGAGGTTACCCATGAGCACGGTTTCGGTCATCGGACCGGCGTAGTCGAACGATGAGGTCAGGGCTTTGTGTTCTTTGCTACCAAATCCTGCTTTACATGCTTCAACCCATTTGCGCTGATGGCCGTATTCCGGCTCATCCGTTGATCCGGTTTCGGGACCGAACTCGGTCGTGCCATCGTTCA
>CAZHIQ010000088.1:0-5116 GCA_964532595.1 uncultured Roseivirgaceae bacterium
GAGCAGAGTGTTCCCGTTCGTCATTTTTACTTTCCTCCGTGCCCGCGTATCATCCCTCTCGGTTCATACTTTCAATAACGAGCTTTACCTCGAACTTCCGCCGTGGCAATATTATCCGTCTCGGTTCATACCCTCAAAGACGAGCTCCCACCTCGTACTTTCCGCCACGGCGGGCAGGCGTAATTCGTACTTCCTCCAACACTTTACCACTCCAACACTTCTTTCTATCTTCGCCGCCATGAAGTGGTACGTCTTCTATACGAAAAGCCGCCAGGAGAAGAAGGTCTTCGAGCTTCTTACCCGCCAGGGGTATGAGGTGTTCCTGCCTTTGCAGACGGTAATGCGACAGTGGAGCGACCGGAAGAAAAAGGTGGTCGTGCCGCTTTTCAACTCGTATATCTTTGTGAAGGAGGCAGAGCATCGAATCGTCGATATTCTCAAAACGCCGGGTATCGCCTGGAATATCCGCCACAACGGCAAGCCTGCTGTCTTACGCGAAGAGGAGTATCAGCTCATCAACCGGTTTATCGAAACGGGGTATTTTATGGAAACCTGCGGGGAAGTTGATAGCTTCAAGATCGGCGACCGCGCGAAAATTATCGACGGACCCCTCGCCGGCGTCACGGGAATTCTCACCGGAAAAGACAAGGATCAACGATTCAGCATCCTCCTGGAAGGCATCCAGCAAGTCATACAGGTTCATCTTCCCCCACACGTGTTGGAGAAAGTATAGCCCGTCACAGCCTGAACCAAAACGTCGCGCCTTTCTCGGGCTCCGCCCAGGCCCGGACGCTCCCCCCATGCTTGAGCACAATACGTTGTACGATCGCCAATCCGATTCCGGTACCCTCGAACTCGGTGTCATCATGCAGCCGCTGGAAGGTCCCAAAGAGTCGGTCGGCGTAAGCCATATCAAATCCCACTCCGTTGTCGCGAACAAAATACTCGGTGTTCCCGTCTTCATTGGTAGCCCCGATTTCAACCACGGGCGCCGAGCGCGTGGAAGAGTATTTGATGGCATTGGTGATTAAATTACTCCACACCTGTCGCACCATGTTGTAGTCGCCAAAAGCAGGCGGCAACTCCCCTACCCGTATTTCGGCCTGGTGACTATGACTTTCTGCAATCTCATCCAGCAACTGAGTAACCATCGACTGCATATCGAGATCCGTCTTGCTTAACTCTTTCTTGCTGATTCTGGAAAAAGTCAGCAGTTCGTTGATCAGCGTATCCATGCGAAGAGTATTCTCGCGGATGCGGCGGAGATACTTCATCGCATCGGGCGGAACGGGAAAGTCTTCCTCCAGAATTACGGCGCTGCCGTTGAGCGCCCGGAGAGGTGCGCGGAGGTCGTGGGAGACGGTATAGGAAAAGGTTTCCAGCTCGCGATTTGTTGCTTCGAGCTGAACGACGTGTCGTTCGAGACGCGCCTGGAGGTCCTTGACCTCCGTAACATCGCGGCCGTTCACATACCACTTCCCATGTCGTATAACGACCTTCCATTCAATGCAGGCCGTCTCCCCGCCGCGAGAAGAGATACACGTCTCAAAGGCAAGCGTATTCGAAGCATTTCGCGAAATCGCTCTGACATGTGCGGCGTCGGCATCGTCGAAAAACGACAAAAACGACTGGCCAGTAGCGCTGCCTATTTCCGTACCGGTATGAGCATAGAAGGCCGGATTAAATTCTTCAATACGTAGCGTCTGGGCATCGACTACTCCTAGGATATCGAATGAGTGATTGATGAGCATGGCCGATTTCTCCAGCTGGGCATTCTTCTCGCGGAGAAGTTTCTGGCGTCGCTGCAATTCGAGCAGGACCGCCACTTTGGCGCGTGTGATATCCGGGTCGAGTGGCTTGAGCAGGTAGTCGATAGCACCTTCGCGGAGGCCCGTCATCAGCGAACTGCGATCGAGCCGCTCGGCCGAAACAAAGAGAATCGGAATCTCGGCGGTATCTTCCCGGCTCTTGAGAACTTTGGCCAGGTCAAAGCCATCCATACGGGGCATCTGAACGTCGAGCACGATAAGGTCTATCGTTTCTTCTTCGAGTACCTGCAAGGCTTCGGCTCCTGAATCAGCCGTAATCAAGGTGTGTTCATCCTGACTCAGCAGCGCATCGAGCGCAATAAGATTTGCGGGCCGGTCGTCGACAATAAGAATTTTCGCCTGTTCCTTCATATTAGGTTTTCAACGTGGATCCATCCTGGTTAACTCCAACGGTCGACGTCAGTCGAGACTTATCAACTTGTTCTTAATCGCGTACTTCACCAACTCGGCGGTATTGCGGAGACCGAGCTTATCAAGGATGTTCATTTTATGAGTATCTACAGTCTTGACGCTTATGAAAAGCTCCTCCGCCACTTCCTTGTTGGTCTTACCATCCGCCACCAGCGCCAACACTTCCTGCTCACGCGCCGTCAGATCATTGCGAAGAGTGATTTTTCCCGAGGGCTGTGTGAGTTTCTTCTTGTGATAGAACTCTTCAAACACCAGGTTTGTGATCGCTTCGTTGAAGTAACGTCCCCCGTTGAACACCGTGTGAATTGCCTGGTGCAGGGTCTCAACATCGATATCCTTCGGAATATAACCGTCGATGCCGCATTGGATACCCGCCTCGAGCAGATCCTTCCGTATCTCGGACGAGATAATAATCACCTTGATACCGTTGTTTTGTTCCTTTATCCAGCGTGTGGCTTCGATCCCGGTCATTCCTCCCATCATGATGTCCATCAACACGACGTCGGGGCTCTGCGCCGCGCACGCATTAATCGCCTCTTCACCGCTTTCAACCGTTCCGACGACCTCGATATCGCTGTGCTGACTCAGCAGCATGGATAAACCATCGCGCATTAGGCGATGGTCATCTACAATCATTATCCGTATTGTCTCAGCCATTGCCGTCGTTCCTTAGTTTCACGGTAAAGGTTGTTCCCTGGCCGAGTGTACTTTGCACTTGTATCTCACCGCCAAGGGTGTCGATAGCCCTCTTGACAATCGACAACCCAAGTCCGGTTCCGCGGATATCCCGGACGTTGGAGCCGCGATGAAAAGGCTCAAAAATTCTTGACAGTTCGGAAGAACTGATCCCTACCCCCCGGTCAATCACCCGACAGACCACTTCTTTGCCGGTTTGAAAAAGCGAAAGAACCACTTTCGAATCTTCCGGAGAGAACTTCAAGGCATTCGTCAACAGGTTTACAAAAACGTTGCGGAGCAGCTTTTCGTCAGAGCGCACCCACAGCGACGTATACGGGCACTCCAATACGATCCGGTGTCCATCGTCCTGAACCTCGTCAACGATTCGCTGCAAAAACTCAAGAAGATCGAGGCGCTCCGGCCGAGCCTCTATCTTAGCGGGTGTCGACCCTGATCGCGCAATCGTCAGTACATCTTCCAGAATATCGGTGAGATGTTCGGCCTGGGTCTGAATCCGAGCCACACGGTCTGCCAGGTCTTCCGTCGTGAGGGCATTGAGTTCATCTTTGAGAAGTCCGATATGTCGGCGAATATACATGATGGGTGATCGGAACTCATGCGACGCCATGGAAACAAATCGATCTTTAACTTCCACCAGGCGGCGTTCGTTTTCCAGCGCGTTCTTGAGGGCATCGGTTCGTTCATGCACCAGACGTTCCAGTTGCTCGCGATAAGCGGTGAGTTCGGTAACGTCCTGGCCGATGAAGAGTGCGCCGATGACCTCACCCCCTGCACTGCGCCGAGGTGTAGCGTTGATAAGCAATGTCAGGGGTTTCCCTCCTTTGGCGCGAATGCTGAGCTCATGGTTGGTGATTACTTCACCCTGAAAGACCTTGTACTCCGCTTCGATAAAGGTGTCGTGATTCTTCACCTGCAGCAGGTCAGCCATGCGCTTGATATACGACTCATCTTTCGAAAAGCCGATCACCTGTTGCGCTTTCGAATTCCACTCCGTGATGTATCCGCGCACATCGACGCCAATAATCACAGCGTTAGCGTTTTCGATCACATCCTGAAGATCACGGGCAATCAGGGTGATTTTTTTCTCAAAGATCTTCTGGGGAGTGAGATCGCGCGCCTGAATAAAAATCCAGTTATGTTGTCCTTTCTCGTCAGGAATGGGTGAGGATTTCACTTCGAACCAAAGCTCCCTGCCGTCGGGCATCACGTGTGACGTCTCCACCACCGAGGGGGTAGGCGCCGTCCTCATCGTCTGAATCATATTCTGAGCCAGAGCCCGCCACGAGGGCGACAAGAGATTGAGCAGAGAAGTGCCCGGTTTTATCGGTTCAGGAAAAAGATGTTGAAAATTCTCAAGATGCCGGCTGACGAGCAGCACCTCACCCTCCGTATCGACGAGGATCCAGTTCTCGGTGATATTATCGAACAGTGTCCGGGTATCCACAAACTAACCTTTGGGTACTCCTTTCTCAACTAATCTCTTCGGTTTTACGGACGATCTTACGAACGATGTTGTCGAGCTCGACCGCGCTATTCAGGATGTGGGGGAGCATCTCGCGCATAGTCGCAAGGTCTTCAGGGTTGTGTCCTAACAACTGAACAAGGCCCATGAGTCGCGCCAGGGGACCGCGAACTTCGTGCGACTGCACCCAGGCAATTTCCATCAACCGCGCATTGCGCGCTTCGAGCTCGCGTGTTTGCTGTCTGTGGGTCGTGATATCGAGGGTAAAGCCAACTAATTCCGTCGCTACACCCGCGGCATCGCGCTTCACCAAAATTCTTGTCAACAAAACCTTCTCGCGGTTGCCGTCGATCAGACGATACTCACACTGCTGCATGTCGCCCGTCTTAATCGCCTTCTTGTAAAAGTATTCGACTACCGCCCGGTCGTCGGGATGAATCTTCGGCATAAGCACCGCAATCGTAGGAACTACCTCGCCGGGCTCGAAACCAAAAATGCGGTACGCTTCATCCGACCACTTTACGACATCTTCAACCAGGTCCCATCGCCAACTTCCGAAATGGGCAAGGTGCTCCGCTTCGTTCATCAGCGCTGCCTGGGCCAGGCGCTCTTCCATCCCCCGGCGACGTTCGGATTCAATCCGCGCTTTCTCTACGGCGCTCATCACTGAGGCAGGGAGTCGCTTGAGGCGGTCCTTCAGAATATAATCGTCAGC
>CAZHIQ010000089.1:0-4560 GCA_964532595.1 uncultured Roseivirgaceae bacterium
TAATTCGTAATTTCTACACAATTCTTCCTCCTGTAGCTTTCTGAATGGCTTCGACTTTGTTGTTGACTTGTAGTTTGCGGTAGATGTTTCCGATGTGTTTCTGGACGGTGCCGAGGGTGATGAAAAGGTTGGAGGCGATCTGTTCGTAACTGAGTCCGGCTTTGAGTTGTTCGAGGAGTTCTATTTCACGTTTAGTTAGTCCGAAGTCAGTCGACTCTTTACCCGGGGCGTATGGATTGCGAATGAGATTGAGGGCTTTCAGGGCGATGCTCGGTGACATCGCTGCGCCGCCGTTCATGGTTTGTTGAAGGGCATCAACAGTCTTGTCTTCGCTTTCGTCTTTCAGCAGGTAGCCGGAGGCTCCGGCCATGATCGACTGAAATATTTTCTCGTCGTCGTCGAAGGTCGTCAGCATGATCACTTTTATCTGAGGATATTTGCGCTTGAGTTGTCGGGTGGTTTCGATTCCGTCGAGTCCTGGCATCTGGATATCCATTAACACAATGTCTATCACAGGGTCGCTGTCGAGATGCTGTAAGAGTTCGGCGCCATCAAAGGCGGTGGTCTTGACGTTGAAACCGGGAAGGGTATTTAGCTTGTTGACGATTGTCTTCAGGGCGAAGGTGTTGTCGTCTGCTATCGCGAGGCGAATAACGTTCATGGAACTGTCGTTAGTGTTAGCGAGTTTTCCCGGCAGCTTGTTGCTGGCTTAAACGAAAGGGCGTGAGCAAAGGTAGCAAACTTTGTTCGCGTTTGCCCACGCCAGTTCCCATTAGGGATCGTTCAGCTATTTGCCAGCGTATTTGTAGAAATTGTTCAGTGATTCGTTGATCAGGTCGCTACCCATCCTTAGTGATGCGGCTTTGTATTTCTCCGGGTCGCAAGCTGCCTCGTGGGTAACGGACTGGTTCTTGTTCTCGGTAGAAACGATCGAGTAATAGCCGGCGTCGTAGACCTTGTTAAGTTGCGCACTGGTAAACTCTTTGAATTTCCTGTCGAAGAATACGCCGTCGGCGGTCACTTTCTTCTTCAGTACCATGGGCAGGTAGGCTTCGGCCTGTCCCATCCCCGCGTTTCCGTAGACGACCTTGACCATGTTCTCGCGCAATGCACCCGCAGTACCGGACACGTTGGTGTTCATACCGAAGTCGACCGTAGCTTTGACCGCGGAGAAGCCGAGCATGCTTGAGCTGGAGGCATCCATTTCCACGAACGGGAATACCATACTGACATCGAGGACGATGGCATCGTCAAGTTGCTTGGAGAGGATGGCTGTGCGGTCGGTAAAGGTACCCTTCTCCTTTCCTGATTTCGATTCCGCTTTGACGAAGTAGGAGTAGCCTGTCGGAGTGATCATGACGTGGCCGGGTATCTGCGCATAGGAGGCCGTACCTCCGGTTTTGGGTGTCCAGTCTTTATAGTGTTCGGTCTTACCCGCCTCTTCGGCCGGGACGATCTCATAGCCTTTGCTTTGCAGACTGGCGATCATGTCGTTGTAGAGACGGTCGGTTACTTCCTGAAAGTCGGTCAGGTCGACACCGGTCACGGCAACGGTCATCGAGGTTTGCGTTGCTCCGCGACGAGCACCTTCCATCGATTTGGCGGTGGCGGTGGCCATTACCTGGAACATGACGCGGAAACTCTGAATGTACACTTTATTGGGTGCTTTCTTGAGTTTGCCTGCTCGGTAGCTGGCGAGTTCCGATATCTGTACGTTGTTGGAAAAGGTTTGGCCGTTGGCCATGGGTGCTGCTGCGAGAGCAAATGCGCCCATCATCGCAAGAGTGATCAGTTTTTTCATAGGGATTATTGGTGTTAGCGGATTTCAGGTACGGTGATATTTTCGAATTCGTAGGGCTCGTACACGAAGCTGACGTAGTTGCTCGTGTAGTAGTGCGATTCATGGATGCTGAAGCTTATTTCCCGCGCAATCGGGTCTATTGACAGATCATAATCTACTACCGTATGATCAGCGATGATGGGGTTCTTGTTTGCGTCGAGGCGTCGGAACCCGACGGTGATCTCGGAGGGATCGGCCTCGAAGAAGTCCTTGCCGTCGACCTTGAAGGTCAGGGAGTGGTGGTGTGCATGCTGATTATTACCGATAGACGGAGCGTTAAACTCGACGTAGACCAGTGAGAAGTCGATTCCGCCATCTATAGTCGGGACGTTCGTCTGCCTCACTTCACCGAGTGTGTAGCAATGTCGTACAGGCTCACCGGTAGAAGGAGGGTTTGACGCTGTGCTGTGCCGGGTGACTGTAAGGACCAGGTCACCCTTGCATGCAGGTTCTTCGTCGTCATCGAAAAGAAGATCACACCCCGCCAGCAGTGGGACTGTGAGCAGAAGGAAAAACGCGTGTTGTTTCATAGTGCCGCAAGATTGCCTCAGTAGCTTCGCGGCTCAATACCATGAATATGGTATTTAGGGTACTTTCGGGAGAGGAACGGTGACGTATATACGTGTGCCCGCCGCATCAGCCAGTAGTCGGACCCTGCCGTTGATGTTGTTGACCCGTTTCTTGATGTTGCGCAGTCCGAATCCCGATGAGGTGGCACCGGTGTCGAATCCGGTACCGTTGTCACTTATTTCCAGGGAAAGGTGTTTGTCGGAAACGTCCAACGTGACGGCTATGACGGTGGCGTGTGCGTGTTTTATCGCATTGTTCACTCCTTCCTGGACGATGCGGAACAGGTGGTTGGCGACCGACGAAGAGATTTCCAGTTGAAGGTTGCCGGAGGCTGCGAGGTTTATCGACGGGATACTGCCCGATGGAAAGTACTCCCGCAGTTTAGTGATGAGTTCTTCAGCCGTGGCTGATTGTTTGTGGATAAGCCAGACGGTCTTACGCAGCTCATGGACGGCGGCGGTGTTTAACTTCCGGATTTCCTGGATGCGTTCGTCGCGTGTATCGTTTTCCAGAGTGCGAATGAAGGAATTGACGAACGTAAGTTGCGAGCCGATGTTGTCGTGTAACTCCTGGGATATTCGCAATCGCTCTTCCTGGAGGGCGTTGTGTGTCCGTGCCTCGGCAAGTTGCGCCTTGAGTTCAAGGCGCTGTTGATTCGAGCGTTGATGCCGGTAATAGATCAACGACGTAATGATAATCAGGACCAGGGCGGAGCCGGTCAGGATAAGTTGATTGTTGCGCTCCTGAACCATCAGCTCGTGGGAGGTGATCTGCATGTGTGCTTCGATCAACTCGCGTTCTTTCCGCTCCGTCTCATAGCGGACCTGGAATTCCTGTATGTACTTGATCTTGTCGCGTTGATAGAGGGAGTCTTTCGTGACTGTATAGGCGAGGTGGGCATTGTATGCATTGCGGAAGTCGCCGCGCAGCGCGTACAGTCGGGCGAGTAGTTTCTGTGTGTCCGATACCTGTTGCAGCACTCCCGCCGTTTCAGAAGTTTTCAGGGCAAGCTCAGCATACGGCAGGGCGTTTTTGGGATTATTGTCGTCGGTGTAGAGCTCCGCGAGTTTGAGATAACAGTACGACAACTCTTTGGTGGCGTTATTCTGCTGGTGGAGAGCGATAGCATTCTTTAGGTATCGGATACCCTTTTCGGGGTCGTTGAGTTTGCCAAAGGCGATGCCGACGTTGCCTGTGGCTACGGCTTCGAAGCGAACATACCCGAGGTCATGGAAGCCATCGATAGCCCGGAGGGAGTAGGAGAGGGCGCTGTCGTATTGCTGCGTGGAAAGGTAGACCGATCCGAGGTTAACGTTGCACACGGCGATACCATAGTGGTTGCCGAGGAACTGAAAGTTTTGGCGCGCGTGCCGGTAGTTTTCGATCGAGTTTTCGTAGTCACCAATTCCTTTATAGACAACGCCAAGGTTAAGCGCCAGCACGGCGAGCCGTTCCTCGTTGTGCTGGCGTTGGTAGATCTTGTGAGCTTGTTGGTAGTAGTCGATCGCCTCCTTGTATTTTCCCTGTTCGTCGTAAATGAGGGCGATGTTGTTCAGTGTGTTGGCTTCGCCGAGGGAGTCGTAGGCGTCGCGGAAGATTTGGAGTGCTTGTTGGGCATAGCTGAGCGCCTGGCTGTAATTGCTTTGTACCTGGTGCGTGATAGCGAGTTGATGGAGTACTTGTGCATAGCGTGTTGACGATTTGTCTGTGATGAGGTCGGCTGCCTGGCGTGCGAATTCGCGTGCGGTGTTTGCGTCGACATAGGTCATGGCATCGCAGAGGGCAGCGAGAATTTCTACCCGTTTGTTTCCGGTGGAGGTGGGGAGTTCGTGAAGGAGGGAGTCAATGCCGGATTGTCCGGCGGCGGAGTTCAACGATCCGATAAGGAGTGCGAAGATGGTCAGAAAGCGCATAGAAAGGCGAAAGTAGACTTCGGTTAGGAAAGTGGCAAGAGCGTTCTGGTTTCCGGTTTCTGGTTTCCGGGTTTTTGCTTCGCACGGCGAAGTTAGAAGTTAGAGGTTAGAAGTTAGAGGTTCGAAGTAGTTGGCCAAGGTGGGGAGTGCTAGCACGCATGGGGTTTTGCTGCGCATGCGCTGAATTAGTGCCGTGAAATTACTGGTATGCCCTGCGAAGCAAATACTGTCAACTGT
>CAZHIQ010000090.1:0-4528 GCA_964532595.1 uncultured Roseivirgaceae bacterium
GTCATTAGGGCTCAGGCGTCTTGCGAAGGTGTCATTGATGACAATAAGACGCGAGTTCTCGCTTGCGTGGCTGGTGAAGCTTTTTCCCAGCACGAGATGGAGCCCCATGTTTTCCATGAAGTTCTCATCGGCAGCCATAAAGCGTGCCTCCAGGGAATCCAGGTGGTCGATCTGCTTAACATACACGGCGGGTATGTTTCCAGTTCCTAATCGGTGTGACGACAAAGATATCCGGGAAACAAAGGGGAGTTTTTCAAACTCATTCTTAACCAATTGCGGATCCGCATTCTGAATATCAATGTTCAGTATTTTCTCCTGATTAAATCCGAAATCGTAATTGACGGAATACCGATACTGATGTATCATGACGATGACTGCCATGGTGAAACCCAACGACAGGATAAACTGTAGTGTGATCACAATCTTACGTAGCGTAAACCGGCCTCCGTTTTTTGTTTGTGACTCTTTCCCCTTCAAGGCATGAAGGGTGCCGATTTTGGAGAAATGAAGCGCGGGTACCGTGCCCGCTACGAGGCCCACGAGCAGCGCGAAAATCAAGAAGCCGGCAAAAGTGCCTAGCGTCGGATTCAGGTTTACCGAATCCAGTTCGCCGCTAATGGAAAGGGTTTCGTCCCGAATTATTTCGAAGAAGCCATATGAGAGTGTGACCGCCAGCAACATAATGATGGTGCTTTCCATCACAAACTGCATGAAGATTTGCCTCTTCCGTCCGCCCATCACTTTACGCACGCCGATCTCTTTCATTCGTCTGAGAGATTGGGAGACAGCAAGGCTGACGTAGTTGCTGCACGCCGCGAGTAGTATGAGCAGGGGCAGTACGCCGAGGAGTAGCAATTCCTGGTAGCTCCACTCGTTGCCCAGATCATTGTCTAGTTCGGGGCCGGGAACGATTTTGTCGAGCGGCTGAAGTTCGAACGAGGCCTGGAATTCAGGTGTTGGGTATTTCTCTTTTGCAATCTCATTCAGGAACGCTTCAATGGCAGAAGGGCTCGAGTGGTCGGAGAGTTGAATATAAGTGTAAGCGTTGTAGAAGTTATCCCAATTCTTTTCGTCGTCCGTGTAAGGGGAGCCATGAAAAGAGATAAGAGTGGCGAACGAGACCAGAGCCTCGACCTTCAAGTGCGTGTTCTTCGGCATGTCGAGGGCCACGCCGGTAATCATTACATCCCCGTACGGTTCAATGAAGATGAGTTCACCGATGGGGTCTCGGTCTCCAAAGATTCTTGCGGCGGCCGACTCGGTAATGACCATCGTGTTAGGCATCTCAAGCGATGTAGCGGCATCGCCTTGCCGTAGAGGAAAGTGGAACATAGAGAGATACTCCGGATCCACAAAGTGTCGCTTAAGCGAAAACTCGGCGTTGGCATAGCGAACATCCTGGTGAGGCGTACGATGTATGCGAACGACCTTTTCCAAGCCGGTAAAATTGCCTTTCAAGCGCTGTGCAATTCCGATAGGCGAGGAGGCGAACGAAGGGTTCTCTTGGCGATCCTGAACATGAGTGATTACCCGGTATATGGTGTCGCTTTTGGGGTGAAAATTGTCGAATTGAAAAGTGAAGACAACCATGGCCACGTAGAGCAGTGTGAGCGACATGCCCAGGGCCAGACCAAATACATTTAACGTTGTGAAGAGCTTGTTCTTCGACAGATGACGTGTGGCTGTGTTAAAATAGTTCCTAAACATGGCAGGGTTTGAGGTCAGTTAGTTATTGAATTGATCGGCGCAACACCTTGTGCAGATAACGTATGTCGAAGCGATTTGTTTAGGAACATTCTCGATTTTAATGGACAAAGATGACGGCCTTCATTTTATAACATCAACGACGTGAGAGGCCGGGCAGGGGTTCTCACCCTGCCTGCGTTACTCTATGGTCGTCCGACATTTGAATGCTTCATGCATTCGGCACCATGTCGCCTTCGTGACATACACGAGCGTATCCAGGTCGTTGATCCGACCTGTCACTAGCCCAAGGCATAATGTCTGTTGATGCAGCGTCCGATCGTGATGAGTGTTTGGCGATGTAAATGTCGTGGGTTGTCAACACAATTTCCCTGGCGCGTGCGATTAACACATGTTCAGGAACATCCGAATCGGGTAAAAAGCGCTTTTGATTTGACCGGAATCTCTTGGACCTTCGTTCGTGATGGGGACTTTAGGCGGGATGTCGTCCGGTTAGACTTTTCCTTTTGAAATACTTAAATACCTCGATCCAAATCACGGAACAAAATCCGGCTAGTACACTGACGACAACATGCGGGAACCCTGGAGTTTCCAAACGGAAAAATTCGCGTAGTGTCGGGATCGTGAATATGGCAAAGACCAGCGCTACAGTGATTCCAATGATAAGGGGGACAAGCTTATTGCGGTATCTCATGGTAGTAAACACGGAATAGACAAACGATCGGTTGACGAGCGTTAGCGTGATGTTCGCGGTTATCAAGGCGATAAAGACAGTAGAAGTTATCAACAGGTTGCTTCCGCCTTGGTTGACTGTGTACCCGTAAATAGCAATTAGACCCGCCGTGATGGCCAGTCCCTGAAGGAGGCTGGTGGATAGTTCCCGCAGGTTGAAGAACGTCGTGGTAAAGGTCCTTGGCTTTTCATTCATAGCATTGGCTTCCATGGGTTCATTCTCATAGATGACCGAGCAGGTAGGTCCCATAATCAACTCAAGGAAGATGACATGCACGGGGGAGAAGATCACGGGATATATCCAGCCGAGCACCAGCGGAAGAAATACAATCAGGATGATCGGAATATGTATTGAGATGATGTATTGAATGGCCTTCTTGAGATTGGCGTAGATTTTTCTGCCGGCTTCTATGGCGTCCACCATTTTCGCGAGGTCATCGTCAGCAAGGACAAGGGCCGATGACTGCTTGGCTATTTCGGATCCTTTGTGTCCCATCGCGATACCGATGTTTGCGGCCTTAAGGGCTGGTGCGTCGTTGACGCCATCGCCAATCATGGCGACAATTTCGCCCTGCTTCTTCAGGGCTTCGATCACACGAAGCTTTGCATCGGGAAACATCCGTGCAAAGATGGTTGTATTGTTCACAGTAGTGAGCAGCCCGGCATCCGTCTGGATCATCAGTTGGTCACCTGTAATCGTTTTGTCCGCGCCGCGCAGTTGGATTTGTGATGCGATAGTAGACGTGGTTTTCTCATTGTCGCCGGTAATGATTTTCACCTTGAGACCGGCTTTATAGAATGCTTCCAGTACAGACGGGATGTTTTCCTTGGGCGGGTCATAAAAGGCTACAAAGCCTTTGAAGTTGAACTTGTATTCCGTTTGAGATGCTGGCAGCTCATTCACATTTAAGGCCTGACCAACGCCCAGAACGCGGTAGCCTGCCTGGGTAAGACTTTCCAGGGCCTGGAGAGATTGCTCTCTCTGTACATCCGAGAGCTGTGAGTGATGAAGGATTGCTTCAGGAGCTCCTTTCGCAGCGATGATTTTTTCTCCCTTTTCGTTGGTGAATACGTGCGTCATAAACGGCGGTTTTCCGCTTAGCGGATACTCGTGGACGAGTTTGTAATCCGGTCGTTCATCGTATTCACATACTTGTTTATAGCAGTCGTGGATAGCTTTTTCCATCGGGTCAAAGGGGAGGGGCTCGCTGGCCCACATTGCCATCCTGATCACGTCCCGGATGTCATCGGTGTCTTGAGGTTCCAGGACGGTGTTTGCCTCAGCAACGTAGATGCCGATCAGCATCATTTCGTTCTTGGTAATGGTGCCGGTTTTGTCGACACAGATTACGGTGGCACTTCCGAGTGTCTCAACGGTTTTTGTATTCTTTACGATGATTCCGAGTTGAGCAAGTCGCCACGCGCCAAGAGCCATGAAGGTGGCGAAGGCCACGGGAATTTCTTCGGGCAGGATGCTCATCGCCAGGGTTAGTGCGTTCAGCAGGCTATCGACGATTGACCCGGTGTTATAGAAGTTGAATGCCCAGATCGTGACAAAGAACACGATCCCTACCGCAGCCATCTTCTTTACAAAGTTTTCGATCTGGATTTGGAGCGGTGACTTTTCTTCCTTTACGGCACTGAGCGATTTTTCAATCTGGCCCAATCTTGTCTTGATGCCGATGGCCGTGGTTTGGCAAATGGCTAATCCCGCAAGTACCTGCGTTCCCTGAAATACCTCGTTTTTCCCCGGGGTGACATCCTTTTCGACGGGCAGAGATTCGCCGGTCAGGATAGCCTCATTCACCATGAAATCATTGGATTGAATGATTATACCGTCGGCCGGAATCAGAAATCCTTCATCGACCACCAGTAAATCTCCGATCACTATGTCTTCGCTGTCAATCTCGGTGATTGTGTTGTTCCGGATAACTTTGGATTTGGGCTGGGTGAGCTTCCTTAGCGCCTCAAGAGCGATTTTGCTTCGTTTTTCCTGATAGCGGGAAATAGAGGCGACCAGGACGATGGCTGCCAGCAGGAAGACTGCTTCGGCAATGTCGCCGTGGATGAAATAAAGTATGGACGCCGTAGC
>CAZHIQ010000091.1:0-825 GCA_964532595.1 uncultured Roseivirgaceae bacterium
TGGCTGTCGGGTATAAAGGTCATAGCGGAGATTTTAGTTATTCTGTTGACCTCAATGTTGCTGATGTAAGAAACACTGTACTCGATCTAAAAGGCGTGAACGAGACCGGACTTTTGGTGAGCCGGGAAGGATATCCTATCAACTCCATTTATGCTTTGCAGGCGGATGGATATTTCCAGTCGGATGAGGAAGTCACTGCGCACGTTCAACAGATCGGCGTACTGGCTCCGGGAGATATTCGGTATATAGATCAAAACGATGATGATCTCATTAATGCAGATGACCGGGTGGTTGTGGGCAGTACTATTCCGCGGTATACCTACGGGGCGAACCTGAATGCATCATTCAGAAACTTCACCTTCAACGCTTTTATTCAGGGAGTTGGGAAAGCAGATGGTTATCTCTATGGCCGCGCAATTCAGCCTTTCTTTAGCGGTGCTTCTGCTTATGAGTCACACAAGGATTACTGGACTTCTGATAACCGTGACGCGGCTTTCCCTCGGTTGACGTGGGGTGATGCCGGGAACAACTACCAACATTCGAGTTTCTGGATGAAGAGCGCTGCTTATGTGCGACTGAAGAACATCCAGATCGGATATAATCTGCCGGAAAGCTTCCTGAACACCCTCAAGATTAGACAAGCGCGACTCTATGTCAACGGTCAGAATCTCCTCACCTTTGATAAATTCTGGGATGGATTCGACGTGGAGACACCCGTGGGCACCGGCACGAACTATCCGTTGGTGAAGGTCTACACTCTAGGTATTGACGTAAGGTTCTAAAATCCGCAAGCACTTATCATTATGAAAATTAAACTTTATACAT
>CAZHIQ010000091.1:835-4513 GCA_964532595.1 uncultured Roseivirgaceae bacterium
ACGCGCTAGCCGTTGCCCTTCTGTCCGCTACGGCGTGTGAAGACATGTTGGACAAAGTTCCTTTGGACAGTCCTTCTTCGGCCGCGTTTTTCCGCAATCGTACCGAAGTGGATATGGGGCTGTTTGCCTGCTATGAGCGAATCGTTAATCGCATTGGCCTGAAGGGAGAGATGCCGTGGATTGTTTCCCTTGATGTTACTACTGACATCAGTTGGAACCGTGACGCGTCACCTATCGGGTCTCTGGGCAACGGGACTGCTGCCAGTAATAATGCTTCGTCACGAAACGCGTGGCGCGATTTCTACGCGGTCATCGCGAGAGCAAACTTCCTGCTGGATAATATTCACAATGCGGAAGGGGAGGTGCCTGAGTCCTATCTTGAACAGGCGAAGGCAGAGGCCCGTTTCGTTCGCGCGTACAGCTATTTCTACCTGACTGGACTTTTTGGAGACGTGCCTTTGGTGACAAAGACAATTGGGCTAGAGGAAGCGTTGATGCCGCGAACGCCGAAGGCCGAGGTTGCCAATTGGATCATGGACGAGATGGACGAGATTGCTCCGGTATTGCCGGTCTTTCATGCCGGAACAACCGGAAGAGCAACAAGTGTTGCAGCTTACTTTCTCAAAGCCTATACGGCCCTTGTGAATGAACAATGGCAGGTTGCTGCCGATGCAGCAAAAGCGGCGATGGATCTCGGCCACTATGAGCTGCATCCTGACTATGCGGAACTCTTTCTGTATGCGGGGGAAAACTCCAAAGAGCGTATCTGGACAATGCAGTACATGCGCGGGGTTAAAACTCACATCATTCTCCGTCAATTCGGTTCTCGCCTGGTAGCGGGCGTTTCTAACGAGGTTCCGACACAAGCGATGGTTGACTCGTACGAGTGCGTAGATGGTCTCACGATTGACAAATCACCCCTTTATGATCCGGAGAAACCTTATGAAAATCGTGATCCACGCCTTCACATGACTATTGCTGTGCCTGGCACAGTGTACCTCGGTTTTCAGTTTGAGACCCATCCCGACAGTACACGCGTGTGGAACTATAATGTTACTCCGCCGGCACGTGTTAATAACACTGATGCAACCAATGCCTTTGCTACCTTCACGAGCTATCTGTGGAGAAAGTGGGCCGATCCTGGCGATTTGGGTTTGACACAGGAAAACGAAGGTGATATCATCCTGATGCGGTACGCTGAGCTTCTCCTGATTTACGCAGAGGCAAAGATTGAACTGAATGATATCGACGATTCGGTCTTTGAAGCGCTTGATGCGGTCCGGAATCGAGTCGGCATGCCCTCCGTTGATCGCGACGCGACGCAAGCCGAGTTGAGATCAATTGTGCGCCGTGAGCGTAAAGTGGAACTTGCTGTGGAAGGACGGCGCTTGTTCGACATTCGTCGTTGGCGCATAGCTGAAGATGTGATGAGTGGCCCGCGTTACGGCAACAGTAAAACTGATCTTCTGGTAGAGCCTCCCGTTCTGGATGAAAACTCAACACCGGATTACTCAAACATTCCGAACAAGAATATTCTGCGCGTTATTGAGACAATGACTTTTGACCCTGCGCGCGACTATCTCTGGCCAATTGACCCTGTCGAATTGGAGACGAATCCAATGTTAGAACAGAATCCGCGCTGGTAAGAGAACTGCGGGCGGAGCCATCGGCTCTGCCTGCTTCACTATTGAGACGACATAGAATATGTTCAGATTGTTTAGATTTTCGTGGATTGCTTTAGTTGGTTGTTTCGCTTTCGTGGTCGCCTTCTCCACGCTCGTGCAAGCGCAGTCGAAATTGCGAGTGCTGAGTTATAACGTGCTACACGGCTTTAAGGGAGAGGAGGAGCGCAAGACGGCCTTTGTCGAGTGGGTCCGGAAGATTGATCCAGATATCGTTGCATTTCAAGAGCTAAATGGGTTTTTGCAAAATGACCTCACGGAGCTCGCCCATCGGTACGGCCATCGCTATTCCGCCATTATGAACACCGAGTTCGGTGTGCCGGTTACCCATCCGCTCGCCATTACATCACGGTATCCGATTTTGAATACGCAGCGCGTGTTGGATGACATGTGGCACGGATACCTTTATGCAACCGTGGAAGGGGTACACATCATCGTCACACATCTTTCCCCGTTTGCCGTTGATGATCGAATAAAGGATGTCGAAAAGATTATAGCGCAAGCTCGACTTATCTCCCCTGAAGAAGTGGTTATCATTGCCGGCGACATGAATGCGGTTTCACCCCGGGATTCTGTTCATTATGGGGCGAACCTTCTTGCATCCATGCAGCGTATCGAAGGCCGTCTCGAACCGAAGAGTGGATTGCCAATTGTAAGGGGTCGAACAGTTTATCGTAAGAACCTCAAGGATGGGCACGTCGACTACTCAGTCATTACGAAACTGCTGGACGCGGGGTATGTGGATGCCTTTTATGAAACTAATTCGGCGTTCGTCAATTCGTCGCCGTCGGCCGACCATGTGGGGCCTACGTCAGTCACGCGAAGAATTGATTATGTTTTTGTGCGAAAGATACCGGGGGTCACGGTGCTAAGGGCAGATATTCTCCAAGACAAGACTACTGCTTCGCTTTCGGACCACTATCCTGTTTTGGTGGACCTTGCGTTTGCAGGATCCGTAGAACATTAAACCACTGTTTCATGAGTCGATTTCTCGTTTGTAGTCCTGTTTATCTCCTTAGCTTTTTGCTTTACTGTAGCGCTGTTCGTGGGCAGAGTGTTACCGCAAATATTCTCGAGGTCAAGACCGTCGAAGACCTTCATTCCTTTTTTCGATACACTGAAGATCGCGTACCTTTTGTAGGTGCCCACCGGGGCGGGGCAATGCCCGGATTTCCTGAGAATGCTATTAGGACGTTTGAGAACACATTGCGGTTGATGCCGGCGTTCTTTGAGGTTGATCCTCGTCTGACAAAAGATAGCGTTGTGGTCGTTATCCACGACAAAACACTGGATCGAACTACGACGGGTAGCGGACTGGTCGCAGATCATACTTGGGAAGAGCTGCAAAAGCTCAGGCTCAAGGATCCGGAGGGCACTGTCACTGACGACCGGATTCATTCATTGCAAGAGGTGCTGGAGTGGGCGCGTGATAAAACAGTCATTATGCTCGATAAAAAGGATGTCCCGCTTCCTCTTTTGCTGAAGGAGATTACAAAGGCAAAAGCGGAATCATACGTTCTTATCTCGACGTATGCAGTTCGCGAAGCTGTTTACTACCATAATCGGAATCCCAATCTGATGTTTGAGGCGTTTATATTCAATATGGATTCAGTTAGAGCATATGAGCACGCCGGAATTCCCTGGGAGAATATCGTCGCCTATGTTAGCAAGAATAATGACCCAGGATTGTTCGATGCTTTGCACCAACGGAATGTAATGACGATTTTCTACACGGCTCGAGGCATTGAACGCATTCCCGACCCAGAGAAACGCAAAGCAGCTTATCAGGCAGTGGTCCGATCAGGTGCTGATATCATCTTATGCGATAATGTGGTTGAAGTTGAAGAGGCGATTGTGCCATTGAGGCCTTCCAGGAGTACTAAATACAGATTCTTTGGCAAGCGCGTCATCTCCGAATAGGTGTGACAGCTTGCTGAACAACGAAAAACTAATAGATGCCTGAACGGAAAGGAGATTGGTTGATTCCTGAACGAAG
>CAZHIQ010000092.1:0-2861 GCA_964532595.1 uncultured Roseivirgaceae bacterium
AGCACATCACGTCTTGTCGCCACTCCTTCGAACTTCGAACTTCGAACCTCGAACCTCGAACTTCGAACTTTCACCCGAGCCGTGCGAAGCAAAAACCCAGAAACCAGAAACCAGAAACCGACGCCTCACCGGCCAACCAACACAAACCCTCCCCAAAAGAACGGGTGGCCATACTTCGCTCTTATCTGCAGCTGTGCGTCGTGGAAGGCGGTGCTCTTGTCTTTTCCTTCAAGCCAGGCGCTGTAAAACGCTGACATCAATTCCTGCGTGGCTTTGTCGTCGACTTTCCACAAACTCATAATAACATTTCGCGCTCCGGCGAGGAGAAAGGCGCGTTGGAGTCCGTATACACCTTCTCCGTTCTTCACGTCCCCCACACCGGTCTCGCAGGCCGACAACACAACGAGTTCGGTGTTGTCCAGGTTGAGATTCATCACTTCATAGGCGGTAAGTACGCCATCATCTGCCGAGGCAGGCTCCCTACCCTCCATGACGTCAATAAGGTGCTTTTCTGCCCCCGCAAGGATAAGTCCCGAACGCAACATGCTGTTGTTCTCGACATCCTTGAGATCGCGACTGAAGATTTCCTGGGCGTGTTCATCCTTCGGTGCCACGAAAAATCCATGAGTGGCAATGTGTAACAAGGCCGCACTCCCGACGTCCTTCAACGTTTCTTCACTGGCTTCGCGTCCGGTAAGGACGACTGCGTTCCAGTTCTTTTCTTTCAACCGCTGTCCTACTTCCGTCACCTCCGCCTGGGTACCCGGCAGCGGCGCAAAACCGGCATGAAAAATATCGGTGAAGACATTCCCTTGGCCGCCATTGCCTCTCATAGCGGCGAGCGATTGTCGCGCGTCAAGGCGATAATCAGGCGCTCCTACCAGCAACGCCTCTGTAGCCTTCCGGCCCTGTCGTTGCGGACGTGCCAGATCGAGCAAATTGCTAACCAACACCATCTGCATACGTTCGGTAACGTATTGGTTAGACGCATTGTCGAAAAGGGTGGCGCAGTTGATTTTGTTGTAAATACCGTCGGCCGACAGGTATAACTGGTTTACATCGCCCAGCATCGGCTGAAGCCTACTCCAGAAATTCACATAGGAATGCGGATCTTCCAACTGATAGCGGATGCTGTTGATATATCGGTTAAATGCTTTTTGCTCCAGGAAATTTCCATCGGGCAACACAACTGCCTCGGGAGCGGTCGACGACGACTTCACTACAATCGCCGCATATACGACGGAATCGCGGTCGGCCAGCTTTACCCGCGCAATCTCCATCGCCGCCTCTCCCGGCTTCAACGCCGACTTGATACGCTGCCAATCGGCGAGCTCGGGCAGGAAGGCCGAAGTAAAGGCATCCGACTTCAACGACAATGCCTTCTCCAAATCGTTCGCCTGCGCTACCAACTCGCGGTAAAGCGCATCGTGTTCCTCGCGCTCGGCCTTCGGCATCATCATAAAGTATGCGAGCTGCTCTTTCGTATGCTGCCATACCTGGAAGTCGCGGACCAATGCCGGATCGCCACTGTGCAAAATCTGATTCCTTACTTTCAACGACGAGTTCAACAACAACGCCTTGGTCTGCAGACGGAAGTTCAACAGCGCACCGGTGAGCGACGTGTCGAGGTCCAGGTTCTCCATCAGGAACATCTCGTAGTTGTCGATAATCTCGCTGACGCGGTTGTAGAACGCCGTACGTTCGTAGTCGCTCAGGGCGGGAAAGACCTGATGAATTTGGCGTAAATAGAAATCGGCGGCCGACCGGAACAACGGTATGGCTTCCTTCGGCTTCTGGGTGCGATAGAGAAGATTAGCAAGGGTGAACTCACTGAATGCCAGATCCGGGTGATCGACAGGAAGAAGATTGCGCCGGATTTTCAGCGCTTGCTCAAACCGGCTTCGCGCTTCGTCGAACTTCCCACCTTCCTGATACACCGTGCCGAGGTTGGTGAGCTTGGTGGCAAAAGGCAAACTGTTTGATCCGTAGTGCTTCTCGTCGATCTTCAGCGCCTGCTCGTATAACAGTTGTGCGGAATCCAGACGGCCGAGCTGCTTGTAAACGGCAGCGAGGTTTTGAAGCGCAATTGCATAATCGGGGTGTTGAGTACCTGCCAACGCATCTTCGCGGAGTGCGCGGAGCAAGAGCGACTTCGCATCGCTGTAACGACCGGTCTGCTGGTAAAGCGCCGCCAGGTTTTGGCGGACGTCGTTATAGAACGCGGCGCCATCTTCGCGGGCGAGTAGATTCAAAAAGAATTCTTCTGCTGCGGCGTAGTTACCGAGCTCTATATAGAACGCGGCGACGGAGTTAAATACCAGGGGGGTAACCACTTCAGCCAGCGGCGCGCGCGAAATCTCTTTCAAGGCATTGTGGAAGTTGATCTCCGCCTGACGGTAATCGCCCTTCAATTGGTCAATCCTCGCCGCCTCGAAGTGCAGCTCGCCAGTCACCATTCCGGCAGGATTAAGCACTACCGCCTCCGCCAGGCGCTGACGTGCCGACTCGAGGTCACTGCGGTCGCGCTCGGCCTGGGCCCATATCAGCAAGAGGGCCTGACGTACCTGTGCGTCGGTTGTTCGATCGGCGAGGGGTTTGACGAAACGAATCAACGCTTCCGTCTGTCGCGACTCAAGGTGGAGTCGTCCGAAATATTGATACAGGATAATCTGCTCCCGCGCCGATAAACTGGTAAAGGTTTGATGTTTAAGGGCGATCTCTACGATAGGGATAGCGCGCGCTTCACCGCCGGCGGCAATGTACTGATCAGCTACCCAGCGCACTTGCTTTACCCATACCGAGGGAGAAGCTGCCATCAGGTTCTGAATGCCCGTGCGATACTGCGACTGTGCGCGATCAAG
>CAZHIQ010000092.1:2961-4470 GCA_964532595.1 uncultured Roseivirgaceae bacterium
GAGAGCATTTCCTTCGCGTCGGCGTACATCGGATCATCCGTCAGGTCGTTCGCCTCCAGGATCGGAATCAGTTGGGAGAGTTTTGCCGATGCATCGCCGTGCTGTTCCAGCATGAGGTCGACGTATGCAGCATTAAAAAGTGTATAGAGATAATCTTCACCCGCATCGGGGATCGCGCGGAGTCCGTTGAGGCAGGCCGACAAGACATTACGCGCTTCAGTGTATTTCTTCGCGTGCATCAGCGCCTCACCCAGCGCGGACTTCCGTGTAAGGAATTCGTACGATGTCTCGGTCCAGACGCTGGCGCCGGTGGTGAGCAGGCTTTCATAAGCTGTAGCGGCGGCTTCATATTGACCCTTGCCCATGAGGAATGCCGCTTTTTTTCGCATTGCCTCAAGGTGGTTGTTGCCTTTCGATTCAAGCGTTGCAAAATTTTCAATCTCTGCGTCGATGACAGTGAGGCCGTCGTCATATTTCTCCAAGGCGAGGGCTGACGCTGTGAGGAGTTGTTGCGTGAATGCTGCGTTCTTGCGGTCGCCTTTCGCGAGAGGAAGCGCGATTTTCGCTTCGACGAGGGCTGTCTCGAAATCCTCTTGCTGATAAGCACTTAGCGCTTTTTGATAGTGGCTCGACCACGATTGAGCGAAAGTCGATATCGACAAGACCGTGAATACGGCGAGCAAGGGAAGGCGCATAGAGGTTATTTTGCTTTAAAATAGGGCAATTCCGCCAGAAAATAAAGCACTTTTTACAACGGTACAGATACGCGTCCATGGGTGGTGATGTCCCGCTTCCTTCTAAGAGAATTCACTGAATTTCCAGAATCAGATTCTCCCTGATTTCTGCCACTACCGGTGCGAGTAGCTTTGTCATAAATCCAACGCAAATGAGCGCATACCTCAATAGAATTATGGGAGAGCGTCCGCCGAGGTGGGCCTACCGGTTATTAATGATGCTGGCTGCAGGCACTGTCCTGATGTCGATGTTATTGTACGCGACGCTGGCTGGCACCCCCTGCCCGTGATTGGGTATTGACTGGTAGTCGATACTCAGGAAATTTCTGAGAACCGCATCAGAAAATCTCTGAGAGGCGTATCAGGAAAATTCTGACGTCCGGCTATTCCACAATGGCCAGGCTGAGGAGTCGCGAGCTGAGCGTCAGTCCCGCCGCGCTGCAGGCCCGTCTATTCACCTTGAAGCGGACTTGTTTTCCGTCCGTAATCAGCTCCACCATCCCTCCT
The DNA here is from genome assembly GCA_964532595.1 of uncultured Roseivirgaceae bacterium. Lineage (GTDB taxonomy): Bacteria > Bacteroidota > Bacteroidia > Cytophagales > Cyclobacteriaceae > Chryseosolibacter. The sequence goes on from CAZHIQ010000092.1 coordinate 4,203, forward strand.
TTCGCCGTGAATTGAGGCATATCGCTGATCGTCAGTATATCACGGCCGAACACCCAATTAAGAATCTCATCTACTTTATCGGCCATATTGCGGCAAACGAACAGTATATGGCAATCATCGACCTCTTCGAGCGAGGCATAGCGCATGACATAGATAGATTGATTGCCCGAATTTCCTTCACTGACAACCGCATCGAGAAAAGGTCCGAATGGATCATCCCCCAGAATACCGATTACCCAGGTGGAGTCGGCGTTATCGCCGGGCCATT
>CAZHIQ010000093.1:0-4401 GCA_964532595.1 uncultured Roseivirgaceae bacterium
CCTCGTCCCTCGTACCTCGTCCTCCCTAGCACTCAAACATCAACACTTCTAAAAAGGATATCCTATCCCAATATTATAAATCACGGGTTCGCGGTAGTTGGTGTAGTTTCCTTCGGGGGTGCGGGTGGCGAAGGGTTTGAAGAATTTGGCTTCGTCGAGAACAAATCGTTGACCTACGGGGCGGCCGGGATCGTATACTTTAATACCCACGTCGAAGCGCAATACGAGGAAGGTGAAGTCGAAGCGCAATCCGAATCCGGTGCCGATACCCAGTTCCTTGTAGAACGAATCAAGACGGAATTTGGAGTTACCCGCGACGGGTTCCTGTTCGCCGGTGTCGGGATTTTCGCGGGTCTGCTGACTGAACAACCAGACGTTTCCGGCGTCGACAAAGATGGCACCTCCGACAAATCCGAACAGCTTGCTGCGCAGCTCCATACTTCCTTCGAACAGAATTTCGCCGGGTTTCTCAAGCTGGTAGTTGTATAGTCCGTCGTCTACCGGATTGCCGCGATAGTTCGGGTCGGTGCTCAGCGCCGGCGGGATGGAGCCGAGCCCGAGACGACGGGGACGCCAGGCGCGCACGCTGTTGCTTCCTCCTGCGAAGTAGTACTTTTCATAGGGAAGGGCCCGGTCGGAGCCATAGGAGTACGCCACTCCAGTGTTCAACCGATAGGCGAAAGTCATCCAGGAGTTGATGATCCGTATCTGCCGGAAATCGAAGTTGACCCGAAGATATTTGAAGTACTCGAGTCCCTGTCTTGTGATGATATCCGGATTGATGAAGTTAAGGGTTGTGCCTCCGGGTTCAAACTGGGCGCGTATATAGAGTGCGTTGCGATCGAACGTACCGTAGTTCTTGTTCCATGTCATGGTGAAGATCATACTGCTTACAAACGACGGCTGGAACGAGCGCGCAAGGTTGTAGTTACCCTGAAGGGCGAGGATGTTGAGTGTATCGCGGAAGGCCTGTGATTTTATTTCCGAGTTGATCAGCGAGATATTGGCGAGAGCCAGGGAGAACTGAGTCGAACGCTGGTTCTGCCAGGTAAAGGTATTTGAAAGGTTTGTGCTCGTCCGACTATACTCCGGACGATCGGTATAGTTGTATCCGATAGACAGCCGTGTTTTCGGGTTGTACTTTCCGAGCTTGAGTTGCGTGGAAGTACGGAAAGGCCATAAAAACTGGGGGAACGTGATTGACCCGTTGACCCCGGCCTCTGTGCTCTTGTACACGTTGAGGTCTTCCGTTGCGGACGCAACCCCTTCGATACCTATACGACCGTTGACTTCGAGATTTTCGAGGCCTCCAAAGAGATTTCGCTTCTTGAAATTGATATTATAGAACGGGCCGGGATAGCCTTCGGTCACATTTACCCCCACCTCGTTCGACCATTCATAGCGATCGAGCGGACTCGTAAATATATTGGCGATGAATTTTCCGCCCGATGAGTCGTAGTTGACGTTTACAAACTTGAAGGCGTCGAGGTTTGCCAGCTGTCGCTGTGTCTCAAAAGTTTTACTTCGGGAGTAGAGATTGCCTGGTGAGAGAAAGACGCGCTGGCTGAGAATCTTCCGGTTGTAGTCGTCGCGGAAGAAATAATACTGAACATCCCGATAGGTTTCCTGCGCCCGCAGTTCGCCCGGATAGTTAACACCCGCGTCGGTAGTGAAGCGAACCGAGTCGATGACGAACTGTCGATGGTATCCGTGCCGTGCTGGATCCCGGATGGTCATGAGCACAGCGATACGCCGGTCGCCCAGGAGCGTGGTGTCGAGATCAAAGTCGATGTACTGGCGGCTGAATTCATAATAGCCGTTGTCTTTCAGCAGAAGGTCGATACGCTCGCGTTCTTTCGTAAAGTTTTCTTCGCGGTACGGCTGCCCCTGACGAATAAAGCTTAAGCGTTCCGATCGTCGGATGAGTGCTTCGATGTTTTCGTCGGCGATCCGGTATCCGATGCTGTCAATGATATAAGGCTTGGCAGCATCAATCCGGTAGGTGACACGCGCACCTTTCCGGCCAACGTTCCGTGTTTGAGCCGTGACATCGTTCTGAAAGAATCCCCTCGAAAACAAGTAGGCCTTGAAGCGATTTACAGTAATATTGACCAGTCCGGAGTCGTAGACAGAAATTTGTTCGCCCCATTGCATGAAGAGATTTCCGTCTTCAATACGAGAGTTGTACTTCTCAATCTTTTTTTGCTTCCTGAACCGGAGGTTGTTTATTCGTCGTTGCGAGGTAGCCCGGGCGATTTTCGCATCGATCTTCTCTTCTTCCTGCTTGCGCTTTTCGATAAAGGCATCGCGGTCGTACCGTCTTTCGCCCGCGTAGTACATTGCGACCAGGTGGTAGAAGGGAACAATCGTCAGGAAACGTCGGTTGGGTCGTTGGGCGTACAGTTCGCGAAGTTCTTCTTTGTTGATCGTTCCCGGCGCGCTGATTCGCTCACCGCGCAGATTTCGCTGGTTTTCCTTCAGGTGCCGGGACCCCAGGCATCCCGACAGAAGGATCGGGACAAGGATTAACAGAAAATATCTATTTTTCAGGATCAAGACGCCGGAATGCTATCGAAAGCTACAATAAAGTTCATCAAATCCCTGCAAGTAAAGAAATACCGAAAACAGGAGCAATGCTTCGTCATCGAGGGCGCAAAAAGCGTGCAGGAGCTGCTAGGCTCCGATTTCGAGGTGTTGCAGGTGCTGGGGACGAAGACTTTTCTGGAAGACCTGGCCGTGCCGGTCAGGGGCGAAGTTTTGGAAGTCCCCGAGCGTGTCCTTGAAGGACTGGGGGAGTTTCAGAGCAACCGCACCGCCCTGGCCGTGGCGCGCCTCAAGCCGAATAAACCGGTCAGCGTGTCGCGCGGTGAATTCGCGCTGGCGCTCGACGATATCAGGGACCCGGGTAATCTGGGCACAATGATCCGGACGGCCGACTGGTACGGGATCAACAAGATCATTGTTTCGAACGAGACGGCCGACTTCTACAATCCTAAGGTGATCAGCGCCACTATGGGATCGTTCACCCGGGTTCAGGTGTATTACACCGACTTACAGACCTATTTCTCCGACGTATCCGTACCGGTGTATGGTGCTTTCCTCGATGGCGAGAACGTCCATCAACTTTCATTCGGCGGCGAAGGCATTGTCCTGATCGGCAGCGAGTCGCACGGAATTTCTCCTGCGCTTGACCCCTTTGTTACCCGGAGAATTACCATCCCGCGCTTTGGTGGGGCGGAGTCGCTCAACGCCGCTATCGCCACGGCAATCATCTGCGACAACCTGCGCAGGCGCTAGAGAAAACCACGGCTGCCGCGGGCTGCTTCTTCCGATATACGGAGGGCTTCGTCTTTCCCGAGATACCGGTCAATGAGATAGTGCCCGACATAGATGAGCGGAGTTAGCAGAATCGCCACTGCGAACTTGTAAACGTAGTTTGTGATGGCGATAGCGATGATCTGGTTGTTCGAAAAAACACCGTAGAAAGCAATAAACAGCACGACGAAGCTGTCGACGAGCTGAGAGACCAAAGTCGACCCCGTTGCCCGCACCCACAGCATGCGACTGCCCGTGAGACGTCGCAGGCGCTGAAAGACAAAAACATCCACTAACTGGCCGAGCAGAAACGCTGCAAGCGAGCCTGCGATGATACGCTGCCCCTGACCCAGAATACGGTTGAAGGCCAGGTCCATGTTGTAGACATTCCCCGTTTCATCCGCCAGGTTTGCCCACCACTCCGCGGGCGGCAGCTCCATGGCCATGAAAATGACCATAAATGCGTACAGAATAAGCAGGGCTGTCAGGTAGCTCACCCGCTTTACGCCGGGTTTGCCAAAGTATTCGTTGATAAGATCCGTTGTAAGAAACACCACGGGCCAGATCAGGGCTCCCGCCGTAAGGTTGAAATCCATGACAAACCCGAGGATATTCAGCTGAGCAGGAGGCAGGCCCACGACCGACTCACCCGAGAAAATCTTGACTCCGATGATTTCAGCCAATAGGGCGTTGGTGATGAAAATCCCGCTCAAAACGAGCAACAGCCTGTTGCGCTTTACATCCGTGCTGGATTCAGAGGGGGATGGAGAATTGCTGTTAACCATTTCAGGTTTACGAAGGTCGGAAAAAGTCGTTAAGGGTTAAAGGGTTAGAGGGTTAAAGTGTGAAAGCAATTACGAGTTACGAATGACGAATGACGAATTACGTCCCGATAGCTATCGGGAAGTAATTCGTAATTAGAAATCCTGCCACCGTGGGCGTAATTCGTAATTCACTACCGGCTCATACTTCCAAAAACCAAGTCAAGAACTCATCCTTCCGGTGAAGCAAATATTTCCAAGCACCGCGCTCCCCTATTCGTACTTCCCGCCACGGCGGGCAGGCGTACTTCCTACCTCGTACTTC
>CAZHIQ010000094.1:0-4326 GCA_964532595.1 uncultured Roseivirgaceae bacterium
TTCGAACTCTCGAACTTTCGAACTTTCGAACTTTCGAACTCTCGAACTCTCGAACTCTCGAACCTCGAACTTCGAACTCTCGAACTTCGAACCTTCGAACTCTCGAACTCCTCCTTAGCCGTGCGAAGCAATACCGAGAAACCGGAAACACGCGCGTAGCACGCTGCTAGCTTCGGACGGTCCCATCTCCCCGCACTATCCACTTGTACGACGTGAGCTCACGCAGGGCCATGGGGCCGCGGGCGTGGAGTTTTTGCGTGCTGATACCGATCTCCGCACCGAGGCCGAATTGGGCGCCGTCGGTGAAGGCTGTGGATGCGTTGGCATAGACCGCCGCGGCATCGACCGCACGGAGGAAGGAGTCGACCACCTTTTCGTCTTCGGCGATAATTGCTTCGCTGTGTTTGGAACTATGCGCGTGGATGTGTTCCAACGCTTCGTCGAGCGAATCGACGGTGCGGATGCTCATCTTGTAATCGAGGAACTCCGTGCCGTAGTGCTCGGGTGCTGCGGGTTGAAGAAGGTTAGAAGGATAGCGGTCTTTCAGCGTTGAGAAGCTACGCTCGTCGGCATAGACCGCCACATTCTTGTCGGCGAGCTTGCCCACCAGCGAAGCCAGGTCGTTCAGTCGCGAAGAGTGGATAATCAGACAATCGAGAGCATTGCAAACACTCACACGTCGGGTCTTTGCATTGAAGACGATGTCGGATCCTTTTGCGAGGTCGCCCGAAGCGTCGAAGTAAGTGTGTACGATGCCGGCTCCTGTTTCGATGACCGGAACTTTGGCGTTGTCGCGAACGAAGTTGATAAGGTTCTGGCTTCCGCGCGGAATCAGGATATCCACATAGCCTACTGCTTGCAAGAGTTGAGCTGTTGCCTCGCGGTCGGCGGGAAGCAGAGCGACGATATTGCGGTCGATGCCCGCTTCGGTTAGAACACGTTGGATCAATTGATGGATGTGACGGTTTGAGTCATCGGCATCGCTTCCTCCTTTGAGAATGCAGGCATTGCCCGACTTCAGGCATAGAGAGAAGACGTCGAACGTAACGTTGGGACGCGCTTCATAGATCACACCAATAACGCCGAGGGGTACGGAGATCTTCTTCAGTTGAAGTCCGCTCTTCACCGTTCTCTCCTCGAGCACAGCGCCGAGGGGTGAAGGCAGTTTGGCGACATTGCGGATGTCGGACGCGATGTCGCGGATACGTTGTTCCGTCAGTTTCAGTCGGTCGTACCGGGGATCCGACTCCGGCATGCGCGCCAGGTCTTTGGCGTTGGCTTCGAGGATGGCTGCGATATCGGCTTCAGCAGCATCGGCTAGCATGAGCAGGGCGCGGTTGATATCGTCTTCCGCCAGAAGCGAAAGTTTGCGGCTGGCAGTTTGAACCGTGCGGAATGTATTTTCAAGGGTTGTCATCAGTGCAGGTAAAGGTGATCGTAATGAATAACAGGTTTCTGGTTTTTCAGCCCGATTACTTCAGCCGCTTTTTCGTGGCTGTAGCGCGCGAGTCCGAGTCCGATTTCGCGGTCGTTCTCGTCGACGATTTTTATGAGGTCGCCCTTCTGGAACGTACCGACAACACGCGTAATTCCTACGGGCAAGAGGCTGTGGGCTTTGTCGGAAAGAAGGACTTTCTTCGCGCCGTCGTTGATAACCACTTTGCCTTTGGCTTCTTCGTAGGCGTGAGCCATGTATTTCTTGAAACTTGACGCTAACCGGGTAGCCGGGAAGCGAGTTCCGATGGCTTCGTTATCCAGAATACGGAGAACGATGTTTTCCGTTCTTCCGTTCGCAATATGCACCGGTATGCCGATACCTGCAATCTTCTGGGAAGTCTGACACTTGGTGAGAATACCCCCGCGACCAAAGCCGGATTTTTTTCCTGTGGCGATCTCATCGATACGAAACTGCCTGGGGTCGAATTCGTGTATCACTTTCGTATCGGGTAGTGACGGGTCGCCGTTATAGACGCCATCGACGTTGGTCAGGATAATTAACAAATCGGTATTCATCATCGCACTGACCAGTCCGGCGAGTTCGTCGTTATCGGTAAACATCAGCTCCGTCACGGAGACGACGTCATTTTCATTGAGAATCGGGACGATCCCGTGGCTGAGGAGCGCTGACAAGCAGTTGCGCATGTTCAGGTAGTGCTGGCGGCTCTTGAAGTCTTCTTTAGTGACGAGCACCTGCGCGCCCAGCATGCCTTCTTTTTCAAAGGCTTGCTTGTAAAGGGTGATGAGTTTTACCTGTCCGAGCGAGGCGAGCACCTGGCGTTGCACGACGGTGTCCGTCTTTTTCGGAAACTGGAAAATACTCCGTCCGGCTGCGACCGCGCCCGACGTCACGAGAATGACGTTGTAGCCACGATTCCTTAACCCCTTGATTTGCTGTGAGATACGGGTTATTATACCCTCGTCCGGCAGTCCCTCTTCGTTTGTTATTACGTTCGATCCCACTTTCAGGGTGATGATCGATTTCCTGTCCTTGCTCATATGTGTGTAGAACCCCAATATTAGTGAGTATTTGGGAGTTGTGGAATGGCGTCGGGGACGGAAGGCGTGTTTCTACCTTGCTTTCCGGCGGGAGCGGGAGGAGCGGTCGGATACTTTAGTGATAATGCATTATCTTTCAACAACCTTGTCCTTATGATCATCCATCTCATCGACGGCACGTACGAATTGTTTCGCCACTTCTATGGTCAGCGCAGATTTAACAAAGGCGAGGACAAGCCTTACGCGGCGGTGGCGGGCGTGCTGAACAGTGTATTGCAGATGATTGAAGAAGGAGCGACACATATCGGGGTGGCTACTGATTACGTGATTGAATCATTTCGCAACGACTTGTGGCCAACGTACAAAACAGGGCAGGGGATAGAGCCTGCATTGTGGAAGCAGTTTCGTCCGCTGGAAGAAGGGCTCACCGCGATGGGGATTGCCGTGTGGCCGATGAAGGATTTGGAAGCTGACGACGCGTTGGCATCCGCGGCGCATCTTGCAGATATTGATTCGCGTGTGGAGAAGGTTTGTATCTGGACACCCGACAAAGATCTTGCGCAGTGTGTACGCGCCGATCGGGTAGTGCAGATCGATCGCAGAACGAAAACAATTCGCGATGAAGAAGGGGTGAAGAAGAAGTTCGGTGTGCCGCCGGTTCTTATCCCCGACTTCCTTGCGCTCGTAGGCGACAGCGCCGATGGTTATCCCGGCATATCCGGTATTGGCAGTGTGGGGGCTGCGCGACTCTTGAACGAGTATGGTCCCATCGAGGAGTTTCCCGAGAATGTGCTAGGTGATCGTCGCAATGATGCCCTTCTTTTTAAGGAGCTTGCGACGCTGCGCACCGATGCCGAGCTGTTCAGCGATGTAGAGATGTTGAGGTGGAGCGGTGTGGCTTCTGCCTTTGCTGCTTTCACTGAAAAGATCGGTGACGGGCGTCTTTTGAAGAAAGCGATGAAGAATTCCGATCGCTGAGAATTGCGCAACGGGAGCGCGCTTTCCAAAAACGTTTGCATTATAGAAGGGCTTTCCCTATTTTCACTTTTGACGTACGCGTCTTTTCTTCGGAACAGCGCGTATTTCCTATACCTGAAGAAGCTTGAGACTTGCACAACCATACGACGATCGTGGGCTGATAAAGCAATTGGCCGAGGGAAGCGTAGAGGCGTTCGACGAGATCTATGCGCGGTATAGTGCTATTATATATAAGGAGGCACTCCGTCTTCTTCGGTCGCGAGAAATGGCTAAGGATCTTGTTCAGGAAATTTTCGCTACGTTATGGGATCGGCGTTCCCGTTTCGAAGAGGTGGAGCATTTCCAGGCGTATCTTGTGACGATGAGCAAGAATCTTGCTTATCAATATCTGTTCAAAGCGTCGAAAGAGGTTGTAGCGAAAGACGAAGTGATGCGTTCGGTTCGCCTTTATGACAATGCGACGGAGGACGAGATCGACTTCAGGGAATTGGAAACGCTTATTGAAGAGACCGTCGACATGCTTCCTGTGCGTCAGCGCGAAGTTTATGATTTAGCCCGCAACCGGGGTCTTAACTACGAGGCTATCGCTGATCGTCTGAATATTTCTCCTAACACGGTTAAAAACCACCTCATCGCGGCCAAGCAGTTTATCCGCAAGCGCCTGGCCCACACCTCTCCCTTCATAGTCATCCTCCTGACTTCCCTGGGCTAATATTAACGTCCCCGGGTCCTTCCCACCACGGCAGGCAGGCGTCAATCGTGAGTCGTCAATCGTCAATAATAGTTCTAGATTGCTCTCGGAGACGCCGCGGGCAGGCGTGAGTCGTGAATAGTATCCGGCAATTTTGACTG
>CAZHIQ010000095.1:0-4066 GCA_964532595.1 uncultured Roseivirgaceae bacterium
CCATGCGGTAGCATGCTGATTGATAATCCTGATCTCACAATTTTGGCTCCTGATCTCGTAGTGAATCAAAGGCATTCTTGATGCAACTTCATGCTGCGATATAACAAACATTCTTATGAAAAGCGGGAAGGGTCGAAGCGAGTGTTTTTCCGGAGGCAAATCTGTTCCAACATTTTTTGTCGACGATAATCTTAAAAAACCGACATCTCTCGTCCTGTCGCTCTTGCCATCAGCGATAGCGTTCCTTTTCATAATGCTCTTCACTTATGCGAGCTTGGCAAAGCTAATTGATGCCCATACCTTCTATAGTCAGCTCGTGCAATCACCCATGCTGAGCAATTACGCAGGACTAATTGTATGGGCTGTTCCACTGGTAGAGCTATCCATCTGTATTCTACTAAGCATTGAAAAGGCAAGACTATCCGGGCTATATCTCTCGTTCGGTCTTATGATAGTATTTACTACATACATTTTCCTTGGAGTCAACTATTATGAGAATCCGCCTTGTTCCTGTGGGGGCATAATTGAGAAAATGACCTGGAACGAACACCTGATATTCAACCTCGTGTTTGTTGCTCTTGCGATCGTTGGTGTCCTATTTCACGACAACGCGTCCGCTGCTATACGAGCAACGAGAAGGACACCGGGCATGGAATGACCTGGCGCTGCAACCGCCTGTCATACGCTCCTGTTGCAGGGGAGTGGCTAGTTTGATGTTTAACACTAAAGTTTTTCGGTTGCTTTTTGATCTATAAAAGCAACACAACTTATGAAAAACAAGTTTTTGATGCCCGCGCTCGCCATTCTAATTGCCATGGCCAGTGCTTTTGCGACACCGATCACAAATCAGATGGGTTGGTACAATGACGATGGCGTAGCGGTGGAAGGAACCATTACGACGCCATCAAGTAATGAACCTCTGTGTTCGGCCATTCCAAACGGTTCAGTCTGTAAGATCCGAGTGGGCACTACCGATCACGATGCGTATGCTACGGAAGAGGATGCACAGTTTGAAACCCTTTCCGGGTTGTTACGGTACGAATAAGCACTCTTTCAGAGTTGGGGCTCTGCCCCAACTCTTCAATGATCACAGAATGAAAGCACGCATCGTCCGTCTGGCCTCAATCGCCCTCCTCGGGAGCACCCTTTCAGTAGTGCTCCACCTCCTGGCTCCCGACAGTCTTCTGGTAGGTGATTTCGCTCGAAAATATCTGGTCGAATCAATCAAAGAGCGGAGACAGTGGCCGTTGACCGGATCAAGGCATTATATCGCCGGGATCGATGCCCACCAATACGTATACGTCGCCGGGCCGCACGACACCGGTTTGGTCTGTATAGATTTGGACGACGTGAGTCTACCCATCCAGAGCGTGCCTGTGCCCGTTCAGTCGGTATCGTCTCGCTTCGCCGTTGAATCCGGTGCACTTTATACCTCGGATTTGAAAACTTTTAGTATTCACAAGTCTGCCCTGGTACCTCCAATCACCGTTCTTCCAGGGAGTCGAATACTCGACAGCACCTTCTTCCTGGACGCAATACCCATATCTGACGACGAAGTTGTCATAAGGGCGATTAACTCAAAACATCAACACGAACTCTCAAAGATTTCTCTGACCCAGTCGCCGCCAGCTGTCTTCGCATCCTTACTTCAAAAGGATGAAGAAAGTGTGTTCGATGCAGACGGAATAATCGTCTTCAATCGACCGATTAAAACTCTTGTCTATGTGTATTACTATCGAAACGAATTCATCATTCTCGACAGCATGCTACGGAAAACCGTCGCAGGAAAAACGATAGATGGAATCCAATACTCTCAAATCCGCGTGGGAAAAACAGACGCCGGGAGATCAATTGATATGGCTTCTCTCCCCAGGGTTGTGAATCGGAAATGTCAGACATCTGGAAATTGGATCTTCATCCAATCCGCCGTACGGGGAAGGAACGAAGCGCGACAACCTTTCCGTCGCAGCGATGTAATCGACATTTACGACATTTCGGATGGCCGGTATGCCGGAAGCTTCTTCATTCCGAAGGTTCAGGGAGACAAATTAAGAGACTTCAGGGTCGACGGCGATAAGCTGATCGCAATACATGGCAAACACTTAACGCATTTTGATTTGTCACAACTGACGAAGAAACTAAGAGACCAGCGACGCTGACTTTCAACGCGATTTATCCCTTATCACGATTACCTTCATTTGTTTTTTCCCCTTTATTAGCTGGAATCCAATGTGTTCAAGCATGGCTTTATAGTCCTCAAATGTAAAGGGTGGCCCACCGTCGACTTCATTCCTCAATTTCGTGGCAAACTCTGCCGGATAGGTATAGTCAATATTTCCGGTAATTTCCGTCGCATCAACAAATGGCGGCTGGCGACCAGGTACGTGGGTCAAGTATCCATTTCCACTGTAGCCATAGCGAATTTCTAGCTGAAATATCAAATCCCGAACCTCTGCATTCCTAAAGATGGCGTTCCCCTCACCGTCTTCGAGCATTTCATACTTTCCATCCACTTCCCTGGATTTCAGTGCCGACCGGACTTTCTTTGAAGCCTTCAAGTACCAACAGGGCATCAAACGACTTTCGACCTCCACCCTGTACCCGAAATATCGATCAAGATCCTGACGCATTGCCTTCTGTAGACGGCTGGCCGTCGCACCTTCTCTCGGAAGCTGCAAGAAATAGTTAAATCGATTTTCCGGGTAGAACCGTCTCGTGATAAACTCCGAGGAGTCTTCCATCTCTAGCAAAGGCCGGTACCAGTACTTGGCATAAGTCCGTCTTCGATGTGGGTTCTTAAGGGTATCGGGAAAGGTCCATGAGACTATATTCCGTGACACCGGATAATTCCACAGCGTGTCGCCATAGGCCATTGCGTAGAGAACCCGAAGCGAGTGGCCGGGGGCAATGACGCGCCCACGACGCTCAAATAGTCGCGACGTTGAATCAGTCCAAAAGAAGTTGTCCACATAGGGAAAGGATCTCTCTCCGGTTTGACCCGTTTGGTACTGGGAAAGGGAGGAAACGTAAAGAGCATCGGGCCCTTGGCTACTCAGCCATTCCCTTAGCCCACCAAACGGCGTTGAAGCCACTACCGCTGGCTCTGCACCAGATGCATGATCATTTGAGATGTGCTCGCCGTTTAGTACTCTCGTGACCACCTCACGTAACATCTTTGGATTGCTACCTATCCATGCAATCCGCCCATCTTTTCCTATAACAAACGTTTGGGGGATGCCATTTCGTCCCGAGGCTAGTAGCCACCTGCGCTCCAGCGTTTTAGCGGGATCGTCAACCACCACCCGATAATCAATTTCATCAATCCTCTTTGAAACAAATCGTTCTACCCGCGAGACATAAGGGGGATTATCGCGGTCGGCCCGATCGTCAATGTGTTCCATAACAAACGCGCTTATGACCGTCACCTGTCCCGCGAACTTGCGCGAAACAGCTGAAAGATCAGGAATCGCTGCAAGGCATGGCCTGCACCAGGTCGCGCCAAACTCGACCACATAGACGTGGCCTTCTTCAAATCGGGATACCGGCTCGCCCTTTATCCAACGAAAGGGTTTAAATGCAGGAGCGATATCACCTACGGTTAAGACAATTCCTTTTGGATCCATTTGTCCATACAAGCACGATGAAACTGCGAAAATCAAAAGGACAGTGAGTGGAAATTTTCTCATCAAGAATGGTTGATTAAATCCGATACAGCTATCAAAGCACGGTCAATAGCCGGGGTTCTGGACAAGGAAAGGATTCAACAATATCTCCGAATTCGGAATGGGGTATAACGCGTCAGTAGACTGCCAATCCAGCTTTGTTTCTCCCAAAACTTCGTCAGCAACGCCAGTACGCTTAAGATCGAACCATCTGTGACCCCACTCTGCCAAAAACTCGAACCTCCTTTCATTCAGGATTACTTGCAGTAAGTCAGCTTGGTCAATAGAAGGCGATACATCGTTAATAAGCGATAGCCCCGCGCGGTCTCTTATCATATCCACATCATCGATAGCACCCGGGAGGTCCATCAAGTGCGCGCGAGCTTCGGCCCGTATCAGGTATA
>CAZHIQ010000096.1:0-3626 GCA_964532595.1 uncultured Roseivirgaceae bacterium
TCGGGTCGGTACAAGCTCATCCATTTTTATGATCCTGTAGAAAATTGGGAGCTTTATGATTTGGAGGCTGACCCGACGGAGATGAGGAATCTGTACGGTGATCCGAGATATGCCGACACTGTGCAAGACATGATGAAGAAGTTGATCGCTCTTCAGAAGAAGTATGACGATGAACAAGGGCTTAGCTTAAACAATAATTAGTCGATTCGGGGAGGATAAGAATGCATTGCGTTGGAGTAGACATTGGAGGCAGTCATATCACCGCCTGTGTATATGACCTGCTAAACCACCGGTTGTGCGCGGAGACGCGCGTTTATCGAAAAGTGGATACGCGCGACGAGCGCGGGAATATCTTACGGCGTTGGAGTGAGGTGATAACCGAATGCCGCGAAAAATGGAGCGGTCCGATTGAAGGACTCGGTCTTGCGATGCCCGGTCCTTTCAACTATTACGAGGGAATCTGCCTGATACGCGGAGTCGAGAAGCTGGAATCGCTTTATAACGTCAGTATTCGAGATGCTTTGTCGGCATCTCTGGGTATAGAGGCCCATCAAATTCGATTCATCAACGACGCCACAGCGTTTGCCGTGGCCGAAGCCCGCATAGGGGCAGCGTCGACCTGCCGACGCATCGTGGCGATAACCCTCGGGACCGGTTTCGGTGCCGCGTTTTTGCGGGATGGAGAACCGATTGTAAATGACCCGACAGTACCTGCGGGTGGTTACCTGTTTGATCAGGATTTTAATGGCCAACTTGCAGATGACGTGTTCTCTACGCGGGGAATCATTGCTCATTACCAGCGGTTGACGGGAAAGACTGTATCGAATGTTCGTGAATTGTGCGAGCGCGCTGACATCGATCGTCAGGCTACCGAGACACTGCATGACTTCGGAAGGAATCTCGGACTATTCCTTAAACCTTACCTTACCTCGTTTGAAGCGGAAGCACTTGTCGTTGGCGGGAATATTGCCCGGGCATTTTCATTTTTCGGTAACAAGTTGAGGGTGCAGATACCCGACGTTCAGGTGCATGTTTCAACAATGGGGGAAGATGCCGCAATGATCGGCGGTGCTATGCTGATCGACGACCGGTATTACGAATCAATCACTCCAGCCGTGATAGGAATGGGTGAAAACTAGAGTTGATCTTGTTTATAACAAAACTATGATGATAAAACGAACGCTACTCTTGCTGCCGCTGTGTATTCTTATGGCGTGCGCTGACAACGCCGGAACTCGTGATGCTGATCGCGAATTGCTGGCCTATGTCGATCCCAATATCGGGACGGCCCATAGTCGATGGTTTTTCTATACACCCGCAGCCGTTCCCTTTGGAATGGCCAAATTGGGTCCGTCTACGAACGGAAGTTACGGCAATGTTCACGGATGGGATGCCGTTGGCTATGATTCCAGGCATAACAGTATCGAAGGATTTGCCAACCTGCATGAGTTTCAGATCGGAGGATTCCTTTTCGCGACCATGACGGGTGATCTTAAGACCACTCCCGGGACGCTTGAGGATCCGGATTCGGGTTATCGCTCGCGCTTCGACCGCAAGGACGAAGTCGCTGAGCCAGGGTATTATAAAGTCCTTTTGAAAGACTACGACATTACTGCAGAGCTGACAGCCACAAAACGAGTGGGCTTTCACCGCTATACTTATCCGGCGTCTGATAGCGCTTACGTGATTTTTGATGTCGGTAACGAATTAGGAGAGAGCGGAGAGGTGAAAGACGCTTATGTGTCTTATAACGAAGAAGAAAATTCCGTGGAAGGTTGGGTAATAACGTATCCCAAGTATGTGCGCTGGTATCAGCCGGATGCAGAAATCAGAATGTATTTCTACGGGGTAATGGATAAGAAGCCCGTATCCGTCGGCACGTTTCAGGGGGCGGAGCAGTTTCCTGGTGAGAAGAGTCGGCAAGGAAAAGGTGTAGGTGTATTCGCGCGCTTTGAGACAAAGGCAGGTGAGTCTGTAGAAGTGAAAGCAGGATTTTCCTATACGTCAGTCGAAAATGCGAAAATCAACTTTTCTGCCGAGGCAGCTACCCTTCGTTTTGATGAAGCACGCCGGGCTGCACAAGATGTATGGGCCAACGAACTAGGAAAGATCAGAGTAGAAGGTGGTCGGAAGGAAGATAGGGTGAAATTTTATACGGGCTTGTATCACGCGTTGCTAGGGCGAGGGTTGGCGAACGATGTCAATGGGTATTTTCCCCAGAACGACGGCAGCGTAGGTCGAATTCCGCTGAAGGAAAACGGCGAGCCGGAGTTTAGCTTTTACAATACCGACTCAGTCTGGGGAGCGTTCTGGAACCTGACGCAATTATGGGCGTTGGCATGGCCCGAGTATTACAATGATTTCGTCAGAACTCATCTTGCCGTGTATGAGAATTCGGGATGGTTTGGCGACGGACTCGCGAATAGCCGATATGTATCAGGTGTCGGGACGAATTTCGTAGGGTTGATCATTGCCTCTGCTTACCAGCTGGGAATTCGCGACTACGATGTCGAGCTTGCCTTTAAGGCAGCTTACGAGAACGAAGTGAAGTATAAAGACAGGAAAGCCGGCGCCGGAAAACTCGACCTGGGGACGTTTGTCGAACACGGCTACGTCATCCAGACCGATGGAATGGAAACCACTCCTGCCGGTTCGGGATTCTCGGCTTCCCATACGCTGGAGTATGCGTTCAGTAGCTATGCCGTTGCACAATTCGCCAAGGCACTGGGTAAAGAAAAGGAATACGAGGAGTTGATGGCACTGGCGCGAAATTGGGAGAATCTCTACGATGACGAGAAGGACTTTATCCGACCAAAGACAGCCGACGGATCATTTCTTGAACCGTTTGATCCCTTCGCGCCATGGATTGGCTTCCAGGAAGGGAATGCGTGGCAGTACACCTTCTATGTGCCGCATATGCCTAAGGATCTCATCGCCAGAATGGGGCAGGACAGGTTTGTCGCCCGTTTGGATAGCATTCTTACCGTGTCGGAGAAGACGAAGTTTGGAGGCGAAGACATCGATGCCTTTGCTGGGATCCGGTATCTGTACAACCACGGCAACCAACCCAACCTTCACATTGCTTACCTGTTCAACTACGCGGATACGCCATGGCTCAGTCAAAAATGGGTGCGGAAGATTTGTGACCGGTTCTATGGCACGGAGGAAGTTCATGGATATGGTTACGGACAGGATGAAGATCAGGGACAATTGGGGGCGTGGTATGTGATGGCATCCATCGGATTGTTCGATGTAAAAGGGCTGATAGAAGAGAACCCTACTTTCCAGATTGGAAGCCCTCTTTTTGATCGGGTGACGATTCGAAACGGTCAGGGTAATACTATTGAGATTGAGACGACAGGAAATGCACCGGAGCATCATTATGTGCAGTCGGTATCGCTGAACGGACAGCCCTACAGGGAAATTGAGATTCCTTATTCGACACTCATGGAAGGAGCGGAATTAAGAATTGAACTGGGCCCTGAGCCGTCCAAAGAGGCTTTTGAGAGTAGGGGTGAGGAGTAGGAGTAAGGTTGTGCGTTGTTTGAGGGGAGCGAATCGCTGAAGCGATGGGGTAGGGTGAAGATTACCTTCGGTGATCTTTTTTGGGGGGAGGTCAAAAGCTG
>CAZHIQ010000097.1:0-3581 GCA_964532595.1 uncultured Roseivirgaceae bacterium
CTCAACCACCCTACTCATCTCCCTATACCTACACACTGCATTCACCATCTTCATCTGTTCAATACTATTACACTCGGCTTCGAAAAGGCTGGGTGAGGCCACCATTATACAAATACATTTAGCCCGGCTGGTAGCAACGTTCAGACGGTTGGGGTTGAAGAGGAAGTCAATGCCTCGGGGCGCGTCCTGTACGGTGGAGGCGGCCATGGAGTAGATGACTATGGGAGCTTCGCGGCCCTGGAATTTGTCCACGGTGCCGACGTCGATGTGGGAGAGGGCCTCCTTCAGTGCGTCGACCTGGGCGTTGTAGGGCGCGACGATGAGAATGTCACGATCAGTGATCTTGGTAGTTTCGCCCGTGGCGTTGGTCCAGGTGCCGAGAGATAGTAACTCTTCGACAATCGTTCGGATTTTCTTCACTTCCTCGATGGAGCGATACTGATTGCCTTCGTGGGGTACGGGGACATAAATGAGTCCGGCGCCATCAAACCGTGTTCCGCCCCCGATCTTTTGCTTTTCCAGTTCGGGTAAGGCCTCCAGCGCGCCTTTATAAAAGACCTCCGACGTAAAGGCCGCGATGCTCGGGTGTATGCGCCGTGTAACGTTCAGGAAAAGTCCTTTACCCTCCGGCATGACCGACTCCCCATCCAACAGATGTGCAAGCGCGGCAATGCCACTGTTCTCCGGATGGGCGCCGCGTTGGGGTTGCTCCAGCTGCTGCGGGTCTCCAAGCAGAATGACGTTCTTGGCTGCGCGGGAGGCGGCGAGAACCTGTGAGAGCGACATCTGACCGGCTTCGTCAACAAAAAGATAATCCAGGGATTCGCGGAGGTCGTCATCGGCCCATAGCCATGCGGTGCCTCCCACTACCACTCCTGTGTTAAGCGCGTCGTTCACCTTCTTATTGACCGATTTTCCGCTGCCCTTAATCTGAAGTATCCACTCGGGTAAGTCCATCGTTTCGCTGACCTTATGGGCAAATCGGACTTCCATTTCTTGCTTGTTGGCCTCGCGGTGGATGGTTTCAAATAGCGTGGTAATTACCCGGTGACTCACGGCTGTGACGCCGACTTTCTTCCCGGCTTTAACAAGTTCAAGAATGATGTGGGCTCCGGTAAAGGTCTTGCCTGTTCCCGGAGGTCCTTGAATGGGTAGAATGCTCTGGTTAAGGGCTAAAGCAATTCGGCATGCCGCTTTCACGAGATCTTCGCCGTGCTCGATAAGCGCCCCTTCGCTGCCATCGATCTGCTGCGGTCTACGCCTCATCAAGATGTCTTTGGCCGCCCGGTAGTCGCCCATTCTCGAAAGTCCGTTAAAGTCGACTTCCTCAGCGATGGAAAGAATGGCCTTCCATAGTTTTTCGATAGCAACGATTTTATGTTCATGGACGGCGTCGGGATGGACCCCCGCAGTTTCTTTCGTCTTCTTGATGTCAACAAAATTCTTTTCGTTGTCGATCTGCACAATGGTACCACAACTTATTCCGGCTGGCTTTTCTTCTGTGTAACTGTTGACGATGTAGAGGCTGTCTCCTTCTTTAAGGCTCACTTCCTGATCTGGAAAAGTGTATCGGTGCACCGGACAGTTGCCCTCCTTGATCGTCGCCTGGAAGGTTAATCCAACAATCGCCCTTCGCTCAGAATTCAGATCTTCGTATTGAGCTTTTTGAAGGAAGAAATGATCCCACCATGCGCTTTTGTTTTCTCGTCGAAAGTACTGCAGCTGATGGGCCAGAAGCCATTTCGCGTGATGTTCATCATTCCAGTCGGCACGATTTTCCGGCAGATCTGCAATTAGAGATTCATACAACGCCTTTGACCGTTTTTCCCGTTCCAGCAGTTTCTCATCCGGCGGCTCTTCCCTAACCACGGGTCTTGAGATCTCGATCCCCTTGTCAACTAATACTTGTCGTTGCTGCTCAAGCCATTTATGCAAGGCTTCCGTTGCCATACAATCGTCTTCATTGTAGGTTCGAACGAGTTCGATCGTCTCCGGTGGAAGCTTGTCAAACTCACGCAGCTGGAGAGCGCTCTCCACGGCCTTCCGCGCCCGCGCCGCCTCGCGGAGATCAGCCTTGCGTACGAAGGATGTCAACTGCTCGACGTCCTTGAGTGAGTAGCTCTCCAGGCTTGCGATAAGGCTCTCTTTTGTGACCTTGTGCAAGTCGATGAATTTTTCCAGACGCAAGAGACTATCGAGTTCCTGCTCGGCAATCGAGTATTGATGGGCAAGTCTTTTTATGGTCGCAGGCTCGTAGACGCCATAGTGATAAATGGACATGCTTGGATGTTTTTCCAAGCGACCGAGGATGAACTCCATGACCTTCTTAAATGCCTCCCGCTCTTCAGCACGGTTCGTGGCAATAAAGTGTTCGTAGCGGAGTTTTCCATTCTCGTAATAGGCGATACCAAAGAGGTATTCCAAACTCCCTTCGGGGTAGAAGGCATCGCCCTCGATGTCGAGGTACACGTCGCCAGGAGAGGGCTCGGGGAGTCGATTGAACCCGCGCTTTTCTTCTATCGGTAGAATGGGCTTATGGAGAAGTGTATCCTTGCGGCGACCGTCAAGCTGTATGCGCGCCTGACCTTGTCGTTTCAGAAGGATGTCGTAGTTGCCACGATCGGGCCTGCTGAGCTCCTTCGCAAGCGCAAATGCCTCGAGTGTTTCAATCTGCTGTTTTCTCAGCGCCTGGATCTGTGTCTTTTGAATTCCGGCTACTAACGACAGGTGATCATCTTTTCTCCGCCGATCGTCGCAATGGCTCCACCAATTGCATATTGAGCAGTGTGCTACTTCCTCGGGATACGTGGAGGGCGGTGTTCCTTCCATAAATGCGAGAAACCGATTTTTGACGAAAGAGTAGAACGCTCGAAAATCATTCAGTCGATACGGCACAATTCGGAACGGTTCATCGACGGACTGTCCGGGCATCACGACGGAAAAGATTTCCGCTCGTGTGCCTTGAATCGTTTCCAGTAAGTCGGAGTAGAAGCATAGCTGAATGATGGTGGAAGCGCGGGTGTTCGTTGACAATTTGGTGTCCTGCACTTCGTAAGACCAGTCGCCAAACTTGCTTTCGCCCGGCACCTTGATCAGGATATCGGGATAGCCCATGTACGGGCCGCTAGCGAGATGCCCTTGGACGATCACGTCCTTTCCTGCCCGCATCGCCTCAACCGTCTCTTCAAGAGTTTTTCGTGTGGAGTCGGTCGCACTTTTTCCCTGGGCGATCAGGTGCTTGACATATTGCTCCTCGTGTTCTAATCCCCGTTTCCTCAGCGCATCCAACACAGGGTCCGTGCGAAAGGGGCGATCAATCTCCTTCAATGCTGCCAGTCGGTTAAGCTGCGTTGCGTGCTTGCACGACAAGTGTGTGGAGAGATCGGAGGCGGAGTAAGTGAAGGTGTCGTTTTTGTGTTCCATGGGCGCGGAGAATTCCGGATAAGTTACAAAAGAATGTCGGGACTGGTCTGAAAGAGGCGGGGCTCCCTTTTTCCTTTTAGGTCGACTGTTAATTAAATCGCGGGGAAAGACGATCCCGGGGTTGTGACGTCGGAGCGTCCTCTAGAAATGTCAGGCTA
>CAZHIQ010000098.1:0-3366 GCA_964532595.1 uncultured Roseivirgaceae bacterium
ACGTCTTCTGACCTTATTGACCGCTTCGAAGGCCTCAGCCGAAGGACCACCTTCTGCCATGTTGGCTGCTTCCGCATAGATTAGCAGTACTTCGGCGAAGCGGATAATCGGAAAGTTGGCTTGACTACTCAACGTATTGTATTCGTCGTCGGTAATGTACGGCACCGTAAACTTACGGATGAACGGGATCTGTTCGTCGAAATCAGTGTAAGGTACGCCGTCGTACTCGAGGATGAGGTAGGCTTCCTGGCGTGGCTCGTTTGGAGATTTCGCGAACCAGTCTTCCGCCCATGCGAGGTCGATAGAGGCGTCCGCCCATCCTTCCATGATTGCAGGTGTCCAGATCTGAGGATCGGTTGCCACGTCATCGGCTGTTGAATTGAAGCTGAAAATCATTTCGGGCCCGTATTTGTTTTCTTTCTTGAAAACGTCGAACACGTTCGGCACGAGCGAATAGGGACCGTTTGAAATGATACCAGCAGCGACGTCACGTGCCTTCGCATAATTTTCCGTAGCGTTCAGGGGAGCGGTTGCCATGGTCAGGTATGCTTTTGCGAGCAGCGCCTGAGCCGCACCTTTTGTTGGCTTCCCGGGTTGTCCGGCCCACGTTACAGGAAGGTAGTCGACTGCGTCCTCAAAGTCGCTGACGATGAGTTCGTAGACCTGAGCAATGGGGTCACGTCCTTGTACAGGATTCGTAACAGGATCCGGAGTATCTTCCGTGATAATAGGAAGGTCACCGTACATACGCACAAGCATGAAGTAGTTAAAGGCGCGGAGGAATTTAGCCTGGCCTTCAAGGCCTTTAAGCGCTTCTTCCGAGGCACCTTGAATTTTATCCGCCTTCAGTGCGCCTAGTACACCGTTGATGTTCAGGATAGCCCGGTAGTGGCGATCCCAAAGCGCGTTTGCGTGATTCGGGCTGATGTTCAGGTTACCCCCCGCTAGCTGGTCATCATGGATGAAGAATCCGTAACCATACGAGTACTGTCCCCAGTAATCCCACAAATGGTTCATGGATGCGGCGAGTGCGGATTCGCCCTGCGCTACGGTAGTGTAGAAGAACTCCGGACTGATAAAACCTTCCGGTTCTTCGGTCAGGTCGAAACATCCTGACACAGTGAACAGGAGCGCGACGAGGGAGCTGCGATATAAATGCTTAAGTGTTTTCATGTCGCTTGAATTAGAACGATAAATCAATGCCGAATGTGATGGTACGTGATGTCGGATAGCTTCCGAAGTCGACACCGATCACGGCATCGGACGAATTGAAAGAGCTGATCTCGGGATCGTATCCAGTGTAATCGGTGAACGTCAGAACGTTTGTTCCTGTGACGTATGCGCGTACCCGATTTAGGCCGACGCGTGAGGCGAGTGCATTGGGAACACTGTATCCCAGCGTGATGTTCTTGACGCGAACGTAAGAAGCATCTTCGACCCACCGGCTTAGACGGCTGTCAACTGTGACTTTACTGGTCAGGTTGGCTTCTCTGACGACGTTCTGGTACTGGAACGCAGGGACATCCGTGTTTTGATTGTCGGGTGTCCACCGGTTGAGGAGTGCGCGACTGGTTCCTTCTCCCGGACTTTCCAGCCGGATGCGAGCCGCATTGAACAGGTCATTGCCGTGCACTCCCTGCACAAGAATAGTCAGGTCGAAGTTCTTGTACGTGAAGCTGTTTGTCCAGCCAAAAATGACGTCCGGTAACGCGTTGCCAATGACAGTCAGGTCTTTGGTATCAATTATCTTATCGTCGTTGATGTCGCGGTACTTGATATCGCCCGGAAGCTGTCCATAAACTGCTGCCTGATCGCGTTCACTTTCCTTCCATGTTCCTTCGGTAATCCAACCGGTCATCTGACCGAAGGGCTCACCCGGGGCCAGGTAGAGTAGCGCAGTGTTGTTGTTCATACTGAAGCCATAACCAGCACCGGGAGTGGTCCGGAAGGGCAGTCTGTTGTCCGTTGCGAGTTGCAATACCTGGCTCTTATTGAACGAGACGTTGACGCTGGAATTCCATTGAAACTCCCCAACAATCGGATCACCACTGAGGGAGATTTCAACTCCCTTATTTTGCGTCGAACCGATGTTGTCGATGATCGTCGCGAATCCGGTGTGGGTCGGAAGCTGACGGCTCAGCAACAGGTCTTCGGTTTTCTTCTCGTAATAGTCAAATCCGGCGTTGAGTCGGCCATTGAATATTGAGAAGTCGAAGCCGATGTCTTTTTGCGTCGTTGTTTCCCATTTAAGGTTGGGGTTGGGAGCACGGGCAATCTGGAGACCTATGTTGGTAGCGTCTTGTCCGTAGTAAGGATAATTGAAGTTGGACGTAATCTGAGCGAGCGACGCATAGGGACTGATTGCCTGGTTACCCGTCTGTCCCCAGCTGGCTCGAATCTTAAACTCGCTGAACACGTCGAGGTCGCGCAGGAAAGACTCTTCCGAAACACGCCATGCCACGGAAGCGGAAGGGAAGTACCCCCATTTATTGTTGGCTCCAAACACCGAGGATCCGTCCGCGCGGAAGCTGGCTGTCACCAGGTACTTATCGTTGAACGAATAGTTCACACGACCCAGATATGAATTGATGGCGCGTTTGGTTTTGAATGAAGAGGGCGTCAGTACCTGGGCACCGCCGAGGTCATATATACCGGTTTCATCGACGAGGAAGTCCTTTGCCACAAGCGTTGAGCGCTGATTGTTTTCGAGCTGCTGCTCCGCTACCGCGGTGACCGTGAAGCGGTGCGCTTCGTTCAATTGACCCGTATACGTGATGATGTTCGAGTTTTGATATCGGGCGTAGCTTCCTTCGATGACGTGACCCAGCCCGCCTTCTCTGAATCCTGCGAAAGTTTCCTGGTTCAGGTATCGGAAGTTATTGATGTTTCGCGTAATCGCGCCACCGGTGAATCGCAAAGACAATCCTTTCACGGGACGGAACTCGATATGTGCGGCAATGTTGTTGCGCATAGTATTGTTCTCGACAAAAGGCTCAAGCGCGCTGGCTACCGGGTTCCACATATTGGGTTCGCCAAAGCGTGAAGGGTGACGCATATAGTTGCCGAACTCATCATAGACGGGAATAACAGCGGCCCAGCGGGGCGCAACGGTGACCACCTGGCCGAGCGCGTCGATATCGGCGGCGCCTTCACCAAAGGGAGGTGTGTTCCCGCGTTCTTTTACCCCTGCCCAGTTTATGCCGAAAGACGTGTTTTTGGTGACATTGACATTAACATTGGCGCGCAGGTTAAAGCGCTCAAAAGCTGAGTTGAGCAAGATACCTTTCTGGTCCAGGTATCCGGCCGAGACGAGGTATGACATATTATCCGTACCTCCGCTGAGAGAGAGTTGGTGACTCATCATAG
>CAZHIQ010000099.1:0-3333 GCA_964532595.1 uncultured Roseivirgaceae bacterium
CGGGGCTATTCGTATTAAAACCCCTTGTCAGGGGTTTTGCTTCGCACGGCAAGGAAGAGTTCGAAGTTCGAGGTTCGAAGTTCGAGAGTTCGAGGTTCGAAGTTATTTGCTTCGCAAGCTCCGAAGTGACTGACTTGCACGACTTGCTGTTGGCGGAATTGAGCACTCGCTCGGTCGCACGGGGTTTGCAGGTTCATTTACAAGGTGATATCTAAGTCAACGTCTTAGAAACAAATTGCTCAGTTGCCCTTGCTGGTCTTTTTGAAATCGCGGTTGTGCCCAGCTGTTAATTTTAACCCCTTGTCAGGGGTTTTGCTTCGCAAACTTATCGTTGCTTTTCCGCTGCTGTTGTCAATTCACAAAACAACGCCCCTGATTCCCGCCACGGCGGGCAGGCGTACTCCGGCTGGCACATTCTTTTTTCTATTTCCTGAATGTCTGCCAGCCGGCTTAAGCGCCATGAATAAAAATGCTGACCCGTCCGTCGGGCGTAATGCCGGAGGTACGCCGATGGAGGAAATCCTGAGACGTAGGGAAATAATACTCGAGGGCCAGAAACAGGCGCTCGAACTGGCTATGAACGGCCGTGAACTGACCGATGTCCTCGACGCACTCACGCAGTGCGTCGAACGACAATCAACGGGGTCTACTTTCGCTGCGATGTTTCTGCTTTACCCCGACGGCAATAAGCTCATCCAAGGCTCAGCGCCAAACGTACCCGCTGATTATGTTGACGCCATTGTGGGTCAGCCGATCGACCCGCCCACAAGTGTCTCCCAAGCAGCGGCCCTGTCGGCGAAGGAAGTCATCGTTACCGATATCGCGGTCGATCTTTTGATGGAATCGCATCGCGATAAGCTGCTTGCCCAAGGAATCCAATCGTGCTGGTCGGTTCCCATTCTTTCTTCTTCGCAACAGGTGCTGGCAACATTCGATGTTTATTACGGCAAACAACAGCAGCCGACGCACGACGACTATGGTGCCGTAGAGCTGTTGGGGCGTACAGCCGCCATTATCATCGAGTGGTTCTCGGCTATGGAACGCCGGCGTGCCGTAGAGGAGGCACTGCACAGCAGCGACCAGCACTGGCAGGCCCTGATGTCGGCGACAACGGATATGCTTTATCGTATGAGCGCGGATTGGCATACGGCTCTCACGTTGAATGGTCAAAGTTTCTTGTCGGAAGTCCGCGCGGAAGTCCCGAACTGGCAGGAGAAAATGCTGCTGCCGGAAGATCGCGACTACGTGAAGGGTGCGATCGACTACGCCATCGCGAATAAAAGTGCATACGAACTGGAACACCGGTACCTCCGCGGCGATGGCTCGGTGGGTTGGACGCTGTCGCGCGCCATCCCCATCCTCGATGAAAAGGGAGAGATCGTCGAATGGTACGGCGTTGCCAGCGACATCACGAGTCGCAAACGCTATGAGCATTCGCTATCGGAAGCGCTGTCGCTCCTCGAAGCGGTGTTCAAGAACTCACCGGTAGGCTATGCGTTATTCAATGATGAGCATCAATACCTTCAGGTCAATGAGTCCTTAGCACGGATGAACGGTCCGTCGCCAAACGAACACGTTGGCAAGCATGTCAGAGATATTCTCCCGGAATCGTTTCGCTACCTGGAGGACGTTCTCACGGACATCTTTCGCACGGGCAAGACTCGAAGGAATGTAGAGATCCGTGGACCCGTTGCGGCGAATCCCGATACTGTAGGGACCTGGCTCGCGACGTTCTATCCGATCATCGTCGAAGGCAGTCCGACGGTGAAGTACGTCGGCGCCGCGGTTCTTGAGATAACGGAACGGATACAGGCGGAAGAAGCGCTCAAGGAAAGTGAAAAGCAGTTCCGCGATTTCAGCAATAGCATTCAGAACCTCGCCTGGATGGCGCGTCCGGATGGCTGGGTGTACTGGTATAACCAGCGCTGGTATGATTATACGGGATCGGATCCCGACATTGTCGAAGGTTGGGGGTGGATGACGGTATACCACCCCGACCATGTAACGCAAGCCCAGGCGTTTGTCATCGACGCCTGGCAGCGCGCCGAGGAGTGGGAACTGACTGCGCCCCTGAGAAGAAGGGATGGCGAATACCAGTGGTTCCTCACCCGGGCGTATCCGGTGAAGGACGAGCAGGGGAATGTCACGAAGTGGATCGGTACGAGCACGGATATCCACGACAAGTGGATGGTGCAGGAAGAGCTTCGCCGCAGTGAAGACCGACTGCGCGAGGTGTTGAACTTCATGCCGCAGATTGTCTGGTCGGCCGGACCCGACGGTCACCACGATTTCTTCAACGAGCGATGGTATACCTTCACGGGACGTCCGCCGGGGTCTATTGCTGAGAATCCCTGGCGGGAAGTTTTGCATCCCGATGATTACGATCGCATGCAGGCGATCTGGCGCCGATGTCTTTTGTCGGGCGACGCTTATGAAATCGAATATCGGATGCGCCGACACGACGGCGTGCATCGCTGGATGCTTGCCCGCGCGATGCCGCTGCGTCGAAGTGATTCCTCCGTCGAGCGCTGGTTCGGTACCTGTACGGATATTCATGATCAGAAGACAATGGCCGAGAATCTCGAGACACTGGTTCTTGAAAGAACGAAGGAATTGCAGCGGTCGAACGAAGATTTGCAACAGTTCGCCCATGTGGCGAGTCACGACTTCAAAGAACCTGTGCGGAAGATCAAGCTGTTTGCCGACCTTATTTACGATCGCTATGCCGACCAGCTTCCCGATGCAGTTAACCGCAACATCGCCAAAATACAGAAGTCGGCACGCCGAATCGCGTCCATGATCGAAGGGGTATTGTTATACGCTTCGCTGGATGGCGCTTCCCTGGCATTGGAAGACGTAAATCTGAATACGCTTATCAGCGAGGTCGAGGAAGATCTCGATCTGGTTATTGCCGAAAAACAGGCGACGATTACGTGTGATATCCTTCCCGTTATCCAGGCTGTGCCCGAGCTTGCGTATCAGTTGTTTTACAACATCATCCGGAATGCGCTGAAGTTTTCCCATCCCGACCGGTTGCCGCACGTCCACGTAACCTCCGAGTTGATCAGCCGGGAAGGAAAGACGTTTTACAAGATATCCATCTCCGACAACGGCATTGGTTTCAATAATGCCTACGCTGAGTCGATCTTCGTCGCCTTCACCCGTCTTCATACCAAAGACATTTACGAAGGCACAGGCATAGGCCTGGCGTTGTGCAAGAAGATCGTCGAACGCCACGGCGGCACTATTAGGGCTTCAGGAAAGGAAGGTGAGGGGGCGGTGTTTGAGATTTTATGGGGAGGGTGAGGGGGCTGGTTTCTGGTTTCCGGTTTC
>CAZHIQ010000100.1:0-1564 GCA_964532595.1 uncultured Roseivirgaceae bacterium
CGTACTTCAATCCGGCTCGGTTCACACTATCAATAACGAGCTCGTATTCGTACTTCCCGCCACGGCGGGCAGGCGTAATTCGTCATTCGTACTTCGAAATCCCTTCAACACTTCAACACATCTTCCCTATCTTCGCGCCATGAACATCGATCTTGATTCTTACGATCCGAGCGGTCCGGGGATGCCGGGTTCGCTGTTTGGATTACCTTTTACACCTGAAACGGCGAATCTTGTAATTATTCCCGTGCCGTGGGAAGTGACCGTGTCGTACCACTCCGGAACCGCCAAAGGTCCCCAGGCCGTTATTGATGCTTCCTCCCAGGTTGATCTGGCCGTCCGCGATATTCCCGATGCCTGGAAACTTGGGGTTGCCAATCTTGAAGTCCCGCAGTCGCTACTGGAAGAGAGTTCCAAACTACGGCAATGGGCCGAACAGCTCGTCGCCGAGACGGGCACCGCCAATCCGGCCGATCCGGCGCTCAAGAAAATCAACGATGCCTGCGAGAACCTCAATATATATGTACGCTCCACGGCGCAGACGTGGATGAAAGAAGGGAAAATGGTTGCCCTCCTCGGCGGCGACCACAGCACACCGCTGGGACTTCTGCGTTTGCTCTCTGAACGCTACGACAACTTCGGCATCCTGCAGTTCGACGCCCACATGGATTTGCGCAAGGCGTATCAGGGATTCACCTGCTCGCACGCCTCTATTATGTACAACGCCCTGAAGTTGCCTTCTGTCTCACGTTTGGTACAGGTCGGCATCCGGGACTACAGCGACGAAGAGCTCGACCTCGTTCGCCGTATGCAAGGCCGTGTCTCCGTGTGGTACGATGAAGACATTCGCGCGCGTATGTACGAAGGGGAAACCTGGAGCTCCATTTGCGACCGCATCATCGACGAACTTCCCGAAAACGTCTATATCAGCTTCGATATCGACTCGCTCATTCCGATATACTGTCCCAATACCGGGACACCCGTTCCCGGCGGACTCGACTACAGCCAGATTCCGTATCTGATCAAGAAACTGGTCAAGAGCGGGCGCAAGATTATCTCGTTCGACCTCAACGAAGTATCCCCCGGCGAAACCGACTGGGATGCCAACGTCGGCGCGCGTCTGCTCTATACCCTCTGTAATTGGATGGCCGTGTCGCAGGGGCGTCTCAAGGTGTGACGCTTTCGGGGTACCGGTGGCCGGCTTCCGGTCGCGCTTGCCGATATTACCTTGAGAAGCGGCCAGCAGCAAATTGGGCAATTTGCTCCCGAACAATTCTTCCGAATTGCCTTGCGAACGAATCTGAGAATCCGGTGAGACATTGAACGATTTCTCGCACGAACGCCGGCTCGTTGAGAACGGCTCCGGGCTGAAGCCACGGGGCAATTGAAGGGAGCCTTACTTGGTCCGATCCGAGATGCGCCTCCCTACCGGATCTGACGGTTACAGGCTAAAGCCTGTGGGACGTGTCTCCGCAACGCATGATCCCAGGCGTAAACAGGCCATTAGTCAGGAGTAGAATTGACGCAAGCTGAAAGCCGGACTCCAGAGGTAGTCGACAGTAAACAG
>CAZHIQ010000100.1:1664-3205 GCA_964532595.1 uncultured Roseivirgaceae bacterium
CAGAGGTAGTCGACAGTAAACAGTTGACAGTATTTGCTTCGCTTGCTCCGGCGGAATCAGAAGGCGTCGTTAAGAACGCTGTGGATACTGTTTGCCGCCTTGCAGGGAAGCGCGACCGGACGCCAGAAAACCGACCTAGGCCGGCGCATGCTCTACCACTTCCACCAATCCCTTCTCATTGATAGCAACGAGTTTAACAGGTAGGATTTCGTTGATGAGGATAGGGTCGTAGTGAGCAGACACGCGGATGTAGTTATTGGTGAAGCCGTGCATCATGCCGTCTTCAATGTCATTTTCAAATAGCACCCGTGCTTCGGTGTTCAGATTGTCTTCGTAGAAACGGCGGCGTTTTTTGTCGGACAAGATGTGAAGCATCTTCGAGCGATCGGCACGCACATGGGGCGCTACTGATCCGGCCATGGATGCCGCTGGGGTATTGTCGCGCTCGGAGTAGGTGAACACATGAAGATAGCTGATATCCAGCTCGTTGAGAAACTGGTAGGTCTCGAGAAAATCAGCCTCTGTTTCGCCGGGAAATCCGACGATGACATCTACGCCGATACAGCAGTGCGGCATGAGCGACTTGATTTTCTCAACGCGGCTGGCGTAAAGCTCGCGCTTATAACGGCGGCGCATGAGGCCGAGAATGCGGTCGGAACCCGATTGCAGGGGAATATGAAAATGCGGGACAAAACGCTTTGACCCCGCTACAAAAGCAATAATCTCGTCAGTGAGCAAATTCGGCTCAATAGAAGAAATTCGTATCCGGTCAATACCTTCCACTTCATCGAGGGCGCGAATCAGGTCGATGAAGCGTTCGTGTCGTACGCCATCGCGAATCCCGAAGTCGCCGGTGTTGACCCCCGTCAGTACAATCTCACGCACTTCCGTCGCCGCGATCTCCCGAGCGGTGGCAACGATGTTGGCAATCGTATCACTACGACTGTTCCCGCGGGCGAGTGGAATAGTGCAAAACGAACAGGAATAATCGCATCCGTCCTGGACTTTCAAAAACGTCCGGGTGCGGTCATGAAGCGAATACGATGTATTGAATTTATTAGCCGCCTCAATGTCGGACGCCAGAACCGTAGGCTGTGCCGGGCGGACAAATCCGTCGAGAAGCTCTACGAGGCGGAACTTCTCCGCAGCTCCCAAAACCGCGTCAACTCCCGGTATAGTGCTGATTTCCTGAGGTTTAAGTTGAGCATAGCAGCCGATAATCGCCACGTAGGCCTCGGGCGAAATCGCACGCGCCTCTCGCACTACCTTCCGGCACTTCTTATCCGCATTGTCGGTTACCGAGCAGGTATTGATGATAAAGATATCCGGCGTGTCAGTGAAGTTGACCTTCCGGTACCCTTTTTCCTCAAACATCCGCGAAATAGTCGACGTCTCCGAGAAATTCAACTTGCAACCGAGCGTATAAAACGCGACTTTCTTCATGGTGCAAAGGTACGGGGAAGGAATGAAGTATTGAAGTGAAAGTTAGAAGTTGGAGGTTAGGCGTTAGAGGTTCGAACTTCGAACTTCAAACCTCGAAC
>CAZHIQ010000101.1:0-3197 GCA_964532595.1 uncultured Roseivirgaceae bacterium
GTTCGAAGTTTGAAGTTTGAAGTTTGAAGTTCGGAGTTCGAAGTTTGAGGTTCGAAGTTCGAAGTTTTTGCTCCGCAGGCATTCGAACTCTTGAGGGCGGAGGCCGTCTCTTGAAACCTCATATGGCCTCGAATCCGGCTTCAGCCGGATTGATGAATTGGGATCGGTGAGGTTAACCTTGGAGTTGGTTGTGTATGCTTGGACGATGCTTACGAGCAAACTGGTCTCGAAACTGCACGTCAATTGCCCCGGGCTTCAGCCCCGGGAAAAGTTGTGCTCTATCGCTCCCGGGTCCTTGCTTTGCAAGCTTCTAACTCCGTTGAGCCGTGCGAAGCAATAACCCGGACCCCAGAAACCGGAAACCAGACCCGACTCACAACTTTTCCAGAAACTCCCTCATCTCTTTTGTGTCGTAGTTAGCGAGGCCGACGTGTTTGTATTTGATTTTTCCGTCGGGACTGATGATAAAAGTAGTGGGTATAGTTGTGACACGCAGGGATTCGGGAAGAGGCGTTGCGGGTTGGAAGACGGGGAAGGTGTAGTTCTGTTTGGCAATGTATCGTGCGATTTTCCTGGACTGGTTGTCCTGATCAAGCGACAACATGACAAATGCGATCTTCTCCTGGTCAACGTCGTTATAGAGGCTTTGTATGGAGGGCATTTCAGCGCGGCAGGGACCGCACCAGGTAGCCCACAGGTTGAGGAACACAACCTTTCCTTTCAGGTCCTGCATGGAAAAGGACTTGCCGTTAAGGTCTTTTACCCGGAAGTTGTAGGAGAACGTTTCTTCCTGCGCTTCGTCAGAGTGTTTTTCATCGGGGGAGGCGCTGAAGAGTCCGGCTTTAAGCAGCATCCGCTGGGCTGTGGAAGTGACCTCCGTGCCGAGCCCGGTGAATTTGAGCACCGCAAACAGTCCCACCCATAACAGCCAGGGTTTGATGAACGCCAGAGCGCGAAGGAAGAAGGATTTCGTGATCTTCATGATTGTTCTGTTGCGTTCCGACGATTTTAAGTAATTTCGAACTGCCAAACGCCCTTACCATGACAAAAATCGGGTTTTTTCAGTTCCTGTTCTTGTTTCTGGTTTCGACCGCCTTCGGACAGAAGGTAAAATATAAAGATATTTTTGCGCTGTTGTCGACCCGGCAATATGAGCAGGCGGAGCCGTTCCTAAAAACCTACCTCGCTCAGAACACCGATAATCCGAATGCCTATCTGTACATGGGCCTTATCCTCCAGGAAAAGGCGCAAAAGGTTGATATTCTGCGGCAAACGGACGTTGCTCTGGCGAATATGGATTCCGCGGTGTATTTTCTCGATCGCGCCCATAAGACTCTTGATGATCGCGAGATTCGCCGCAACAAGGAGTATTATCAGGCCTACAACCGGCGTGATCTCCGCACGGGTGAGTTTGGGGTCAAACTTTCCGATATTCAGTTCGATATCGAAAAGCGGATTGAAGGGTTGAAGGACCGGACGGAGAAAGTAAAGACAATAGCCGGCCTTTTCACGCATTCCCGCAACAGCTATCAGCGCGCACAGGACCTCTACGCCGGACTGCAACAACGCTATTCTACGTTGTCGCAGCTGTATTTGCGCTCCGATGACGCAACCCTTGACGAACTCAAGTCACTCGCGCTTAACTTCGATTCTTGTGTAAACGCTTTCAACGAATACAAAAAGGCCTCGGCCGCCCTCGGAAGGACGGGTTACAATCAGTCGGTAACGCTAAAGGAGATTCGCGACTTCAACGCCGACGGTATGACAGTATCTGATTTCCTTCAGGATGACATTACCTTGTGGGATTTTAAGAAGTTCGCCGACGAGGGTTTGCTGGTGATCGAGAAGGAAATCATTCCTATGCGGAAGCATCTGATCACGTACGACGCGGAGATCAATAAGCTTCGCGAAAAGTTCAGCCGTGACTCCGTTTCGGTGCGCAACGACCTCATGACGCTGGTCGATCGAATGATTGATGAGCAGCTGCGGAAATTCGATGCGAGGCCTCTGCCGATGTGGGTCTTTAGTCTGAAGACTACCCAACTCGAATACTTGTCAGCACAGATCGAACACCGTCCCCTGCGCGACTCGAGCGACCTGCATTTCAGAATAGCTCTCGTGGACGAGGAGTTGAAACTTCTCCACCGTATGGATAGTGTACTTTCGGACTTGTCAGAGGACCTGATTCGCAGCGGGGCTGTGGATTATGCTTCCTTTGTCAGGAATGGCTACGGCAGCGCCGATGGTGTTGTGACTTTCGCTCGTGATGTCCTGGAGTTTGTCAAAGTGCAGCGGGAAGCCAAAGTGACCGAGCGGGCGGTACAGGTTCACGCCTTGAACTACATCGTGGACGCAAATGACTCCATTCCTCTGACCGATGAAGTGGTGGTTGCAGGCTACAAGCCCCTTCTCGTGTCGCCTGAAGAGTA
This sequence comes from uncultured Roseivirgaceae bacterium, assembly GCA_964532595.1. GTDB lineage: Bacteria > Bacteroidota > Bacteroidia > Cytophagales > Cyclobacteriaceae > Chryseosolibacter. The sequence goes on from CAZHIQ010000101.1 coordinate 2,430, forward strand.
CACGACCGGTATAACGACAAAAGACCCCGCCGCCCTGCAGGGATATTTCTATACCATTACGCCGGCGAGGAAGCCGGAAGTAAAAGCCTTTTTCCCGTTGGATAAATCAGCCTTCCGGAATGACAATCTTCTGGGAGTACACGGCTTGGTTCAGTCGGACGCCAGCGGTCAGATCTTTTACGTTCTCATCTACTCAGAAGAGGCAATCCGTGCAAAATTCCCGGCGACCCTGTCGAAAATCTATCGCTCTGACGGGCTCGCCTGGCATATGAACTACAGCCTGCCGTTCGTCCCTTCCGAACTCTTCCTCGCTACTGACACCGGAGAAGTCATTATCAGCAACGGGGAAGACCAGTTTGTGGTGGATAAGAATGGGAAAGCCGTGAGGTGATTCGAAGTACGAAGTACGCCTGCCCGCCTGGGGGGAATGACGAATTACGAATTACGAAGTACGAATGGGGGGCGTGGTTCTTGGAATTACTGGCCTCATCGGAAGGACGAGTGGCGGCGTGGTAGTTTGTAGTAACCACCGCATCGACACATGAGGACGGTAGGCTTGCGAAGCAAACCCCTGAAAGGGGTTGAATCTGAATCTTCCTTATGAGACAATCCGTCCAACTTATCAAAAACCTCCGCATTGTCTGCGACCCGGGAAGCGGGGCGAACCTGAATAGTTCCGCATGAAATGCGGGGTTAACGACGCCCACGTCCCTCGACCCCGCAAGCGGGTCGAATATAAATCTCGCAAAGAGCTGCCTTCCCCCTGTA
>CAZHIQ010000102.1:0-3158 GCA_964532595.1 uncultured Roseivirgaceae bacterium
AAATAGTGTTTGGGTAACGGATGTCGAAACGGGAAAATCCACCCGACTGACGCCGCCTCGCGAAGATGCTGAGGCACCGGTGAATGCCGCTTTGTGGAACCATCGGGGAAATAGTATTGTGTACAATCGTTATGTAGCGACTGCGGAGGGGCGCTACCTTCAGATATTTCGACTTGAGTTGCAGGATTGATTCCCTGTTCGAGCGGAACACATTTTGTTTGGATGATATTGATGGTACAAACAGCAAACGACATTCTTATCGCGGTAAAGAATTTTGCCGACCGCGCGCACGGCGATCAAGTCAGAAAATTCACGGGCGAGCGTTATATCGGTCACCCGGTACGAGTAATGGAGCTCGTGCTGGAGTTTAATAACGATATCGCGGTATTGGCCGCAGCTCTTCTGCATGATGTGTTGGAAGATACAGCGGTAACTCCGCAAGAGCTCTTGTCATTCCTTTCCACCGTCTTACCCGAACAGGAGGCGGAACGTTCGCTGGCTATAGTGAAAGAGCTTACCGACGTTTACATTAAACGCGACTATCCCTCGCTGAATCGAAGCGCACGTAAGACGCGTGAAACCGAACGTCTCGTGACGGTAAGTGCCGACGCCCAGACAATCAAGTACGCCGACATTATAGACAACGTGACCGATATCGCCACACAGGAAACAGATTTTGCTCACGTCTACATTCAGGAAGCAAGAGCCATGGTTACGGGTATGGACAAAGGTGACGTTCGGATGCGAGAGCGAGCCTTTCATGCGATCGAGCAAAGTCTTGCTCGCCTTCGCGATCACGCAAGGTCCTGATAGCTCGTCACCACCTTTTCACTGGAATGGTATTTTTCCCTTCCGGGTAAAGCTGGTCGATGCGTTTAATTTTCTCGTTTCTGTTTCTTGTATGTGCTCTTCATCTCACCGCCCAAACTCGTAACACGGAGAAGCTCGTTATTGTCACACTCGACGGATTTCGGTGGCAGGAGCTCTTTAACGGCGTGAATGCTGATTACCTTTCTTTCCCGGACACTTCGCTTAACCTCTTTCTGCACCAGGAACCTGCCGTTGCACGCAAAGCGCTGATGCCGTTTATCTGGACGACCATCGCGCGGAAGGGTCAACTTTACGGTAACCGGAATCACGGCAACAAGGTCAACCTCAGGAATAACCGCCTGATCTCTTATCCGGGATACAATGAAATGCTTGTCGGATTTCCGAGTCTCCGGGTATTCTCTAACCGGAAGGTCGAAAATCCATTCGCCACTGTGCTGGAAAAGCTCCATCAGGAACGCGGTGCCCATGTAGCGACGTTTTCCACCTGGGATGCCTTCCCCTACATCCTGCGCGCTAACGAATCAGGAGTTGTGGTAAACGATGGACATCATTTCAAGGACGGGGAGGTCGGCATGGAGGCCGATTCGCTCACGTTTCGAATGTCCATGGCGTATCTGACCAACGAACGCCCCGATGTGATCATGATCGCTTTTGACGCTACTGACCACTACGCTCATCGCCGTGACTACAAAGGTTATATCCAAGCCGCCCATACCACCGATGCTATGCTGAAAGAGCTCTGGGAGTGGCTGCAGTCCCAACCTGATTATGCTGACAAGACCACCTTGTTCATTACAACGGACCATGGACGCGGCGTTAAACCGGAGACCTGGCACAAGCACCGGCTGTTTACCCGTGGCTCCCGGCACGCCTGGTTTGTTGTCGTCGGGCCGGACACCCCTTCGCGCGGTGAGCTGACGGAGCGTTCGCACCTGTCTCTTGACCAGACCGCCCGAACATTGGCCGCCTTTCTTGGATATGACTATAAGAACGTCCGGCGCGTTGGCGACGTTATTGCTACGATGCTTTCAGATGACCAGGATGTCACATTACCCGTCAGTGGAGGTTATTGAAATGCGATTTTTCGACGTATCCCCCGCAAGGGGTGATATCCTTTTCCTGCCAAAACGCGTACTTTGCAAAGAGAGGTATGCGTTTTCTTTGCTTCATTGTTTTTGCGTGGGCGTGTGCGCCACTTTACGGTCAGGAGAGTGCCTGGTCGGTGCGCAATTATAGTGCCATCGACGGTCTCCCGCAGTCGCAGGTTAATATGCTGCTGGAGGACAACAACGGATACCTCTGGATTGGCACGCATGGAGGTGGCCTCGCCCGATTCGATGGGCGCTCGTTCAAAGTTTATACTACGCTCGACGGGATGTTGAGCAACATCGTAACGCACCTTAAGCTCGATGCCAGACAAGATCTGTGGCTTGTGCATCCCCGCGGTGTCTCCCGGTTTGATGGCGTGCGATTCACAAACTTCGTTCAACCCGGGGCAGCCGCGAACGCTCATAAAGTGCGTCGCCTTTTTGAAGTAGGGGATACGCTGTTTATGCTTTCCTCTCCGGGACACCTGGGTAAGATCTATAACGATTCGGTCTACTACTGGTCAAAACCCCTTCCCGATGGAAAACTCGCCTTGTATTCGCATCGAATGCCTGACGGACGCACATTGCTCTACGCGAACGACAGCTCGTTTCGTCTGATGAACACCGCTAACCAAACGCCTATCAGTCACAAGGGAACGTTTAGCCGCTTGAAGGAGGTTTTTAATCTCAATCAGCAAGTGTGGATCACAACAGACAAGGGACGTTTTACCATCGATTTTGAAACAGGGTCGTTTGTTCCGGCCTCCTTGCCCGTACAAAACTACATCCTCTATTCCGACACGCTGAACAATGTGTTCTGGACCCGAAGCCTTAATACACTGATAAAGGCGCGCGTGAACGGAGAAAAGGTGTACCGCGATACAGTACTGAGAGACATTGATGTTACGCAGGTGCTTGTCGACTCGGAGGGCAATACCTGGTTTGCGACTCATGGACGAGGCTTGTTCAAATACTACATCCAGGATTTCGACCGTGTAACTCCGGAAGAACTGAATGTCGTCATGGCAGTGCATCGCGATCGGCAAGGAGTGTTGTGGGTAGGTTCTATGACGGAGGGATTGTGGAGCTTCAGGGAGGGAAAGGGGCGTTCGTATTATAACAAAGCTAATGTTTACCGAAACGCGGTGAACTCGATCGCGGAGGCGCCCGATGGAACGTTATGGAGAGATCATTAAAGGAGGTGCACCGATGAGTAGCCGAATCGCCCGCATGGTCATC
>CAZHIQ010000103.1:0-3148 GCA_964532595.1 uncultured Roseivirgaceae bacterium
GTTCTTTGGAACCGTTCCTGCGGGCACCAGACTCATCGTCTGAACTCCGACATCAATGTTTGAAGTGTAGGTCGCCGTAGTGTTTTGCGCGGCGTTCCAACTCTTCGGAGCAAGGAATACAAAAACTACCCTCGATGGGTTGTTGCGATCTTCGGCCGCTTCAAAGCGTACATGGGCGGTAAACGTAACGGTTTCACCTGCCTTGACTGAGGTTTCGTAGTCTACCCCGTCGATGTACACGCAAGTCATCACCAGCAGTCCCAGAATCACAACTATAATGTTTCCTGGCAACCACTCCCGTGAAAGTGTTGAGTTTGATTTCATTGTAAGAAGATTAATATTCTATTCTGTACTGGCGATAACTATTGTTCAACGCGATCGAGAACGTACTCGTACTTGTTGGAACTGCATCCCGGACTGAAGGATATTCGTATTTTCCGGCGTCCCGAGATAACGGGATAGGTCAGGTTTGTCTGGACATCGGCAGCACCGGAAGCTTCACGAAAGCTCAACTTGAATGGATAATTCGGATCGTCCAGTTCCCATGTTCCCGGGTCCTTAACGATAAAAGGAAGATAGTTTTCGAAGTTGTAGGTGTGGTCCGTATTAAAGTTCAGCTGGAACTTGCTGAAATCCATTGCATCGGTGATATCCACGTCATTCCGAAATACGCTGACAATTTTCCAGCTTCCCGAAATGTCTTTAACAGGCTCCGTTTGCGGATTCAAATCATCATCACACCCGATTCCCAATACCATCAAGAGGAGAATCAACAAGGTGTTCTTTGCGTTTTTTATACTATTCATTGTCGGGAGGTTTTAGATTAGTAGTAAGGATTTTGAAGAAGCTCCGGCGACTTTGCCACCTCACTGTGTGGAATAGGCCAGAAGTACATGGCTTTCCTGAAATTATGCTTCCTGACTTGGAACCGGTTATAGGTGACCGAAGAACCGTCGCGGATCACCTCCATCCCGGTCATCATCTTGTTATCCGTTTCTTCGGCGATCATCCATCGTCTGACATCGAAGAAGCGGTGACCTTCAAAGGCCAGTTCAATTCTTCGTTCGTTTCTGATGGCCTCGCGCATTTCCTCCTTTGTCAATCCTGAAGGAAGCTCGTACGGAAAAAGTCCCCCTCTTTCGCGCACAGCATTTACGGCCTCATATACGCGAGAGTTCGGTCCCTCATACTCATTCAACGCTTCCGCGTAATTCAGCAACAACTCCGCGTATCGCATCAGTGGTCGTGATCCCGGCCCATCGATAAAGGCGCTCGCAACGATACTACGCTTCAGCATTTTGTTGACATAATAGCCCGTAGGGGTTCCGGCATGGACAGCATCCTGGCCTGACAATCGGCCCTGATAGTTTCCGAGGAAGATGTCAATCGGCACCGGGGAGCCAAAGAGTGCGATAGGCATTTCACTTTGGTCATAGTTAATAGTGTTGTAGAACCGCGGGTCGCGATTGGCATACGGATTTTCCGGATCATATCCCGAGGTCGGATCCGTAATCGGTTTGCCATTCGCCATGGGAAATGCATCAACAAGTTCCTGATAGGGATATGCTCCACCGTGACCACCTCCCCTCGACGGTGGTTGCCACAATCCCTCCTCGTACCTGCCATCCTTGGCAACCCGCTCGAGGATAATTCCCTTGGAGGCATTCGTAGACCGATAATCCTTTGCCACGAACTCCTCATAGAAGCCTTCTCCTCTTACCGGTGAGTGGTTCACATGTAGTTGATAGAAGTTTCTATTGATGACCGCTTCCGCCGCCTCCGCTGCTCTCCTCCAACGCTCGTGATCATATTCAGGATATCCCAGAACCGAAGTGAGTGGCTCGTCGGGGGCAAATTTGCTTCCATTGAAAAGCGGGCTGGCCGCATACAGCAAGACTCTAGCCTTGAGAGCCATACAGGCCCCCTCGCCTACTCGTCCATATTCTCTGTTTGTTGGGTGGAACGGCAAGACGCTTGCCGCGGCATCGCACTCGGACACTATGTACTCTACACAATCTTCGTACGTGTTCCTGACGGCAGGAATATGGTCTTCGGCTGAATATACAGTGTCACCGACCAGCGGAACACCACCATAGTGCTTCAGCAGAATGGCATAATACCATGCACGCAGAAATCGTGCTTCAGCGGCCAACTGGTTTTTAAAATCCGCCTTAAAGGGTGTGATGTCAATATGTTTCAGAAACTGGTTCGCCTTGCGGATATTCCGGTAGCAAATATCCCAGGCGTCGCGAGTTACAATTACCGGGTTAACAGTACCCGTCGCGAACTGAATATCCGTCGTGATAGCCGACAGAACTCGCGGCTCCGCTTCATCGGACGCACCATCAAGCCCACCCGACTTAGATGAGAAGATAAATGCACCGTTATTGAATCGACCGGGATCTGAATCAAAGCCGATATCTTCATAAATACCGAAGAGAAACTGTATAGCAAATGTGCTATCTGCAAAAACGGTTTCTTCATTGAGATCCGTCGTTTGGGTGTTGTCCAGAAACTCTGCGTCCTGACAGGAATACAAGAACAGGGCAAAGAGAAGCGAAAGGAGGATTATTTTATTCATTTGCCAGATAGTTAATAATACCGTGGTGGTGATGCGCCACAACGTTTGTAAATCGATTTAGCGAATATAAGCAGCCATATTAAATAGTGCAAACGTTTCAGTAAATCGGTTTAGCAAAAAGTAAAAAAAAGGGCAGAAAGTGCCCGGAAAGCGCCGTGAGGAATGTTCGTCGAGCGCGCGAAAGTCGCGATTACTTAATTTCTGTCTCTAAAAACCCCCTGGTGCGCTTTTCCGCGTTGCGGGTAAAGTAGAGTAGCGTTAGACCTAACACAATGAAGGGTATGCTTAATATCTGACTTCGGTTGAACCACGGAATAAGCGAGAAAAATGTCTGATCTTCCTTATACACTTCAATAAAGAAGCGAAATGACCAAAGCGCGGTGAGCATGAGGCCCAGTATAAACCCAGGTTTCAACCGGAGCGAAAGTTTTTTCCATATATATAGTAGAGCAAAGAAGAGTAAGAAATAGAACAGTGCTTCATAGAGTTGCGTCGGATGTCTCGGCAAGGCATCTACTCTGGCGAAGACAAACGCCCAGGGCACGTTTGTCGGGAGTCCGATAATTT
>CAZHIQ010000104.1:0-2963 GCA_964532595.1 uncultured Roseivirgaceae bacterium
CTGCGGTTCTTGTTCATGAAGTGGACATAGATCGGCGCAAACGCACGGCCTACATCTTTGACAAAGGCGAAGCGTTGTTCCTTGGTAAAACCGTTCTCTCCTTTTAGATAGTCGAAGAAGATTCCGCCGATGCCTCGCGTTTCGTTGCGATGTTTTATAAAGAAATAGTCGTCGGCCCAGCGCTTGAATTCCGGGTAGTAGGAGGGATGATGAGCGTCGCAGACGCGCTTTAGTTCCCGGTGAAACCACTGCGCGTCTGACTCATCGACATAATGCGGTGTCAGATCAATGCCACCTCCGAACCACCACACGCGTTGATCGTCGCCCCCATCTACTTCGAAGTAACGCACGTTCATGTGAATAATCGGTACGTGTGGATTTTCGGGATGAATTACAATAGACACTCCCGTTGCGAAGAAATCGGGCGCGGCACTGTCACTGTGAAGTTTCAACAACCTGAGCGTAGGTTCCGGAGCCTTGCCCCAGACAGCGGAAAAGTTGACCCCTCCTTTTTCGATGACATTTCCGCGCGCAATAACGCGCGAATCGCCCCCGCCGCCGCCCGGCCGCTCCCAGCTGTCGCTTGAAAACCTGCCCTTTCCATCCGCGTGCTCCAGCTGCGCGCAAATGTCAGCCTGTAATTCACGAAACCACTGACTAATCTCTTCTTTTGTTGGCATGCTATTGCTGTTAAACTCCCAAAGTTCTGGATTCAAAACCGGGGAGCAAAGGAATTATGTGGGAATCGGCGAGTCCGCCCGCATACCGTCCCTTTTGGGTTCTAGACGCTGACACTTTAACACTCCAACACTTCTCTCTATCTTAGACAATACTAATGGCGGGCGATGGCAGAGACGAAAACGAGGCGGAAAAAACGGGCTTTAGGCTCCGAATCAGGACCTGCGGTGCTGCGCGAGGCATTCCGTCTGATGTGCACAGCGCACCGCATGGCTGGATTATACGAAGAAAACCGCTCGGTTTGCCGGTATGTGCACAGTACTTCCCGCGGTCACGAAGCCATCCAGTTGGCCGTCGGAATGCAGCTGACGGCCGACGATTACGCGTCGCTCTATTACCGCGACGAATCCGTCTTGCTGGGTATAGGACTGGAGCCCTACGAGCTTATGCTCCAATTGTTGGCTCGCCGTGACGATCCCTTTACCGCCGGACGTTCTTATTACGGACACCCCGCCCTGCGGCGCGAAGGCTTCCCGAAAATTCCCCATCAGAGTGCCGCTACCGGCATGCAGGCTATACCGGCTACCGGCATTGCTCAAGGTATTGCCTATCTCGAATCGCGCAAGCTCACGGACAAGAGGCCGCTCGTCTTATGCTCACTGGGCGATGGCTCGGTCACAGAAGGGGAGGTGGCGGAGGCCTTTCAGATGGCAGTACTTAAAAAGCTTCCCGTACTGTATCTCGTGCAGGACAACGGCTGGGGTATTTCGGCCAAGGGCAGTGAGATGCGGGCCATGGACGCCTACACCTACGCAGGAGGCTTTCCCGGCATGGAGCGCTTCACCGTAGACGGAGCGGACTTTCTGGAGTCGTGGGCAGCCGTGGCCAAAGCGATGGAACACGTCAGGACCTACCGACGTCCCTGTCTTCTTCACGCCCGATGTCCGTTGCTGGGTCATCACACTTCGGGAGTCCGTCGCGAGTGGTATCGGGAAGATTTGGAGTCCCATAGACGTTCCGATCCATTGCCGCGTCTGCGTGATGTCCTTGTGGCCTCGGGCTTATCGGCTTCGGAGGTAGATGAACTTGAGCAGTCGGCGCGCGACATGGCTGAGCGCGACTTTCAGCGTGCTGTCGCGGCGCCCGAGCCCGATCCGGCGACTTTCGAGTCGCACGAGTTTGCCCCCACACCGGTTACGGGTGAACAAGGTACGCGCACTCCCGAGGGAGCAGAAAGGGTCAATATGGTAGACGCGGCGCTTCACGCCATTGACGATATCTTGCGCTTGCATCCCGAGGCTGTTTTTTACGGCCAGGATGTGGGGCGCCGATTAGGCGGTGTTTTTCGCGAGGCTGCGACGCTCGCCGCCAAGTATGGCGACGAAAGAGTTTTCAATACCCCGATTCAGGAGGCCTACATCGTTGGCTCAACGGTGGGGATGTCGGCGGCGGGTGTTAAGCCGGTAGTTGAAATTCAGTTCGGCGATTACTTCTGGCCGGCATTCAATCAGCTTGTTGTTGAACTGTCGAAGAGCTGTTTTCTCACCGCAGGGAAGTATCCGGTTCAGGCGCTGATCCGCGTTCCTGTAGGAGCCTACGGAGGCGGAGGACCTTATCACTCAGCATGCATCGCTTCCACACTGCTCTCCGTACGCGGTGTGAAAATCGTTTACCCGTCGAATGCCGCCGATATCAAAGGCCTGATGAAGGCGGCGTTTTACGATCCCAATCCCGTTATCATGCTTGAGCACAAGGGACTGTACTGGTCTAAGTTGCCGGGCACGGAAGACGCCCGGACTATCGAACCCGATGCCGACTATATCATTCCTCTCGGAAAAGCCCGTGTTGTCCAAATGGCCGACGAAGCGCAGGTTGTAAGAGGTATTTCGATGGTAGTCATCACCTGGGGGATGGGCGTCTACTGGGCGCGAGAGGCTTCCCGGGCGTTTCCCGGTCAGGTCGAAATCATCGACCTCCGCACTCTTTATCCCCTCGACTGGACGGCGATTGTCAATGCAGTGTCCATGCACGGCCGTGTAATGATACTCACCGAAGAGCCCCTCTTCAACTCCTTCGCCGAGTCGCTCGCCGGTCGCATTGCCAAAGAATGTTTCCAGTACCTCGACGCCCCTCCCTGGTCATACGGCGCGCTCGATCTCCCCGCCGTTCCCCTTAACATAAACCTCGAAGCAATGATGCTCCCCAATGCGGATAAAGTAAGGGAGGAGATCAGGAAAGTGTTGGAGTGTTAAAGTTCGAGAGTTCGAAGTTTGAAGTTTGAAGTT
>CAZHIQ010000105.1:0-2767 GCA_964532595.1 uncultured Roseivirgaceae bacterium
GGCTTCCTCCCAAAGGTAGGCTTTACAGACCACGAGTTGGGCGTTGGCGGAATTGAGGACACTTTCAGTCGCACAGGATTTTCAGATTCATTAGCAAGGGGATATCAGATGAACGTTTCAGAAACAAATTGCCCAATTGCCCGGGGGCCGTTGACAGCTGGCCGGCGGTGTGATGGATTCGGTTTCATAGGGAAGATTTGGATTCAATCACTCCGCGGGTTGTGGTTGGATCAGCTCCGCTCAGGTCCCTTACACGAAGAGTCGGAGAATCGGAACGAAGCATTTCGAAAATTTGACATATTTCAATAACGAAACGAAGGATGTGAAATCTTTCGAAAACTTTGTGAATCTCGAGCTATTGCTTAAATTGGTTGTCCAACTGAAACATTTAAAATCATCCTGATGAAAGTTCGCTACTTACTTTTTCTACTCTCCTTTCTATGGCTTGTCGGGTGTGACGACGATGGGGATCTAAAGACTCCCGATGCAGCTACGGTTACCGTGACCGCTGATGGACTTGTCAGTTCTGACGGGCAATTCGTTGTGTCGGTAACGCAGGACTCTTCGGTAGTCTTAAAATACTCCGTGACAGCACCGGGCGGTATTGCAGTCCTTTCTTACGCTGTCGGAACAGGGGAGAAGGTATCCGTGGGGGAGGCGAAGGATGAACTATCCTACTCCGGACAGCTTGTTGTACCGGTGCCGCACGTAAGTCAGGCCCTTACGGTAACTATTGAAGTGACCGACAACCATGGTCAGGAGGTGCGTGAGGAGGTCGCGATTGATGTACAGGCGGTCGAAACGGAAGAAGAAGATCCAGGTGAAGAAGATCCCGATCCTCTTGACGAGGAAGGGGTGTTGTTCTTTGAAGATTTTGAAGGGGCTTCAGTGAAGACCGGGGGCACGCTTACGCGCGGTGCAGCAGTAGTGACGAATTTGCCGTACGCGGGAGAGAAATGCGCGCGGGCGAACTTGAAAAACGGTGTGACCGATCCGTTCATCGCCACGACGGCCTCAAACCAGACGTATGAATACTCGGGATCGGCGCTGGTCGATTCCGAGATGCCGGTTGCGACGGTCGAGTGGTACTTCCGTTTCGACGACGCGGAATGGGAGGGACCCCTGTTCACCGAGAAGAGCCATGAAGCTCACGTCGACCTCAAGGGAGGATACTTCGGTTGGGCAAACAACATGGTCAACGGGTTTTATACAGGCTTCCGTGGCGGTAGCACGGGCGAAATTCGCTGGGCTGACAACTCTGGACGTGGCGATGATGACTGGAAGAATGAACCCTGGGCGGTTCCGGGCCGGGTCGCCTTTTACCTGAACACAGGCCACACCTGGGGCGCCGGAACGGGATGGCATAAGTTTACGATCAAAGTCGACTATTCCCATTCCGACTATAACCAGGTCAAACTGTTTGTAGACGACATCCTCGCGCGCAATTCTGGCTATGCGACCGACGGAATTATTCGTGTTCCTAAAACGTGGAAGCTTGAACACTTCTCAACAAGCTATACCGGAAGTGGTAATACGAGCGCGTCGACCGATCGTTCGGAAACGGCCTGTGGACTTCAGTTCGATAACATCAAGATCTCGGCAGGGACGGAGTTCTAGCGCGACCCGGTTTCCGGAGTTCAAAGTTCAAAGTTCGAAGTTCGAAGTTCGAAGTTCGAAGTTCGAAGTTCGAGGCTTGCCTTCCGGAGGGAGGTTCGAGGCTTGCCTTCCGGAGGGAGGTTTGAAGTAGTGGGGCCAAGGTGGGAGTGCTAGCACGCATGGGGTTTTGCTGCGCATGCACTGACGTGAAATTACTGGTATGCCCTGCGAAGCAAATACTGTCTACTGCGTTCTGGTTTCCGGTTTCCAGAAGAGCATTCGGTCGCGCTTTCTCGCGCGCGGAGACAGCCATGCGGGTACGGTACATGCCCAGCTTATCTAATCCAGGCGTTCAAGATCCTGCAAAGCAAGCGAAGCAAACTACTGTCTACTGTCAACTGCGTGCTGTCCACTACCTCCGGGTTGGACGTTGACGGAATTGAGGGCGCGGTCGGTCGCACAGGATTTTTGATTCATTAGCAAGGGGATATCAGACGAACATTTCAGAAACAAATTGCCCAATTGCCCGGGGGCGCTTTTGTGAAAAAACAGATCATCATTAACTTACTCCCTAAACCCCTCAGCCAATGAATCGCGCCTTTCTGTCTTTCAAGATGGTGCTGGTCACTACAGCGCTTCTGTTTTATGTCGGTTGTGACGATAAAGAAAATGAACCTGCCTCCGAGAAGGGTACGATTTCAGCGGTATCGCGCAATGTGAAGGAGCTGCAAGTGGTTGAACTCGCGATTCAGGGAATCGTAATCAACGATGAAAGTTTTCCCGCGCAGTTTGGTGATATTGATATTGAGCTTTTTCGTATTGATGACGAACATCTTGCCTTTGTAGTGCCTGTGCAAACGGGAGGCAAATCGTTCAGCCTCACGACCCCAATCGCGACAAACACACTTTCTTTTGATGTGACCGAAGTGGTGCTCAAGGAAGCGCCTGATGATATCGTCGACGCTTTCGTCGGACCGGATCCCGATCTTCAGTTCGAAGGCTACCTGGCTACAGCGCAGCAATTGATGCTCGCCGGTCTGATCTCAACGGTGGAGGTGGATCTTTTTGAGATGTATCGCAGCAGGCTGAATCAGGCGATTGAGGAGTATCGGTCATTGCCTGACGCCGAAAAGGAGGCGGTAGCCAAGTTTCTCGCTGCCAACTCCGAGGG
>CAZHIQ010000106.1:0-2678 GCA_964532595.1 uncultured Roseivirgaceae bacterium
AACCTGCATTAAACCTGCATTTCAACCTGCATTAAACCTGCCTTTAGACAGACGTATCCAGCACCTCAAACCTCGAATAATTACTCCGAAACTCAGGAACCAGCTCCTTCATCAAGGCAACCATTTTCAGCTCATTCCGATCGTTGACAAGGTCGTAGAACAGTTCGATATAGTTGTTGACCTCGGGATAGGCGTACTCCCGCACTTTGGCGATCATGATCTTTTCATGGTGGGTCGGAATCGTATCTTCGCTTTGGGCGAGGAGTTCTTCAAACAACTTCTCCCCGTCACGGAGTCCGGTGAAGACAATTGAAATATCCTGATTCGGACGTAAGCCCGACAAAAGAATCATCTTCTTCGCCAAATCAAGGATTTTCACGGAATCACCCATGTCGAAGAGGAAGATCTCCCCTCCGTGCCCCATAATACCGGCCTCCAGCACGAGCTGACAAGCCTCGGGGATCGTCATGAAATAACGCGTTACTTCGGGATGGGTAACGGTGAGGGGTCCGCCCTGCTCGATCTGCTTCTTGAAGATCGGAATCACCGACCCGTTTGAGCCGAGCACATTGCCAAACCGAGTAGTGACAAACGATGTGTGGGGCTTTCCCGCAGCGGCGAGGTGGTTGTTCAACGATTGTACATAGATCTCCGCCAACCGCTTGGAGCATCCCATCACGTTTGTGGGATTAACCGCCTTGTCGGTCGACACCATCACAAACTTCCCAACCTTGTGTTTGACGGCCAGGTCCGCCAGGTTCTTTGTTCCGAGGACATTGACCATCACGGCTTCCGACGGATTGTTTTCCATCATCGGCACATGCTTGTATGCAGCGGCATGGAAAATAATGTCGGGCTTGTGCTCCTGCAGGATCGCATCCATCCTCACCTGATTGGTGATGTCGGCGATATATGCGTGTATTGCCACATTCAGTCCCAGCGTCCGGATCTCGCGGTCGATCTCAAAGAGCGCGGACTCCGCCTGGTCGACAAGAACGATCTGGCGGGGGTGATAACAGATGACCTGGCGCACGATTTCCGACCCGATAGAGCCTGCCGCACCGGTAATACAAATCACTTTGTCGCGCACACCGCTCCGAACCAACGGATTGTCAAGCTTGATCGCGTCGCGCTCGAGAAGGTCCTCAATATGAATTTCCTTAATCTGATTCAGACTCAACTCGCCCTTCACCCACTTCTCAATCGGCGGAACGAGGCGCACCTTCACATCGTTGCGCAAACAGATGTCCACGATCTCGTTCTTCACCTCCGGGGGCAGACTCCGCACAGTGATGATGAGGTCGTTGACGTCGAGCTTGAGGAGGTACGATTCCAGGGTCTTCAGCGATCCCGGATAGATACGTGAGCCGTTCAGCACCTTACCCACTTTATTGCGGTCGTCTTCGAGGAATCCAACCACACGGGAGGTGCGGGAAGAGTCGATGACGTGCTTGGTGATAATACCCGTTTGTCCTGCGCCGTAGATCAGCACATGGGAATTCTTGATCACACCGCGGTTGTAGAATGTAAATACGTATTTGATCAGCAGGCGATAGTTGAACAGGAAGAGGAACGACGCCAGGATGGAGATCAGGATGACGGAATTCGGGATGGCGTACGATGCTCCGTTCAAATAGAACAGCACATTCACACCGTTGACCAGGATCAGGCTGACGATCAGCGTGTAGAAGATGCGAACGCCATCCTGTACCCCCGTATACCGCACAATACCGCGATAGCTGCGCGTAATGAGGATCGCGACCAGACTACAGACGACATTGATGGCAATACCCAGCGGAAACTTATGGGAAACAATTTCCGGGATGTCGAAATTAAAGCGGAGGAGGTAGCCGAGGGCTGTGGAAAAGGCAATAATGCCCAGGTCGATGAGCACAATAACCCAACGGGGCAGGATCTTAAGTCCGTAAATCGCCCGAATCAGGTAGTTGGAGCGGGTAATACGCTTAACCATGGCCGCAGACTAGCAGATTAAGCGCCCCGGAAGAGGAATTAAAGGGTAACAGACAGCTTCGCAGCTGTTCCTGGGGGATTTGAAACGATATCATCAGGTGAACAAGGGTCAATGTCCACCTCAAAAATAGCAAAAAAAGACGGAATTCGCCGACGTCCCTAAGGGAAGCAATCTTACGTCGGCCATGTTTCGGGGAGAATGAAGGAATTGGACAACTCCCGGACAAGTCAACAGTCGACAGAAGACAGTTGACAGTATTCGCTTCGCAAGCTCTTGATTAGGTCAAAAAACAAACTGGAAGATGCTGAGACCGCTTGTCTGCGAACCTATGCGGAGGGTAGGCCTGATTGAGTTTCAGTTGCGGCAAAAGCCAAGAAGTCGGCACTAGAAAAAGGAACGCTTCGCCGTCTCAGCAGCCGATCGGTCGTGCGAAGCAAATAGTCAAACGGAGCAACTTCTTCCTGGCATGCTCGCACAACTTCGAACTTCAAACCTCGAACTTCAAACTCTCCCGCTCAGCGCGCCAGCACCCCCCTAACCGCGCTGACCACCCGCCCAAGATCCTCCTCACTCAAGTTGCTCCCCGACGGCAGGCACAATCCGCGTTGGAAAAGCTCGTCGGAAACGCCGCTTCCGTAGTACGGGGCGTCTTTGAACACCGGCTGGAGATGCATGGGCTTCCAGAGCGGACGACTTTCGATATTCT
>CAZHIQ010000107.1:0-2516 GCA_964532595.1 uncultured Roseivirgaceae bacterium
CTATCAATTGCCCCGGGCTTCAGCCCGGGGAGACAGGTCGGCGCGGGCGTGAATCGTCATTCGTCTCCCGATAGCTATCGGGACGTCATTCGTAATTCCTCTTCGGTTCACACGTCCAAGAACCAAGCGTTCCCCTCGTACTTCGTCTCTCCTTTTCCGCTCCAGGTAAGCGTCAACCTGTGCATGGCTCGCGTGCAGGCGATGTAGAGCATACGGCGGTCGGTTTCGGTTTGGTAGTTGCTCGCGGAGGCGAAGGGTACAACGACTTCATCGAATTCCAGACCTTTTGCCAGGTGTGCGGTTGTGATGATGATACCGCTTCGGAACGACGTGCTGTCGGCGGTGAGGAGGTGTACGCCCTGATCTTTGAGTCCGTCGAAAAGCGTTTTGGCCTGACGCCGGGTTTTGGCGATGATCGCCATCGAGTGGTGACCCGATTTCCGGAAGTCGGCAATCAGCCTGGCAATCTCGGCGATCTCTTCGCTGTTGCTGTTAAAGCCCTTAAGCTCCGGCGCCGGACCGTGACGCTCGAGCGGAATGAGTTCGGGATTCGGCTGGATTTTCTGCGCGAATTCGATGATCTCCAGCGTCGAGCGATAACTTCTCACCAGCTTGATGACATCGGCTTGCGGAAAGACCTGGTTGATGACATCGGCGGATGATCCGCTGTAGGGATTGACGGTCTGTGTAACATCGCCGAGAATGGTCTTCTTGCATTTGAACAGTCGCGAGATCACCGAGTACTGCACAGGAGTGTAATCCTGCATTTCGTCGATGAGCAGGTGCTTGACATGTTCGTAGGAGGGAACCCCTTCCATACGGATTTTACAGTAAATGAGGGGGAAGACGTCGGAGAACTCAAGCATGTTACCCGGAGCCATTTTGAAGAGTTCGGGACGCCCCATCCATTGATAGAAGTTCTTGTACAGTTCAAAGACATCGTTGACTCTTACCATACGCGGAACCGCTTCCCAGATACGCGCTTTCTCGCTTCCGGAGAGCTTTCTTTTCACGTCATCGCGAACATACTGCTGAATGTCTTTCACAACACCCGGGATCCGCTTCAGCAACGGAACACGGTAGTAGGCTTTGAACCGTGATTCAACAAAAGGGTAGGGAACTACCGTGCGGCCTATGCGGAGCTCTTGTGGTTGGAAGAAATTGTTTTCTTCGTAGATCAGGTATTGATTGAGTTTACGCAGGAACTCGAAGTTAGACTTGAAGCGCACCCGTTCGATAAAGGCCTCGTCGTTCGCTTCCAGCAGGTGAGCGACTTGCTGAAAGAAGGTCTGGAACCGGTACTTGTTTTCAAGGAGATCCTGAGCGAGTTCATCCATGCCCATCTCAGGAATCTGTTCTTCTCCAAGTTCAGGAAGGACGTTGGAGATATAATCGGCGAAGACCTTGTTGGGGGAGATGATGAGAATGTCTTTTGCCGAGATTGTTTCGCGGAAGCGATAAAGCAGGAAGGCGATGCGGTGGAGAGCGATCGAGGTCTTTCCCGAGCCGGCAACTCCCTGGATAATGAGTACCGGTGAGTCTTCGTTACGGATAACCGCGTTCTGGTCGCGCTGAATGGTAGCGACGATCGTCTTCATCTTGTCGTCGGCCGCTTTGCTGAGTTCTTTTTGCAGGACTTCGTCGTGGATGTTGATGTCGTTTTCGATCATGAACTCCATGCGTCCGTCGACAATCCTGTATTGGCGCTTGAGGTGAATTTGTCCGTCGATTCGTCCCGATGGCGTTTCATACCACGCCGGTCCGAGTTCGAAGTCATAGAACATCGACGAAATAGGTGCGCGCCAGTCGTAGATGAGGTTTTTACCGTCGAGTTCATCGAAGAACGTATGAATTCCGATATACAGCGCTTCCCGGTCGCCGTTTCCCGGGCTGAAGTCGATGCGGCCGAAGTACGGCGACTGATACAATTTCATCAGCTTCCGTCGGTTGGCAACGGCCGATTCACCCGTAAAGGCCATGCGGTTAATCGACTGCTCCGCCGCAACCAGGTCGGCTTCATCCAGTCCCGATTGGTGTTCGTGAATATATCCCTTTGCCTGCTTAAGCTCATGCGCATACTCCCTGACCCGGTCGTCAATACGCCGCAAGCCAAGCAGCAGTTTCTCGCGAATCTGCTCCAGATATTCCTTTTCGTCTTGTTCTGTTGGATTTATTATCATATCGTCCTCTTGCGCAGTCCTTTGTCAGATGAAGGGGCAAAGGTAAGAAAGTTGACAGTATACAGGCGACAGTAGGCAGTGTTTGCTGCGCAAGCTCTCTAGCCATTGGGCAACTCGGATGTATGCCGTTCTTCCGGTATCTGCTTGCGCATAATCGGCGCAACCGCTGCTTTCGAGAATCAACTCAATTCCGTCAACTTCCAACTCGGGCTAAAGCCGGATTCGCGAACCAGGCGGTTTCACGAGACTGTCTCCTCAGCGCCACTCAGAAACTCGAATGCCGTGCGAAGCAAATAACTTCGAACTCTCGAACCTCGAACTTCGAACTCTCGAACT
>CAZHIQ010000108.1:0-2369 GCA_964532595.1 uncultured Roseivirgaceae bacterium
AGGTCTCCGGCTTGGTGCCTCGCCCGTGGTCCGTTGTAATAAACAAAGTGGTCTTGTCAGCGTAATCGGGTTGAGACTGAAGCCATTTCCAAAGCGCCTCCAGCATAGCATCCGTGGCGTGGGCAGCTTCGACATAGCGTTTGTAGTCGCGCCGATGCGCGTAGTGGTCGGTAGCGTCAAAGGCGATCATTAGAACATCGGGGCGTTCTTTTGCCAGATACGTCATCGCACGCTGAAACGTGAGGGAATCCGCCGTCATGCCAGCCTCTGCTTTATGTGGTTGACGGCCAGCGTTGACAACAACTCCCGATTGGTTTTCGCGCAGGATGTATGGGAAGGCATCCCAGGTGGCGAACGCAGCGACGTTAGCGCCGCGTTCCTGATGGAGCTTTTCCAGCACAGTGGCAAACGGGTTCTCAACCTTCCGGTTGGAGAACACCCGAAGGCTCGGGAAACCTACGAGCATTTCGTTGTAACCGGGGTAAGAGATCAGGCGGTTGTTCCTGCAGTTAACTTTGTTACCATGATTCCGGTTGCCGTAGAGTTGGCCTTCCCGCGCGACAGTCGACCAGATAAACGGCATCAGCGCGTTGCGCGCATCGGCGGGTTCGGCGTGCAGAAAAGCTTTGAGATCAGTGGTGTCTGTCGCCGGCGACTTGACAAACGCTACGTCCACACCTCTGAAAAGCTCCTGCCAGCGGAAACCGTCGAGTGTTACGATGACGAGCTTCTCCGTTTTCCGCGATTGAGCGCTGAGATGAAGAGCGCATGCAAGTAACAGGAAAAAGAGAATTGAATGCATAGACCGGCTTTTCCGGTAAGGGAAAAATACCGTTCCTTAAAGGGGGAATGGTCCATACGATACCGCGTTTACAAAAATCGCCCGAGATCCGTGGGTCGATTCGCACGCTGCTTCACGCTGGTTGCCTTGCGCCATTTCAGGACTAAAGTACCTGAAGCGTTTCCCCTCAAGCTTCCAGTCCACATAAGTTGACGGCCATTGCCCTTCATTCCGATAGCCGATCCACGCGAGCCTATGTCATTTCATTAGTCTACACCGAAGTTATACTCGTTGTATTCTCGAATGTCCCGGTCAGAATCCCGAACCACCCTGACACGATTGAACTCATCATACTCTGTGTAGGTGATCCTGTTATTCTCGTCGCAGACGCTGATAACATTCCCGTAATCATCATATGCGTAGGTAACCATTCGTGCCTGTTGGGGGTGAAGGCGGACCTCGTCAATCAAAGTGCCAACTCCTCCAATCGTTGTATTGGACGAAATGGTGGATACATTCAATATCCAGTCGGCGTCGCTCTTGCTCCAGTAGGTGAGTGTGTACGTCCCGGGAGAAGGCAATACCACATTGTAGGCTATCTGGCTGCTTTTCAGTCCCGTTTTAACGTCAGTACTGTAGTTGGAGGTGTAGTCTTCGAAACCCTCGTATAAAACCTCATCTGCGTTTGCGTTGCTAACCCGTGCAATTACCAAAGATAGCGTCGGATGCCAAAGAGTGCTATTTCTAATAAGTGACACGTCATGACTTACGACCGGCTGGCCTTTCGGATTCAATGCATTTCCGCCAACGAGTTTCCACAGGGATCCATCTACCGGATCGGTTTCGCCCCACGCCGAAAATTCGACTTCCGCATTTCTTCTCCAAACGTATGATTCAAACGGTCCCGGAGCGAGGCCATTTGGACACGCATCACACATCCAGTCTTTCCAGCGCGTCGCGGCGATTTCGGTTGTTTCATTATTAACAGTCTTTTTCGTTTGTACCACAGGAGTTAATAAGTTTCGTGACCGCGGCGAGGAGCCGTTATCATAAATCTCCCACCAATACTTAACTTCTGACCTCATTGCTGGACCGGTGCCGCGACGAACGAAGATACTTTTTATTAGTCCGCTATTCAAATCAAAACTTTCATATTCTGTCTTTGTTTCCATACCATCCACCAATGAAATCTCATATTGAGGACGGATATAATAGGCTGACTCAACCTTTGATGATTCATCATTCAGAAGATTTCGGGAAAAGGTTGCATAGGCGCTCCGAGTAACGGCGACCGGATCCTGCGTACTCGATTCAAAAACCTGCTGCTCATACAAGAGACCGTTCCATCGAAAATCCACAGGTTGATACGCAACGCCCAATTCACTTGACGTTAGTCCATTGAAAAAGAAAGACTTGGTATAGCCATAGGGTCGCGTGGCTGGCGAATCACTTCCGGGAACGGTTGTCACTTCATTATAGTATGCAATGGAACCAGTTGCATCGAATGTAGCCGTAGTCGAATTGTACTCGAACGAGGTGTATCGATTTTCCAATCCGTCATTCACCGAAATCAGGCTAACAGGAAAAT
>CAZHIQ010000109.1:0-2339 GCA_964532595.1 uncultured Roseivirgaceae bacterium
TTCTTTACGAGTTTCTTAACCCTGTCCTGAAAAGTCGGATGGAAGTACCCACCAGTGATCGGCTCATTCGGATCTTCATTGTATGTCTGACCTGGAATATCACTCGGCCAGTGCCATCCATTCAGATCATCGGGGTGATTGGTGTATGTATTCTTCGCGTACCCTCCATGCCACGGTTCCATCCACACAATGTAAATACGAGGAATAACCTTGACGTTGATGTCTTCAACACCCTGCCAACGGTGATTGCTATACGCAATAATCTTCTCCACACCGTCCGACTCCTTGTCTTCCAGCATGTTCCACTGCATGTATTCCTTTATAATCGATCCATAAGGATACGGATAATCATCCCGAACTTTGTCATACCCCGCTCCGAAAAAGTCGCGAAGTCCTTTCATCGGGTTCCGGATGGCAAACGTATACTCGTGGGGATTGACTGTCACCACACCGTCTTTCACTTCAACTGTAGGATCCGGTTGTTTCGAGGAAACACCTCCTGAACCATCGTCACAGGCGATAACGCCCTGCCCCAGGAGAACGACGCATAGGAACGCCGTCCATCTTAAACTAATCTTACCTTTAATCATCTCAAACTTGTTTTAAATCAATAGCCAGGGTTGTTCTCATCAATAGCTTCGTTAGCATCGATTGCTGCCTGCGGAATCGGGTACAGCACATGGTAGGGTTGGATATTAACGCCTATGCGGGTGCTCAGGTATTCCCCAAGTTTTCCGAAGCGAATCAAATCCCAGCGACGCAGGTGCTCGAAGCACAGCTCGTGCAAACGCTCTTCCAGAACTACTTCGGCAAATGCTTCCTGACTCAGGCCATCGGCAGCCGTAATCGGGTCGAGTCCCGCGCGCTCCCGCACCAGATTCAAAGCATCGTACTTTTCGTTACCAGCGTCACCAATCGCATTAAGCGCTTCCGCTTTCATGAGCAACACATCCGCGTAACGAATCAGGATAAAGTTCAACTGATCGTCCTCAATCACATTACCAAACTCGGCATCCCAGAACTTGCCTGCGGCCGGCGGCGATTGCGGTACACCGGCATACTCAGTGATAAAGAAGGCCGATTTGCGCTTGTCATGGTCCTCAAATGAATCGTATACATACTGGTTCGGGCCAAAGCCTCCCCAACCACCGAAGTTGACGGGACCACCCACTCCCCGCGGGCCCCAGTACGAATGCTGAATGCTTCCTTCGAGTCCCCAGCTTCCGGAATGTTTGAACTGAATCTCGAAAATGTTCTCGTATTCCTGATTCTTGTTCTTCGGATCGAAGATGTCTTTCAGGTTATCGTACAAATGGAACTTTCCGTCGAGCGCGCTGCAGTACGTGAGCGCTTCTTCCGGTTTACCCCACTGAAGGTAGATTCTGGCAAGGAATGCCTGTGCTGCCAGACTTGTGGCACGCCCCTTGTCACGTTTCTCCGGCCATGATTCCGGTAGCGTCAAAGCTGCCTTCATGTCCTCGGTGATCAACGTGTACACATCATCAACCGAAGCGCGGGGCTTCATCACATCATCTCTGTCGATGGATGATTTTGTCCACAGCGGTACGCCGCCGTACATACGCACAAGGTCGAAGTAATAGATTGCTCTCAGAAATCTCGCCTGTGCCACCATCGACTCGCGCACTTCATCGCTCACCACTCCCTCGGGCATATCGATCACTGTATTAGCGCGTTTGATTCCCTCGTAGGCATCCATATAATGGACAGCCAGGAATTCGTGAGTCGCCGAAAACGTATGGTAGTGTAACTGTGAGTAAGCCGCCCAACCCATGTCGAAGGGAATCACTTCGTCGGTACCAAACTCCGACAGGGTGATCGTCTGCTTACCAACAAATACAGACTGCAACGTCGCGTATGCCCCCGTCAATGACTGCTGCCAGTCAGCCGCTGTCTTGTAGGCGTTTTCGGGTGCTATCACACTCTTGGGCGATTCGTCCAGAAAGTCTTCACATCCCGAGGCCAACAGACCGAACACCAAAATGAACAGACAAATATGTTTTTTCATGACATTCGAGGATTAAAAGGTAAATGAAACGCCACCAATGAAGCTTCTGGCGTTGGGATAAGGATTTGTGTTATCGCTTGACTCTACATCAAATCCGGTGAACTCCGTAACCGTGAACAGGTTCTGCACAGCGAAATACACCCTAACATTGGAAGCATGGATTGGTGTTAACAGGTTCTTGGGAACAGAGTATCCTATCTCAAGGTTGCGCAGTCGCAAATAGTCACCTCGTTGGAGATTGGCATCGGTGCCATCGCCATTGGCATAAGGACTTCCAACGCGCGGGGCCGGATACTTGTCGCTCGGACGCAAT
>CAZHIQ010000110.1:0-2084 GCA_964532595.1 uncultured Roseivirgaceae bacterium
ATTGGTAACAGCTTTTCGCAGGATGCGTCCGCATTCCTTCCACAGTTGGCAGAAGAGGCAGGGGTGGAGTTAGTCATCGGACGCGCGGAGTTGGGTGGTTGTTCCCTTGCACGTCATTGGGGTATTATCGAGGCGTTTGAGAATAACCCCGACGATCCCAAGGGGAAGAGTTATAAAGGAAAGTCGTTGAAAGAGTTGTTTCTTGCTGATACCTGGGATTATGTGACGATTCAACAATGGTCGAAGCACTCGACAGATGTGACGACTTTTCGGCCGTATGCGCGAAACATATACGACTACCTCAAGGCGCTTCAGCCGGATGTAGAAGTCTTGGTTCATCAGACCTGGGCGTACCGCTCCGATTCCCGCGACTGGGGTCGGCTCAATGAACGCGAGAGTACCCGAAGCGAACAAGAGATGTATGAACGGTCGCGGGAGTCCTATCAGACGATTGCCGATGAGTTGGGTGTGCGGATTCTTCCCGTGGGCGACGCGTTCTGGCAGGCCGGCAACCACCCGAAGTTTGAATTCCAGCCCGATCCGAACTTCGATTATAACGAGCCTGCTGAGGGCCAGTTTCCCAATGAAAAGTATTCCCTGCATGCGGGGGTGAAATGGACCGGTCCTGACGGAAAGCGTTATTCCTTTGACTCTCACCACGCCAACACAGCCGGGAGGTTCCTAGGTTCGCTGATCTGGTATGGCGTGTTGTTCGGAGAGTCGCCCACCAAAGTTAAGTTCGTGCCGGAGGGGATATCCCCCGAGTTCGCCCGGCACCTGAAGAAGACGGCCGCAAAAGTGGTTAAGGCAAATGCCAGGAGGAAGGTGGCGAAGTAGGCCACCGGTAGATCCTATAGCTTGCAGACCGATTTCGAATTAATTTCAATTTTGCTATCTTTCCCTTTCATGTAAATCCCTTTACCTATGAAAGCCGATTCATCGAGAAGAACATTTATCAAACAAGGTCTGGTAGCTTCGTCATTTCTTATTGTTCCCCGGCACGTGCTGGGCGGTGTAGGTTATACGGCGCCGAGTGATCAACTGGTGCTTGCGGCCATAGGAGCAGGGGGCAAAGGAACAAGTGATATCAAAAACGCATCGGTCAACGGACGCGAGCGGGTAGCGGCGCTCTGTGATGTTGATTTTTCGGGATCAGCCAAGCGCTCTATCGATAACTTCCCGAAAGCAAAATTGTACAGTGACTACCGTATCATGCTCGAGCGTGAAAAGGACATTGACGCGGTAACGATCTCTACACCCGACCACGTGCACGGCCCCGCAGCGGCGTTTGCCATGCAGCGCGGCAAACACGTCTACGTTCAGAAGCCATTGACCCACAACATTCGCGAGGCGCGCATCCTGACGCAAATGGCACGCGAAAAGAAAGTGGTGACGCAGATGGGTAATCAGGGAGCGTCAAATCCGCTGCTTAAGATGGTGCAGGGATGGATCGACTCGGGTAAACTCGGAAAGATATCCAAGGTGCAAATATGGACGAATCGTCCGGTGTGGCCCCAGGGTTTTGCTATGCCCGAGCCGGACGAAAGCAAGAAGCCCAAGGACCTGGACTGGGACCTGTGGTTGGGCCCTGCGGAATACAAGCCGTACACCCCCAACCTGCATCCGTTTAACTGGCGCGGCTGGTGGGACTACGGAACGGGGGCGCTAGGCGACGTAGGATGTCACCTTATCGACATTCCGTTCCGCACGCTCGGACTGAAATATCCCACAGATGCGGAGTGTAGTGTGAGCTCCATTTATTCACAGATGTGGACGCCGGATTACCACCCCGAAGGTTGTCCACCGTCATCGTTTATTACTCTTCATTTCGCCGCGACGGAAAAGAGCAAGTCGCCTATCGAGATGACCTGGAGCGATGGAGGTATCCGCCCTTCACGTCCGGAGATCATTCCTCCCGATAAGGACTTTGGCGGCACCAACAGCGCCAATGGTGTTCTTATCATCGGCGAAAAGGGAGTGATTACCACCAATATCAACGACAGCTCGCCGATGATGCCCAAGCTCTGGTTGAACGATGGCACGACCGAGTTCGGTCCCGAAACCGGATCAACGGATGAGCCGGA
>CAZHIQ010000111.1:0-1999 GCA_964532595.1 uncultured Roseivirgaceae bacterium
GTGGATGTGTGGAAAAGTGAAGCCAGGTTTATCCGAGCGATGCACTACTTCGAGTTATTGAAGCGATATGGCGGGGTGCCGTTGATGGGCGATAAAGTCCTTCAACTGGGTGACAATGTCGAGCTTCCCCGTAACACCTTCGAGGAGTGCGTAAACTTTATTGTTTCGGAGTGCGACGCCATTAAGGACTTGCTTCGGAGCTATCCTATAGACAATCCTGATATCAATGGCCATGTTGCCACTAAAGAAGCAGCTCTTGCGTTAAAGGCCAGAGTGCTGTTATACGCCGCGAGTCCTTTGTTTAACGGCGGAAACATCGACGGAAGCAACCCGCTGACAGGGTACCCGAGCTACGACGCTAACCGATGGAAAAGAGCCGCGGATGCGGCAAAGGAGTTTATCGATCAGAATACCTACTTCTCGCTGGTGCCCGACTTCAAAGATGTATTTATTGTCCCCAACAACGGCGAAGTAATATTTTTTCGAACGGGGGGCATCAGTCGCTCGGTTGAGACGAATAACGGACCTGTTGGTTTTTCATCCCAGAATCAGGGCAACGGAAGAACAAGCCCTTCACAGAACCTCGTGAACGCATTTCCTATGATCAATGGAAAGCCGATCACAGATCCCTCATACGATCCGGCGAATCCCTATGCTAATCGTGACCCACGTTTAAGTAAGACCATCTTACACAACGGTGCCCCATGGCTCTCTACGTTTATTGAAACTTTTGAAGGCGGACAGCATAAGCCTGGAGGAAGTATTCAGCAGACGAAGACAAGCTACTACCTCAGAAAGTTTATGGGCGATTTTGAATCGACTCCCAATTACGAGGATACACCCCATGATTGGGTGGTATTCAGATTTGCTGAAATTCTTCTCAACTATGCCGAAGCCGAGAATGAATTTTCCGGGCCCACCGAAGATGTCTATGAAATGATACGAACTATTCGCGCACGCGCGGGTATTCTCCCCGGAGACGACAATCAATACGGACTGGATCCGAATATGGATAGGGATGCTATGCGGTCAGTTATCCGGAACGAAAGGAGAATAGAGCTGGCATTCGAGGAGCACCGATATTGGGATATACGTCGATGGAAAATCGCTGAGGACGTTTTCTCAGAGCCGGTTGAAGGACTGGTAATCGTAAGATCAGGGGGCAATCTGAACTATACACCGGTACCGGTTCTGACGACAGAATTCGAACCAAGAAGGTATTTGTATCCGATTGTTTTCGACGAAGTCGTCAAAAATGTAAACATGGTTCAAAACCCGGGCTGGTAAAGCCGGACAACGATAAATATCAACGCATGAAAAATCTTATACTGTTTCTGAGTTGCTGTTTCTTTACAACAGTCTCGTTTGCCCAAAACAGGCCGATACAGGGAAGGGTAGTCTCGGCTGATGGTGAAACGCTTCCCGGTGTTAGCATACTCGTCAAAGGAAGTCAGTTCGGTACGACAACCGATGCCGATGGTAGATTCTCGATCCAGGTCGATCCTTCAGATGTACTTGTTGTTTCGTTCATTGGGTTCAATGCCCAGGAGGTGAAGGTCGGAGATCGAACGTTCCTTGATATTCAGCTCTCACCGAGTATTACCACCCTCGACGAGGTAATGGTAATTGGTTTTGGCGAGACGCGCCGTATCACAAACACGGGTGCTGTCAGCTCTATTCAAGCATCGGAAATACGTACGGTGCCGATTTCAAGTGTGCAAAATGCTTTAGTTGGAAAGCTCCCGGGATTCTTTGCCGTCCAGCGCTCGGGTCAGCCGGGGCGCGACGCCTCCGATTTCTTTATCAGGGGCGTGAGTTCGCTTAATAACGCGGGTAACCAACCTCTTATCATCGTGGATGATGTGCAGTACTCGTATGAGCAGCTGCAGCAGATCAACGTGAATGAAATTGAAAGCATTTCGATTTTGAAAGATGCTTCCACTACTGCGATCTATGGTATCAAAGGAGCAAACGGGGTGCTTGTCGTAAAGACGAGACG
>CAZHIQ010000112.1:0-1770 GCA_964532595.1 uncultured Roseivirgaceae bacterium
TCGTTCAACTTTCGGGCGCAGCGCGAATGATGCACAAGACAAGAAGCAGCGAACTAGGTGCTCTCAATCTGGCGATGAAGAAGGGGGCAGCATCCTATCTGCGGGATCAGTATGGTATGATCGGGCGACTTTCGGATTCAATTCGACATCTGCATCCTGATAACATACTGAAGAGAGGTTATACGTTGACGCGGATTAACGGGAAAATCGTTACCTCGGCAGAAGGACTCACGAAGGGTGATCACATCGAGACGACGTTTGCCGATGGAACTGTATCAAGCGAGGTTATCGCGGTTCGGGAGGCTCCCAGCACTGATAGTTTTTCAAATCAGGAGAAGAATCCGTAATATGTCCGTTAAGAATTTTGGCGAATCATGGCAAACGATACACCGACCTACACCGAAGCCTTCGAGGAACTCCAGCACATTGTCTCCGAAATTGAAGAGGGACAGATCTCGGTTGATGCATTGTCGGAGAAGGTGAAGCGCGCTGCTTTTCTTATCGGCATCTGTAAGGCCAAACTCAATTCAACCGAGCAGGATGTGAATCGTATTCTTAAGGATCTTGACAAAACAACTGACGAACCACATTCCGACGATTGATTCGGAATTGCGCTAAACGACCGCGTATGAAAAACTTTTGTTTGCTGGCATTTCTTTTTTTACTGACTACGCCATCAGTAATGGCGCAGAAGGACAAAGAAAGCTTCTTCCTGTTTGTTGGTACGTACACCAACGATCAGGGTACCAATGGTATCCATGTCTACACTTTCGACTCGAGTACCGGCAATTTTTCGGAGCGGTCAAAGTATACGGATATCCGTAACCCTTCGTTTCTGGCGCTCAGTGCGGATGGAGAAAACCTCTATGCCGTTAGTGAAGCAGGCGAGGGGCAGGGCATCAATGCTTTCTCGTTTGATCGCAACACGGCGACATTGCGTTTGCTAAACAGAGGAACATCGGGTGGGAGTGGACCTTGTTATGTATCAGTCGACAGAGCACGCCGGGGCGTGTTTACCGGAAACTACGGCGCAGGCAGCCTCGCGGTAACCCGGCTGGAGGCAGACGGCTCTCTGACGAACCAGGTTCAGGTCATCCAACATCAGGGACGAAGTGTGAATGAACGTCGTCAGGAGAAGCCCCATGTACACGCTGTTGTATTGACACCGGACGAAAAGTTTCTCCTGGTGCCTGACCTGGGCATTGATAAAATAGGGGTATATCGGTACGATCCTGAAGCCCCTCAGCCGCTTTCCCATGCTGCGGTGCCATTTGTCGAAGTGAAAGCGGGTGCAGGTCCGCGACACCTGGCTTTTCATCCGAATGGCAAATTTCTCTACGCGGTGATGGAATTGGAGGGATTGGTAGTTGCCTATGACTATAGGAACGGAACCCTCAAAGAAAAGCAGATTGTCCCGATGGTTTCATCCGACTTTGAAGGACGTATTGGAGCGGCGGATATTCATGTTTCTCCCGATGGAAAGTTTCTCTATGCATCGAATCGCGGCGATGCCAACGACATTGTTATTTATGCAATTTCAGCCGATGGCCTGCTGAGGCAGGTTGGCCGTCAGCGTGAAGGAATTGACACTCCCAGAAATTTTGCAATTGATCCGACGGGTACATTCCTGTTAGTAGGTAATCAGGGCGCAAACAACATTTCCATTTTTAGACGTAACAAGCAAACGGGCTCACTGGAAGACACGGGCAAGCGTATCTCGGTCGATAAGCCGGTTTGCCTGAAATTTCTTCGATGAAACGATTGTTCCAT
>CAZHIQ010000113.1:0-1609 GCA_964532595.1 uncultured Roseivirgaceae bacterium
AACCTCGAACTTCGAACCTCTAACTTCTAACTTTCACCGCAGCCTTGCGAAGCAATACCTGGAAACCAGAAACCAGCTCCTTACAGTCTCACCCTAAAACTACCCGTAACCAACCCCGGAGTTGGACAGCAATAATAGGAACTCGGTTTTTGGCAATTGTCATGATCGACACTCGATTGGTTACAGCCAAAGAACCGGAAGGTGCCGGTGAAATAATCGTCAGTAACCTCCGTAATCGAAAGCCACGTATCGCTGTCGGCGTGCGTATAGGTCGGCCCCGTTCCGACTGGGGTGATGTCCAGCCTTATCAGGGTCGGTGTACACATGTCGCACGACTGTGGCGTGCCCAGGGGATAGGACTTTTCTGACAGGGGAATAAATCCGCATCCACCGCTGGAGCGGTGTGTGATGGTTGAAAACAGTCGAATACACGTATTGTTCTCATCACAGGCAACACCCGTGATATAGATATAATAGTCGTCATTCGAACCACAGCTTTCCGAAGAACCGACATCGGTATGGTAGTCCGTACCCTGCGAGTATCCCCCGTCATTGGAACCTGTACCGCGATAGGTGACTCCGTCCACAGTTATTTCAATAAACGAATCATCTTCCACCACGCCCGCCAACGGCTGACTTTCCGCCTGGAAGGAACCATCGTTATAGCGAAATACATACTCGAACGCCCCGGTCCCGGAACCGCTGAACGTAACGGATACCATACCGTTCTCCTCGGAAAGCGATGCCTCTATATCAGGGCGATTCAACACCTCGACCGACAGGAATGAAAGAGACTCACTCCCCTCCAGCACCGCTGAACTATCCGGATAAACGAAAGGCGTAAGCTCGGCATCTTTAATTTTGGGACGGAGGTTATCCCACATCACACGAAAATCTTCGATCGTCGACAGCACGTCCCTTACCCAACTCACGTTTGAGTTTGCATCGTTTTTCTGAAAATTCGTCTTAAGCACACGGAGATCTATCGGGTAGGGTTGATTCATATTGACTACATCATTTTTCAGTCGCCCCGACAACGCTCCTGCCTCCACGAGTTCTGCTTTCACGCGTGAGTTGATAATAGCCAGAGCATTCTGCTTGAAAGACATTGCCGCAGGGATTGTAACATATGCCACGATACCCGTAGCGATAGCAATACCCAAGGGATTGGTCGCCAGCACGGCAGCTCCCAATCCCGACCCGAGCACGATAAAAGCATCGAGGAGAAGGACGGCGCCGCATTTTACTTTATCCACCTTGAAGGTAACATCGTCGCAAATCCCCATCGTTCTCGCGTTACCGATAGCCAACGCGTTGCTGTTCAGATCAGCAAGTATCCCATTAAGGGCAGCGATTCCCTCGGAGTTGGCAGCGAGAAACTTGGCTACCGCTTCCTTTTCGGCGGGAGGCAATGACCGATACTCCTCAACCGCCTGATTCAGCCTGCTGCGATACATCTCAAAAAGATCCACCTCCGCCGTCGAGATCAGACCGGCGAGCATCAATTGCTGCGCTGTAGCCAGGTAGCCTTCGAATTGAAGATCGGGATCCGGCCCGACGAAAGCGTCGACGATATCATCAGGCGCTTCCTTGAGCACCACTTCGGTCA
>CAZHIQ010000114.1:0-1548 GCA_964532595.1 uncultured Roseivirgaceae bacterium
CGGCGCCGTCATCGAACGCTACGACTACACGCCCTACGGCCAGGTCACCATCCTCGACCCCGATTTCAGCGACGACGCCGACGGGGTGAGCGACTACGAGCAGGATGTGCTGTTTGCGGGGTATCAGTATGATGCGGAAAGCGGAATCTACCACGTCCGGCATCGCAACTACCATCCGGTACTGGGGCGGTGGGTGCAGCGGGACGTGTTAAATTATGGCGACGGCATGAACCTCACTGCCTATGCGCGTGCCAATCCCCTTGTCTTCATTGATCCGTCAGGGACGACGTCTGCGGTATATCCTGAGAAATTCGTCGGCCCACTGCCGGAAGGTGCTGTTTACGCAAGCGATCCGATCGATGATGCTCCCGTTCCGTCGTCGATCGAAATGAACGACGATTTGCTGGACGGAATACTGAGCAATCATAGACACTTCATAGACCAACTGAGACAACAGCATTCCTATACTTCTCCAACATTTTATAATCGGTGCGAAGGCGGCAAGGTCGAAGTACTCTCGCATCCCACGGCCAATCGTTATTATCGTCAACATGGTCAGCGGGACTGGACTGGGTCATTCGTTTTGAGTGGCGGTATAGTAGCTTCGACCCCGATCGCTGCGGTAACGATCAGAAAGGGTGTGACGGTAACAGCGCGAGGTACAATGGGGTGGTTCGGCAAGGCCATAGTATATAGCCAGACGCGAAGCTGCTGCAGATGCAATTACAAGGAAGGAATCTATTGGGATTGTGAGAATATGGGTTCCAGAGTATGGGTCGAGGATAAAGGAATAGGTTATAACTGGATCGATGTGGAGCTTCACTACGGGGATGAATGGATCAAAGTTACTGGAGGAACGATTAAAGGATTTGGGGGCGCAGTGTTTTGATACGGTCCGTTCGCAACACCGACAAGAAAGAACAACAACCCGCGTTAGGGAAGCGATTATGAGGGTTAAAGGCACCTGGACGAGGCTGGTTCTGGGACTCTCATTGGGCGCGTTCCTTTTGGCATCTGCATGGATCGTCTTCCTTCCTGTTGGTGGCCGGAAGGATAATTTGAGCGCTATTGTGATACATGGGTCGCGTACGGTACAACGAGATCCTGGTCATGAATACTTGGACTACGAGTTCCTAACGCTACGATTTTTGAATAGGTCTGATGAGCACGTTCACGTAAGGTTCCCTCCCGTGACATTGGAATGGGTTGATGCAATAACTGGCGCGAGCGTGACCGTATCCGATTTCAGTCAAATGCCTGCGTTTATTCGCGAATTGACGGACACAGTGATTGAGCCGCACGATGAGTTTGTAGTTAATGGTACAGTCGCAGTCTTTTCGAGCAGAGGTTACTCACGTGATACTCTTGTCTTAACGCTCGATGTCCGCCCTGAAGAGGCGGTAGAGTACGTTCGTACGAAGTACTTTATAAGGTTTGACAGAGCCGAAAGAAAGTGAGAGCTATAACCGGGGAAAGCGGTCGGAAGGGGCCGACACGGTGTCGCATATGCCCGCAGAAATCCCGCCTGATCTGTCGATGTGATCGGCA